>JAFZUS010000104.1 GCA_017618275.1 Prevotella sp.
CACAAAGGTCTAGTTCTGAGTTAATGTCCAAACAAAAAGGAGCGATATGAATAGCACAACGTTCTTCGACTAGCGAAGCGGCAAAGCCGAGCGCCTGACCCCGTGTGTACGAATATCAGGAAGTGATTCTACCATCTTAAATGGACGACAAGGGGGAGGTGATCGCTGTAGCCTGGCTGATAGCGCATGCCGTTGTAAGTACGGCGAGGGCGATAGCCACCGTAGAGCTTTTCATCTTCAAGGAGGAACTTGGGGGAATGGATGAAGGCAGTGTCCACCTTATTATATATATAAGGGCTGGCAAGGATATGATCGATGCTCTCCCACTCGCCTTGATAGCGGTAGGTGCCTTTGACACCGTTTTCGCCTCGGGCTTCTTTCGTAAGATTCTTAATGCCGTGCTGACAGATTTGTTGGAGGACAGGGCTATCGGAACCGTCGTTGAAGTCGCCAGCGATGAGAATTTGAGCATCGGGATTCAGCCCCTGGATAGAATCAAGAGACAGACAAAGTCGATCAGCCACGACCTTACGGAAGGGACGGCTGTAACGTTCACCACCATAGCGGCTGGGGAAATGAACCACGAAAACATGCAGCGTATCACCAGACGGAATCTCACCACAGGCATAAAGGATATCGCGCGTTGGACGCATACCATCAATTGGAGTGACACGAATAGGATAGCTCCGAATAGGGGCAAACGAGAAAGGCGAATAGAGCAACGCTACATCGATGCCTCGAAGGTCGGGCGAGGACGTCATCAAGTATTCATAACCGGCATTTTGTAGCAACGATCGCTTCGTTAAATCCCTGAGGACCGAATCATTTTCACACTCACATAAGGCAATCAGATCAGGGATGCCTTCATCAGAACAAGAGAGGAGTTCCTGAGCGATGTTATTCAGCTTACGCCAATAGCGCTTTTTCGTCCAATGGCGAGTGGTTTCAGGAAGGTATTCCGCATCATCCTTGCCCTCATCGTCAAGATAATCAAAAAGATTCTCGCAATTGAGCTCAACAATAGTCAGCGATTGCCCAAATGCGAATAGTGGAAATAAACAGAGGAAAAGAATTCTAATTCTCCGCATGACGCTTGATCTTCCAACCGATAGAGGCAATAAAGATACTCATCAATGGTGAGAGATAGTTGAAGAAGCAATAGGGAAGATAAGTCAGCGTAGCGACCCCCAGCACCGTGCTCTGCGTGAGACCGCAGGTATTCCAAGGCACCAGCACAGAGGTGACCGTAGCACCGTCCTCACAGCTTCTACTCAGCAGCCTCGGCTCATAGCCCCGTTCACGGAACGTGTCCTTGAACATCGAACTGGAAAGCATGATGGAGAGATACTGATCAGCCATCGCAATATTGCAGAAGAGAGCCGTACCGACCGTAGAAGCCACTAGCGAAGCTGTACCACGTACCATACGAAGAACGACACGCATCAAATCCTGCAACTGTCCAGTAGCCGTCAAAGCACCGCCAAACGTCTGCGCACAGATAATCAACCAGATGGTAGGCATCATACCCGCCATGCCACTGGTATGCACCAGTTCGTTGAGCACAGGGATGCCCGTTTCGATGTCGGTACTGCCGTAGCACACCTGCATCATACCCTTATATTGGGTAAGCAGGCCCGGGTCGGCCTCACCGGAAATCTGATGAACCAGTTGTGGCTGCACCAAAAGGGCGACAACGACAGCCAATAATATTGCCAAAAACAGCACCACCATCGAGGGCCATCGACGGGCTATCATCACACCTGTCAACACCGGTACGAGCAACAACCAAGGCGAAATAACAAAGGTATGCTGCAAGCCATCCATAAACTCGGCCACATTACCATGTCCTGAAACATTCATCGTCAGACCAGCAATCAGGAAGATGGCCAGCGAAATGCAGAACGTTGGTACAGTCGTGTAAAGCATATACCGGATATGGGTAAAGAGCGGTGTGCCTGAAACGCTCGATGCCAGAACGGTTGTATCCGACAGCGGTGAAAGTTTATCACCGAAGTAAGCACCTGTGATAATCGATCCTGCAATCCATCCGTCATCAAAGCCATGTGCCTTACCGATTCCCATCAGAGCCAGACCAATCGTGGCGACAGTTGTCCATGAGGAACCGATCATCAGACTCACCAGCGCACAGAGCAGACTGCTGCTCACCAAGAACACCTCAGGACGGATAATCTGCATACCGTAGTAGATCATGGTCGGCACGATGCCCGACACCATCCACGTGCCACCTATCGCACCAATCAGCAACAGGATGATGATAGCCGGCGTACAACTGGCAATCTTCGCTGTTATCTCCTTCTCAAGGTTCTCCCATTCCAGGCGCTTCGAGAAATGACCGATCAGCGCACTCACTGCCGAAGCCACCAGCAACGACACCTGAGAGGCACCATCAAGCGTTGCGTTGCCGAACACGACAACGCAACATGTAATCAGTACAATCAGTACCAGGAATGGGATAAAGGACAGCATTTAGCAGACCTTCTCGAGTCGTTTCATCATGGCGAACATGAAGATGGCTGCGACGAGGCAAACACCCAGGAATACGCTCCAGCATACCCAAAGGGGAACGGCGCCCCACAGCAAACCACCGACAACGACAAGCTGGTTACCGATAGCCGTAGCCACGAACCATCCGCCCATCATCATACCCTTATACTTGGGAGGAGCCACCTTCGAAACGAAGGAGATACCCATGGGAGACAGCAACAACTCACCGAAGGTCAGCACGAGATAAACCATAATAAGCAGGTTCGGTGTGACGTCAGCCACATGAACAGCCACAGGGTTACCGTCGGCACCCATCTCCGTCTGAGGCATCGGCAGTCCGAACGAGCCAATAGCCATCAGGGCGTATGCTATGGCAGCCACAATCATACCATAGGCAATCTTACGGGGTGCAGAAGGTTCCTTACCCTTTGCAGCCAACGAACCGAAGATGGCCATCGACACAGGTGTCAGGGCTACCACGTAGAAGGGGTTGAACTGCTGGAAGATAGGAGCGGACACGGAGACACTGCCATTACCATCGTACTGCAGGAACAGGAAGGCCAATGCCACCAATATCACGATGGCAGAGATGGTCTTGCCCTTAGCCGTCTTTGACTGGAACAGTGAGAACAGGGCATAGACAATGAAGATGACTGCCACCAGATTCCAGACGTTGAAGCACATGGCCTGCAAGCCCTCAGCCGACTGAGCCGTAAACTCGTCAGCGAAATAAGTCAGCGAAAGACCGTTCTGATGGAAGGCCATCCAGAAGAATATCACCACTGCAAATACCAGGCAGAGTGCCACGATGCGCTGCGAGGTCTCTTCATTCGACAATTCCTCGACAGGTGCGGCAGCGGCAGCCGCATCCTTCTTCTTGCCTCCCTCCGTATGACGGAAGGTAGAGCGGAAGATGTAATAGATGGCGATAGAAAGAATAAGCGAGGCACAAGCCACGGCAAACGAGAAGTGATAGGCATCGTTGGATGAATAGCCTAAGGCCGTCTCAGCATACTCCTTAATCTTAATAGCCGCCGTCGGTGCAAACAGGGCACCGATATTGATGGCCATATAAAAAATTGAGAAACCTGAGTCACGTTTGTCTTTATACTCCGGATCGTTGTAAAGGTCGCCAACCATTACCTGAAGATTACCCTTGAACAGACCGGTTCCAAAACCGATAAGCAACAAGGCGGCCAGCATTACAATCAAAGCCGTATTGTCACCTCCCAAGGGCACTGCCAGCAACAGGTAGCCGGCGAACATAATCATAATGCCCGTCGTCACCATACGACCAAAGCCAAACTTGTCGGCCATGATACCACCAATGAGTGGGAAGAAATAGACTAACATGAGAAATGCACTATAGATGGTACCTGCCAAGGCGGGTGACAATCCATAGTTAGCTCTCAAAAACAATGCGAAAACTGCGAGCATCGTGTAGTAGCCGAAGCGCTCGCCCGTGTTGGCCAGTGCCAACGCAAATAAACCTTTAGGTTGTCCTTCAAACATAGTTGTTGTTATTTAATTTTAGAATTTTTGGTCCTGATAATATCAAACAAGTAAGTACACTTGATGACGATATTCCCGAAGTTGGAACGGGCAAAGTAGTCGCGCTTCGTGGCACCGTAGATATTGCCCAGTCCGTAGTAATAGCGCCCCTCAAGGATGAAATGGCCCAAGTGGCGGTTGCTGAACTCAATACCGGCACCTGCGACAATGCCATAGTCGAACTTATTCTCGACGGCCATCGTGTCCTGTGCCACGACATACGAAGAACGCTGGTTCTTGGTCTCGGTAAACCTGTCAAAGTTCGTCTCGGTCTTCTCATTCAGAAAGAAACCGATCTGTGGGCCTACCTGAAAGAAGAACTGAAGACCGCTCCGTTCACGTCCCCACCCCAGACGGGCCAGGAAAGGCACCTGGACATACGCCATCTTTCGGGAGTAGGCCAAAGCCTGAGTCGTATCCGCCGCCATCACCACCGGCATGTCCTGTTTGTCCCATATACGTTCCTTCCAACCGATCTGGGCATAGTTAACCTCGCCCACCACGGCACAGATACTACTGAAATACTTCTCACAGGTATAACGGGCCGTAAAACCGAATGTCAGTCCGCCCAACTCTCCCTGAGGCACTGTCGGCACGAAAGCAATATTGCTCATGGTGTAGCCGGCACTGCCGCCAATGGCAAAGTCGTTACGATACTCACCCACCTGAGCGAAAGAAGGTGAGAGAGTGAGAAGGTGAGAGAGTGAGATAAACACCACTCTCAACCAAATCATCTGTACCTCCTTCTTCTTAATCCTATTATCTCGCATTATCTTTCTCACCTTCTCACTTTCTCACCTTCTCACCTTCAAAACTTTACCGTTTCCACTCTGTGCTCCGGCGTATAATGCACAAAGATCAGGCTGTGATTCTGCAAGCCGCCATTGCCCATGCGCTCAAACACCAACGGTGTCTGTACAGGCGGATAACCGAACATACCAGCCGCCCCGTTGAATGTCTTGCCATACTTATGCAGTCCCTTCAGGAAGAAATAGGCATGATCGAAACCCGTCAGCGCAAAGCGCGGCAAGGCATTCTGCATATCAGTATGGAAGCTCCAGCGGTACTTCTGCTCCAAGCGCTCTGTCTGTGCTGACAGAGGATTGTAATAGAAGTGAGATGGGATATAAGTGTCGTAGTTATAGAAATTCTCCAGATGAGTACGGGTGTACATCAGCCACTCGGTATAACCGAACATCGAGATGTCGAGTGAGGGATTATTGGACTTCAGACCATTGATCTTGGCAAAGGCGACACCTAACTCCGGCGAACGGCCCGTATTCAGAATCACCATATTCTTCTGCGTACGGCTAAAGGACTTCGAGAACGCATCCTCTTTCGACTTCAGGTTGGTGATGCCATATTCAATACCCCGGCCCTCCAACTGCCGACGGAGACCAAAGGTAAAATTACCCTTCTTGCTCGTCGAGTCGTTACAGTCGATGAAGACGGGATGGTAATCCTTGAACTTCTCCAGATAATGTACGATGGTTGCTTCGTTGATATTCGTCGGCGACTGCCATATCTGGAAGATATTCCTGTTCGTCAACAACTGCGGCGCATTGATGGAGAAGGGTATCACAAGGCGGATGTCGTTCTTCTCCACAAAATCGGAAAGCACCTGCATTTGTTTTGAATAGAGCGGGCCGAAGATGATATCGCACTTAGCCGCAGCGGGGTCTTGCAGGATCTTCGACATATCAGCCTCCTCTGGTGTATTCCAGGCATACACATTGATGGAGAGGCCTGTTTTCTTCAGACTGTCACAGGCCATCAGTATCCCCCGATAGTACTCTACCATCCGCTTCCCGTCGCCATTGATATTGTGCAATGGCAGCATGACACCGACCCGGATCTCACGCTGGCGCACATCGTCAGCCTGTGCCGTCTTATTCGCAACTGAAACCGTCTGACTCGCAGCAGGCGTTGCAACCGACTTTTCCGAATAGGCAGCCTGTTTCTGGTCTGGCTTTGCAACCGGAATATTGATCACGGCCCCCTTCTTCAACTCATATCCTGGCTCTTTCATCTCCGGATTGGCCTTGATCAGATCCTCTATGGTCAGGTCGTACATCCTGGCAATGCCGAAGATGGTTTCCTTGCGTTTTACCTTATGCGTACTGCGGATCTCGTCGGCAGCCTGTGCGACGGCATCAGTCGTAAATGCCAGCACGAGCAACAGCACAAATAGTCTAAAAATCCTTGTCATAAACTCGTTTTTATCCAAATTACCGTGCAAAAATACAAAATAATTATGAACAATAGGCTAAGATTTATGAAATATTTACTATCTTTGCACGTTAATACATCAGATTATGAGAATAAAAAGGATATTTCTGCTGTCATTGACAGCCTTTTTGTGTCTGACGGTGCAAGCACAGAACAGCCGTCCGGGTGTCTCGCCATCGGCCACCTATATCAATGATGACGGGAAAGAGACAGAGACCACTTCCGACTTTGCAGCACAGGCTCCATTGTCTGTCACCTTCCGTGCCAATCCTTCCGATATGAGTGGCTATGACCCCATCTACGAGTGGCACTTCCAGAAAGATGGTGAGGAAACTGAAATGATGGTGCGCTACGAAGAGGACACCGAATACACCTTTACTGAGTCTGGCACCTTCATTGTCACCCTGAAAGCAAAAATCAGCGCTGAGAGTGATGAACTTCCCACCAATCCCATCAAGGTAACCGTCAGCGAAAGCAAACTCTCCTTCCCCAATGCCTTCTCGCCCAACGGCGATGAGAAGAACCCTACCTTCAAGGCCAAGGAATACCAGAGTATCGTGGAATTCCATGCGTACATATTTAATAGATGGGGACAGAAACTCTACGAATGGACTGACCCCGCTGGAGAGTGGGACGGCACCTACAATGGCAAGGTGGTGAAAGACGGTACCTATTTCTTGTTGGTGAGGGCGAAAGGAGCCGACGGCAGGGAATACAATATCCGTAAGGACGTGAACGTCCTGACAGGCTTTACCGAGGGAAACAGACTGAACAACTAAGGCATGGACGACAAGATCAATGTGTATGGTGCCCGTGTCCACAACCTGAAGAATGTGGATGTGGAGATACCTCGCAACTCGCTGACGGTCATTACAGGACTGAGCGGCTCAGGTAAGTCGTCACTCGCCTTCGACACTATCTTTGCCGAAGGACAGCGGCGCTATATCGAGACTTTTTCTGCCTACGCCCGCAATTTCCTCGGCGGGATGGAGCGCCCCGATGTCGATAAGATCACCGGCCTGTCGCCCGTCATCAGCATCGAACAGAAGACCACCAACAAGAATCCCCGTTCCACCGTCGGCACCACGACGGAGATCTACGACTATATGCGTCTGCTCTTTGCCCGCGCCGGCAAGGCTTACAGTTATGCCACTGGCGAGGAGATGGTGAAATATACGGAAGAGAAGGTGCTCGACATGATCCTGCACAACTACAGCGGCAGGAAGATCCTGATTCTGGCACCTGTGGTGCGAAGTCGCAAGGGACACTATCGTGAACTCTTCGAGGCCATGCGCAGGAAAGGCTACCTGAACATGCGGGTGGACGGTGAACTGGTAGAGGTGACCCGTGGCATGAAGGTGGACCGCTACAAGAACCATAACATCGAAGTCGTCATTGACAAACTACAAGTCTCGCAGAAAGATGATGAGCGCCTGAAGAAATCCGTCTCCATCGCCATGAAACAAGGCGAGGGACTCATCATGATTCTCGACAAAGACACTGGAGTCATCAAGCATTTCTCCAAACGACTGATGTGTCCTACTACAGGTATAAGTTATTCAGACCCAGCACCTAACAATTTTTCGTTCAACTCTCCCCAAGGGGCTTGTCCTCACTGCAAGGGCTTAGGCATCATCAACGAGATAGACCTCAAGAAAGTCATCCCCGACCGCAGGCAGACCATCCGCGAGGGCGGCATTGTTCCCCTTGGCAAATACAAGAACCAGATGATCTTCTGGCAGATTGAAGCCCTGCTGAAGAAACACGACTGCGATCTGGACACTCCCATCGACGACATCCCCGAGGAGGCGTTAAGAGAGGTGCTCTACGGCTCCTTGGAGAACGTACGTATCGACAAGAGTCTGGTACATACATCCAGCGACTATTTCGTGGCTTTCGACGGTATCATTAAGTACCTCCGCAGCGTCATGGATAACGACGACTCTGCCTCAGGACAGAAATGGGCAGACCAGTTTCTGGCTGAATGCGAATGTCCAGAGTGCCACGGACAGCGACTCAACCGCGAAGCCCTCTCCTACCGCATCTGGGATAAGAATATCTCCGAACTTGCCTCAATGGACATCTCTGAACTGCGGGAGTGGCTTGATCAGGTGGAGGAGCATCTGGACCACCAGCAACAGCAGATTGCCACAGAGATACTGAAAGAAATACGCACCCGACTCGACTTCCTGTTGGAGGTGGGACTCGACTATCTCGCCCTGAACCGCCAGTCGGCCTCACTCTCCGGCGGCGAGAGCCAGCGCATCCGACTGGCCACACAGATAGGCTCCCAACTGGTCAACGTGCTGTATATCCTCGACGAGCCGAGCATCGGCTTGCACCAGCGCGACAACGAACGACTGATCCATTCGCTGAAAGAACTGCGTGACCTGGGTAATACCGTCATCGTCGTGGAGCACGACCAGGACATGATGCTCAATGCCGACTATATCGTGGACATCGGCCCAAAGGCAGGTCGCAAGGGCGGCGAGGTGGTCTTCCAAGGCACCCCAGCCGAACTGCTGAAAGCCGACACCCTCACCGCGAAGTACCTCAAGGGCGAGTTGAAAGTGGATACCACTCCCCTCCATCGTAGGGAGGGACAAGAGGGAAGGTCGCTCATCCTCCGCGGCTGCACAGGCAACAACCTGAAACACATTGATGTGGAGTTTCCATTGGGCAAACTCATCGTCGTCACTGGTGTCAGCGGCTCCGGCAAGTCCACCCTCATCAACGAGACCCTGCAGCCCATCCTCAGCCAGCATTTCTACCGTTCCCTGAAAAAGCCCATGCCCTACGACAGCATCGAGGGCCTGCAATATTTAGATAAGGTGGTGGATGTCGACCAGTCGCCCTTAGGACGCACGCCCCGCTCCAACCCCGCTACCTATACGGGTGTGTTCTCCGACATCCGAACCCTTTTTGTCAACCTGCCCGAAGCGAAGATACGCGGCTACAAGCCGGGACGCTTCTCCTTCAATGTGAAGGGAGGCCGTTGCGAGGAGTGTGGCGGCAATGGCTACAAGACCATCGAGATGAATTTCCTGCCTGACATCCAGGTGCCCTGCGAAGTCTGTCATGGCAAACGCTATAACCGCGAGACCCTCGAAGTGAGGTACAAGGGCAAGTCCATCGCCGACGTACTCGACATGACGATCAACCAGGCCGTCGAGTTCTTTGAGAACGTACCCGACATCCTCCGTAAGATTAAGACCATCCAAGACGTGGGACTGGGCTATATCAAACTCGGCCAGCCCTCCACCACCCTCTCCGGTGGAGAAAGCCAGCGTGTCAAACTGGCCACCGAACTCTCAAAGAAAGATACGGGCAAGACGGTCTATATCCTCGACGAGCCAACCACCGGCCTGCACTTCGAGGATATCCGCATCCTCATGGATGTTCTCCAGAAACTGGTCGACAGAGGCAATACCGTCATCGTCATTGAGCACAATCTGGATGTCATCAAACAGGCCGACTATCTCATCGACATGGGACCCGAAGGAGGCAGAAGAGGAGGACTCGTTCTCTCCACAGGAACCCCTGAGGAAGTGGCAAAAAGTCAGCAAGGATATACCCCTGCGTTCCTTCTGAAACTATTCAAATAAAGAACAAAAGTGTTCAAAAGAGGAAATGCACATGCAAATAGTATTCTTTTTTTGCAAAAACAGGTTGTTTTTTCCCAAAAACTCCCGATATTTGCAATATGAATAACAGAATACCATACGTCGGCCTAACAGAAAACAATTTTCAAGAGCCCGATTACAAAGACGGGGATTTGACTATCATTAACCACCTGAGATACCATCCCCATATGCGTCCGATACAGTTGGACATGGTTTTTGTCGCCGTATGCTTCGAAGGAGAATTCACCTTCGACATGGACGGCCACGAATACACCATCTTCAAAGACGATATCTTCATCGGTCACCCGAATGCCATCTATGACAATTTCGTCATGAGCAAGAATCTGGACTGCAAGTTGCTTTGTATAAAGAGGTCCTTGATCATGTCCATGCTCTACCCCAACCAGCCGCTCTGGAACAAGAGCCTTTTCCTCGACAAGCACAACTTGTTGCATCTGACTCCCATCGACACGCAACTCCGGGGACACTTGTTTGCCCTGCTGATGTTCAACATCCAGGAGAAGACCGGTGCTTTCCAGAAGGAAATGATTCACGCCATTGTCCGTGTACTTCTCTATGGCATCAGTCGGACCCTGACACAGCAGTTGAAAGTAAAGTCAACCCGCGAGACCAATCAGCGGAAGATTCTCTTCGACAATTTTATCACCCTGTTGTCATCGAGCGAGGTCAAGAGGCAGCCTCTCGCCTACTATGCCGACAAGTTATGTGTCTCACCACGTTACCTGACAATGGTTTGCCGGGATCTCAGCAAGAAGACAGCCTTCGAATGGATCAGCGAGTATGTGCAGAACGACGTGCGTTATTACCTGCTCCACTCCAATATTACCATCAAGGAGATTGCCCTGAAACTCGGTTTCTGCAATCTCTCCTTCTTCGGCAAGTACGTCCGCGAGAACTTTGGTGCCTCCCCCTCCGAATTCCGCAAGCACCTGAAAGAAAAATAGGTTGCAAAAGGCAACGTGAGCAGGCACAAGTCCCCCCTCATCCGCGGCATCAAGGACTAATGGAAGGACAAAAATTATAACAATTTGCACAGAAAACTAAGAAAAACTTGGATAAATGTGCAGAATTTTATAACCTTGCGGGCTTATCGGGGTTCTGCATCTTGGTTACTGATTTATTGTCGGCAATTGACAAGAAAGATGTTTGCAGACATTTTTTTGCGATATTTTTAATGTTTGCAAACATTTTATTTATATAAATTTTGATGTTTACAAACATTTTATTATCTTTGCAGCCAAATAACAATATAAAACTTAAAGTATGGAAGAACAGATCGGCTATCTTATTACTATTTTCCAGCGTAGGCTGGCAGCAACGCCAATGGCCTTTTTCCGTTATCTGTATAAGATAATAGATTGGAATGATACGATGATTGGCATTAAAGGCCCGAAAGGATGTGGCAAGTCAACCCTGCTCTTGCAGCATATTAAGGAGACCTTCAAAGGAAAAGATTTGGATAAAGTTCTTTATGTCTCTCTTGACAATCTGTGGTTCAGCACTCATGATATCATTGATGTGATAGACTACCATTATACACATGGTGGAACCCATCTGTTTATTGATGAGATACATTATTACAAAAAATGGCAAACACTATTAAAGAATATTTGCGATGATTTCCCTGGACTTCATGTGGTCTATACAGGTTCTTCAATGCTTCAACTTGAAAAAAGTGAAGGAGACCTCTCACGTCGTCTGACGATGTATGAAATGAGAGGACTATCGTTTCGGGAGTTTTTGGAATACGAGGGTATCATGAAGATATCATCAGTTACTCTTGAACAACTGCTTTCAGAGCATGTCAGCATTGCTATGGAGATAAGTGAGAAAGCAAAAATACTGGAGCAATTCAAAAAATATCTAGAAGTGGGATATTATCCTTTCTATAAGGCTGTGCATCATGGTTATTACCAAAGACTTCAGAATGTTGCGAATCAAGTGATAGAGGTGGATTATCCAAATGTTGAGGACATCACGATGTCAACAATTCGAAAAACGAAAAAACTGTTGATGATTCTTGCCGAAAGGGTACCGCAACTGCCCAAGATGAATGAACTCTACAAGGAATTGGAAACTGATCGCAATCAAGGTTTGAAAATGCTTTATGCGCTTCAGCGTGGAGGATTGCTTCAGTTGTTGAGTGACGATGCGAAAAGTCCGGATAACTTATCACGTCCAGACAAAATCTATATCAATAACCCCACTATGATGTATGCCCTTACCCCAAAAGTTGACACAGGCACCCTGCGTGAGACTTTTTTCTGTAATCAACTATCTCAAAGCCATGAAGTGCGTTATCCAAAAGCGGGTGATTTTCTTGTTGACAGGAAATATCTGTTTGAAGTTGGTGGAAAAGGAAAGAATTTCGACCAGATAAAAGATATTTCAAATAGTTATCTAGCCGTTGACAACACTGAGGTTGGCTATAGGAATCGCATCCCCTTATGGTTATTTGGACTATTGTATTAAAAAAACGAATCGCTACATCAATTACAAAGCCGGACGCTTCACATAGCATCCGGCTTTGCGATTGTTAGGAGCACTTGCGCCAGAGGTTGGTGCCAATCTTTTCGGTCTTGCCCTCCTTGCACCAGCGATAAGTGATGGTCTTCGTCACAGGCGACTCACCATTGGCGAGACGCAGGCCCACCAAGTCCTCTTTCGTGAACTCCTTGGGTAGTGCATCCAGATAGCGGATATTTCCTTTCGAAGCCTGTGGACTCAACGTGTTGTTATGCAGCGCATCGATCTTGTCGCCATAGATCTGCAACTGGTAGTAGAGGCAACGCTCAGCATACCAAAGGGCGAAGCGGATGGCACGCTCCGTTTCCTGGCGACCTTCCAGCAGATAGGCGATGATGCCAGCACGGAAACCGTTGAGGGCAGCACGACGACGCAGCACATCGAGTGAGTAGCGTAACGTCTGCAGATACTCCTGACGCTTCCCTTCGTCCCACTCCTCGATGGCCTTGTTGATAAGCGGCAACTCGACCTCACCCTCCTCGTCCATCAGACAGAGACACTGACGTTTCACCTTCTCTTCCTCATCCTTCGTCCACACCTTAAACTGAGGCATCTTGGCACCCACCATATCTGGCAGCACCACGGGTGTCACTCGGCTCACCAAACCACTCTCCGCATCAGCGAAGAAAGCACGGCATTTGTTGGGCGTTCCACACATCACCATGTTGTAATACAAGGTGACCTTACCAGAGAACGAATCCTTCGAGATACGATGCTGACCCCAGGGTTTGTTGTCGTAGGCCAGACGGAACAAGTCGTTCTTCTCCGTCCACGCGCCACCCTTGTTGTTCTTCAGAACGGTCTCAATCTCAGGGGCATAGGTAAACAGATGCTTGCCTTTGGCATAGAGGGCTCGCTCCAAGAAAGCCGACACACCGATGTTGGGTTCGATGATACGAATCTGCGAGCAGGGATTCTCCACATCTTCACCGTTTTTCTTGGCCAACGAGTAGGCAATCTCCTTCTGCCATTCCACCTCATCCTGCTTGATGATAGGATCCATCAGCAGTTCGAACTCGTTGTCGACGAACGACTTACCGGTTGCCTGAGGTGCCTCGATGTCAACGATGAAACTGGCAGAGTTCATCTTGCCGTCACGATAACGGGCTCGGATGCCAGTAGCCAATGTTCCCAGCATAGGCATTGCTGCTATCAAAGTCGCCTCCTTGAACTCCTCAGGAGCGTGGTCGGACAAGTCCTGAAGAATACCAGGAAGTTCGTCCTCAACTGGCGTGACGAGCGACTCATCGACACTCTCAGCGCTAGCCTCCTGTGCTGCTCCCAACGAAGAGAGCACTTCCTTCATCTGCGAGGGCATATCCGTAGGACGGACACTACCCACAGCACTCTTGATGGTAGAGAGCACCTCGTGGTCAGACAATCCCCAATGAGGCAGAATCGCAAACAGTTTCTGCTCGTTGAAGTCGCAGATGAAGCGCAGATAACGGCTCATTGTGTAGAGGGCCGTATTACGCTCACCCTCGGCAGGTGCATCGCCATAACCCAGTTTCCAGAGCAAGGCCTGCACGATTTTCTCGTAGGCGATACCTTTGTAAGAGGAGACTCCCTCTCGCTCCCCCTGAATGGGGAGAACGGAATGCTGGTCACGCCCTTCGGTAGTAACTGTCTCCCTCCCATTCAGGGGAGGGACTGGGGAGGGGTCTTCGAAAACCACTGGGTCGAGCAACTTCACGTACTGCTCTGAGACCATAAAACAGCAACGGGCCAAGTCCGTCACATGCGAGTCGTAACTGACACCCAGCCGACTCGCCAGTTTCTGGATGTCCTCCTCGATAGAGAGACCAGGGGTACGCCAAGCCCAGATATGGGTTCCCCCACCGGCACTCTCGGCAAAGTACACGATACGGAATTCCTCGATGAGGTTCTCCTCGCGTACCTTATTCCATAGCTGCTCAGTCAGGCCCTTCTCGTCGATGTCGAGGAAGTAGAGTCCTGAGGCCACAGCATCTTCGGCCTTACGCACACCATTGTTAAAACACTCCGCAAGCGGAAGCCACACAGGCAGTTCCTTCTTGCGATCCAAATTCTTGTTCTGCTTCACGTCTGTGAGGATGTCCTCTACGTGATTCTCCGCCAGCAGTTGACGGTAAGCAGCCATGCTCGCCTGGCGAGGCTTGCCGCTAAAGGATTTTGCAACGCATATCATACTTTTTGGTATTTAGCGCTGCAAATTTCACAAGGGGTTTTGCACCTTCAAAGTGGGATTATTTTCGCTAAAAGTGCAACTACTGCTTTGGATATGCTAAGGCGTTGTATTTCTCATAGATCGTATTGAACACTTTTTGCAGGTCTGCCGACTCATCGCCCATGCCTTCTTGGATGTTCTTGCGGAAGGTGCCCGCATAGCGTTTCTCCGTCAGTTTTTCGGCCAGATCGTTGTCGGAACTTGCACCAAATACTGCACTCTTTTTCATTTCTCCCACCAAGTGGCAGAAAAAACGGGCAGTAAACAGGTTGTTGTGCTGACTTTTGCGCGTCACTTTCAGATGGGCGAAGATGGTTTCGTCCTTTATCAGTTCCAGCCACATGGCTTCATAATGTGGGAACCAAGCCTCAGCCACCAAATCATTGAGTTTGCGAGCAGCAGCCATCACAGCCTCCCCCACCCGCTGCAGGTTGTCGTTCACCAACTGTTCCTCGCCAAACTTCGTCTTGGGATCCAGCTCTCTGGCAATCTCCGAGAGAGTGGCCAGATGGAAGATGAAGTGGCGCAAGTCATCGTCGCTGAGGTGAGCATCCAGGAATTCTTCATCGAAGGCCTCGCGGTCAGTCGTCCACTTGGCAAACAGGCCGCCTGGCACCTTTCCCAGTTCTGCACGTTCCTTACCCTGCTCTGCCTTCATAATCTCTTTCAACGACAGGTCGTCATTCACCACACGGAGCGTCTGGCGACGGTCTTTCCAGTACTCCCACCACTCGCTGCTCTCGCGCACACGTAGCAATACCTTATTAAATAATTGGGCCATCGCCTTACTGTCTGTCCGTTTCTGTTGAAACATACTCACCATTAACCCAGGCAACAGCACCAACAGTAACAGGCATATCAGCAGATTCAACCAATTCTCACCCATCTGCCCTGCGAGGGTGTCCATTGCCTGCCGCACATCCTTCACACGACCAATGGTCTCTTCCTGATCACCAGCATCGTTTTCTGCACTGATTTCCTGAATCAGCGAGGCTACCATCATCAGGTCCTCCGGCTGCAGATATTGTGCAAAGAGGGCGAAGACTTGTTGCATGGGAGAAACCTTTTCCAGGATAGTTCCCTGCTTTTCTTTGGGTAATGCAGCATGCTGAACCATCGTTTGCACGACAAGTTCGAAAAACAAATCGTGCCTGCCTTTTGTCAGTTGCTCAGTAAATAACCGTTTAGCCAACATCATCACCGACTGACGGATACTGGTATTGGAAACGGTCTGACTGATACGGTCGAGATACTCTGAAAACAATAAGGCACAAGGCATCTTGTTCAGTTCCATCAGCGCCATCACGCTACTCTGCATCCGCATCACGGCGGCATAGACCTCTGCCTCGACGCATGTATCCATATTGGCCTCTAAATCCTGTACCAACTCCGCTAAGCGTTGGGTGGCCACTTCCCAATGACGGCACAACTGGGCAGTCAGTTGCTCAGCCCGCTCGTCATCGACAATCTTCTTGATTTCTTCTTTAGTCATGACTGCAAAGGTACAAAAAAACGCTGAATTATCAGTATGTTCTTGGGAAAAAACTACTGAGAATGGTCACGGTCACAACTGTGACCATGTGACCAATTCATCTGGGAATAAATAGAAATGTCTTTTCCTGATTTCGGTTGACAGTTATTTACTCTTTTCCTGATGTGGTTGACAGTCGTTTTTCTGAACAAGTTGACACTTTACTGGAATCGTTGACACCTTTACTGAAAAGGTTGTCTTTTTCCTGAAAGAGTTGA
>JAFZUS010000019.1 GCA_017618275.1 Prevotella sp.
ACAACTATACAGAGGAGCAAATAAAGCAAATACAATACAAAATCAATGCAAGACCAAGAAAAAAACTCGGATTCATGGCACCTGTTCAGACTTTTTTCTTACCTTTGCAGACGTAGTTGCATTTTGGAGTTGAATCTTCCAGAAACCTAAAAAACGGCAAAAATTTGGATATTTGCCAATTTTTAGTTACTTTTGAACGCACACGATTCCTGTCCCTCTGTGTGACTAAGGGCTACGGCTCTGTCTGATCAAGAAAGGCATCCTTGCGGGTGCCTTTCTTTGCATTTAACAAATATTAACGGGGGGGGTAATTCTAATAACCAAAAACTTTGTACTTTTGCATGCTGAAATTAATCGCCTTGTATAAATTATAAACCAAATACATTAGAATCATGAAAAAGAGAAGAACTTTAATGAGTTTTATTGCGAGGTCAGCCATGACGCTCCTCGTGATGCTGCTCACGACCGCCACGGCGTGGGCAGACGGCGTGGATTACATCGATGAGACGGGCACGCCCAAGAATACAATTACAGACGGTATTGGTGACAATGACACGCCAACTCCGCTGACTGGTAGCGAAAGTACTGAAACCACCGAACTCGGCGAGGGCTGGTATGTTGTCGAAGGTAGTGTTAATTACAAAGGAAATCTTTCTTTTGGAGGCGAAGTACACCTGATCCTTGCTGACCACGCTAGCCTCACTTTTGCAGATGGTTACGGCGTCAGTTATGATGGCAGCCTCACCATTTACGCCCAAAGTATTGGTAGTAGTCGAGGTTCTCTTACCACCGGAGGCGTTTTCAATGACCTGTCGGGCACTCTTACCATAAATGGTGGCACCATCAACATTGACGGCTATGGCATCAACGGAAGATATATTACTATTAATGGAGGCTACATTTCTACCAATTGTTCTTCCTATGGTTACGACAATTTTGGTATTGACACCTATCTTATCACGATCAACGGTGGATCCGTGACTGCTAGTGGGTCGGACATGGGCATTAACGCTAGTACAATCACCATCAATAGTGGTAACGTTATAGCTAGCGGCACTTCTTCTTATGGTATTTATGCCACACAAATTTCTCTCGCTGGCGGTATTGTCAAAGCCAGCAGTTATGGTGGCACGACCACAATCGCCGAGGGATTCAACTACTTTGATGGTATCAAAAGTTCTTCCACATTCTCTGTGCTTGATGACACAGAGATTCTGCGCCCAGTTATTTCCACGAGTTACATTAATAAAGACAAATCACCTATAACAGATGTGGAGGCCTTTGTGCTTACAGGTAGTGCTTACACTGGTACCACAGAACTTCCCGGCGGTCGTTACGTTGTAACAGGTAGTAATGTCTGTTATAGTGGCATGCTCAATTTCACAGGCGATACCGATCTCATTCTTTCAGACGGAGCAGTCATAAAAATCAATAACGAAAGCGCACTTTATGATAATGACTACGGTATTTACACTTCGGATGCTCTCACCATTTACGCCCAAAGCACAGGTGACAATCAAGGTTCTCTCACTATTAATGTCAAGGGTGATGGTATCAGTTCTTATGGTGGCAAAATCACCATTAACGGTGGCATTATTGAAGCAACTGGCTATGATGACGGCATCGATGCTAGTGAGCTTACCATCACTGGCGGTAATGTCACTGCCAATGGCAAATTTGGTATGAATATCTATGGGGAAATCAATATTAATGGAGGTAACATTGAGGCCACTGGTTTTAATAATAACGGAATCTATTCCAACGATGGAAAAATTACCATCACAGACGGCATCGTGACTGCAAATGGCGGCATCTTTAATAATTCATCGAGTGGAATTAGCATCACTGGCGGTATTATCACTGCCAATGGCGAAGTAGATGGTATAAGTAGTTTTGGGGACATCATTATTGATGGCGGATACATTACAGCCACAGTCACAGGTGATGGAACGAATGTTGGTGGCATCTGGACTTGTGGAGGGAATATTGAAATTACTGGCGGTACTGTCACTGCCACAGGCGACAAAGGCGATGGCATAATATCACTAGTATATGAATCCTTTTTCGGTGATTTAGGTGGAACAATTACTATTTCCGGTGGAACAGTTACTGCCAGCAGTTACAATGGCATCGTCGAGGTGGCTGACGACCTAGCCTACTACGATGGTACTTACTTTTACAGTGGTACGCTCTACGACGGGACAAGTTCTTCCGAAATTAAATTCACTAGCCTCGAAGCCCTGAACACCGCCATCGGTGACAAGACACTACATCCCGTTCAAGTTATCCTCAGCGAGACTGATGGTATCACGGCCTCTATTGCTACGGAGATTGCTGGCAAGCCTGCAATGTTCAGCCGTACGTTCAAGGCTGGTGTTGCCTCGACCATCTGCCTGCCATTCCCGATGACGAGCATCGAGGGCGGAAAGGTGTATGAGTTCGTCGGCGTGGACTACGACGAAACCGACGGTTGGGTAGCCACGATGATTGATGCATCACCCGAAGAAGGCAATTTGCTGTCGGCTACCGTGGCCAACAAGCCCTATCTGTTCAAGGCCGATATCCCAAGCGATAAGTCTGAGGGCGACGCTGTGGACATTAACCTCTTCGGCACGGTTGACAGCAGCGTATCTGCCACCGCCGCTGGCACGACTACCAATACAGACGGCGACTGGACTTTCTATGGAACATACGCACGCCTTGAGTACGGCACGGCTCCGATGAATGGCAATGTATATGGCTTTGCCGCAAACACAAACACTGGCGAGGGCGACCAGTACGTGGCCGGTGAGTTTGTACGGGCCATAAGTGGAGCCAGCGTAAAGGCCTTCCGTGCCTTCCTGACCTACACGGGCAGCGAGGAATCTCTCAATGCCCGTAGCAAGGTACGTGGCGCAGCCAATGGGTTGCCCGAGAGCATCACCGTGCGCCTTCTGGGCAAGAATGGCGAGGTCAACGGCATCGGCACCATCACGCTCTCTACGGGTGAGTTCTCGACAGATGGCTGGTACAGTCTCGACGGCCGCAAGTTCGACGGCAAGCCCACGAAGAAGGGCCTCTATATCCATAATGGTAAGAAAGTCGCGATTAAGTAGTTAATGAATAAATAATTAGAAGTTAAGCGATATGAAAAAGATTTATGTAAAACCGACGGTGACGTTTCACAAGGTGAAACAGACGAAGATTCTCTGTGCCAGTGGCGACGGCGAGAGAAGACGCGCTAAGGAATGCGATGACGAACTCGGTTACATCCCAGGCGTCACCTGCGACTTGAACACGATGGCATAGGCCATAAACAAGGAAACAAACTTTCTGAATGATCGGGGGCGCAGCACACTGTGCCCCCGATTTTTGGCAACCTATGAGCAATTTTTTTGCACTTATTTGGATATTTCAGATAATTGTCTTAATTTTGCACCCAAATTGTAAAATTAATAATAATAACATCTTAAACTTTTTTTATAATGAAACAGACTCTACTTCTGGCTCTTTTTAGTTTAACATCTTTCTCTGCAATTCATGCGGAGGTCACATTTACTCTTGAAAATGGAGTATTGACCATCACTGGAACAGGCAATATGCATATGCCTAACTATAGAGAAAATTTGGCTCCTTGGTCTGCCTATCAAGCCGACATCAAGGAAGTTGTAATTGAGGACGGAGTAAGGAACATTGGGGCTCAAGCGTTCATGGAATATAAAAACATCACTTCTGTCACAATCCCTAATTCCGTGACAAGTATTGATTATCGAGCTTTTTATGGATGTGATGCTCTACAATCAATTACAATCCCTAATTCCGTGACAAGGATTGAGGGAGATGCTTTCTGTCTATGTAAAAATCTCGCTTCTGTTACAATTGGCAACTCTGTGGAAACTATTGAAGATAATGCTTTTTCAGGTTGCGAATCGCTTACATCTGTTGATATTCCAAACTCAGTTAAGTCTATTGGAGACAGGGCTTTCAGAAATTGTGCTAAACTCGCCCATCTCACCTTGGGCAAATGTGTAGAAACCATAGGTAGGGCTGCTTTCACCAATTGCCTTCTTCCCAAAACACTTATCATCCCATCTTCTGTTCAGACTATCGAAGATGATGCGTTCTTTCTTCCTAAAAATTCCACCTCACAACTTGAGAGAGTTATTATCTTTGTAAACAAAAATTTGAAAATAAAAGAATATGTTTTCGAAGGTCAAGATAATCTTTCAGAAATCATGCTGCCTGGCGATAATATGGTACCATCTATTGGAGACATTGGCGATATAAATGTCCATTGTAAACTTTATGTTCCTACTTCTTTGGAAAATGAATATTGTACCTTCCCTTGGAATGATTTTCAAAGCATAGAACCTATGCTGTATCTGACTGACAAAGTACCATATACCGATAAGAATAATACAGGTTTGTGGGGCTGTTATACTCGCAATTTCACGGATACCGAGTGGCAGGCTCTCTATCTTCCTTTCTCTTTGGATTATGAGGACTGGAAGGACGACTTTGATATTGCCTACATCAATGGTATTCGTCAGTATGATACTCAGGGTGATGACTTCTTGATTGACGAGACTTGGATGGATGTAATCAAAATCAATAAGGGCCAAACAAAACCAAACTATCCTTACGTGATCAGGGCAAAGAACCCGACAGGCCAGGCTTATTTTATAGGAAGTGAATCTGTTACTTCTGCTGATCTCAGTATTGCTTGCTCTACCACTACCGACAAATACACAATCACAGGCACATATAAGAATATTGACGGTGATATATTGGATGCTAACGGCTATTATACTTTGAGTAACGGTGAACTTACTCAGAGTGATGAGAATGCTACTCTTAAACCATATCGTTGGTATATGGAAGTAGAAAAAACCAAAAGACCATATGACTGGAATTGGGGTAACTTAGCCAGGTCTATCAAGATCAACTTGATTGAGGACAAGGAAAATGTGGTTAACGGCATTACGGAATTGCACGCACCAAAGAATACCGACAATTCCGTTTACGACCTGAACGGCAGAAAGATGAATGAGGATGATCTGAAGCCGGGCCTCTACATCAAGAACGGCAAGAAGGTGGTTATAAGATAATATAGGTGGCATATAGCGACATTATTTTTACTTACAAACATTATTATTTTAGAAAATTATGAAGAAAATTCTATTATATATATCTTTTCTGTTTTTCGGACTTAACGCAATTCATGCGGATATAAAATATACTCTTGAGGACGGAGTATTGACTATAGAAGGAACTGGCGATATGACAATGCCTAACTATAGTGACGAAAAACGTCCAGGCTGGTATGACGTGCGATATGACATCTGGGAAGTCATCATAAAAGATGGTGTAAAGAACATTGGAGATGCAGCCTTCGAAGATTGCAGTCTCTTCTATTTGACAATACCTAACTCCGTGACGAGAATTGGAACAAAGGCGTTCGCAGGTTGCACAAGTCTATTCTCAATCAGATTTTCTAACTCCGTAACGGAAATTGGCAGTTTTGCTTTCTATAATTGCGCTAGCATCACCACTGTTTTTCTACCAGAATCTGTAAAGCTTGTAGGTTCAAAAGCATTCAAGGGTTGCGGAGAACTTGTAGAGTTTTCAGCTTATGCAAACGAGGACCTTCAACTTGGTTCGGGTATTTTAGAAGATTGCCCACTTATGGGCGCCATATCATTTTATGGCAAAAATCTTCCTTCTCCTCTTTCTGCAGAACTCAGTAATAGTGAAGATTGGAATTTGGGCTTAAATGATAAGATTCTGCAGACATGTGAACTTGCTATACCTGAGGAGTTTTATGACAAGTATGAATCAATATCTCCTTGGAATAAATTTGCGAAAGAGAACGTGGATATAAGTTTAAACTTGAATGACGATGAGGAATACGTCAATCCTGAAGGAACACATTTTGGTTTCACATGCTATGTTCGCGATTTCAAGAATACCGAGTGGCAGGCTCTCTTTCTTCCTTTCCCTTTGACTGTTGAAGATTGGAGTAACGACCTCGATTTTGCCTACATTAATGACATACGCCAGTTAGATACCGATGATGACGGCAATATTGACGAGACATGGATGGATATTATCCCAATCAAGGAGGGCTGCACTTACTCTGGCTGGCCATATCTGGTCAGGGCAAAGCACACAGGCAAGAGGTTTTTCCATGCATGGGACTATGTCTTAAGTTCAGATGAGATAGGAGCCTCAGAAGGTCCTAGATGCTCTACCACTAGCACAGAATACACATTCATTGGCAATTACAAAATAATGAGTGGTCAAGAAATGGCAGATCACGATTATTATGGCATATTTAATGGCGAACTCACTCTGGGTGACGGCGAGTCAATTCTAAAGCCATGCCGTTGGTATATGACTTATAGTGTTTCTGATTATACATATTTTAATGAGAAGGATGTCAGTAGCACTATCAAAATCAATGTGATAGGTGAAGAGGAAGAGGAAGAGGAAGAGAACGTGACCACTGGCATTAAGGATTTCCGCATGACAGAGAAGGCCGACAATTCTGTTTATGACTTGAACGGTAGAAAGATGAATGAGGATAATCTGAAGCCGGGCCTCTACATCAAGAACGGTAAGAAGGTGGTTATAAAATAAGGCAGCCTTATTGAGCAATCAATGGGACAGACCCAGGCACATCTCTTCGCGCAAAGGTGAGTTAATGAGCGAGACGAGATATTATAAGGTGGCAGGGCATGTGTTCGGTGTCAGTGGCGGGGCGGAGACCTTCGCCCTGATGCAGAACTATGAGGTGTTTGGTTTCAGGAGTCAGGATATGCCTGAGACAGTGTTTGCACTGACGGTGGAGAACGGTCCTGCACCGGACTATACCGAGGAACTGCGGCAGGAGGAAGAAGGACAGGTGATCATCTGTGGAAACGGGAACATCCGACTGGCAAGTCCGGATGAACGGGAGGTCGTGTTTGAGTTCCAGTGGTGGGGCGAGACGGCGGGATGGCTCGTCTGCTCGGCAGACTACCGTGAGGGACGGCTCCTCACGACGGGCAAGGACACGAAGATGGCCATCGACGATGCGTTGATGGTGATGTATGCCCTCGCTACGGCGGTGGAGGACACGGTGCTGTTTCATGCAGCGGCTGTGAGCCACGAGGGTCGTGCCTATCTGTTCCTCGGACCGAGCGGTACGGGCAAGAGCACGCATGCCGGTCTGTGGGTAAGGCATATCGAGGGCGCAACATTGGTGAACGACGACAATCCCGTGGTACGTATCGGTGCCGACGGTCAGGCTGTGGTCTACGGTTCGCCGTGGAGCGGCAAGACCCCTTGTTACAGGAACGTGAGTTATCCGTTGGGCGGCATCGTCATGCTGAGTCAGGCACCCTACAACAAGATCCATCGTCTGAACGGCGTTGAGGCGTATGTGGCGCTGGTTGAAAGCATCAGCGGCAAGCGTTGGGAAACCCGTATCGCCGAGGGTCTGCACCAGACGGAGAACGCGCTGGCCTCCAATGTGCCCGTGTGGCATCTGGAGTGCCTGCCGGACAGGGAGGCGGCGGAACTTTGTCAATCAGTAATTAGTAATGAGTAATTAGTAATGAGTAATTATGATTACTGATGAGGTGATTCTGGGGGAGGCCATACGGATGGTGGATGAGGGCGTGAGCGTGACGCTGCCGGTGAATGGCAGCAGTATGCTGCCTTTTATCATCGGTGGACGTGAGAGTGTCATCCTGCAGAGTCCCGACGGTGCGAAGGTGGGCGACGTGGCGCTGGCATGGGTCGAGGGCGACCGTTATGTGGTGCACCGCATCATCCGTCTTGACGGCGACTACGTCACGCTGATGGGCGACGGCAACCTGTCAGGCACGGAGCATTGTCGCGTCAGCGGCATCAAGGCACGGGTGAGTCACGTGGTGGATGCCAAAGGACGGCAACACAGGATCGACAACTGGTGGCGGCGCAGGGCAGCCCGGCTGTGGTGGTACCTGCGTCCGATACGAAGATATCTTTTAGCAATTTATAGGAGAATATGAGGATAAAGAAAGGATTTGTGCTGCGCGAGGTGTGCGGCGAGAACGTGATCGTGGGCGAGGGTCTTGGAGCCCTTAACTTCGGTAAGTTGCTCGTCCTGAACGAGAGTGCGGCCTGGCTGTGGAAAGAGGCACAGGCCATGGGCGACTTCACCGTAGAGGCCCTGGCTGAGAAGTTGTGTGGTGAATACGATGTGACACCCGACGATGCCCGTCAGGACGTGACCGCCATCATCGCCTCATGGCAGTCGGTCGATGTGATAGAATGATTTTTTTTATTATGCATTATGCATTATAAATTATGCATTATATAACCTGGTTGTGGTGTAACCTACGGGGTATCCGCTGGAACACGGCGGTGCGCATCGTGGTTGGTATCGGGCAAATCGCGCTCGGTCTGTTGATGGTGTGGCTCAGTCGGCTGTTCATCGACGAGACCATCCGCACGGGCTCGACCGACGATGTGCTGCGGATGGTGGCGTGGCTGGTGCTGACGGTCGTGGGCGGTGTCGTACTGCGGCAATGTTACTTCTGGCTCACCACGACGGCCAGCATCCGACAGACCAACGCCCTGCGCCTCAAGATCTTCAGCAGCCTCTTTCGCCGACAACTCTATACCGGTCAGGAAATGCACTCAGGCGACGTGACCTCGCGCCTGGCAAAGGACATCGAACAGGTGAGCACCACGACCACCGACACGTTGCCGCAGATGGTGATCACGATGGTACAACTCTGCGGATCCTTCCTGTTGATGCGGTGGTTCGACAAGCGGTTGGCCTGGGCCCTGCTGTTGCTGACACCCCTGGCCATCGTCTTCGGCAAACTCATTGCCCGTAGGCTGCGACAGATGACGCTCGACATCCGACAGGACGAGAGTCGCATCCAGATGCAGGTGCAGGAGGGCATGGAGCACAACGCCGTGTTGCGCTCCTTAGGCTCGGAGCAATGGGTGACCGGTCGCCTCGACACGATGCAGCAGCGGTGGCGCGGCAATGTGATGCGGCGGCTGCGGTTTACCATTGTCATCAGACTCATCATGGGCTGCGTCTTCGGCTTGGGTTATCTGTTGGCCTTCGTCTGGGGCGGTCTGCAACTGCGCTCGGGCGCTATCACCTTTGGTGTGATGACCTCGTTCCTGCAACTCGTCGGCATGATCCAGCATCCCATCCTCCAGTTGCTCAATATGGTGCCTTCGGTGATCCACACCACTGCCAGCATCGACCGCCTCGAAGAACTCAGTTCCTCTGTCCTGCCGAATTCTGTTCTGCCGAATTCGAAATCCGGCAGTAATCAACATAGCGACGGTGTTATCCGCTTCGACGACGTGTCGTTCCGCTACGCCACGGGCGACAGGGAGATCCTTTCGCACTTCACCCACGACTTCAAGGCCGGTACGAAGACCGCCATCATGGGTGAGACTGGTATCGGCAAGACCACGCTCTTCCGACTGATCCTCGGTTTTATCGAGCCCACCAGCGGACGGGTGGAGGTAAGCGGAGAACCGTGCTTCGTGCCGCAGGGAAACACATTGATGAGCGGCACCATCCGATACAACCTGCAACTGGCCAAGCCCGATGCCACCGACGATGAACTGCATGAGGTGCTGCATATCGCCTGTGCCGACTTCGTCAACGACCTGTCCGACGGCATAGACACCGAACTCGCAGAGCGTGGTGGCGGACTCAGCGAGGGACAGGCCCAGCGCATTGCCATCGCACGTGGACTGCTGCATCCGGGCAGCATCCTCCTGCTCGACGAGATCAGCAGTTCGCTCGACGAACCCACCGAGCGCGAACTCTACCGTCGTCTCTTCGTTGCCTACCCCGACAGGACCATGCTCTTCATCACCCATCGTCCTACCGTCACCGAACAATGTGACGAGGTAGTCAACATCGCGAAAAATCTCAAATAAATGCAGATTTTCTTTGCATTTCGCTCGTTTTTCACTACCTTTGCACGCAATTATGAAAGAAGTGATTGTTAAAGACAGCAGGCTGCAACAGGCCGCAGGTGAGGGGATGGACGCCTTTGTAGGGGCGTTTGTCGGTGCTATCCGTGAGGCTATCGGCGGCGAGTTGACGGCTGAGACGATGGCAGAACTGAATGCCGACCAGATCACGCTTCTGGCATGGGACATGCTGCATGAGGAGGTGATGGACGGCGGTTTTGTGCAGTTGATACACAACGGGTTGGGCGAGTTTATCTTCAAGAATCCGTTTGCCAAGGCCCTGAAACTGTGGGGCATGCGCGACTTGTCGAAACTGATCTACGAGGCGCACACGCTCTGGCTGAAGTATCGCGAGGACATCGAGAAGGACTGCACCGAGGAGGAGTTTATGGCGCTGTTTGAGAAGTTCCCCGAGTTTGACGACCTCGACGACAAGTTCGTGGAGAATGAGGAGGCGTGGACGGACGACATCGCGCACTACATCGACGACCATCTTGAGAATTTCGCAAAGATAGAAAAAAGTGAATAAGACAGAAGAACTGCTGAGGAAGAAAAGCCCAGTACAGATAAAGAACAAGAAGGCCTCGTTTGAGTATTTCTTCATCGAGACCTTTACTGCCGGCATCGTGCTGACGGGGACGGAGATCAAGAGCATCCGTCTCGGCAAGGCGAGTTTGGTGGATACCTACTGCACCGTGATCAACGGCGAGTTGTGGGTGAAGGGGATGAATATCAGTCCCTATTTCTACGGCTCGTACAACAACCATGAGATGAAGCGCGACCGGAAACTGCTGTTGACGAAGCGTGAGATAAGACAGTTGGAGAGTGCCACGAAACAGACGGGTTATACGATTGTGCCTCTCCTCGTGTTTATCGACGAGAAGGGTCGTGCGAAGATGGATATCGCCCTCTGCAAGGGTAAGAAGGAGTTCGACAAGCGTCAGACGCTGAAGGAGAAGGAGGACCGGCGCGAGATGGACAGAGTGATGAAAATGAGAAGGTGAGAAAATCGCGATTAAGCGAGAGCAGAGCCAAGCGTGCTTGAGTTATGCCGAGCGTGAGCGATTTGGACGAAGTCAAAGTGAGAAAGTGAGAAGACTTAACGAGATAATAAGGGAGAGGGTCTTGGTGCTCGATGGGGCGATGGGAACGATGATTCAGGCATACAACTTGTCTGAAGCGGATTTCCGTGGGGAGCGGTTCGGCGACTTCCAAGGACAGATGAAGGGCAATAACGATGTGCTCAACTTGACCCGTCCCGACGTGATTGCCGATATCCACCGCCGTTACTTAGAGGCGGGTGCCGACATCATCGAGACCAACACCTTCAGTAGCCAGCGTATCAGCGAGGCCGACTATCAGTTGGAGGACTGTGCGAGGGAGATGGCGCTCGAAGGGGCGCGGATCGCCCGTAGGGAGGCCGACAAATACACGACAGAAGAAAAACCCCGCTTTGTGGCGGGTTCGATAGGGCCAACGAACAAGACCCTCTCGATGTCGCCCGACGTGAGTAATCCTGCGGCCCGTGAACTGACCTACGACGAGTTGCTGGGTGCCTATATGGAACAGGTGGACGCACTCGTGGAGGGTGGGGTGGATGCCCTGTTGATAGAGACCATCTTCGACTCGTTGAACGCCAAGTGCTGTATCAATGCGGCCATGCGGGTGATGCAGCAACGGGGTATAGAACTGCCCATCATGCTCTCCGTCACCATCAGCGACCTGGCGGGGCGTACGCTCTCCGGACAGACGTTGGAGGCTTTCCTGGCCAGCGTGAGTACCTATCCCGTCTTCTCTATCGGACTGAACTGTTCGTTTGGTGCCACCCAGATGAAACCCTATCTGCGTGAACTGGCAAGGAAGGCACCTTATTATATCTCGTGTTACCCGAATGCCGGTCTGCCCAATGCCTTGGGACTCTACGACGAGACGGCAGAGACGATGGCGCCGAAGATGGCAGAACTCGTCGATGAGGGACTCGTAAACATCATCGGCGGCTGTTGCGGTACGACGGATGCGTTTATCCGTGCCTACGGGCCGTTGGTTCGAGGAGTGAGGAGTGAGGAGGGTGGAGTGAGAGTACCTGTAGAGTGGAAAAAACCTCATGTTCCAGTGGAGAAACCTCAGGATATGTGGCTTTCTGGTCTCGAACTCCTCACTCCACGCTCCACAACCTTCACCAACGTTGGTGAACGTTGTAACGTGGCCGGATCGCGAAAGTTCCTGCGACTGATCAAGGAGCGGAACTACGACGAGGCCGTGACCATCGCCCGCAAACAGGTGGAGGACGGAGCCTTAGTGATAGACATCAATATGGACGACGGACTGCTCGACGCCAAGCAGGAGATGCAGACCTTCCTCAATATGATTGCCGCTGAGCCCGACATTGCCAAGGTGCCTGTGATGATCGACTCTTCCGACTGGGAGGTGATCAAGGCCGGTCTGAAGTGCGTGCAGGGCAAGAGCATCATCAACTCCATCTCGTTGAAGGAGGGCGAGGCGAAGTTCATAGCCCATGCCGAGGATGCCATGCGCTACGGGGCTGCCGTGGTGGTGATGTGCTTCGACGAGGAGGGACAGGCCACCAGTTACGAACGACGGATAGAGATAGCCCAGCGGGCTTACAAGATACTGACCGAACGGGTGGGGATGAATCCGTTGGATATCATCTTCGACCCCAATATCCTTGCCATTGCCACAGGTATGGAAGAGCATGATGCCTATGCTGCCGACTTCATCCGTGCGACGGAATGGATACGCAAGAACCTGCCCGGCGCACACGTCAGCGGGGGTGTCAGCAACCTGAGTTTCTCGTTCCGAGGGAATAACTATATCCGTGAGGCCATGCATGCCGTCTTCCTCTATCACGCCATCAAGGCGGGTATGGACTTCGGTATTGTAAACCCCTCAACACGAGTGATATACTCAGATATCCCTGAAGAACAACTGCAGACGATTGAGGATGCCATCCTGTATCGCAGGAAGGATGCCTCGGAGCGGTTGATAGAACTTGCTAATTTAATTAGTAATGAGAAATTAGTAATTAGTAATTATGATTACACCAAGGGCGAGAGTAACCTAGCCAAGGAGGGCGTGCAAGGTAATCATAATTCTTGCGTCCCTTCGGTAGCAAGCGGCAAAGCCGAGTCTTCATTACTCATTACTCATTACTCATTAGAAGAGCGTTTGCAAAACGCTCTGATCAAGGGTATCGGCGATAACCTGGAGGCCGACCTGAAGGAGGCCTTGGAAAAATATCCCCATGCGGTGGATATCATCGAAGGGCCGCTGATGGCGGGCATGAATACCGTCGGCAAACTGTTTGGCGAAGGCAAGATGTTTCTGCCGCAGGTGGTGAAGACCGCCCGTACGATGAAACAGGCCGTGAGTATTCTCCAGCCTTTTATCGAAGCCGACAAGAAAGAAGGTGGCAAGAGTGCGGGTAAGGTGCTGTTGGCTACTGTCAAGGGCGACGTACACGACATCGGCAAGAACATCGTCAGCGTGGTGATGGCCTGCAACGGCTATGAGGTCATCGACATGGGTGTGATGGTGCCTGCGGAGCAGATTGTCCGCAAGGCTCAGGAAGAGCATGTAGATATGATTGGTCTGAGCGGTCTGATTACGCCGAGTCTGGAGGAGATGGTGAATGTGGCTTCAGAACTGAAGAAGGCCGGTTTGCAGATACCGATTATGATTGGTGGCGCCACGACCAGCGAACTGCATGTGGCCCTGAAGATCGCGCCCGTCTATGGCGGTCCTGTGGTGTGGATGAAGGATGCCTCGCAGAATGCCCTTGTAGCCGCCAAACTGATGACGGAGGAAGAGACCGTAGAGCGTGAACTCGACGAGAAATACGAACATCTGCGCGAGGAATACCAGCAGGAACAGCAACAACTGCTCTCGTTGGAGGAGGCCAGAAAAAACAAACCGAACTTATGGGAAGAATAAAAAATATCATATAAAGAAACAGAATGAAGAAGACCATATTGATTTTGTTGGCCTTGGTGCTGACAGTTGCGACAGAAGCCCAGAAACGGGAGATGCGCGGGGCGTGGATCCAATGTGTGAACGGACAGTTCCAGGGCATGGGGACGGAGAAGATGCAGCAGACGCTGACCTACCAACTCGACGAGTTGCAGAAGGACGGAGTGAATACCATCATCTTCCAGGTGCGTCCGGAGTGCGATGCGCTCTACGAGAGTAAACTGGAACCCTGGAGCCGTTTCCTGACAGGCAAGCAGGGGCAGGCTCCGAGTCCCTATTGGGATCCTCTGCAATGGATGATCACCGAGTGCCACAAGCGGGGCATGGAACTGCATGCGTGGATCAATCCCTATCGTGCGAAGACAAAGACCACGAAGCAGTTGGCCTCCAACCATATCGCCGTGCGCAAGCCCATGAGTTGTTTCTCGTACGACGACCTCTTCATCCTGAATCCGGGCCTTCCCGAGAACCGCGACTATATCTGTGAGGTGGCGAAGGATATCGTCAGCCGCTACGATGTGGACGGTATCCACATGGACGACTACTTCTATCCCTATCCCGTGAAGGGTGAGAATATCCCCGACGACGAGCAGTTCAGACAGTATAATAATGGTATCAAGGACATAGGCGACTGGCGCAGATACAACGTGAACCTGTTTATCGAGCAGTTCTATAAGACTATCCACGCCACGAAGCCCTGGGTGAAGGTGGGTATCTCGCCCTTCGGCATCTACCGTAACAAGAAGAGTTCGCCAATCGGCAGCGAGACCAACGGCACGCAGAATTACGACGACCTCTATGCCGACATCCTGTTGTGGGTGAACAACGGCTGGCTCGACTACAACGTGCCGCAGATCTATTGGGAGATCGGCAACAAGGCCGCCGACTATGAGACGCTAATTATATGGTGGAGTCAGCATGCCTCAGGTCGTCCCCTGATTATCGGCGAGGATGTGGAGCGGACGGTGAAATATCCTGATCCGCAGAATGCCAACAGTCACCAGTTGCCTGCCAAGATGCGTCTGCACCGTCAGTTGCCAGCCGTCAAGGGAACGGTCCTCTGGTATGCCAAGGCTGCCGTCGACAATGTGGGTAACTACGGCACAGCCCTCAGGAACAGTTACTGGCGCTATCCTGCCTTGCAGCCCTCGATGTCGTTTATCAGCGACAAGGCTCCGAAGAAGGTGACAAAGGTAAAACCGATATGGACGAGCGACGGTTATGTGTTGTTCTGGACGGCCCCGAAGGGTAAGGACTGGCAGGATACGGCCGATAAGTATGTCGTCTATCGTTTCGCTCCTGGTGAGAAGGTGGATACCAGCGACCCCTCGAAGATTGTCGCCATCACCGCCACCACCTATTATAAGTTGCCTTACGCAGACGGCAAGAAGAAATATACTTATGTGGTAAGTGCCCTCAACCGTTTGCAGAACGAGAGTAAGATCGTCAAAAAGAAGGTCAAGTTATGAAAAAGAGTGTTTTTGGCATCGTGGTGCTGGCTGTGCTGGCGTTAGGAGCCTGTAAGAATCGTGGTCTGTCGCCGGAACAGATGCAGCATAAACTTGACAGTATCGCCAAGTTGGAGGCTAAGGAGAAACTGGAGGCGCAGGGCATCCATCTGGACCGTGACGTCAGTCCCGTGCAGTTGTTCTACGACAGTCTGGGCATCCAGACATTACCCATCCGTTTTTCAGAGGACTACGTGAAGTTCCTGCCGGGCTATAAGGTGGTGCCTGCCGAACTGGCCTCGTTTATGGGTTTGGAAGGTCGTATCGAGCCGAAGGCCATCTCCATCCCGGAGACGGCAGGTGCACGACTGATGATCCTGGCTGCCGACGAGGGCGACGGCCTCTATTCACTCTGGCTCTATTCGCTCGACGATGAGTATATGCCCGTCGACAAACTGTGTCTCTACGCCACCAGCAAGGAGGATGCCAAGGAGAATGAACTGGCCGATCCTGAGGATCAGTTGATTCAGGACTTTGTCATCACCAGTGACTACGAGATTCGTCTGACGGATTATTCTGGCAAGTTCAAGGCTGAGGTGCAAAGGGTCTATCATATCGATCCTTCCCGTCATTTCGAGGAAGACGATGAGATAGACTATGAAGACAAGCCGCTGTTTTAGTCGGCCAGCAGTTTGTCGAGGAAATCGTCGAGGTCTTTGTCAAGGCCTTCCATCAGGTCGGGGTCGATGATGACGACATCATCGTCGACGACAAACAGTTCTGCGATGGATTCCTTGTCGTCGTCTTCCAGCACGAACGAGTAGGGCTTGAGGATCGACATGTTCTCTATGATCTGCTTCTGCTTGTCGAGACACCTGCGCAGCACAGGGACGATCTGCTCATAGAAATCGTCGTCCTTATTGTCTATCCATTGCTCAACGATGCATCTGTTGAGTTCGTTGTCGTCATCGTCGAAGGCCATCAGTTCGCCCGACTCCTGAGTGACGCGGAGATGGATGTCTGTCATCTGCGTTGCCTCGTCAGTCTTGGGGAACTTTTCGCTTATCTTGCGGATAGCGCGTTCAATCTGCTGGAGTGTCTGTTCTGTCGCTTTCATCTTTCTAGTGTCGCAATTACGGCACAAAAGTATAAAAAATCTCCGAAACAACAAACGATTACGACTTTTTTTTGAAAATATTCTTAATACTTAATCTCTAATTCCTGATTTATTCGTACCTTTGCACATCGTTAGGTCTACAGAAGAATTCCATGAGCAGTAAGATCTCACATTCGGGTGTTGTTGACAGTATCGAGGGCGATTGTGTCAAGGTGCGTATCCTCCAGACTTCTGCCTGTGCGGCCTGTAAGGTGGCCGGTCATTGCAATGCCTCGGAATCGAAGGAGAAGATCGTGGATGTATTTTGCTGTGACACAGCAAAGTACAGGGCAGGACAGGAGGTGACGGTATGGGCCTCGCGCGAGGTGGCCAACAAGGCGTTGCTGCTGGGTTTCGGACTGCCGTTCCTGTTGCTCATAACTGTGCTGGTGGTGGGCTTGTACCTGACGGATAACGAAGGTGTGGCAGCCTTGGTGTCTTTGGGATCATTGCTGCCTTATTATTTCCTGCTTTGGTTGTGTCGTAAAAGCATCCGCCAGCAGGTGTCCTTCCAAATAGAATAGGAGTAAGAACAAAAACGAAATAGGTTTATGAATTTTATCTTGATTGCAGTCATTGCCCTTGGAGCCATCGGACTGATAGCCGCTGTCGTGCTGTTTGTCGCCTCCAAGAGGTTTGCGGTCTATGAGGATCCCCGTACCGAACAGGTGACTGCGTTGTTGCCTGGTGCCAACTGCGGCGGATGCGGGTTCCCGGGCTGTGGCGGTATGGCTGATGCACTTGTGAAAGGTGCCGATGCCGGTTCCATTGCGGGTCTGATTTGTCCTGTGGGTGGTCCAGAAGTGATGGGACAGGTGGCCGACCTGTTGGGAATGGCCGTTGCCAACGGTGAGACGAAGGTGGCCGTAGTGAGATGTAACGGTACCTGTGAGCATCGTCCGAGGATTGCTGAATACGCCGGTCTCCGTACCTGTGCGGCCGTACATGCCTGTGGTGCCGGAGAGACGGCCTGCGGCTTTGGCTGCCTGGGCTGTGGTGACTGTGTGGAGGTGTGTAAGTTTGATGCCCTCCATATCAACCCCGAGACGGGTATTGCCGAGGTCGACGAGGATAAGTGTATGTCGTGTGGTACCTGTGCGATGGTTTGTCCGCGTGGCATTATTGAACTCCGCAAGAAGGGGCCGAAGGGTAGGAGAGTGTATGTCTCCTGCGTCAACAAAGACAAGGGAGCCGTCTCGATGAAAGCCTGTAAGGTGTCGTGTATCGGCTGTGGCAAGTGTGAGAAGGAGTGTCCCTTCGGTGCCATCACCGTAGAGAACAACCTCTCGTATATCGACCCCGACAAGTGCCGTCTGTGTCGGAAGTGCGAGAAGGCCTGTCCGACACATGCCATCGTCGCCGTGAATTTCCCGGCTCCAAAGCCGAAACCGGAAACTCCGGAAATCCCGGAAACTCCGGCTCAGCCTAACAGAAAGGAGGAAACTGTATGATTGCCAGAACATTCAGAATGGGTGGTATCCACCCGGAGGAAAACAAACTGACTCATGAAGTCGCCACTCAGGCGGCAGCCCTGCCCAAGCAGGCTATCTTCCCCTTGAGTCAGCATATTGGTGCACCCGCCAAACCCGTTGTCCAGAAAGGCGACAAGGTGAAGGTGGGTACGAAGATTGCCGAGCCTGGCGGTTTCGTGTCGGCCCCGATCTTTTCGTCGGTGAGTGGTACGGTCTTTAAGATTGATACGGCCATCGATGCGACGGGCTATCGTAAACCGGCTATTATCATCAATGTGGAGGGCGACGAGTGGGAAGATACCATCGACCGCTCCGACAAGTTGGAGACTGTCGAGGCCCACCCCGAACTGACTCCCGAGGAGATTGTCTCGCGTGTCAAAGAGGCGGGTGTCGTCGGTATGGGTGGTGCCTGTTTCCCCACGTTTATCAAACTCACCCCTCCGCCAACGGCTAAGGCCGAGTGCGTGATCATCAATGCCGTAGAGTGCGAGCCTTATATCACAGCCGACTACCGTCTGATGATGGAGCATGCCGACGAGATACTAGTAGGCCTGGAACTGTTGATGATGGCTGCGAAGGTGAATACGGGTTATATCGGTATCGAGACCAACAAGCCCGCCGCCATCGAACTGCTCACGAAGAAGTGTGCCGAGAAGTTTAGTGCTTCGACATATCACGTCGAAGTAGTGCCCTTGAAGCAGCGCTACCCGCAGGGTGGTGAGAAACAACTCGTCGATGCCGTCATCCAGCGTCAGGTGCCTGCGCCTCCTGCCATCCCCGTGAATGTGGGAGCCATCGTGCAGAATGTAGGAACGGCCTTCGCCGTCTATGAGGCGGTGATGAAGCGCAAACCCCTCTTCGAGCGTTACACTACCGTAACAGGCAAGAGACTGCAGAACCCGGGTAATTTCCTCGTCCGTATGGGAACGCCGATGAAGGATCTCATCGATGCCTGTGGCGGTATGCCTGAGGGCGACAACAAACTGTTGGCCGGTGGTCCGATGATGGGTAAGGCGCTGACATCTGTCGAGGTGCCTATCTGCAAAGGAACCAACGCCGTGACGATCCTCTCCGACGATGAGGCCCGTCGCAAGGAGCCGGAGCCCTGTATCCGCTGCGCCAAGTGCGTAGGTGTCTGTCCGATGGGATTGGAGCCTTATCTGCTCGCCAAACTCTCAGAGGTGAAACATTGGGAACGCGCTGAGCATGAGAAGATTATCAGTTGTATCGAGTGCGGCTCGTGCCAGTTCAACTGTCCTGCCCATCGTCCGCTGCTCGACAATATCCGTGTGGGTAAGACGACCGTGATGGGTATCATCCGTAACAGAAATGCAAAGTAACAGAATATGGGAAAACTAATTGTATCACTTTCGCCACACGCCCACGGCACCGATACGATAGAGCGCAACATGTACGGCGTGATCATCGCCCTGATACCAGCCCTGCTCATGTCGTTCTATTTCTTCGGTCTGGGCTCTGTCATCGTGACGGCAACGAGTGTGGCCGCCTGCGTCTTCTTCGAGTGGGCGATCAGCAAATATATCCTGAAACGGGAGCGCCTGACCATCCTTGACGGCTCGGCCATCCTCACGGGTGTGCTCCTGGCCTTCAACCTGCCGTCGAACCTCCCCGTCTGGATTATCCTCATCGGTGCGCTCTTCGCCATTGGCGTGGGTAAGATGACGTTTGGCGGTCTGGGCAACAACCTCTTCAATCCTGCATTGGTAGGTCGTTGTGCCTTGCTCGTGGCCTTCCCTGCCCAGATGACCACCTGGCCGAAGGTAGGACAGCATTGGGCTTATCTCGACGCAGAGACGGGTGCCACGCCGTTGGCCCTGATGAAGTATGCCATCAAGAGTGGCGATGCCTCTATCTTGAACCAGGTGCCCGACTCGCTGAGTCTGTTCCTCGGCAATCATCCTGACGGCGCAGGTGCCATGGGTGAGATCTGTGCCTTGGCTTTGCTCATCGGTCTGGCCTATATGTTGTGGAAGAAGATCATCACGTGGCATATCCCTGTGTCGATCATCGCCACGGTGTTCGTCTTTGCAGGTCTGCTCCATCTGGCTAATCCCGCCTATGCCGATCCTGTATCGGTGATTCTCTCCGGTGGTCTGATGCTGGGTGCCATCTTCATGGCGACGGACTATGTCACCTCACCGATGGTGCCGAGGGGACAGGTCATCTATGGTATCGCCATTGGCTTCCTCACGATTGTCATCCGTAACTGGGGGGCCTATCCTGAGGGTATGTCGTTCGCCATTCTCATCATGAATGCGATGACGCCGCTGATCAACAATTATGTGAAACCCAAGCGCTTCGGTGAGGTGCCGGCGAAAGTAAAAAGGTAAGGTTATGAAAAAACTCGAATCATCTTTAACGAATATGGTGCTGGTGCTCACGGGTGTGGCTGTCGTCATGGGCGGCATCCTGGCCTATGTGAACCACCTCACCGAAGGCCCCATCGCCCAGCAGAAAGAAAAAGCCCTTGCCGATGGTATCAAGACGGTGATGGTCTGCGACGACCTGGTGGTCAGCAAGACCGACACCGTGCGTCAGAACGATGCCAAGGGCAAGGAACACACCTATATCATCTATCAGATCCAGGATGCCCAACAGCAGGATCTGGGCGCAGCCGTCGAGAGTACCACCGGCGGTTTCGGCGGCGACCTGAAAGTGCTCGTGGGCTTCGATACAGAAGGAAAGATCCTGGGTTACACGCTGTTGGAACATGCTGAGACACCAGGTCTGGGTGCCAAGGCCGACAAGTGGTTCCAGAAAGGTGGGAAGGGCGACATCATCGGCAAGGACCCGAAAGAACCGTTGACCGTCTCGAAGGACGGTGGTCAGGTGGATGCCATCACGGCCTCTACCATCACCAGCCGCGCCTTCCTGTTGGCCGTCAACAATGCCTATAACGCTTATAAGGTGACGCCCGTCGATGCCCAGACGGGTGCCACGAAACAACAATAGAGGGAGGAATAAGGTATGAACGCAATACAAATCATCAAGAACGGCATCGTCAAGGAGAACCCCACGTTCGTCCTGATGTTGGGTATGTGTCCCACGCTGGCCACGACCACTTCCGCTATTAACGGACTGTCGATGGGCCTGGCCACGATGGCCGTGCTCATCTGCACCAATGTCGTCATCAGCAGTCTGAAGTCTGTCACCCCCGACAAGGTGCGCATCCCCGTATTCATCGTGGTGATTGCCGCCTTTGTCACCATCCTGCAGATGGTCATCAAGGCTTTCCTGCCTGAGGTCGACGCATCCCTCGGACTCTTCATCCCGTTGATTGTCGTCAACTGTGTCATCCTCGGACGTGCTGAGGCTTTCGCAGCCAAGAACTCGCCCGTAGCCTCGCTCTTCGACGGCATCGGTATCGGCCTGGGCTTTACGCTGGGTCTGACGCTGCTCGGCATCTGCCGTGAACTCCTGGGTAATGGCAGCATCTTCGGCTTCACCCTGTTGCCAGAGACCTACAACATCCTGCTCTTCGTGCTGCCCCCGGGGGCTTTTATCACTCTCGGGTTTCTCATCGCTATCGTGAATAAAATTAGGAAAGCCTAGAAAAAAATAAAAAAAAATGGAGTATATTCTGATTTTCATTAGCGCCATCTTCGTGAACAACATCGTGTTGTCGCAGTTTCTGGGCATCTGCCCGTTCCTGGGCGTGTCGAAGAAGATAGATACCTCGCTGGGTATGTCGGCTGCCGTCGCCTTTGTGCTGACGCTGGCCACCATCGTCACCTGGCTCTTACAAAAGTATGTGCTCGACGCCTTCGGCCTGCAGTACCTGCAGACCATCGCCTTCATCCTCGTCATCGCCTCGTTGGTGCAGATGGTGGAGATCATCCTGAAGAAGGTGTCGCCAGCCCTCTATCAGGCGCTGGGCATCTTCCTGCCGCTCATCACGACCAACTGCGCCGTGCTGGGTGTGGCCATCCTCGTCATCCAGAAGGACTTCTCCCTGCTCCAGAGCGTGGTCTATGCCTTCTCGACGGCTATCGGCTTCGGTCTGGCATTGACGGTATTCGCCGGTATGCGCGAGCAGTTGGAGTTGGTAAAGATTCCCAAGGGCATGCAGGGTATGGCCATCGTGATGGTCTCTGCGGGACTGCTCTCGCTGGCCTTCATGGGCTTCTCGGGAGTCGACGGCGGCCTGAAAATCCTGTTCGGACTTGATTAATAACACAACAAAAAAGATAAACGTATGAAACAGACAATTCTGGTAACTGGCGGTACGGGCTTCATCGGGAGCCATACGACCGTAGAACTGCAAGAGGCAGGCTATGAGGTGGTGATCATCGACAACCTCTCTAACTCGAATTTGAACGTGCTCGACGGCATTGCGAAGATCACGGGCAAGAAACCCGCCTTCGAGAAGGTGGACTGCTGCGACAAGGAGGCCCTGGAGGGTGTGTTTAAGAAATACCCGAAGATAGAGGGTATCATCCATTTCGCTGCCTCGAAGGCTGTGGGCGAGAGTGTGGAGAAGCCCCTGATGTACTATCGCAACAACCTCGTGTCGCTCATCAACCTGCTGGAACTCATGCCCCAGTATGATGTCAAGGGTATCATCTTCTCGTCGTCGTGCACCGTCTACGGCCAGCCCTCGCAGGAGAACCTGCCCGTCACGGAGAATGCGCCCGTGCAGAAGGCCATGAGCCCCTACGGCAACACGAAGCAGATCAACGAGGAGATCATCCACGACTATATCCATAGCGGCGCGCCCATCAAGAGCATCATCCTGCGCTACTTCAATCCTATTGGTGCGCATCCCTCTGCCTTCATCGGCGAGTTGCCCAATGGCGTGCCCATGAACCTGATCCCGTTTGTCACCCAGACGGCGATGGGTATCCGCGAACAGTTGAAGATCTTCGGCAACGACTACAACACGCCCGACAAGACCTGTATCCGCGACTATATCTACGTGGTCGATCTGGCCAAGGCTCATGTGAAGGCGATGGAGCGCGTGCTCGACCAGCCTGACACCGACCCCGTCGAGATATTCAATATCGGTACGGGTCGCGGACTCTCTACCCTCGAGGTGGTGGAAGGCTTCGAGAAGGCTACTGGTGTAAAAGTGAACTGGACCTACGCTCCCCGTCGCGAGGGCGATATCGAACAGGTGTGGGGTAATGTTGACAAGGCCAACAAGGTACTGGGTTGGAAGGCCGACACGCCGACCGAGGAAGTGCTGAAGAGTGCCTGGAAGTGGCAGCAGAAACTTCGCGAAGACGGCATACAGTAACAATCATCCCGCTCAGTCGAGCGGGATGATTGTTTTAAACGTCCCTTCGTCGTTGAACTCCTCGAGACTCACGGGCTGGCGGAAGAGTCCGAAGAGCGACGACCCCGAGCCCGACATGGCCGCATACGTGGCTCCGAGGTCGTAGAGCCTGTCCTTGATGGCCCCTATCTCCGGATGGAGCGTAAAGACACTCTTCTCGAAATCGTTGGTCAGAGCCTCGCGCCACGTCTCCACAGGCTGCATCACGATGTCGCGGCAGTTGCGTGCGGGGTGCTGCGGGGTGATCAGCGAAAAAGCCTCCTTCGTAGGTACGGGGATGGCTGGTCGCACCACAGCCAGATACCAACCCTTCAGACTGAGACCGATGGGCTGCAACCGTTCGCCGATACCCTCGGCATAGCAAGGCTTGTTCAGGATAAAGAAGGCGCAGTCGGCACCCAGTCGCGCTGCATAGTCCATCATCTGGTGTTCAGTCAGTCCGAGGTTGAACATCTCGTCGAGCAGCGTGATCATGTAGCCGCAGTCGCTCGAGCCTCCGCCCATGCCGGCCTGCGTGGGAATACCTTTATATAGATGCGCGTGTATGCGCGGGAGGGTGGGGAAGTCCTGCTTCAGCATCTGGTAGGCGCGGCACACGAGGTTCTTCTGTTCGTCGCCCTCGATGTGGATGTTTGTCACCTTCAGGTCGCAGTCCGTCGCCGAGGGGAAGTCGGGAGCCATCTCATAGACCTCCAGCGCGTCCTTGATGGGGACTGGATAAAACACCGTCTCAAGGTTGTGGTAGCCGTCGGGTCTCTTTTCAACTACGTTGAGCCCGAGGTTGATCTTTGCTATGGGAAATGTAATCATGCTGCAAAGATACAAAAATTAGCCGAAAGAATTGTCACTTTCGGCTAAATTTTTACTAAGAGTCGCGAGGCTTATCCCTCATCGAAACCCGTACCGCCTCCGCCGTTGTCACCGCCGCCATTGTCGTCACCGCCTCCGGTGTTGGTGCCTCCGCCGTTGTCGTCACCGCCAGGCGTGATGGTGCCCGTGCCACCGCCCTGGTTGGTACCGCCGCCGTTGCCGCCTCCGTTGTCGTCGCCGCCCTCAGGGTCTTCCACGTCGTTGGTGTCGGCGCTGGTCACGCGCTTCACGATGTTGCCGTCCTTGTCGTAGCAGGTGATGGCAATCTTGGTGGCCTGCAGTTCCTCCTTCACCTCCTTCGACGGGATGAAGATCACGCGACGGGCAGAAATCAGCGAGGTCTTCACGTCCTCCACGTTCTGCACACTCTTCGAGCGCACGCCGAATCTCATTGAGCCCAGTCCGGGCAGGGGCACGTTGTGACCTTCGGTAGCCCAGGTGCGTATCACCTCGCCGGCTGCGTCCCAAGCGGCCTTGATCACGCCTGCGCTGATGCCCGAGCGCTTGGCTGCTTCCTCAATCACCTTGCTGGAGTCGAGGGTGTTGTACAGGTGTGCCGAGAGCACGAATGCCAGTTTCTCCACGTTCTTTTCGAACGATACGTTCTGTTGCTTTGCTTTAATCTGAATCATAATCATTGAGACCCTCTCCCTAACCCTCTCCCGTGAAGGGCGAGGGAACTGCTTCGCAGGGTCGTGGGCAGTTTGGTTAATACTCATTTTTTTTGTCTCGTTTTGCTGCCTCGGGAGTCTGCACGTGTTGGTCCCGGGAGTCTGCAAGTGTTGCCTCGAGGAGTCTGCAAGTTAAGACTGTGCAAGTGTGATTAAATCACAACGCGAAGTTACGACATTCGCCGCCACCGTTCTGACGATGGCTGGCGATGTCGTGCGATTTCTGGACTTTTCTACGGTTCGCCAAGTTGCTCGATGATGGCGCGAACCTGTCGGGGCGTGAATGTCTTGCAGGTGGTTTCGTAGCCCGTCGCCTGCAACTGTTCCCATAGTTGGGTGCAGCGGCGAATCCACGACATCAGGTGGCTCACGGCCGTGCGCGGGCTGCTGTCGGGAAAGTACATCAGCGCCAGTTCCTTCTTGCTGTATGCTCGAAAAATAAACTCATCCATATTAATGTTTAATTTAAGTTTCGCATTTGTTCAACTCCTTTGTAGTTATGAAGTTAAGTAGTTATCGCTTCGCTCGTCCTTTCGGACTGTAGTTAAGCCATTACCTTTTCCGTTTGTTTTCAGCCCACAGACATTCGGCTTAACTTCTTTAACTACTGACTACTTAACTACTTCAGAAAGTTGAAATGTTTAATGTTTAGATAGTAATCCGAGAAGTCTTTACATCCAATAGGCAACTGATGGCGCACCAACGAGGGCAGCACCTCTTTCAGTTGCAGGAACAGCCGCTCACCAGGCACGTCGTTGTCGGGGAACATGCCAAAAGTAGTTGAAAGTGTAGAGTGTAGAGTTGAGAGTAGTTCTACATCCTTACGCTTCAGCAGCGTGGCCGAGGGGATGGCGATGGCCTTATGACCAGAGGAGAGCATCGCCCAACAGTCGGAACAGCCTTCGGTGATGAAGAGCGTCTCGCCGGGCTTCAGGAGGTTCAGCACAGGCAGGTTGTAGATGCGGCACTCTGCCCCTTGCGGGAATCGGAATCGGGGCGAACCACCCTTTACCAGGTTGCGGTTCTGGATGCCAATCAACTTACCTTCTCGGTCGTAGTAAGGCGTCTGCAACCAAGGCACGCCCTGCTTATCCTTCCAAGAAGTGAGCCGACACCAGCGCACCACACGCTCGTCCAGCATCCGCTCCTCAAAGAGAAACCGCCGTGCCTCTGGCGACAGCCAAGGCCGCTCAAAGAACCGCTCATAGCGAATGGGATCGAATTTGCACAAAGGGACAGCACCAATTGTGCATTGTGCATTATGCATTGTGCATTGAACGTTATGCTCGTCGGCCAGCCATTTTGTGGCATCGCGGAAGTCCTTGTTCAGATACTTCATCACCAAATCGATGGGGCCGCCTGAGGCCCCGCACACAAAGCAGCGGTAGGTGTTCTTGCTCACCTTGAACGACATCGAAGCATGGTGATCGTTGTGGAACGGGCAGAGGCATTTATGCCGCGTAACTTGGAGTCCAAGTCGCTCTGCGACCCCCTCAATGGGAAGGTCGCGGAGCCTTTGCAATTCAAACTTATCCATAATTGTGCATTATGCATTATGAATTATGCATTATTCAAGTATTCCTCTGTCTTCGTATAGAGTCCCGTCTGGTTCGAGTAGGTCACGAACTTGCGGCACAGCCATTGGCGCAACTGGGCGCTGGTACCCTCGGCGCTCTTGCCGATACTGGTGCGCAGGGCTTCCAACTGCTGTTGGCCGAAACTGTCGGGCAGTTCGTCGAGCATGTTCTTGGGGCCGCGACGCTGCACCTCGCTCAACTGGTCGGTGTCCTTGCCCAGCATGTCGGCAAAGAGTTGCATCTTGCTCCAGATGTCGCGGTAGACGAGCCATTCCACGAGTTCACCCATCGACTTGGTCCACGTCTGGCCGTTGAGCACCCACATCACGCAGCCTGCCTTCCATCCCGACACCAGCGAGCGGTGTGACATCTCGAACAGCACGTCATCGTCGGTCAGGTCGGCCAGCGTCGCCATGTCCTGTGCCAGACGGTCGATCAGTTTGTTCAGGGGGCGGATGATGTAGCGTCCCTTGCAGAGGTCGAGGCGTGCCAGATACTCGTCGAGTTTCTGATAGAACTCGTCGGTGTACTTGCCCTGTCGGGGAATCCTACCGCTACGGCTGCCACGAGGCTTATATGAAAAGACCATACGTCCGAACGTGCCGTTGGTCAACTCGTACTTATAGAACCTGCGGGTGGAGTCGGGATTCGACGAGATGGTGATGCATGCCCGCAGGATCGGGTTGCCTGTAATACCGTCTTTCGAGGCGCGCAAGGCTCCGGCACGGGCACGGTCGTAGATATTGCGGAGCAATAGCGACACATGCTTGTGACTGCCACACAACTGGTCGGCCATCTCCACCTCTGGCAGGTTGAAGTACTGGGTGAGTCCACCCTGAGTCTCAAGGGCTATCGCATTCTTGAGGAATCCGGCTCTGGTCGTGTCGGTTGGCGGGAAGCGGTAGGCTACAACGGGTTCCACGGGTTTCGCCTGATTGTTGCCCTTTGATTTCTCCAGTTTTTGCCATTCCCGATATTTGTCCTCCTCAGCCTTGTCGTGCTGACGGAAATCGCGGCAGATGGCTTCCACCAGCGGTGACAATTGGCCCTTGTTGTCGCCACTATTGGCCACGAGATTGGCCATCATGCCCGTCGGTTCCTTCCAACTGTTGTCTGGATACTGGAATTCTGCGCCGCTGATGTGCGCGCCAAGGACGGGGAAAAACATCGGGACGAAGGGTTCGTAGTTGTCTTTCGATACCTGCGAGAGCAGGATTTTGATGCATTCTGTGCCCTTGCCAAGGATTGGCATCGTGGGCGCTTTTGGTTTTGAAATGTCGTATCTCATTGATTTTCTGCTTTTTAGATGAATTATGAATGGACGGTGTGACAGATGACAGTTGTGACAGTTGTTTTTTGAAGGGGTTCCATACCCTTGTATATAGTATATAACTATCTATATATCAATTAATTATAAGGATTATAAAGGGTGGTGTACCCCTCGTTTTTTAATTGTCACAACTGTAACTGTCACACCCGTCCCGTGAATTATTTCTCTACGAGGTCTTCGAGCGCCCACATCAGTTCGTTGAACACCCCGAGTGCATAGCGGTAGACGCTGAAGTTCCTGTCAACCTTCATCGGGCGGAAGTTCGGACGCAGCGAACCGTCATCCCTACGGGTGACCGTGATGTACCGGCCCACGAAGACATGCGGATTACGCTTCTCAGCCGTCTGGGGAACGGTCTCGATGAACGTGTAGTGAGCATCGCGGCAGCGGAACTCGTCGATATCAGCAGCATGGTCCAGTCGCAGCACACCTTGATATTCCTTACCTGTTTTCATGCTGCGGTCGCTACGCAAAAAAGTTTTCAGATCCACGGCCAATTCCGTGTTACGCTTCCAACCTTCGAGGTTGGGATTTAATTCTTTTGACATAATTATAATGTTATAATAATGCCCTCTAGCACTTGCACGATGATATAGATAGGCGTACTTCATCTCGTGCCCGGGGCCGTGCTCAGCCATTTTGTCCGAGGTTGTAACTACGCTGCGAAGTTACGAACAAGTCAAAAGATATGCAAGGTTTTTACCGCTGGGTTAAGACTTGGGTTAACGGTTAAGGCGTGGGTAAAGACCTGGGTAAAAAAAAGCCACCCGAAGGTGGCTAATTTCGTTGTTATAATCCGTGTTCTTCTAAGATTTCCATAAAGCGTCGGGCTACTGCCACCATCCTTTCGAACGGCTTACGGGTCGAGGTGGCCGGGTCGAACTTCCATTGCTTGAAAGGCTTGATGAAGACCGTCTGGCTGATCTGTTTGACCGATGCCTTGGAGTAGGACTTGTTCACCTTGTCGGGCATCACACGCTTGATATAGGCATCGAAACCGTCGAAGTCGGAATCGCGACAGATCTTCTTATCCACAAGACCGCGATAGACGGCCTGCCAATGGTTGCGCTGGTTGAACAGCGGCTCGTCGCCATACTGCTCTTTCATCAGCAGGGCGATGCAGCGGCGGATACAGTCTTCCTTGGAGGTCAGTTTGTTGGATGGTCCGAGTGATTTCATATCCCGGTGAATCAGGTCGAGCATGATGTCGAGTTCGAAGATGGCCTGGCGATCGGCGGCGTTCAGATGATAGTAGTGCTGGAACAGGTAACTGCCGTACTTGTCGTAGTCTATTTGCAGGATATCACCCTCCCAGGAGATATAACGCCTGAGTCGGGCACAGCATTTCTCGAAGCCGTCAGTCAGTTCGTAGCCGTCGGGTAGGTGATTCTTCACCTCGTCGAAGTCCACTTGTTTGATTTCCCTCTTCGATGGGGGCTGAGTGAATCGCAGAATCTTCTTCTCCAGAAGCCAGACAATCTCCTGCATCCTCTTGTCTTCGAGCAGACTGGTTGTCACCACGCCCACCTCGCGCTTCCATTGCTTGTAGCGGGCTTTCACCGGCTTGGCGTCGCAGTCGGCCTTCTGACTGAGGTAGAAATTCCTGTAGAGACCGACGGGCTCTTCCGTGAATATGTGCTGCACCTCAGCCACCATCTCCACCATGTCGATGATATTCTTCTCGATGGCACGATAGAGGTCCATCGTCGTCTCGGGACTGAAGCCCAGGATGGTGACCACGAAACCGTGTTCCTTCATCGGCACCGTGCCCAACATCTCCATGTCGCTCCTCAACTTAACGAGTTTATCCATCCAGTAGTCCAAACTTGTCATCCTGTCGAAATCGATGTTGAACGGTTCCTTGCACTCGTTACGGTTCAAGTCAGCCAGATACTCGGGCAGCAGTTCATTGATCCTGCAGACCGTGACATACACGGAGAAGGCAAACGGGATGAGGATGGCGTCCTCGTCCTTCAGAAGTTGGTTGTAGACATTCAGCCCATCATCCAAATTTAATAGTTTCTTTCTTAGATCCATAAAACAATCTTTAAATTCATTAATACATAAATTAGTTAAATACGATTAAAAAAAGATATCCCGAAGTAACATTTTCGGGAATTTCCTACATAAATATAAAGAAGGACGTGGAATGGAGTTCTCACACAATAGGCAATACCACTTGCCCACACAAAGAAAACTGCCATATCCACGCCCCGTTTCTGAAACGTGAATACGGTAGTTGTTTTCTTCGTGTAATTGTTATGTGGTATTTTTATTGTGTGAGAAACAACTACTGATGCCGCAAGGACATCATGCGCAAATCCGGAATTCCTCCCCCGGGATTGCGCTGCAAAGGTACAAAAAATCCCCGAAACAGCAAAATGTTCCGAGGATTTGTTGCTCAAAAGAACCTCAGAAAAGCCCAGCGAAGTGCAAGAAACGACAACTTCCATCGGCAGTATTCCGTATCTTTGCGATGTGATAATAAACCCATTTACAAACATTTAAAAACAAACGATTATGAACAAGACTGTAAGAATCATTCTGGAAATCATCGCTGCCATTTGCGCAGGACTCTTAGGCGGTTACGGTGCACAAACCCTGATGTAATCATATGGAACAGAAACGCTTTAAAATCTCTCAGTATGCCTGCGCCGTGCTGCTCATCGTGAGTAGCATTGCGCTGGTTTCTTACCAGGTCGTCATGATCGACGACGTGTCGAACGGTCTGCTGGTCTATGTCGCCCAGGCCTTCCTGCTCGTCGCCAGCATCTTCGGACTCGACTATTATGTAAATCTCATCACACGGAAAATCAATGGAAAAAACTAGACTGTCTGATCACTTTACGCTGTCGGAGTTCCTCAACGTGGACAAATACCCCGACAACAAACCGACTATGCAGCACGTGGCGAACATGACTTACGGCTGCCTGATGCTTCTGGAGCCTGCCCGACAAGCCATCGGCTGCCCCATCATCATCAACTCCGGCTTCCGTTGCGAGGCCGTCAATCGTAGGGTAGGGGGTGTCGCTGGCTCCCAGCACCTGCAAGGCCAGGCTGCCGACATCCGCCCCAAAGATCCTGCCCAGTTCCAGCGCCTTGTCGACTTCTTACGCCACCACGCCCTGACCGACCAACTCCTGACAGGCCCCGGCTGGCTCCACATCTCCTGGAACCCCTTCGGCATCCCCCGCCACTACGTCAAGATAGGGTACTACAAATAAAAGCGTGCTACCAAAAGGCAGCACGCTAAATCATACATACGGGATTTATACCTGAATCCCATCAAAGAAGACCATTCATCCGAAGCCATTGCTTACCCCTCGGGGTGAGACAATAAAGCAGGAATAAAATGCAAGGTATGGCAATTACCACAAAGCCAATATAAACTCCCATAATCAATTCCCTTTCTTTTTCTTGTTTGTTAATACTAATCCTACTATCAGCGCTGAGATCGAGATGATGAATGAACAGATGTAAATAATGATCTTGTCATCGAGATCCTTAAATAAGGATGTTATCATCACACCAGTCACCACGTATTTGGAAATGTCGAGAAGGTACTTTCCAAGGTTCTCTTTCCATACGCCGCCCTCTATTTGTTGTGGAATCATTTCCACACTCGCCATCTGATTTGCAGTCTGACGATTGGGGACTTTCGCCCGTTCACGTCTCGTACTCATCTGCAAAAGTAGATAAAATGTCCGACACTACCAAATAAATGGCACATTTTCTCACAATTTTTTAATCTTTTCTTTTTCATACTATTTACATTTAAAGATAATAATACGTGTTTATCGCCACAAAGATAAGCATATTTCCCTTATCTTCCAAATAATTCGACTCTTTTTTGCAGATTTTTCACTCAAAGAGCATTTCTTTCCAAAGTTTTATGTATCTTTGCCAACGGTTCGGGGAGAAATCCGGACTAATAGAAAGCATTCGCTATTATTTCGCGTTAAGCCAAAAATGCGTCGGAAACATTAATTGGAATAAAACGCCACTGAAATAATAGAGGACGGGGTATCAGGAATGATGCCTTGACCTGTCAATATATGCGATGCTCACGCCAAACGGCGTGATGCATTCTTGAGTAGACAGGTCAGGGGTTCCAAGGCATTCCGACGCATTGCCCCTAAGCTTAACGCGCGAGAGGCATCACGCTTTCTTTGTGCGGCAGCGATTGATAGACGATTGCAGGGACTAAAAACTATCAATTGCTTATGGCTACGTCTATAAAACTATCGAAGATTACAAAGGTTGACCTACGTTCTTGTTGGCAGAACGAAGCCAGCGACTTTACGCCTTGGCTTGCATCGGAAGAAAATATATCTCTGCTTGCAGACGCACTCGGCATGAATGAACTGGAGGTGAAAGCTCAGGAAGAGCATGTTGGCCCATTTAGGGCTGACATTCTCTGTGTAGACCCTGGCACAGACAAATATGTGCTGATAGAGAATCAGTTGGAGAAAACCGATCACAACCACCTCGGCCAGATACTAACCTACGCTGCTGGCTTAGATGCCGTCACAATCATCTGGATAGCCGAGCATTTCACAGAAGAACATCGTGCCGCAATAGACTGGTTGAACCGAATAACTGATAAAGAGTTTAACTTCTTTGGTGTAGAGATTGAACTAATAAAGATTGGTGATAGCCCTGCGGCTCCAATGTTCAATGTCATTGCCAAACCAAACGGTTGGTCGAAAGACGTTCGAAGTTCGTCGCAGAAATCAAATGAAGGACATTCGGATTTGGAGAATTACCGCTATGAATTCTGGACAGCCTTCTGTGAGTATATGCGTAACCATCCTTCAAAGTTGTTCAAGACGCAATCACCCACCTACAACCATTGGACGAACATCGCCATTGGAAGGAGTGGTGTACATATCAGCCTTCTTCTTAATACAGTAGAGAAGAAAATCACAATTCAACTTTACATGAAAGAAGATATTGATAAAAAGTTCTTTGATGAACTGTATAAGCATAAGGAGGAGGCAGAAACTGCCATTGGCAAGCCGCTTGATTGGCGCAGACTTGATGACAAGAAGGCCTCGAGTATAGACCTATACAAGTTTTGCGACCTTTCTGAATCGCATGAAGTGCTATTTGAGTGGTTCAAAGAGTATACTGAGAAGTTCATTTTGTTCTTTAAACCGATAATAAAGAAGATATGAGTAGAGATCAAGCGGTTCTAAATTGGCAAGTTTAACGAAAAAGTAACTTGATTAAATCTTATTACTTATGAGCAGAAGCAAATTTTACGACGCTATAAAAGATGTAATTGATGAAAGAGGTGTTGAAACTCCGTATAAGAACGGTTTGACCCTCTACTTCCCCAATACCGATTATACCTATCCGTTCAAATGCGACGGATATATGGAACCTGTTGTCAACGGCAATAAGTTCCGCTTGATTATTGAGTACAAGCTGGATGAACTGCTGAACGACAAAGCAGGAAAAGCAAAAGTGCTCATACAAGTTATTTGGTATTTGAAGAGGTTCGAGTTGGACGGAAAGATTATACCGAATGTCTGCCTTGTGGGGGATAAAAACGAATGTTTTGCTCTTCAGACCAATCCCCTGTTGAAATATCTGGATGAAGAAGTGGATTGGGAAACCGCTCCATCACAAGCACACCTTAACTATCCCGAAGTGGTTGTCAAAATCGCCAATGATGCTGACATCAATCCATTTGTATTTAACATTGATGAGAATTTCAGTTTCAAGGCAGTTGCCGAAAAGATACAAGACTTGGCATGTAATATTCAGCGATACGTCAGAGTAACCGAGCATAATATCTCCAATATCTTTGACTACTTCTGCAAGAATGTTTTAAAAGGCAAAAATAAACTGAACGGACATGATTTGGTGGGTATCTTTATGGGGGTACTTAATGACCAGACCAACTATTACCAGCATCCCACCAAGCCCAATATTCTCGTGTGCAACGGTATCAACGTGAATATGGACGGTAGCAATTTCAAGTCTTTCTTCGGTTATTTCGATAGGAACTATACGCCACAAGAGAAGACAAGAATGACCAGTATTGCCGACCGTCTGATTGAAGACGCAGACAGACGAATGAAAGGCGATTTCTGGACTCCGACGCTTTTTGTGGATTATGCTCACCATATGCTTGAACGTGAGTTGGGTGAAGAATGGAAAGAGCAATATATTGTTTGGGATAATTGTTGGGGAACAGGTAATCTTACGCGTGACTATCATTTCGGTGAATTATACTGCTCGACACTATTCCAAAGCGAATTGGACATGGGTGCGAACTATAATCCTGAAGCAACAAAGTTTCAGTTTGACTTCCTGAATGATTACATTCCGAGTCCGGATGACATTGTGCAGTATCAATCAAAGATGCCGCAAGGTCTTTACGAGGCTCTTAAGCAAAATAAGCCTATAGTTTTCTTCCTTAATCCCCCATATGCTACGTCCAGCAGCGATTACGGTAAAGGAACAGACAACACAAAGGGAACAGGTTCTTGCGATACGGCTGTTAAGAAAAATATGGTTCGTGAGGGTATGGATAATGCCAGTAAAAACTTATACGCCCAATTCTTATACCGTATAATGCGAATTAAACAGGTCTTTCATCTGACCAACTGCCATATAGGTCTATATTCTCCGCCATTATTTTTAACAGGACCTGCTTGGGCTGTGTTTAGAAAACACTTTTTGAAAGAATTCGCTTTTGAAAGTGCATGCCAATTTAAAGCAAGCCACTTTGCCGACGTATCAGATAGTTGGGGCATCTCATTCTCTATTTGGAAATCGGGAGAAACCGCTAACAAAGAAAGTTTCTCTTTTGAATTGATAGATGAGGTTGACGGAGAAATTCAACCTATAGGGCGCAAGGATGTCTATAATATTGATGGAAAAGATTCTGCCAAAGAATGGATAAAGAAACAGATAAAAGGAATTAGCGTAGAGGAAAAACCGACGTTCTCAAGTGCATTGTCTGTTAAAGAGGGTAAAAACTGTAACACGAAAATAAACCAGAATGCCTTGGGGTGTTATTCCAATATGGGTAATAACGTTGACCAAAATCAACTTAAAGTTGCGATTTTTACAACTTGTGATTCTTCCAATGCTAACGGTCTTTCCATAATGCCTGTAAATTACGAACGTGTAGTATCATTGTTTGCGGCTCGTAAACTTATTGAAAAAAATTGGGTTAATTCAAAGGACGAATATCTGGCTCCGGACGAAACACATCCTCAATTCCAGGAGTTTGTAAATGATGCTATTGTGTTCTCACTCTTTAATACTTCAAGCAATCAGTCTTCATTGAGGCAAATAGAGTTCAAAGGCAGGAAATGGAACATCTACAACGAGTTCTTTTGGATGAGCAAAGATGAGATTTTACAATTGGCAAGTGACCATCAATTGGACGAATGTTATAACGATGCGAGAACTGCAAAAGATCGATTCGTCTATCAAAAACTCCAGGCAATAACCCTTTCTCTGGAAGCACAAGCGGTTCTTGATAAGGCTAATGAAATAGTACGTTCTACGTTCCCGTTCCGAGAGTTGTTCAATGGCAGTAATCCTGAATATCAGATAATGAATTGGGACTGCGGTTGGTATCAGATGAAGACGCTTGCAAAAGAGTACGGAAAGAACCAACTGGACGAGTTTAATGTGCTATACAAAGCGTTAGCGGACAAAATGAGACCGATGGTCTTTGCCTTAGGCTTCTTGAAATAGAGAAAAATATACGGTGAAGAGAATAATTTGTTCAGATAGTATTATCACAAAAACAATTGGCAAATGAAACAAGAAGAGAAGAACAAGGAGATTGACATTAACGAGGTTGCTATCACGCTGGAGGTAGATAGTGAGGTGATAGCCAAGGTTCGGAGTGGTGAGATTACGCACATCCTCATGGACATCAGTGAGGACAATCAGAACCTGGTTTTAGAGACTATCGACGGGAATCTGATATTGGTGACTGACGAGATGCCAACAACTTTCCACGGGTGTTATCTCTATAATAATGGTGAATTTCCTTACGCCATCAAAAACTCGCTTAGCTTCTTGGTTCTGAGTAGTGATGATGGCGATTTAGTTACCCGCATCATCGACGTAGAAACGACGCCTGGTACTCGTTTTAACTACCAAGGTGCAGGCAAGCCTATTGTTGAGGATGCCGATGGTGACAGTTGCATCTGGGAAGTGAGTTTCGAAGTGGTGCCTGTGCCAGCAGAGGCAAAGTCGTACTTGATGCGCTGGAACCCCTCTATCAGTTCCTTTACTGAGAAGAACTTCGAGGAATGTGTGGAGAACATGGTTCACGGTATGTTCCGTATGAATTGGAGCATCTACGAGTGGGAAGAGGCCCGACGGGGTGACCTATTCTTTATGATGCGAGTGGGCGACGATAAGGCAGGAATTGTCTTCAGCGGACAATTCATCTCTGATCCATACCCTGGTGACGACTGGGCAGGAACGACCAAAAGGAGGATGTATGTAGACATGATAGTCACGAACTCCGTGGAACCAGGAGCGGTGCCTCGCGTCTCGCTTGAAAAACTACAGGAAGCCATTCCTGAATATGAATGGGCAAAAGGACACTCTGGGGCGTTGCTGACTGAGGATATAGTTACAAAGTTAGATGAGATGTGTGAGGAAGAATAGTATTGCAATATTGCATTGCATTTGTTTTGCCTGATGCTTCTGGAGTCTGCCCGCGAGGCCATCGGCTGCCCCATCATCATCAACTCCGGCTTCCGTTGCGAGGCCGTCAATCGTAGGGTGGGGGATGTCGCTGGCTCCACATCTCCTGGAACCCCTTCGGCATCCCCCGCCACTACGTCCGCATCGTGTACTATAAATGGTAAAAATTAAACGAAACTGTCATAAGATCAGAAAAAAAGAAGGCAAAAGAGAATAATTCTATTAAAAAGTTTGGAACATAAGGATATTTGTACTAACTTTGCAACCAGAACGTAAGCCATGAGAGGTCGATGTATATGGGTAGTGCTAAGTCCCCGCCCGCATAGCATCACATGAAAATGTAAACCGCCTCTCACGCAGTTGGGGCAAATTTAAAGGCATCCGTCAGGGTGCCTTTTCTATTTATAAACTCTCAATGGAATTGTCTTCCGGAAAAGCTATATTTTGGGGGCAAAGATAGCAAAAATATTGTTCACAAGCAACAAAAACAAGAAATAATTAACTTTTATTGTTTACGGACAATGATTTGTTACCTTATTTTGCGGCATCAAATACAAAGAGGTATGGAAGAAAAAAGGTATCTACAAATAGGGAATCCCCCTCAAAGGAATAGGGATTTCCTATTGTCTGTTTATGGAAATTACACTATCTTTGCAGCAGAATTGTTGATTTAATCATTTAAAAAATATAAGGATATGAAACAGACAGCATTTTTACTCAAGTCATTTTTAGTGGTGACAATGATGGGATGGACGTTGATGAGTAACGCCCAGCGGTATGAGATTGATCGCGGTCGCGTGTTTTTCGGCGATGAGGTGATGATGGAGGCCGATGCCAGGAATTTCGTCGATTTAGGCAGCGGCTATGCAAAAGACCGGATGAATGTGTATATGAATGGCCATGTGCTCGAGAATGTCGACCCTTCGACGTTCCGTCTGAAAAAACGTCCTACCTGGCATCATCACGGGCGTGAAGAGAAGGGTGAGCCCGCCCCTGAGAACAGAGGTTATTTCAAGACCAACTTTAACGTCTACTTCGGTGACAAGAAGATTGATGCGATGGCTTCTACGTTTGTGGATCTGGGTGGCGGCTATGCCAAGGACTCCTTCAACGTTTTCTATTTCGGTGAGAAACTGAAGGGTTGCATGGCCTCAAGTTTCGAGATCTTGGAAGGTGGCTATGCCAAAGACTCCTTCAATGTCTACTATCGCGGCACTAAGATGGAAGGTGTCATGGCCTCATCGTTTAAATATACGGGCAACGGCTACGGCCAAGATCACTTCAATGCCTACTACAAGGGTAAGAAACTGGAATAACACTAATCAAGGAAATAACTCATTAAAAAGTTGCCCGAAAGTATCGCTTTTCAGAAAAAATGCGTATCTTTGTAGCCCGAAAGCAAGATTGATATGGCAGGACAAGATACAAACAATACCCGAAAAGCCCGCAGACAACAGCCTGTGGACAATACTTACGGGCATCTGCAGCCGCAGGCCCTCGATGTGGAGAAGGCCGTGCTGGGTGCCCTGATGATAGACAAGGATGCCTACGCTGTTGTCTGTGAGACTCTCTATCCCGAGAGTTTCTATGAGCCGCGCAACCGGATGGTGTATGCCGCTATCCGCGACTTGGCCATCGAGGAGAAACCCGTGGATGTGTTGACGGTGGCCGACCGGCTGTCGAAGGACGGTAATCTCGACGAGGTGGGCGGTCCCGCGTATATCATGGAACTGAGTTCGAGGGTGGCTTCGTCGGCGAATATCGAATACCATGCCAATATCATCGCCCAGAAGTTCCTGGCCCGTCAGTTGATCTCCTTCGCCAGCGTGATCGAGACGAAGGCTTTCGACGAGACCAGCGACATCGACGACCTGATGCAGGAGGCCGAGGGCTCGCTCTTCGAACTGAGCCAGCGCAACATGAAGAAGGACTACACGCAGATCAACCCGATCATCTCGCAGGCCATCAAAGCCATTCAGGCGGCGGCTGCCAACAAGGACGGACTGACGGGCGTACCTACGGGTTATCACAAACTCGACGACATCACCAGCGGCTGGCAGGCTTCCGACCTGGTGATCATTGCCGGACGACCTGCGATGGGTAAGACCTCGTTTGCCCTCTCGATGGCGAAGAATATCGCTGCCGACTATCACGTGCCTATCGCTTTCTTCTCGCTCGAAATGTCGAACCAGCAGTTGGTGAACCGCCTCCTGTCGAACGTTTGCGAGATTCAGGGTTCGAAGATCATGAACGGACAGTTGCAACCCGACGAGTGGGATCGCCTGGACAAGCGGGTGAACACGTTGCTCGATGCACCTCTCTATATTGACGATACGCCTGGACTATCGGTGTTTGAACTGCGTACGAAAGCGCGCCGACTGGTGCGTGAGCACGGGGTGAAGATGATCATGATAGACTATCTGCAACTGATGAATGCCAACGGTATGCGGTTCTCGTCGCGTCAGGAGGAGGTGTCGACCATCTCCCGTTCGCTGAAGGGACTGGCCAAGGAACTGGACATTCCCATCCTCGCGCTGAGTCAGTTGAACCGTGGCGTGGAGGCCCGCGAGGGACTGGAAGGCAAGCGTCCCCAACTCTCCGACCTGCGTGAGTCGGGTGCCATCGAGCAGGATGCGGACATGGTGCTCTTCGTGCACCGTCCGGAGTACTACCATATCTATCAGGACGACAGCGGGCGCGACCTGCACGGCATGGCGCAGATCATCATAGCCAAGCATCGTAAGGGCGCTACGGGCGATGTGCTTCTGACATTCCGTGGGGAATACACGCGCTTCGAGAATCCGGAGGACTCGCGCCTCGGACGGAAATCGAAAGACATGGGGGGTGAGATTGTGGGTTCGAAGATCAACGGCGAGCAACAGCCACCGATGGATGATGGCTTCAATTCGTTATACATCCCGCCACAGAACGACGGGCCGATGCCATTCTAACAATAATCCCCACCAGTTCGGCGGGGATTATCGTTATTTGTATTTCTCTATCAGTCCTTCGGCCTGCGGGTCGCCCATGTCTTTGGCTTTCTGGAGATTCTCCAGACCATCTTTCTTGTTGCCTTTCAGACATTGGGCCAAGCCCTTGAACAGATAGCCGTTGCTGCCGTCGGGTTCGATGGCGAGACATTCGTCAGCGGTCTCGATGGCTTCGTCGTACTGTCCGACACGCACTTGGAGCGCGGCTTTTTCCGCATAGTAGAGTGTCTCTTTCGGCTCCAACTGGATGGCACGGTTGATGTCGTTGAGGGCCTGCTGATAGAGGCGACCCTCGATCTCTGCCTGATGACGGATATAGTAGAAACGGGCGTTGACCTGGGTACCCATCAGTTTCTCGTATTCGTTGAAGTCGTGTACCGCATCGCGGTATTTGCCGAGGTCGAAGCGTTTGTTGCCTCGCGTCCAGAGGTAGGGGGCTGCCTGCTTCAGATAGGGCTTGGAGAAGACGTTGACGGCGCTGTCGAGCAGGGCCATCATGGCGGTAGTATCCTTCAGCATCTCCTTACAACGGGCGGCGCCGTACCACATCTCTGCCTTGTCTAAGTTCGATTCGGTCAGTTCGGTGAAGATATTATAAGCCTCGTCGTACTTCTTTTGGGCAAAGAGGATATTGCCTTCCAGTTGCCTGTACGCAGGCTGGGGATTGATGCCGTAGGCCTGTTGTATCTGGGTCAGGGCCTTGTCGAGCGTCCACGGCTCGTAGGGCTGTATGTTCTGGTAGATATCCTTGTTGTAGATCATGCGGGCATAGTTGAACAGCACATCGTCTTTCTCCTGTGCCACCTTCAACGCCTGTTCCATGTCTTTGTCGGCATCCGCATATTTGGCGGCATCGGCTGCCAGTTGGGCACGGTAGAGGTAACCCTCGGGTGCCTTGGGGAACTTCTCAATCATATCGTTCACGAGTCCTGCATAGGTGGCAGAGTCGGTCGACGAGCCTGCCAGGTAGATGAGCAGGTTGGCATCGCTGAGCGTACTGGGCAGTTCCTTCTTGATGGCTGTCAGTCGTAGTGTCGGGTCGTTCAGACTGAGTCCTGTCACTTTCAACGAGTCGGCGAAACGGGCGCTGACGGCGTAACTGAGCGAGTCGGTGGCTGAGGCAGGCTGTTGCATCAGGCCGATGACCTCACCGGCATCGTTGAGCAACGGACAACTGACGGCCGTCTCTGGGGTCTGCATGGCGACGGTATAGTAGGCGTATTCCTCTTGGAAGGTCTCGGCCTTGCGCACGAGTCCGCTCTTGATGGTTTTCGTCTCGAGGTAGGGCAACAGCCAGACGGTACTGCCTGTGGGGGCTACGTCGGTGGCAATCGTGAGGGGCTGTGTCTTGTTGGCTGCCACGCGGAACTTCACCACGTCGTACATGTCGTTGGCACCCATGATGCCGCTTACTGGTATCTCCTTGCCTGCTGCATCGATGATGACGGCCCGCGAGGCTCCCTTGAAGGGGGTGAAGTTGCTGATGGCCTCGCCGTCGGTGCCTGTATAGAAACCGTTACTGCTCCCGATGAGTGAACCGTCGGCTGCAAAGGTCTTTACGGTGAAGACCGATTTAGTGGCTTTCTTCACCCAACTGGGCTGCGCTTGTAAAGGTGAGAAGGTGAAAAGGTGAAAAAGTGAGACACCAATCACCAGAACCTTTACCTTACATATTTTACTTATTATATTCATAATCATCATTTCTTTTTTTATTACTTTCTCACTCTCTCACCTTCTCACTCTCTCACCTTCTCACTCTCTCACCTTCTCACCTTCTCACTCTCTCACCTTTAACAGTTGTTTTGCATTTTGGATGGCAGCCTCGCTGATGTCGCTGCCGCTGAGCATCTGGGCTATCTCCGTGATGCGTTCTGTCTGGGTCAGTTCCTCCATACGGCTGATGGTGCCTTGCGAACTCTCTTCCTTTGACACCTTATAGTGGTGCGTGCCGAAGGCGGCAATCTGGGGCAGGTGGGTGATGCTGATCACCTGGCGATCCTGCTGTCCCATCTCGTGCATGATCTCTGCCATCTTCTCGGCAATCTTGCCGCTGACACCTGTGTCGATCTCGTCGAAGATGATGGTGGGCAGTTTGACAGCACCGCTGATCATGGCTTTCAAGGCCAGCATCACACGGGCGATCTCACCGCCGGAGGCCACCTGCGATACTGGCTGGAGTGGGGTGGAGGTGTTGGCGCTGAACAGGAAACCTATCTTGTCTTGTCCGTTGCGACCGAGTGCCTCCTTCGTCATCTCTATGCAGAAGCGCACGTGTGGCATACCGAGGGGGACGAGCCGTTGCTGCAGCTCTTTCTCGATCTGCTTGGCGGCTTTGGTGCGGAGCGTGGTGAGCGTCTGGGCCTCTTTCTCGCAACGGGTCTTCAAGTGGTTCACCTTCTGCTGCGTTTCCTCTAAGGCCATGTCGCTGTTTTCGATGTTGCTGAGTTTTTGGTGCACTTCGTCGCGCTGGGCAATGAGTGCCTCGATGGTGTCGGCGTGGTATTTTTTCTGCAGGTCGTAGAGCCTGTCTAAGCGGTTGTTCACCATTTCCAACTCCGAGGGGTCGAAGTCTACGCGCTCCAGCAGACTGCTGATCTCCTGCGCCACGTCCTTCAGTTCGATATAGGTGCTGTCGAGCCGTTCTGTCAGTTCGGTGGCGGCAGAAAAGACCTTGCTGATGCCTTTCAGGGCGCTGATGGTATTGCGCAGGGCCTCTACTGCTCCGTGTTCGTCGCCTTGGAGGGCATTGTCGGCAGTATAGAGGGCTCCCTTGATCTCTTCGGAGTGGGTCATCGTGTCGCTTTTCTGTTCCAGTTCCTCCAGTTCTCCGCTCTGCAGGTTGGCACCTGTCAGTTCGTCGTACTGGAATTGCAGGAAGTCGGCGTTCTGCCTGTTGCGCTCTATCTCCTCACGCAGGGCCTCCAGTTCCTTGCAAGCGGACTGATAGTCGGCGAAGGTCTGCTGATACTGCGTCAGTTCCTTGGTGTCGTTGGCTATGATATCCACCACACTCAGTTGGAAGTCCTGTTTGTTGAGCAACAGGTTCTGGTGCTGAGAGTGTACGTCCACCAGTCTGTCGCCGAGTTCCTTGAGCATCGTCAATGGCACGGGTGTGTCGTTGATGAAGGCGCGGCTCTTGCCGGCACTTGTCAGTTCGCGTCGGATGATGCAGTCGTTGGCATCGTATTCGATATCGTTCTCGTTGAAGAAGGGCTCCATCTCGTAACGCGACAGGTCGAAGTGGGCTTCGATGACGCACTTCTCGGCACCATTCTTGATGGACTTCGAGTCGGCACGCTGTCCAAGCAACAGTCCGATGGCTCCCAGTATGATGCTCTTGCCCGCACCCGTCTCACCCGTGATGACGGAGAAGCCGGCATACAGGTCAATGTCGAGGGTGTCGATCAGCGTAAAGTTCTTGATGTAGAGGTGTTTCAGCATTATTGTGTGATTTGGTCCCAGGTGGCACTCTGCGAGGCGTTGATGCTCATCAGCATTTCGTGCAGGGCTTCCTTCTCCTTCTGTGTGCCTTTGCCCTTATAGATGCTGGCCAGTTCCTCCTTCTTGTAGTCGAGCCATATCTGGGGCAACAGGCTCAGGGGCTTGTTGGAATGGGCTTTCTTCAGGTTCTCTGTCAACGTGGTGGAGATCTCCGTGCGTCCACGCTCCACGTTGTTCGCCATCTCGTCGAGTCCCTTGCGGTAGAAGTCGTACTGCATCTGGCGGAAGGGCTTCATGGCTTCGTCTAAGTAGTCGTTGATGATGGCGAAGCGGTTGCGCGAGTCCTCAAACGACTTCCATCCCGGGAATCCGAGACTCTGGGCGTTGTTCACGAGATACATGCAACGCTGCAGGATGTCGCTGCCGCCCATGGGCGAAAAGGTGTCGAGGTTGAGCCCGATGATCAGGTAGGCATAATAGGCGATGAGCGCCGTCAACTGGTTGTCCACCGTCTCGTCGTTAAAGTTCAGTTGGTCGAACTCTGCAAACTCGAAGTGGAAGTCGTTGTCCTTATTATTATATAAGGTGGTGGTGTAGGTGGAGTTGAACACGGGACGGTTGGCCTGTATGATGGCCGAGCACTCGAACTTATTATCTCCGCGCACGTACTTGTTCACGGTGATGTTCAGGTTGCATTGGATACGCTCGTTCCTCTGGAACTGCAAGTCCGTCCATTGGCGTTCGTTCACGAACTGTTCCAATGTCTCTTGCAGGTTGTCGAACACCGAGTTGTTGCCCGATATCTTACTGTGGTTCACCGTCACCTTCATCTGCAACTCCTGGGCGTGTATAGGTGAGAAGGTGAGAATGTGAAAGAGTGAGACACCAGTAATGACTGCTGCCCTCCATTTATTTTTCTGCCATATATTTCTCATCATCATCATCTCACCTTCTCACCTTCCCTGTGCTTGGCGTAGGCGGATGCGCGTCAGCACCTGCTTCGTGTTGTAGGTGAAGTCGCCATTCAGCATCCAGCCGTAGTAGCCAGGATCCCTGTAAAGCACGTCGGCCACAGGCATTCCCTTGTACTTGCCGAAGTTGAAAGTCTCTATCATCACAGGCTTGCCGTCCTTGTCGGTAACGGTTTTGCCGCTGGCATCCTTCATCTCCGACCAGACGATGCGGCCTGCAAAGTCCACGTTGTTGTTCATCTTCGAGAACTCGTGCAGGCAGTCCATGTTATTCTCCAACACCTTCTCCGGCTCGTCGGGGTTGGCTCCAGGGGCATACTTGTCGAGTTCACCCATCAGCACACGGTAGGTGGCTTCGGTGTCTTGGTCGGCACGGTGGGCCTCGAAGTCCTCCTCCATCTTCCTGCCGCAATAGAACTTATAGGCGGCGGCCAGGTTACGGCGTTCCATCTTGCGGAAGATGTTCATGGCATCGATCATGCGACATTTCGAGAAATCGAAGTCGATGCCCGCCCTGAGGAATTCCTCTGCCAGCAACGGGATATCATAGCCATTGCTGTTGAACCCTCCGAAATCGCTGCCCCCAAAGAGATTGGCCAGTTGGGCAGCCACCTGCTTGAAGGTTGGCTTGTCTTTCACATCCTCATCGCTGATGCCCGTCAGTTCCGTCACGAAAGGAGGGATGTGTTCCCCAGGGTTGAGGAGCATGTCGCCACGCTCCTCACGCCCGTCGGGATATACCTTGATATAGGATAGTTGAATAATACGGGCCTTCACGATGTCGAGACCCGTCGTCTCTAAGTCGAAGATGACCAGAGGCTTCGTCAGATTCAGTTTCATTTAGTCACTAATCATTGATCAGCATCGGCATCATCAGCATCAGCACATCCTGGTTCTCAGGCTGCTCAGAGGGCAGTACCAGTCCTGCGCGACTGGGGTCTGCCAACTGCAGAATCACTTCCTGACACTCAAAGTTGCTCAGTATCTCAATAAACGACGATCCCTTGAATCCGATACTCATCGTCTGTCCATTGTATTCGCAGGCCACACGCTCAGTAGCGGTCTTCGAGAAGTCGTAGTCCTCTGCGTCGAGTTGCAGGGTGCTGCCCTCCACGTGGAAACGTATCAGGTTACTGGAGCCGTTGGCAAACGGCTGCACGCGACGCAATGCTGCCAGCAGTCCTGCACGGTCGACACGCAGTTCGTTGGGGTTGCCCTGTGGAATCACGCTGTTGTAGTTGGGGTAGCGGCCCTCGATGAGTCGGCATTGGATGATGCCGTCGCCGTAGTTCACCTCGGCATTACGCTCGTCGAAGCGGATGGTCACGTCGCCACCGTCCTTGCCCAACAGGTTGCGCAACAGGTTGGCTGGCTTCTTCGGCAGGATGAAGGCTGCAGGCTGGTCGGCCTTGATGGTGAATATCATGTTACGCACCAGTTTGTGGCCGTCGCTGGCTACCACGGAGAGACTGTCGGGAGTCAGGTCGAAGTAGATACCATTCATCACGGGACGCAGTTCGTCCTGTGCGGTGGCGAAGATGGTGCGGTTGATGTTCTCTGCCAACAGGGTGTTGGGAATCGTAATGCTGTTGGCAGTCTCACTCACGGAAGCAGGTATGGGGAACTCGTCTGCATTCTCAATGGGTAGCGAGAAGAGTCCGTTCTGATAACTGATCTTCACGAGGTTCTGCTCCATGTTCACCTCGAAGGTGATGGGCTGCTCGGAAAATCCCTTGACGGCCTCCAGCACATCATGGTTGCCAATGGCAAATCGTCCGTCGCCATCGCTCTCCGTCAGTTCTATGGTGGTGCGCATCGTGTTCTCGCTGTCCGAGGCGGTCAGCGTCAGGGTCTGTCCCTGAATGTCAAACACGAAGTCGCCCAGGATGGGGAGGGCGTTTTTGCTGTTAATCACTTTTGAAAGGGCTGAGAGTTTGTTGCTCAGCGCTGTGCTTGATAATGTAAATCTCATAGATATTGTTGTCTTTTGTTTTTGATACCTTATTTATTATTGAGGACAAAATTACAAAAAAACGTTGTTATCAACAAAAAAATCATTGGAAAATTCCATTTTTCAAACTATTTTTAGTAATTTCGCCACCTGAAAAGAGTAAAAACAACAAATAAAAACATTTTAAGCAATGGAATTAACAGGTAGAATTATTGCCGTGCTTCCGGCAAACAGCGGTGTGTCAGCCCGTACAGGTAATCCTTGGATGTCGCAGGAGTATGTCATCGAGGTGCCAGGTCAGTATCCCCGTAAGTGTGTCTTCCGTATTTTCGGCGAGGACCGCATCAAGCAGTTTAATATTCAGAATGGTGAAGATCTGACCATTCAGTTCGACATCGATGCCCACGAGTACAATGGCCGTTGGTTCAATGAGATCCGTGCCTATAATGTCGTGCGTGGCCAAGTGCCTCCTGTGGCTGGTGTCGCCCCTGTGGCTGGTGTCGCTCCGGGAGCCTCACCTTTCCCGCCGCAGCCGGATGCTGCCACCTCTCCCTTCCCTCCTGCACAGGAACCGTCGGGCGAGGGTAGTGCCGACGACCTGCCTTTCTAAGCAAAAACAAAAGCCGAGAGCATCACAGCCCCCGGCTTTTTTATGTTTTATGACCCACCTTATTTCATATAAGGGTTGTAGCGGATTTCGTCGGCGATGGTGGTCTCTGGACCGTGACCGGGATAGACTTTCGTGTCGGGGGGTAGGGTGCCAAGAACTTGTTGGAGCGAGTGGAGCATCTGCTCATAGGAGCCGCCCTCGAAGTCTGTTCGTCCGATGCTCATGCGGAAGAGAGTGTCGCCGCTGAAAGCGATGCTCTCTTCTTGGCAGTAGTAGGTGACACCACCCGGAGTATGACCAGGGGTGTGGAGGATGTGCAGGGTGTGGTTGCCGAAGGTGATGGTGTCGCTGTCGGTGAGATATTTGCCAACGGGAGGCACTTCCATGGGCAGGGCGACGCCGAGTATATCGGTAGTTTGCTGTACCATATTCTCCATCAGGAACTTATCGCCCATATGCGTTTCGGGCTTCAGGCCGAACTCCCGGTAGATGAGTCCGTTGCCCATGCAATGGTCGAAGTGGCCGTGGGTGCATAGCAGGTGGACGGGTTTCAGACTGTTGTCGCGGATATACTGGGTGATGGCGGTGCCTTCATCGTCGTACATCACGCCGCAGTCGATGATGACAGCCTCGCGGGTGTCGTCACTCACCAAATAGCAGTTCTCGGCGAGCATGTTACAAGTAAAACGCTTGATGGTGATCATATCGGCAGATAGATGACGTATTTCTGTTCCTTGAACCAATCTTCTTTGAAGAATGTGTAGATATCGGTGGTCTGCACAATCTTATGAAAGGGCTGTATTTCGCCTTGGAGATTGCCGCCTTTGAGACAGAGGATGCCGTTGGGCAGGGCGTTCCGCTGCGGTTTGGCGATGTTTTTGCGGACAATCTTGACGAGGTCGGGGAGGGGCATGACGGCCCGGCTCACCACAAAGTCGAACTGGCCCTTTTCGTCCTCACCACGCAGGTGTTCGGGGTGGCAGTTGGTGAGGCCGATGGCATTGCTCACCTCCTGAGCCACACGGATCTTCTTGCCGATGCCGTCGATGAGTTTGAACTGCACCTCGGGAAAGAGAATGGCTAGGGGAATGCCAGGAAAACCGCCACCCGTGCCGAAGTCGAGTACCTGTGTGCCAGGACGGAACTGGATGGTCTTGGCGATGGCTAATGAGTGGAGCACGTGGTGCTCATAGAGGTTGTCGATGTCTTTGCGCGAGATGACATTGATCTTGGCGTTCCAGTTGCGGTAGAGGGCATCGAGTGCCAGGAACTGCTGTCGCTGGACATCGGTAAGGTGGGGGAAGTATTTCTCTATGAGGGTTATCATGCGTTGTTCTCTTTACGAAGAATCTGGTCGAGGTCGCTCAGGGGGATGACGAGTTCGGTTTCGCCAAGGGTGTGGGGCGCAATCTCGGAGGGGTTGTAGATGAAGGTGATGGTCTCATCTTCGAGGATGAAGTTTTGCGTGGGGAACATCTGCATTCCCACAAGGTAGCCTTTTTGACGCAGGTTGGAGATGTCGGCGACACCAACCTTCTCGCAGAGGGCTTTTTGGAGTACGGCAGTAAGCAGGTTCTCGTAGCCGGGCACAAAGATGTCGTTAAGTCCCATCAGTCGACCTGTCTGCATGTCGAAATTCATAGTGGTGCGCTGGTTCACGCCGTGGGCACCGCCCTCGTAGTAGTCTGTGGTGGCGATGAAGGCCATCGTGTTTTTACTGCCCTGACGGGCCTCGCTGGTAATGACGTAGTGGTATTCGTACCAGATGCGTTTGGTGGTGTCGGCTCTATCCTGATTATAGAGGGGCAGGAGGTTGCGAAGGTAGGTAGAGGTATAGGTGTTGGCAAACGAGTCGGCAGCCTGTTGCATGGTGAGTTCCTCCATATTGAGCAGTTGCTTCTGGATGATGCGGTTGACAACTTCAGCCTTATGTCCGTTTTCCTCGGTGGCGGTGGCTATCTGCAGGTGAACGGCGCAGACGGGTGAGTTTTCGTCGTTAGACAGTTTTACTTCCTTGTCAGCGGTGACGTTGTCGAAGACGATGGTGTCCTCGACCTCTGTAGAACAGGCCAGGAAGAAACAGGCCATAAAGACGGTAAATGTGAATTTCTTCATGTTAAAAGTGGTCTTATTCAGAAAAATATGTGCAAAAATACACTTAAATTGGGAAATAGGCAAGGAAATCGTAAAAAAGTTGTAATTTTGCACCCATATTTGCATGCAAATGAAGGAAAACGTTCTGAAAGCAGCCCTCTTCGACCTCGACGGTGTGGTGTTCGACACGGAACCGCAGTACTCTGTGTTCTGGGGTAGCCAGTGCCGGAGGTACCATCCTGAGCATCCGGGATTGGAGAACGAGATCAAGGGGATGACGCTAACGGAGATTTATGACCAGTGGTTCAATGGCCCTCTTTTGACAGAGCAGGCTGCAATTACTGAGCGTCTGAATGCCTATGAGCAACAGATGCACTATGACTATATCGAGGGCTTTGAGGAACTGATTGCCGACCTGCACCGTCATGGCGTCCGTACGGCTGTGGTGACCAGCAGTAACGTCCCGAAGATGGAGAGTGTGTATAGGTACCAACCGAACTTCAAAGAGTTGTTCGACGCCATCCTCACCTCAGAGGATTTCGAGCGCAGCAAGCCTGATCCTGACTGCTATATCAAAGCATCGCAAAGGCTTGAAGCACAGCCTGGTGAATGTATTGTGTTCGAGGATAGTTTTAATGGTTTGCGCTCTGGACGTGCTGCCCAAATGAAGGTGGTCGGTGTGGCTACCACCAATGCCGTAGAACGTATCGCACCCCTCTCGGACATGCAGATTGCTGACTACCGGAAGATGGACTATGAGACTTTAAAAAGACTGTTATGAATTCGCAGAATACACCCGTACATATCCGTCTCTGGCATCATGATTTCTGGCGTATGGCCTTTGCCAACCTGTTGCTCACGATGTCGGTCTATATGCTGATTCCGACGATGCCCCAGTGGCTGATGTCGTCGCAGCATCTGAACATGACTCAGACGGGTTGGGTGATGGGTGCCTTTGGTGTGGGACTCTTCTTGCTGGGAGCCTTTACCTCGTATCTTGTGCAGCGTTTCCGTCGTAACATGGTGTGCGTCTGGGCTGTGCTGCTGATGATGGCGTGTCTGGGGATGTTCTATTTCTTGGACGGTTCAGAAGAGAATGTAGGTAACCTGACATTGCTGTTGGTGCTGCGCGTGCTATTTGGTGCTGCCTTCGGACTGGCACAGATGGTTTTGGCCAGTACCCTGATTATCGATACCAGCGAGTCGTTCCAACGTACGGAGGCGAATCATGCAGCCTCGTGGTTTGCCAGGTTCTCCCTCTCGTTAGGGCCGATGTCGGCATTGATTATCGGACCGAAGTTGGGATTCCCCATCGTGCTGTTGGTGGCTGGCGGGTGCGCTCTGTTGGCTGTCATCCTGATCTTGTTGGTGCATTTCCCCTTCCGGGCACCTGAGGATCATCTGTACAGCGTGAGCCTGGACCGTTTCTTCCTGCCGCAGGGATTCGTACTGTTTGTCAACCTGTTGCTCATCACCCTTGCTGCCGGACTGGTGCTGTCGCTGCCGCTCACGTTGCAGTTCTATTCGATGATGATGGTGGGTTTCCTGATGGCTATCCTGGCGCAGCGCTTCGTATTCCGTGAGGCAGAACTGAAGAGTGAGGTGGTGTCGGGACTGGTGCTCGCCATTGCCGCCCTGCTCATGTCGCTGACGCGCAGTCAGGCGGTGGTAGGCTATGTGTCGCCGCTGTTCATGGGCTTCGCATTAGGTGTCATCGGTTCACGCTTCCTGTTGTTCTTCATCAAACTGAGCCGTCATTGTCAGCGTGGTACGTCGCAGTCTACGTATATGCTCGGGTGGGAGAGTGGCCTGGCCTTTGGCATAGGTATCGGCTATGCCGCATTACAGAAGGATCGCGAACTGGTGTTGTATTGGGTATTGGGACTGGTGGTGGCAGCGTTGCTGCTCTATCAATATACCCATCGCTGGTTTCTCAATCACAAGAATCGTTAACAATCATAATATGAATGCTTATGAAATACGGATTTGTCAAAGTGGCAGCAGCCGTACCTATCGTTAGGGTAGCGGATGTGGACTATAACGTGTTGCAGATAGAGAGTCTGCTGGCTCAGGCCGAAGGTAAGGGCGTGGAGGTGATGGTCACCCCGGAACTCTGTCTGACGGGTTATTCCTGTCAGGATCTGTTCCGTGAACAATTGTTGCTCGACAAGGCGGAAGAGGGTATCATCCAACTGCTTGACTTTACCCGCAAACTCGACACGATACTTATTGTGGGAGCCCCGATTGTCATCAACGGCCTGCTCTACAACTGTGCTGTCGTCATCCAGCGTGGACAGGTGCTGGGGGTGGTGCCGAAGACCTATCTGCCCAACTATGGCGAGTTCTACGAGAAACGCTGGTTTGCCTCAGCGCAGGATCTGAACCCCTGCGATATCTATCTGGCTGGGAGTCCTGTGCACGTGAGTGCAGAACCAGTACTCTTCACGACGTGCGACGGCGTCATGTTTGGAGTCGAGATATGCGAGGATGTGTGGGCACCTATCCCGCCCAGTAATAACCTCGCTCTGGCAGGTGCCGATATCATCCTGAACCTCTCTGCCAGCGACGAACTGATTGGCAAGCATCGTTATCTGCGTTCCCTGTTGGCTCAGCAGAGTGCACGCACCATCAGCGGCTATGTCTATGCCGGTAGCGGCTTCGGAGAGTCGACGCAGGATGTGGTCTATGGCGGCAATGCCATGATATTCGAAAACGGCAAACTGTTGGCTGAGGGAGAACGGTTCTCCTTGCAGCCCCAGATACTGGTGAATCAGATTGATGTAGAGAAACTGCGCACGGAGCGCCGACAGAACACCACCTTCATCAATGCCCAGCGTGGTGCTACTGCCATACATGTGACGGTGAAGCCGGTAGTGCCTAAGAGTTTTGAACTCATCCGCGACATCGATCCCCATCCCTTTATTCCGAAAGATGAGGATATGCAGTCAACCTGTGAGGAGGTGCTCAACATTCAGGTGGGAGGACTTGCCAAACGTCTCTATCATATCAACGCCCAGAAGGCGGTTGTCGGTATCAGCGGCGGACTGGATTCCACATTGGCATTGCTCGTTACCGTGAAGGCCTTCGATAAGTTAGGGCTTGACCGCAAGGGTATCATCGGCATCACAATGCCGGGTTTCGGTACGACGGACCGTACCTATAATAATGCCATGAAACTGATGCAGACGTTGGGTGTCACCATCCGTGAAATTAGTATCGCTAAGGCTGTCACACAGCATTTCGAGGATATAGGCCATGATATCAGTCAGCATGACATTACCTATGAGAACAGTCAGGCCCGTGAACGGACGCAGATACTCATGGATGTGGCGAACCAAGTGAACGGACTGGTGGTAGGTACAGGTGATCTCTCCGAACTGGCGTTGGGATGGGCCACCTATAATGGCGACCACATGTCGATGTATGGCGTGAATGCTGGTGTTCCCAAGACGCTCATCCGCTATCTGGTGAGTTACGTCGCTGGGGAGATGGCTACGGATACCCTGTTGGATATCATCGACACGCCTATCTCGCCTGAGTTGATTCCTGCTGATGAGCAGGGACGTATCAAGCAGAAGACGGAAGACCTGGTAGGCCCATACGAGTTGCATGATTTCTTCATCTATTATTTCCTGCGCTATGGCTTTGGCCCAAAGAAAATCTTCGTGATGGCACAGAAAGCCTTCAAGGGCACATACGATGATGATACCATCAAGAAATGGCTCACCACTTTCTGTCGCCGCTTCTTTACGCAGCAGTTCAAACGCTCTTGTCTGCCTGACGGCCCGAAGGTGGGTAGTGTGAGTCTCTCGCCCCGAGGCGACTGGCGCATGCCGAGCGACGCCTCCTACACGTTGTGGCTCAAGGAATGTGAAGATCTCGGTTAAGCGAGAGCAAAACCAAGCATGCTTGAGTTTTGCCGAGCGTGAGAGATCTCGATGCGAAGCATCAAGGTCTGGATTAAGTGAGTGCAAAAACCAAACTAAAGAAAAAAACCGCCAAAAGTTTGGTGGTTTAAGATAATCTGGTTATCTTCGCAGTCGATATTCACCATTTACAATTAAATCGATATGGAAACAGTAAAAAGAAAAAGAACACGCGAAGAGGTGAGAGCCGCTGTCAGAGAGACGATTCGTAGGAAGAAAGAGTGGATCGAGCAGACCAACAAAGAGTTTGAGATGATTCGAAACGGAGAAATAAAACTCAGGTATTCATAATGATCCATCCAAACCTTTCTTGCTATGAACACACTTATTTTCTTTTATATTTCTTATCTTCGCCCCCAATATGTATGTCTAACAATTAAAAAACAAAACGATTATGAAAAGATTAATGATTCTATTCGTATTTTGCGGTATGCTGATGTCGGCTATGGCAGATTGGACCTATGGCACAGCCACCTTTACAGGAAACCAACCGTCATCAAGTATGTCAATTGGTGAAGTGAGGGTTTGGTATAATGGCTCCCTCACCAAGAAGGCAATCGAAGGTGGAGTGGAAGTCTGGGAAGGCACAGGCGACATCTGTGTAGTCTATCCCAAGAACTACAAAGGTCAGAAGATGACGTTCACCTCAACTGGCGGAACTGTCCAAATTCAAACTTTGAAATAAGGCAGAAGCATTTTTGGATGGAAATTGACCTCAAAAGTACTATTATTTGAAAAAATGCAGTATTTTTGCAAAAAAATACGGCTCACAATGAACGTCGTTTGCTAAATTATTTTTATCTTTGCACCAGAAATAATAGTGAACCATGGGTCAGTTGGCATTTTTGAAGATGTTTATCTTGGTGGCGATTTCGCTTGACATAAACGACAACCGTCGTCATGTACATGTATTCAGAAAAGGTAAACGACATCAGCATTCACTTGCAAAGATATGGATTGAAAAGAATGGCGAGCAATGCGTAGAAGTTGCAGAATCAGAGTTATCAGCAAAAGACAACGAAATGCTGGTTGCTGCTATCAACCGCCATTGGAAGTCCATCAACGAACAGATTACTAGAACATTCAACGGCGAGAAGACCATTGCAATTGATATTGAAAAATAATAGGAGGACTAAGTTATGTGTAAGATCAAAGGAATAACAATAGGCATTAAAGACTTAAACTTTAAGGCACATCGCGGTAAGATGCTTGTCCGTCTGACTGATGGCCGTGAGGTTTTGGTTCCCGTGAGTTTCTTTCCAGATATTAAGCAGATGTCGGTGAAGGAGCGTGAGAAATGGATGGTGCTCGATGATCAGTATTTTACCTTCGAGAACATGACACGGGTCTATTCTGTGCTTGACTTGTTGAAGGTTGCATAGTTGTTGAAAAGAACAATTAATTTTTGCAAAATGGAAGAAATGGTCACGCTGTTTCTTCCATTTTTCTTTTTTATTTCTTATTTTCGCCCCCTAAATGAGTGTTATATGTACAAATAATGACGATAAATGATGCAAAAATCAATACGAAGTGGCCAAAATTAATAAAAATGCACTACTTTTGCAAAAAAAGCAGCTCACAATGAACGTTATTTGCTAAATTATTCTTATATTTGCACCGTGACGGATTTATCCGTCGCAGATATGACATAGGAAGCGTATGGCTTTTTCCATGCTGATGAACTTGCACACCTCATCCAGGCAGTGCAAAGCCTATCAGCAAGATTAGTAGACAGGCTCACACTTCTCTATATAACAAAACAATAACTAATAAGCAGTTTTACACTAATAACCTGAATTCAAAAAATATCGATTTGGCGATAAGTCTCCTAGAGAAGTTAGCCTCAAAAGAAAATGGTGATGCAATGTTAGCGTTGGGAGAATTACACCTAAACTCGTTGTTAGGACACTTTGATGAGCCAAAAGCTATTGAGTGGTACACAAAGGCTGCTGATGCTGGCAATAGAGAAGCCCAAGAAAAATTAGGCTATTTTTATCTAAATGGAATTCATGTTAAGAAAAACAAAAAGCTTGGCAAACAAATATTAGGAATCAAATAGAACTTATAATATGTCATACATTAGCAACTGCGGCACTAAATTGAAGGATTAGTTTTTAAGTCAAAACCCAAGTACCTTTATCTACTCAGGAGATGTAAGGCGATTGTTTAAGAAGAGATTTTGCTTTTAGTGGCTTATTCCTACTAAAACCATTATAAAATTCTAATAATAAATGATTTGGAGAGCATTTTAATTCTATTTTAATCCTACTAAAACCCTATTTTGTCCCTACATTATTTCTACTAAAATCTCCATAGGGAGCGAGCAAAAATGAATACTAAGGCTTTCAAGTTTTTGTCTTAATGGTATTCAAGAAATTCTCTAGAGAATTTCGGAGTCCCATTAGGGGGGAACAACAGCGAGACAGGCTTTAAGCATGAAATTCTCTAGAGAATTTTGAAAGGACAGTTTGAACGAAAGTTTGCGAGACAGTATTATAAAAATTGCGAGGTAGGCAGGGGGCCATTACCTGGTAGCGAACAAGCAAGAACATGTGAGAAGCCAACAAAGAATCTGGAAAGGATGAATAGAGAATCAGTAGCGAATCAGTAGTGGATTAGTAGGGTTATAGTAGCGAATTAGTAGAAATAATAAATTCGATAATTGCTTGATAATCCGTGTGTTTTGAGAAATTTAGTAGGATTATATGATTAAATCAAAAAGGAAGCGTCAAAAAGAAGAGGAGTTAGCCAAATGCCAACTCCTCTTTGTCTGTGGATTTTGTGATATGTATCGTGGCGCCTGGTTCGAGGTTGCCATTCACAATCAGGTCGCTGACACCATCCTCGATGTAGTTCTGGATGGCCCGTTTCAGCGGACGGGCACCAAACTGTACATCGTAGCCCTTCGTGGCCACAAACTCCTTGGCCTCTTCGGAAAGGTCGATATGATAGCCGATCTGTTCGATACGCTGATACAATCCCTTCAGTTCGATGTCGATGATCTGTTTGATAGCCTCCATATCGAGTTGGTCGAAGGTAATAATCTCGTCCAAGCGGTTCAGGAACTCTGGTGAGAACTGCTTCGAGAGTGCCTTCTGCACGATGTTACGGGCATGCTCCTTGTCCTGTTCGTTGAGGGCGAGGCCTGTATTGCCAGAGGCGCTGAAACCTACACCCCGTCCGAAGTCCTTCAACTGACGGGTACCTGCGTTCGAGGTCATGATAATCACGGTGTTGCGGAAATCCACAAAACGTCCGTTACCATCGGTGAGTCGTCCTTCATCGAGTACCTGCAGCAACAGGTTATAAACATTGGCGTGTGCCTTCTCTATCTCGTCGAGCAGGACGATGGAGTATGGGTGACGACGTACACGTTCCGTCAACTGTCCGCCCTCTTCATAGCCTACATATCCTGGAGGCGCACCAATCAGGCGTGAGGTGTTGAAACTCTCCGTATATTCGCTCATGTCGATACGGATGAGCGCATCGCTGCTGCCGAACATGAATTCAGCCAGTTTCTTGGCCAGATAAGTCTTGCCGACACCCGTAGGTCCGAGGAACATGAACACGCCGATGGGGTGGTTGGGTTCCTTCAGTCCCACACGGTTGCGCTGGATGGCTTTCACCATCTTGTCGATAGCCTTGTCCTGTCCGATGACAGCACCTTTCAGTTCCTGTGCCATACCCTTCAGACGGACACCTTCCTGTTCCGCCATCCGTTGTACGGGCACACCCGTCATCATCGACACCACATTGGCCACCTGTTCGGCATCTACCACCTGGCGCTCTTCGTTCTCACCGCTCTGCCATTTGATGTTCAGTTCCTTCAAACTGGTCTCGAGTTGGGTCTGACGATCACGATAGCCTGCTGCCAACTCGAAATCCTGACTCTTGACGGCCGCATTCTTACGCTCCTTCACGTGGGCAATCTCTTTCTCCAGTTCAAGGATCTCTGGTGGAATCTGTGCATTAGAAAGATGTACACGAGAGCCAGTCTCATCCAGAGCGTCTATCGCCTTATCGGGCATGAAACGGTCTGTCACGTAGCGGTCTGTCAATTTGACACACGCCACAAGGGCTTCATCCGTATAGGTCACGTGGTGATGATGCTCATAGCGGTCTTTGATGTTACGGAGTATCTGCAGGGTTTCCTCCTGGGTCGTCGGCTCTACTTGTACTTTCTGGAAACGACGTTCCAGAGCGCCGTCTTTCTCTACGGAGTTGCGGTATTCGTCGAGGGTGGTGGCACCAATACATTGCATAGTGCCTCGTGCCAGAGCGGGTTTCATGATGTTGGCAGCATCCATGCTTCCTGGTGTGGAACCAGCACCGATGATGGTGTGTGTCTCGTCGATGAACACGATGACATCGGGGTTCTGCTCTATCTCTTTCATCAGGGCCTTCAGACGTTCCTCAAACTGTCCACGATACTTTGTGCCCGCCACTACGCCAGTCATATCGAGGGTGTAAATACGTTTGTCGAAGAGCATGGGCGACGTGTGGTGATTGGCAATCTGCTGGGCAAGTCCCTCCACAATGGCACTCTTACCCACACCTGGTTCGCCGATCAGGATGGGGTTGTTCTTCTTACGACGACCCAGAATCTCTACGACACGTTGGATTTCCTTTTCGCGACCTACACAGGGATCCAGTTTCCCGTCGAGGGCTGCCTGTGTCAGGTCTGTGCCGAAGGTGTCAAGCACAGGAGTCTTCGAGGCAGGCTTCTGAGTCTGAGTGGTGGTAGAACCGGTATTGCCCGCTTTTCTGGAAGAGGCGGAAGCACCCGTCTCCTCGAATTCTTCCTCGTCCTCGTCGGGCAGGCCTATGCCATTGGTGATACTATTGGTCTTGGGGGCGTTGAACAACGCCTGTACATCATCATAATTCATGCTGTTCAATTCTAATACTTGTTTCGCACCATTGTTCACGGCATCATGTAGGATGGCGAGCAACAGGTGCTGTTCGTTGACATTGGTGGCTCTCTGTATACGTGCCTCAAGCACAGCGAGTTTCAGAATATTATTCGCTTTTTCGTTGAGAACCAGTTCGTGGGTATAGATGGGCATATTCAACTCATCCTCACGTACTTTATTCTCGAGTTCCGTCTTGATGGATTGCAGATTCAGGTTCAGTCGGTGGAACACATCAATCACCGGCCCATCCTTCATTCTCAACAGACCCAGAAGCAGATGTTCCGGACCTACTGAGCGACTGGCCAATCTTGCAGCCTCCTCACGGGAGTAGGCAAGTATTTCAGATACCTTAGGTGAAAACTGGCTGGACATGATTTTTATATCTAATACTTATTATTCTTCTCTTATTGTTTGCAAAGTTACGAATTAATTTGCAAACATCGTGCCAAAAACTGTTTTTTTTGCAGGGCAAGCCCTACTAACCTTTTTTCAGGGGTTCCCCTGTTCTTCTTTTCGAAAAGAAGCAAAAGGGAAATGTCCTTTCTTTCGGCGCGAAAGAAAGAACTAAAGAAAGCATCCACCCTAACCAAGCCTTCCCCTATATGGGAAGGATGTAACTGACTTCGAGGGGAAACCCTCTTCGTCAGAGTTTTGGTAAGGTTCACAATGCTTTCGCCCTTCGGGTGAACCTTTATAATATAATGTCCTCTCTGGCGAGCGATGATTATTGTTCGGCTATCGCAGCCGATAAACAACCAAAATCGACCTTTGATGGTCGATTTTACCTCTGAAAAGTCTGTGAAAGCGGGTTTTCCCGCTTGAACAGTTAAGTCCTTCCATATAGGGAAGGATTTAGGATAGGTGGATGTCTCTTTTACTTCTTTTCTCTGCGCCAGAGAAAAGGAGGTACCCTTTTGGTCCTTTTCGAAAAGGACAACAGGGCAACGCCCTGCGAAAAAGGAATCCTTTGGTGAAAAGGATGGCTTTGCTCTGCCAAAGGAAATCCTTTTGGTGAAAAGGATGGAAAAATCCTTTTAAATAAGTTTAAAAGGTTTGGTGGGAATGAAAAAAATACTTACCTTTGCACTGTTAAAAACGCGTCAGCGGGCTTAAAAAGTGCCTTAAACGCGAAATTTTGAAAAAGTAAAAGGTATAAAAGTAAAGCAAAATAAGAATAATGGATCAGACATTCGACAACGACAGAATTTTGAAAATCAACATCGAGGAAGAAATGAAATCCAGTTACATTGACTACTCTATGTCAGTCATTGTGGCCCGTGCCCTTCCCGATGTACGCGACGGCTTCAAACCCGTACACCGCCGTATCCTATACGGTATGATGAACATCAACAACGTCAGTACACAACCTTATAAGAAATGTGCCCGTGTCGTAGGTGAGGTGCTTGGTAAGTACCACCCCCACGGCGACAGTTCCGTATATGGCGCCCTGGTGCGTATGGCCCAGGAGTGGAATATGCGCTACACCCTCGTCGACGGACAGGGTAATTTCGGTTCTGTAGACGGTGACTCGCCTGCAGCCATGCGTTACACCGAGTGCCGTCTCTCGAAGATGGGTGAGCACATCATGGACGACCTCGACAAGGAGACCGTTGATATGGCCAACAACTTCGACGACTCTCTCCAGGAGCCTACCGTGATGCCTACTAAGGTGCCTAACCTGTTGGTGAACGGTGGTAACGGTATTGCCGTAGGTATGGCTACCAATATGCCTACCCACAATCTGGGTGAGGTGATCGATGGCTGCTGTGCCTATATCGACAATCCCGATATCGATACCGACGGACTGATGCAGTACATCCCAGGTCCTGACTTCCCCACGGGAGCCTATATCTATGGTCTGCAGGGTGTGCGTGATGCCTACGAGACAGGTCGTGGCCGTATCGTGATGCGTGCCAAGGCTGAGATCGAGAGTGGCGAGACCCATGACAAGATTGTGGTAACGGAGATTCCTTATGGTGTCAATAAGGCAGACCTCGTAGCCTATATCGCCGATCTGGCCAACCAGCATAAGATCGAGGGTGTGGCGAATGTGAATGATGAGTCAGGTCGTCAGGGTATGCGTATTGTCGTGGATGTGAAGCGTGATGCCAATGCCAACGTGCTGCTCAACAAACTCTTCAAGATGACAGCCCTGCAGAGTTCATTCTCTGTCAACAATATCGCCCTTGTAAAGGGTCGTCCCCGTCTGCTCAACCTCAAAGAGTGTGTGAAGTACTTCGTGGAGCACCGTCATGATGTGACTATCCGTCGCACGAAGTATGACCTGCGGAAGGCTCAGGAGCGTGCCCATATCCTCGAGGGCTTGATCATCGCCGTCAACAATATCGACGAGGTGGTACACATTATTAGAAATAGTAAGACCCCGACGGATGCCCAGCGCAACTTGGAGGCTCGCTTCGAACTCGACGAACTCCAGTCGAAGGCCATCGTCGATATGCGTCTGGCACAGTTGACGGGTCTGCGTGTGGATCAACTCCACCAGGAGTTCGACGACTTGCAGAAACTCATTGCCGACCTGCAGGAGATTCTCGACAACCCAGAGCGTTGTAAGGAGGTGATGAAGAACGACCTGTTGGAAGTGAAGGAGAAATACGGCGACGAGCGTCGTACGGAGATTATCCCCTTCGACCACGAGTTTAATGCCGAGGACTTCTATCCCGATGATCCAGTGGTTATCACCATCTCGCACATGGGTTATATCAAACGTACCCATCTCGATGAGTTCCATGAGCAGGGTAGAGGAGGCGTCGGTGCGAAGGCAGCCCGTCATCGTGACAACGACTTCACCGAGTATATCTATCCCGCCACGATGCACAACACGCTGCTCTTCTTCACCCAGAAGGGTCGTTGCTACTGGCAGAAGTGCTACGAGATACCTGAGGGCGACAAGAACTCGAAGGGGCGTGCCATACAAAACATGCTCAATATTGAGCCCGACGACTCCATCAATGCCGTGCTGCGCATCAAGAACTTCAACGACGAGGAGTTCCTGCAGTCGCACTACGTGGTGTTCGCCACTAAGCAGGGTATCATCAAGAAGACCCGTCTCGATGCCTACAAGAACGTACGTGCTGCCGGTGTCATTGCTATCAACATCAACGAGGGTGATGAGGTGGTAGGCGTTCGTCTGACCAATGGTCACAACGAACTACTGTTGGCTAACCGCAATGGTCGTGCCGTCCGCTTCGACGAGAACGATGTACGCACGATGGGCCGTGTGGCTACGGGTGTCATCGGTATGCGTCTCGACGGTGGCGACGATGAGGTGGTAGGCATGGTCTGCGTCAACGATCCGAATGTCGAGACCATTATGGTTGTCTCTGAGAACGGCTACGGCAAGCGCTCAGAGGTAGAGGACTATCGTAAGACTGCCCGTGGTGCGAAGGGTGTGAAGACCCTCGCCATCACAGAGAAGACCGGTCGTCTGGTGGCTATCAAGGTGGTGACAGATGAGAACGACCTGATGATTATCAACAAGAGTGGTATCCTCATCCGTCTGAAGGTGGCCGATGTCCGTGTGATGGGTCGTAACACCCAGGGTGTGCGACTGATCAACCTCACCAAGAAGAACGACACCATTGCCAGTGTGTGCAAGGTGACGTCGAGTCAGGAAGAAGATGTAGAGGAAGCAGAGGTGCTGAATGATGAAGAACTGCCCGTCGACACGAGTGTCGATGCTGCTTTCGAAACAGATAACGAGAATAATGATTAATAACAAATTAAACCAAATTTAAAGGCTTATGAAAAAGTTAATGATGATGGCAATGTTCATGGTAGCCAGCGCTACCGCATTTGCCGGTGACAGTGATGCTTTGAAGGCTATCCTCAAAGCAAAGACCTATGAAGAGGCTGAAGCCCTGATGAAGAGTGGACTGAGTCAACTCGCCAACGATCAGGAGAAGGCTAAGGCTTACAACAAACTTGTCGACCTCGCTTATGCGAAGTATAAGAAGGAAGACGACACTCGTATTACCAATCAGGCTCTGCAGAAGAACGACCCTGTTGATACTGAAGGTATGATCAAGGCTGGTATCGACGCTCTGAACTATGCTGTTGAGTGCGACAAATATGATATTCTTCCCAATGCTAAGGGACAGGTGAAACCCGCCTTCCAGAAGAAGAATCAGGACCGTTTGCAAAGTATTCTCAAGGGCTTGTACGATAATGGATGCAACTATGCTGAGAACAGTAAGAGCAGCGAGGCATTCCAGTGCCTTGATGCCTATATGAGTGCTTGCAAGACATCCCTTTTCAGTGTGGTTCCTTCTGTTCAGAATGACCCGAATCGTGGTATCGCTGCTTACTATGCAGGTCGTGCTGCCATGCAGTTGGAAAAGACGGACCGTGCCATCGAACTTCTGAAGGTCGGTGCGAACGATACCATCCAGCAGGTTCGCGACTTCAGTATCGACCTCCTTCTGTATACGATGGGTAAGAACCGTTCCACGAAGGAAGACTCCCTCAAGTTCATCAACGACGTGAAGGAACTTTATACCCAGTATCCTGAGAACGAGAAGATCTATTCTTATATGTGCGACGCTATGATTCTCAACAACGACGAGGCTGCTGTGATGAAGATTGGCGAGGAGCATCTGGCTAAGTATCCCAACTCTGTGCTTCCTCATATCTACAAGGCTTTCCTGTTGCAGAACCAGAAGAAGTATGCTGAGGCCGTTGCCCAGTGGGACCTCATTCCTGAGTCACAGCCCAACTATGTGCAGTTCGCCTACTATCGTGCCGTCTGTAAGTATAATATTGCCGTTGAGTTCAATGAGGCTAATGCTGATGCACGTACGGGTCGTCTGACACCTGAGAACGAGAAGAAGTTCAAGGATCAACTCGCTGATTCCCAGGTTGACTTCGAGAAGTGCCAGGAGTTGGATCCCGACCAGAACACGGTGAAGTGGAAGTACCTGTTGCATAACGTCTATACCCAACTCGGCCTTACCGACAAGGCTGCAGCCATAGAATAAAGACAGACTTTCAGTCAAGAATATGTTAATAATCCCCAAAGGACTAGAGCCTTTGGGGATTTTTTCGTACCTTTGCGCCCAATATATAGAATAAGGTGAAAAGAATGGTTATCAACCGCCTGGCATTCATGCTCTGTTGTATCTTCGTTTTGACGACATCGGTTTCCGCCCAGCGGAAGCAGATAGGCGAGGCCCGTACCTACCTGAAGAGCGGCAAGAATCTCGACAAGGCGGAGAAACTGATGACCGACCTGTTGAAGGATTCTGCCAATCTGGACAACAAGCGTATCTACGAGATCTGGCTTCAGAGCGTGCAGAAGCAGTATGAACAGGCCAACGAGCGGTTCTATATGCACAAGCAGCAGGACACGGCTCAGTTCTTTTCGTTGGTACGCCGTATGTTTTCCATCGCCTTCTGCATGGACTCCCTCGACGTGAGGCCTGACAAGAAGGGTAGGGTGGCACCCGAACTCCGCAAGGATGTGGCGAGGGATATGATCGGTTACAGGCCGAATCTTTTCTACGGTGGTGCCTATCTTGTCAGGAAGAGCGATTTCCGGAAAGCATACGACTATTTCGAGACCTACATCGACTGCACCCGCCAGCCCCTGTTCACCGGCTACGACCAGTTCTTCTCGGAAGACCGCAAGGATGAGGCTTCCTACTGGGCCTGTTATTGCGGATACAGGATGAACGACCCGGTGTTGGCGCTTCGCCACAGGGAACTGGCGCTTCGCGACTCCTCGAAGCGTGACATGACATTGCAGTATATCGCTGAATCGTGGAAGACCCTGAAGGACGACTCCATGTATGTAGCCACGCTCCGCGACGGTTTTGCGGAATACCCGACATCGAATTATTTCTTCCCCCGTCTGATGGACCGTTACACGCAGACTGGCCAGTACGAGAAGGCCTTGCATGTCGTTGACAGGGCATTGGAGGCTGACTCGCTCAACGAACTGTATCTCTACGCCAAGTCGAATGTGCTGATGCAGTTGGAGAAGTATGCCGAGAGTCTGGCTGTCACCGACAAGTTGCTGACACGCAACGACAAAATGGCTGATGCTTATTTTAACGGTGGCTCCGCCTATCTGAATATCGCCCTGCGCATGGATCCCCAGCGGCACAAGAAACAGGTCAGGGAGATGTATCGGAAAGCCCTGCCCTATATGGAGAGATACCGTGCGCTGGCACCCTCGCAGAAGGAGAAATGGGGCCCAGCGCTCTATCGCATCTACTTCAACCTGAACATGGGAAAACAGTTTGATGAGATAGATAAAATCTTAAAGAATTAAAAAAGTTTGCACGCATTGATATACCTTAGCGGATTTATTTGTACTTTTGTGGGATAGAATAATATTCAATCTAAAACAAATAAAACGTAAGGACTATGGCAGACAATGCTCAGTTGATTGCCCAGTGCGAGGCAATTGCAAAAGAATGGCTCTCTCCGGCCTTTGATGAGGAGACACGTAAGGAAGTACAAGCAATGCTTGACAACCCCGATAAGACCGCTCTTATCGATGCTTTCTATCAGAATCTCGAGTTTGGTACAGGTGGTCTGCGCGGCATCATGGGTGCCGGTACGAACCGTATGAACAAGTACATCGTGGGTATGGCCACACAGGGCTTCGCCAACTACATCAACAAGGCCTTCCCCGGGAAGCAGAGTGCTGTCGTCGTAGGTCACGACTGCCGTAACAACGGACGTATGTTCGCTGAGACAGTGGCCGACATCTTCTCGGCCAACGGCATCAAGGTCTATCTCTTCGAGAGCCTCCGTCCCACGCCCGAGATATCGTTTGCCATCCGTCAGCTCGGCTGTCAGGCAGGTGTCAATGTCACAGCTTCCCACAACCCCCGTGAGTACAATGGCTACAAGGCCTATTGGGACGACGGTGCGCAGGTGCTGGCTCCCCACGACAAGGGTATCATCGACGAGGTGAACAAGGTGAAGATCGGCGACGTGAAGTTCGAGGGCAACAAGGACCTCATCAGCATCATCGGCGGTGAGATGGACTGGGACTATATCCAGGCCGTGAAGGAGGCGATGGTCGATCAGGATGTCATCCTGCGCCAGAAAGACCTCAACATCGTCTATTCGCCCATGCACGGTACAGGTCGCGTCATCGTCCCGATGGCCCTGCGCTCATGGGGCTTCCAGAATATCCATGTGGTACCCGAGCAGATGGTTGTCGACGGCAACTTCCCCACCGTCATCAGCCCGAATCCCGAGAACGCTGAGGCCATGACCCTGGGTATGAAACTCGGTACGAAACTTAATGCCGACCTCGTGATCGCATCCGATCCCGATGCCGACCGTCTGGCCATCGTCTGCCGCAACCCGAAGGGCGAGTGGGAGATCCTGAACGGCAACCAGACCTGCATGATGTTCTCGTGGTACATCATCGCCAACAAGAAGAAGCTCGGCCAGCTGAAGGGCAACGAGTTCCTCGTGAAGACCATCGTGACCACCGAGGTCATCGCCGAGATTGCCAAGAAGAACGGCGTGGAGTATATGGACTGCTACACAGGCTTCAAGTGGATTGCCAACGAGATCCGCATCAACGAGGGCAAGAAGAAGTATATCGGCGGTGGTGAGGAAAGCTTCGGCTTCCTGCCGTTCGACAAGGTACGCGACAAGGACTCCCCAGCCTCTATCTGTCTCATCTGCGAGATCGCAGCGTGGGCACGCGACAACGGCATGACCCTCTACGACCTGCTCATGAACATCTATAAGGAGTACGGCTTCTCGAAGGAGATCACCGTCAACGTGGTGCGTCCGGGTAAGACAGGTGCCGACGAGATCAAGCAGATGATGACCGACTTCCGTGAGAACCCGCCGAAGTCGCTGGGCGGCTCGAAGGTCTGCGTGTGGAAGGACTACAAAACGCTGGAGGCCAAGGATGCCCAGGGCAACGTGACGAAACTCAACATGCCCGACACCTCTAACGTGCTCCAGTGGTTCTGCGAGGATGGCACGAAAGTCAGCGTCCGTCCTTCTGGCACAGAGCCGAAGATCAAGTTCTATACGGAGGTCAAGGATCCAGCCTTCAAGGGTGCTGCCGACTACGAGGCATGCTCTAAGGCTGCCGATGCGAAGATTGAGGCTCTTAAGAAAGACCTGAACCTCTAAGCAATGGCCTTTGAATACATGTCACAGGAAGGCTACGACAAACTCGTAGCCGAACTGCATCAACTGGAGAGTGTGGAACTCCCCCAGGTACGAGAAGCAATCGCTGAGGCTCGCGACAAGGGCGACCTCAGCGAGAACTTCGAGTATCATGCTGCCAAGCGCGAACAGTCACGGTTGCTTGGCAGGATTCGTTTCAAGCAGAAAGTACTGGCCAATGCACGGGTCATCGACATGTCGAAGTTGGCTAACGGCAGTGTGCAGTTGCTCAGTCAGGTGGAGATGACCAATCTGGCCAACAATGCCAGGATGACCTACACTATTGCCAGTCCGCACGAGGCCAACCTCCGGGAGGGGAAGATTTCCATCAAGTCGCCCATCGCGCAGGCCCTGCTCAACAAGAAGGTAGGTGATGTCGTTGAGGTGCGCGTCCCCGCCGGCCTCCTCAAACTCCGCATCGAGAGCATCACATAAACTAAAAACGAATATCACGTAGCACGACCACCCGGTTGACTATGAATCTCCGATGCCATCTATTATAAAAAAAATGCGCAATTATTTGGTGGTTTGTAAAAAAGTGTGTAATCATAAGAGTTCTATCCGCTGGCAGAGTATACGGCTATAGTCGGCTTTCATCTTTTCGGGCAGGAATGACTGGGCGATGAGTTCTTTCCATTGGGGTAGACAGTTCTTCAACCGTTCAATCATCTTGTCTGCTATAGTAACTGGAATACCGCTTTGGGTGAAGGCTGTCATAAAGGTGTTGCGGTCGAAACCGCTTTTTGTGCCACCCACTTCAAAACTCATGGCCATCTCCTCAGTGTCCTCTGGGTCGGCCAGTAGAACGGCCAGCAAGTCGTAGGCTGGAGACAGGGCATACTCTCCGCCACCAGTATCAACCAACGAGAAATTCTTGCAGTGCATATCGGAATTACCGGTAATCCAGGAGAATAGCACAACTTCCCAATAGCGCTGCACATCCAGCATAGGAACTGATGAATATTTCTTGATGGTTTCTGCCAACTGCTTGTAGGTACCGTAGTACTTATGCTCAGTGAGGCGGTTAGTAAGTTGACACATGTCTAGCATGGATATCTTTTCGCCCTTTTGTCCTCGGTCCATCCTAAGAGTGAGATAGCCTAGTTCACCATCTGCCAGTCGGATAAGCGTATGGCGGGCGGTACGGATACGGGCCGCCTCAGCCATCTTCATAGTGAGGTCTTCCAATTCTGGCAGACAGGGATATTTGTCGCTTTGCGGTTTGAAGATATATTTGCCCCAGAGCCCTACGATAGTGAATTTGGCTGGCTCGTTTTTGCCACCACGATTCACGTCGAGCGACATTTTGGCCTGCACACCAGTTACGGATGCACTGGTGCGGATGACTTGTCGGGCCAATTCCGACATGTTGTCTCGCGTGTAAGGAAGAATGGGTGCCGTATCGCTGCCAAAGAATTTACGTGCGCAAGCAGGATGATAATCCACCTGACCCTCTTCCAATTCCTGATAACAAAACAAGCACTTACTCATAGTCCAATGGTTTTACGCTGATGTTTCCGATACAATCCTTGCAGCACGCCATCAAGAGCGACATCCTGTCTCTGGGATCAATCTTCCATGACGAGGATGCGATATCCAAGAGCCAGCCCTCAGGAATGAGTCCGTCGAACACGGGGAACATCATTTCCTTGTCGTACTGCTGGTTCGTCAAGGGCATGGTGGGACTCACCGCGACAGCGTCCTTTCTGGCGAGAAATGCCTTATCGTAGGCGAAATGGAAGCCCTCCTCATCTTCTGTGAGAATTCCACAGTAGATGTCGTTGACATAAATACCAGCCTGCTTCATACGAGATCAGTTTTTACGGGTCCGAGACATTCGCCGAACAGAGCCAGCACGTCGTTTACCTTGTCCATCCGCAAGGTCTGCTTACCTTGTTCCAGGTCTCTTACAAACCTGAGACCCACGCCGGCCCTCTCTGACAACTCAACCTGAGAAAGGCCGTTTTTCTTCCTTTTTTGCTTAATATGTTCCGATAAAGTCATAATAATTATACCTTAACGGGTGCAAATATAGGAATTATTTTTGAATAATATATCAAATCGGGTATAAATTTAATAATTATTACAAATTTTATACCCGAAATGGTATATTCAATATAAATATGAGAAACAAAAAAGCCCCTGATATGGGGCTTCTTTTGTAGTCGATAGGGGA
>JAFZUS010000105.1 GCA_017618275.1 Prevotella sp.
ACCGTACCTTTGCGCCCAGTTCAGGACTGGTCGCTATGATGCTCACGCTCGGCACAACTGAAGCAAGCGTCGTTCTGCACTAGCTTACTCGCATCATTGTCACCGTCAAACAGAATTAGTAATGATATAAAAAGGTAAAGACAATGAAAAAGTATTTTGCAATCGCACTCGCAGCTGTCGCTATGATGAGCTGCAATGGTAACAAGAATCAGCAGGCTGCCGCTGAGCAGGAAGAACAGAAGGACTCTCTCGTAGGCACTTTCCAGAGCTACGACCTCGATGGTTTCAAACTGCATGTGTATAACTCAAACGATGTGATGGGCGATGCTAGCTACATCGTAGAGGGCGACAGCGGTCTTGTGGTGATGGAGTACCCACTCTTCAAGGTGAACGCCAAGGAGTTTGCTGACTACATCGCAGGGCTTGATAAACCTATCGTGACCGACATCACTGACTATCACCTTGGCGGTTCTGACAAGTTGCCTCTGACTATGCCTGAGGGTATGCCCGCATTCATCGATGGTCCTGTTTATGGCGGTATGATGAAGAGCTTTGCAGAGCAGTTTGGTGACACAATGGTAGAACTTCCCACTCAGAAGGCTGCTGAGGTTCCTTTCGGACAGACTCAGAACTGGGCTGGCGTTGATTTCGACTTCCAACATGGTGCTACCTCTGACTTCCCCGCTGCTTCTATCATCATTGGTAAGCAGGTTTATTACACCCACTGGACTCCCACCGAGGCACACATCAGCCCACTTCAGATTGGCAATGCCGCAGCTGTTGATGCTGAACTGGCTGAAGCTCAGAAGTCACTTGCATCTGGTGCTAAGTACTTCATCGGAGGTCATGGCGGTCTGGCTGAGAAGGCACAGGTAGAGTTCAAGATTACCTATCTAAAGAAAGTAAAGGAGTTGTTGGCTCAGAACAAGGACGCTGCCACATTTGCCGAAGCATTGAAGGCTGCTTATCCAGAACTCCCTGGTGACGCCGACGCATTGGCACAGGCTCTTTACAAGAAATAAGGGGTAATGGAAAGGCTTGAGAATCTGAAAAACATCATCCGGTATCTGATGGCTGACGCGCATGTCAGTCATCGGATTCCTGCAACCATAGAGGAGTGCCAGCGGATGATGCGTGCTCTAATGAATATTTGGGAACCCAAAGAGATCTCTGTAGACTTTCTGACGATACAAGATGCCGAGTTGCAGCAGCAAGCAGAGGATAAGGGTGTAGTCAAAATTGCAGATAAGGACCTACTGATCTGGCAGGGCGATATCACACGATTAAAAGTGGATGCCATCGTCAATGCTGCCAATGCCCAAGGGCTTGGTTGCTGGGCACCCTTGCATAACTGCATCGATAACTGCATCCACTCAGCAGCAGGCATCCAACTCAGAAAGGAGTGCAATGACCAGCTGCAGGGCAGACTCCTGAAAACGAGCGAAGCTATGATAACCAAAAGCTATAATCTGCCAGCGGGGCACGTCATCCATACAGTCGGGCCTATTATCGAAACAGGTGTGCCAACAAAGGAACAAGAAGAACAATTGGCTCAGTGTTATCGTTCGTGTCTTGACCTCGCAGAGCAGGCAGGCCTTGAGAGCATCGCCTTCTGCTGCATATCAACAGGCGTGTTCCATTTCCCCAACGAGCGGGCAGCAGAGATTGCCATCGAGACGGTGAAACGTTATCCACGACAGTCCGTCAAGACAGTTGTTTTCAACGTATTTTTAGATAAGGATTATGACATCTACTTTAAAAAGTTGAAAGTTGAGAGTTATGGACAAGATACAACAATTACGCCAACTGATTGCTGATGCCGACTACGTACTGATTGGTGCTGGTGCAGGTCTTTCTGCTGCTGCAGGGCTCGACTATGCCGGTGAGGATTTCCGTCAAGAGTTCGCAGAGTGGATCAACCGTTACGGCATCACCGACC
>JAFZUS010000106.1 GCA_017618275.1 Prevotella sp.
AGCATGTCACCATTGAGGCACCATCCGTCCACGACCTCGTACATCTGGCCTATCTGCCCATCGTACAGCTGCATGAGCCCAAACAGACGCTGCCTCCAGATGCCGCACAGCATCTGTCCGTGAAGATGCGCGAAATCATCGGTTATCTTCATTCCGACCACATCTATAAAGGCGAGGTGTTGCGCATGCTCTATTCCATTTTCCTGCTCGACCTGCAAAACGCCCAGCAGCGCGCCATCGTGCACCGCCAAACGCCCCAGCGCGTGGAGGAAATCTTCATCGGCTTCATCCGTCTGCTGCCCCGCCACTTTGCCGAGCATCACGACATCCCGTTCTATGCCGAACGGCTCCATATCTCTCCCGTCTATCTCTCCCGCGTGGTTCGTCAGGTTTCTGGCCGCACCGTTGTCGACTATATTAACCAGATGCTACTGATGGAGGCCTCCTTCCTGTTGCAAACCTCCCAACTGAGCATCACCCAGATAGCCGACCATCTCCACTTCGCCGACACCCCATCTTTCAGCAAGTTTTTCTCTCGTCTGAGTGGTATGAGTCCGAAGGAATATCGGATGGGATGAAGCTGAAAATGTCAGAGCAACAACGGACATATAAGTAGTCATATTTAACAAATAAATGAAATCAAAGATTATATGAAGGTTCTATTGTTAAACGGAAGCCCCCGTGATAATGGCAACACGTTCACGGCTCTGAGTGAGGTGGCAAAAACGCTGAACAGCGAGGGTATAGAAACAGAGATTATCAGCATTGGCAAGCAGGCCGTTCAGGGTTGCATCGCCTGTGGCATGTGTGGTAGGAATGGTGCAAGATGTACTTTCCATGATGGTTTATATTATAGGGTGTGGAGAACTGTGAAGGATGGTATTGATGGACTCGTAGTTGGTTCGCCCGTCTATTATGGAGGTCCGAATGGTTCGCTCTGTGCCTTGCTCGATCGTGTGTTCTACTCACTGAGCGCTGAACTGCGCTTCAAGCCAGCAGCTTGCGTAGTGGTATGTAGAAGGGGTGGGGCATCGGCAGCGTTTGACCGTTTGAACAAGTACTTCACGATGTCGAACATGCCACTCGTCAGTTCGCAGTACTGGAACATGGCATATGGTCAGACGCCAGGACAGGCCGCACAGGATGAGGAGGGTATGCAGACGATGCGAACGCTTGCCCGCAACATGGCCTGGATGATTCGCAAACTTAATGTCAGCGAGGATGGACATCCGGAATTGGAAAGTCCTATACGAACCAGTTTTATTCGATAATGTATTGACGGGGCCTCCGTCATCGCCTTAACTGATGATGGCTTATTTTCCCACTTTCTGTTACTAGGTCTTCCTTGGATTTGTTAAGAAATCGTTCATTGCATGTAAATTTGTTGCAATGAACGATTTTTGTTAGTGTTTGAAACATAATTTATTGTATGTCTCAGGTTTTTGCCGTACTTTTGCGGCAGAAAGTTCAAAACAACAAATGAATAACAGAATGAAAAAGGTAATGACAACAATCGTGGCTGCGGTGCTGATGACGATATCGGCTCAGGCTCAGGTGCAGCCAAAGGTGCTTGGTGAAAACCATGCGATGATACGAGTAGAGCAAGGAAAAAAATACATGCTTCTACCCGTGCAGGAGAAAGAAGAGAACGCGCATATTGCCGTGCTCGACGGAAGGAATGAAATGGTGAAGCGGCTAAACGTAAGACTGGCTGTAGATAAGGTAGACTATTTTGTCCCCCTGGAACTTAAACAGGCGCAATTACTCGACATCACTTTCCAAGGAGATCGTCGCACGACAGGTGCTGTGAAGGACTTTGCCTGTTGGAAGGAGTTGAAATACAGCGAGACATTCGACACGACAAATCGCGAGAAGTTCCGTCCAGCCTATCACCATACGCCCCTGTATGGTTGGATGAATGATCCCAATGGCATGTTCTATAAGGATGGCATGTGGCACCTTTATTATCAGTATAATCCCTACGGCTCTCAATGGGAGAATATGACATGGGGCCACTCCACTTCAAAAGACCTCATTTACTGGGAGGCTCAGCCCTTGGCAATCGAGTCCGACTGGTTGGGCACGATTTTCTCTGGATCAAGTGTGACTAACGGCAATGAGGTAGTGGCTTTTTATACTTCAGCCGGACAACATCAGGTGCAGTCAATGGCTGTATCAAAGGATGGCGGACAGACTTTCGAGAAATATAGCGGCAATCCCGTGTTGACAAGCGACGTACCTGACTTCCGTGATCCGAAAGCATTCTGGAATGAGGATGCCAAAGTTTGGAACCTGATTCTTGCCGCAGGTCAGGAGATGCGCATTTACTCATCGAAAGACCTGAAGGACTGGAAATACGAATCATCGTTTGGCCAGGGATATGGCAATCATGGTGGTGTATGGGAATGTCCTGATCTGTTCAAAATTGATGGAAAATGGGTGCTGTTATGTAACATCAACCCCGGCGGACCTTTTGGAGGTTCAGCCACACAGTACTTCATAGGCGACTTCGACGGCAAGAAGTTCACTTGCGAGTCGATGCCGAAGGTGACGAAATGGTTGGATTATGGCAAAGATCACTACGCTACGGTGTCGTTCTATAACGCTCCAGAGAACCGCCGCGTGGTATTGGCTTGGATGTCGAACTGGCAGTACGCCAACCAAGTACCCACCAAGCAGTTCCGTAGTGCCAACTCTATTCCCCGTGACCTCGGAATCTTTAGGTACGGTGAAGAGACCTATGTGAGCGTAGTTCCCTCTAAGGAGATGTTGGCCGTGCGTGGACAAAAAGTGAAGAAGCCGACAGAAACCTGCGAGATTGTGGTAGATATGAAAGGTTCGGCTACGATTGAATTGTCGAATGCGAAGGGTGAGCAAGTCGTTTTGAACTACGATGCCCAAAAGCAGACATTCTCCATGGACCGTACGAAGAGCGGCGATGTGAGTTTCAGTGAGGCTTTTCCCTGCGTGACCACAGCCCCCACATACGGTAATATCCGTCAACTGCGACTGTTCATCGACCGCTGTAGTATCGAGGCTTTTGACAGCGACGGCAAGATGGCTATGACCAACCTTGTGTTCCCCAATGAGCCTTATAATACTATTAAGGTGAAAGGCGGTAAGGCGACAATATTCGAAATCAACAAATAAAAATATCATCATGAGTAAAGTCAACAAACTCGCCCTCATTCCTGTGATGCTCTGCTTCTTCTGCATGGGCTTCGTGGATCTCGTGGGCATCGCTTCCAACTACGTGAAAGAAGACCTGGCACTGAATGATTCTACAGCCAACATCTTCCCCTCACTCGTGTTCTTCTGGTTCCTCATCTTCAGTGTGCCTACGGGAATGCTGATGAACAAGATCGGACGTAAGAAAACCGTGCTGCTCTCACTTGGCGTGACAGTACTGTCGCTGCTGATTCCTCTCTTTGGCAATAACTTCGCCATCATGCTTATTTCCTTCTCTCTGTTAGGAATCGGCAATGCCCTGATGCAGACCTCGCTGAACCCGCTGGTATCAACGGTGATGGGTGGTGGAAATCTGGCCTCAACACTGACATTCGGACAGTTTATCAAGGCTATCGCCTCATTCCTGGCTCCATATCTGGCCATGTGGGGTGCCACGCAGATGATTCCCTCTTTCGGCTACGACTGGCGCATCCTTTTTGGCATCTATTTCGTAGTGGGAATCCTTGCTACAGCCTTGTTGGGAGTAACACCTATCGATGAGCCTAAGATTGAAGGCAAGGCATCGACCTTTGCAGAGTGCTTCAAACTATTGGGCACTCCCATCGTATTGTTGTCATTCTTCGGTATTATGTGCCATGTAGGAATTGACGTGGGTACTAATACTACCGCTCCGAAGATACTGATGGAACGGCTGGGTATGACTCTCAATGATGCAGCCTTTGCTACAAGCCTTTATTTCATCTTCCGTACCATTGGCTGTCTGACAGGGTCGTTCTTCCTCCGTGTGCTGCCCACCCGTACATTCTTCATCATCAGTGTCGTGATGATGGCACTCTCCATGTGCGGACTCTTCTTTGGCACTGAGAAATGGATCCTTTATACCGCCATCGCCCTTGTGGGTTATGGAAACTCTAACATCTTCTCCATCTGTTTCGCAAAAGCACTGACGTCAATGCCAGAGAAACAGAATGAGGTTTCTGGTCTGATGATTATGGGACTCTTTGGAGGAACGATATTCCCATTGCTCATGGGATTTGCCAGTGATGCCATCGGACAGGCTGGTGCTGTACTGATCATGGCTCTTGGCGTCATCTATTTATTCACTTATATCAAGCAACTTAAAACCGTAAAAGCATGAAACGTTATATCGTAGGCCTCGGAGAGGCATTATGGGATGTACTTCCCGAAGGAAAGAAACTAGGTGGCGCACCTGCCAACTTCGCTTATCACGCAGGACAGTTCGGTCTTGACACCATCGCTATCAGTGCATTAGGCGAGGATGAACTCGCAGAAGAAACCATCGATGCACTGAAAGAGCATAATCTGAACTACTTGATGCCACGTGTACCTTATCCTACGGGTACGGTGCAGGTGACATTGGCCGAAGGGGGAATCCCCACATACGACATCAAGGAAGGCGTGGCCTGGGATAATATCCCCTATACCGATGAAATGGCAGAGATTGCCAAGAATGCCCGAGCCGTCTGTTTCGGTTCTCTGGCTCAACGAAATAGAGTGTCGCGAGAAGACATCCGCAAATTCCTGGCTGACACTCCTGCCGATTGCCTGAAGATTTGCGACATCAACCTCCGTCAACAGTTCTATTCAAAGGAGATTCTTGAAGACTCTTTCCGTCTCTGCAATATCTTGAAGATTAATGATGAGGAACTGGTTGTTGTCAATCGAATGTTCGGCTATGACGGACTCGACATGCGCCAGACCTGTGAGAAGATGGTACAGGACTATGGGCTGAAGATGCTCGTGCTGACCTGTGGCACCAATGGCTCGTATGTCTTTACCGATGATGGACTGACCTCGTTCCAGGATACGCCAAAGGTTGAGGTGGCCGATACCGTCGGTGCAGGCGACTCCTTTACAGGTTCTTTCTGTGCCTGTATCCTGAATGGCAAACCCGTACAGGAGGCTCATAAGACTGCCGTTGCCGTCAGTGCTTTCGTCTGCACCCAGAACGGTGCCATGCCTGTTATACCGGATATATTGAAGACCACATAATCACCACTAAGAGGTTCAGTATTAAACTGAGCCTCTTTTTTCTTTTGTTACATTTTTCGAAAAATGTTTGGCAGTCTCGTAAAAAAACACTATCTTTGCCATGAGATTACTAACAATAACATTAAACCCATGCGTAGGACCATACTATACCTGACCGCCCTGATAGCAGTTTTCGTTTCTTGCTCAAAGAGTGAGAAGACCTATAAGATTGCCGTTTCGCAATGCTCAGAAGACATCTGGCGAGACAAACTGAATAATGAGTTAAAGATTGGTACATACTTCCACGATGGGGTGGAACTGCGTTTTGCCTCTGCAGACGATAGCGACGAGAAACAGATAGAACAAATCCACCAGTTTGTCAATGATGGCATAGACCTGTTGATTGTTGCTCCGAATCAGGTGGCCACCGTCTCTCCTGCTATTGACGAAGTGTTTGATAAGGGCATCCCCGTTATTGTATTTGATCGCAAGACCAACTCAGAGAAGTTTACGGCTTATATTGGAGCCGACAATTTTGAAATGGGACGGCTGATGGGTGAGTATATTGCTACACGACTCAATGGCAAAGGGCGTGTATTAGAAATCATGGGATTGAAAGGCTCGTCACCAGCCATCGAACGCCATAATGGTTTCGAAAGTGCGCTGAAAGCCTATCCGAACATCACGCTTGTAGCCTCCCTGCAAGGTGACTGGACGGAAGAGAGTGCCGTCAATGCCATCAAGTCATATGCAGGGGACCTAAGTAATCTGGACTTCGTATTTGGACAGAACGACCGTATGGCCGTCGGTGCCTCAAAGGCGTTATCGTCTAAAGACACCAAATACTGTGGTATTGACGGTTTGCCAGGTGAAGGCAATGGTATAGCCTGTGTACGAGACTCCTTACTTGAAGCATCGTATATCTATCCCACACATGGTGATGAGGTATTGCAATTGGCAATGAACATCCTCGAAGGAAAGCCTTACCAAAAGGACAATCCGCTGATGGCAGCGCTCGTAACCAGAGACAATGCCAACGTATTGCTATTGCAAAACGAAGAAATGGTACGTCAGGGAAACAATCTCGACCAACTGCATCAGCGCTCTGATGCCTATCTGCAACAACTTGGTAACCAGCGAATCGTGTTGATATTGGCTGCTGCTTTCATCTTCCTGTTGCTGATTTTGTTGGTCATCATCTATCGCTACCATTTGCAAAAAGCCCGTATTGCTGAAGAACGTACCCAGATGGAGCGTGAGCAACTGGACTTCTATACCCAAGTGAGCCACGAACTCCGCACCCCACTAACACTTATCGAAGGGCCATTGGCACAATTAGCCGAAACGAAAGATATACAAGAAGCAGGAGCAGAAGCATCAGGATTATTTGCCATCATCCGCAGGAATACAGACCAGTTGACACAACTCATCAATAAGATGTTGAATGTTCAAGTAACAGGAAGTGTAGCATTTAATACAGATAATGTGGAGATTGCAGCCACTCCACAGAGTGATTTGATGATGGAAACAGATACTCAACAGGAAAACGCAACTGTACTCATCGTTGATGATAATGCTGACATCCGGGCATACCTGCGTACCATCTTACAAGACAAATATCAAGTCAACGAGGCTGCTGATGGTCAACAGGGACTCGCTATAGCCAATGAAATCGTGCCCGATCTGATTGTATCTGACGTGATGATGCCCGTCATGAACGGTCTGGAGTTCTGTCAGCGTGTGAAGAGTGGTACAGCAACATCACATATACCTGTTATCCTGTTGACGGCACGTGCCTTGAGTCAGCATCAGATAGAAGGCTATGAGAGTGGCGCCGATGCCTATATCACCAAACCGTTCTCCGCCGATGTGCTTTTGGCTCGCATCGGTAATCTTCTGAAGAGCCGTCTCATTCTTAAGAATCTGTTTGGTGCAGTAAGTAATAGCGACAAAGAGGATACAATCGAGACACCTCAAGTCATATTAAAGGAAGATACCTTCCTTATCAAGTTCCGCGATTTCATTGAGAAGAACTTAGCCGATAGCGATCTCAGTGTCGAGACTATTGGTGCAGAACTTGGTCTCTCTCGCGTGCAATTATATAGAAAGGTAAAAGCGCTCACAGGACAGTCGCCAGTAGAATTGCTTCGTACGGCCAGACTTCAGAAAGGCAGGGAATTGCTCCAGACTACCGGCAAGAATGTATCAGAGGTTGCCTACGAAGTCGGCTTTACCGCACCCTCTTATTTTACCAAGTGTTTTAAGGATGAGTTTGGCGTTAGTCCCTCAGATCTTTGATTAACAAAAATCGTTCATTTCATCGCAAATATGTTACATTGAAACAAATTTGGGGTGCAATGAACGAAATTTTAAATATTACAGCCACATTAGTTTGTACTTTTGCAGCAGCATTTAATTCACAAGAGTACAAACAAATAAAAGATTCAACAATGGAACAACTAAAGAAAACGTTTCTGAGTTTAGCACTTCTGTTTGTAAGTACAATAATGTACGCGCAATCAGAGATTAGTGGTACCGTAGTCGATGCAACTGGCGAAACGGTAATTGGTGCCACAGTGATGGAGAAAGGAACCTCGAACGGTACAATTACCGATTTCGACGGAAACTTCAAGATTAAAGTCGCAGCAGGAAAGACGCTTGTCTTCTCTTATATCGGCTTTGAGACACAGGAACTGCCCGCCCAGAATGGTATGCAGGTCACAATGAAAGACAATGCCAAGGAATTGGCAGAGGTTGTGGTAACAGGTTACCAGACGCAGCGTAAGGCCGACCTGACAGGCGCTGTTGCTGTGATGGACATGAAAGGCCCCATCAGCGAGAGTGATCCTAACATGCTGAACTCCATGCAGGGTAAATTGGCTGGTGTGGACATCGTCACCGATGCCGCTCCTGGTGGTGGTAGTTCAACGATTCGCGTTCGTGGTATGAGTACCGTGAATGCATGTGATCCTCTTTACGTCATTGATGGAGTAGCAACCAATGAAAACCTGAATTCTCTGAATGCTGCCGACATTGAAAGTATACAGGTATTGAAGGATGCTTCTTCTGCTTCTATCTATGGTAGCCGTGCCGCTAATGGTGTGATTATCATTACAACTAAGAAAGGTAAGGAAGGTAAGATGAATATCAATATCAACTATAATGCCGCATTGCAGACTGTAGCCAAGAAGTATGATGTCCTTTCCGCAGAGCAGTGGGGTCAGGCTTATTGGCAGGCAGCAGCCAACAACGGTATTGCTCCCACAGCAGCCCAGGCTCTCTATGGTAATGGTGCAACACCTCAACTCGTAAGTTCTGTCAATGGTATCAGTACAGCAAACACCAATTGGCAGGATCAGGTGTATAGTTCAGCATGGACACAGAACCTTTCTGCCAGCATCTCGAATGCTTCTGACAAAGGCAGTTATATGTTCTCTGGTAACTATATCAATCAGAATGGACTGATGGACCAGACGTTTTATAAGCGTCTTTCTGCTCGTGTGAACTCTACCTATAACTTTAATAAGTATGTACGCGTAGGTGAGAACCTGATGATTGCCAAGTGGGAAAACCGTGGTGCTGATGTCAATGGCGACCGTGGTATTCCTTATTCTGCTATGCGTCAGCATCCTGCCATCCCTGTATATCAGGCAGAGGGCGTTTTCACTGATCCTGTTGCGATGCTTGGATCGGATATCGACAACCCTGTACAGACGCTTTATAACATGCGCGATAATAGCAACTCATCATGGCGTATCTTTGGTAATGCATACATTGACATTATGCCTATCAAGGGCTTGACCCTGAAGAGCAACATCGGTATTGAGCATGTGCAGTATCTTAACAAGACACTTACCCGTAACGTACGTGCCACTGACGATACCGCCAACCGTGCCGTCAGCAGCGGCTACGGCGAAGGCGACACTTGGACTTGGACGAACACAGCAAACTACATGTTTGATATTAATACCCAGCACCACTTCACTGTTCTGCTTGGCTCTGAGGCTATCAAGTATGTATTCCAAGACCTGGCAGCAACACGTAAGGACTATGCTTTCGAGGATGCAGACTATATGCAGATCGGTTCTGGTTCTGGCACAATGACCAATGGTGGCGGCAAGCAGGAGTGGGCACTCTTCTCACTTTTCGGTAAGGTTGACTACAATTTCGCTGACCGTTACCTCTTCTCTGCTACGCTGCGTCGTGACCAGACATCTCGTTTGTCAAAAAACAATAATTCTGGTATATTCCCCGCCTTCTCTGGTGCCTGGCGTCTGAGCGAGGAGAAGTTCTGGCCTAAGAACAACATCATTGATAATGTGAAGGTACGTCTGGCCTGGGGTCAGAATGGTAACTCTGCTATATCCAACAACTATGCTGCCTTCTCAACCTACGCCTACGATTTGGGCAATGGCGCTTATGACCTGAATGGAACTAACACCAATGTAGTAAGTGGTATCAAGGTCGCTACAACAGGTAACCCAGACCTGAAGTGGGAGACCACCACTCAGACCAACCTCGGTATCGATGCTTACCTCTTTAATGGTGCCATTAGCCTCGGTCTCGATTACTATTGGAAGAATACCAAGGACATGATCACGATTCCTCCCGTGCTCTCCGTTGCTGGTGAGAATGCAGCCAAATATATGAACACTGGTGAGATGAAGAATCACGGCTTTGAGTTGAACCTCGGTTATCACTCTCCTCAGTATGGTGATTTCTCTTGGGACGGTAACTTCAATATGTCGATGTATCGCAACGAGTTGGTTCGTCTGAATGACGAGGTCAGCGTGATAGGCGGCGACTTCCGTCTGATTGAGGGACAGCCGATGGGAGTCTACTATGGTTATGTCGTAGATGGCATCTTCCAGGATGCTGATCAGGTTTCCAATCATGCTATTCAGGAAGGAAAGGGCGTTGGTCGTCTCATCTATCGTGATATCACTGGTGACGGAGTAATCGACGAAGCCGACCGTTGTATCATCGGCGATCCAAACCCTGACTTCGGCATGGGTCTCACGCTGACAGCCAACTATAAGAACTGGTCGTTCTCTACTTTCTTCTCTGGTGAATTCGGTTTTGATATCTACAACGGAACTCGTAAGCAGTTGGAATTCATGACATACGGCAACCTCTATACAAACCGTGGTATTGACGTTCTGAATGCATGGACACCAGAGAATACAGGTGCTTCAATCCCTGCTCTGACAACTGTTGATGATAATAACGAGACACGTATGTCAACATACTTTGTTGAAGACGGTTCTTATCTGAAGTGTAAGTATATCAAGTTAGGCTATAAGTTCGACCAGAGTTGGATGAAGACAATCGGTGTTTCCTCACTCAATCTCTATGCTCAATTGGAAAATGTATTTACCATTACAAGTTACAAAGGACTTGATCCTGAAGTACCTCTCTCAACCTATGGTGCTCGTATTGACAACGGCCCATATCCTAGAGCACGTACATTCTCTGTTGGCTTAAACGTACAGTTCTAATATAGGTGAAAAGGTTAATAAGTAAAAAGGTAAAAAAGTAAAAGTTATGAAAGCAATATATAAATTAGGTGTAATCTGCGCAATCTGCGGTTTCACATCATGCAACGATATGCTCGACACCGTTCCTCAGGGACAGTTCACAGCCGAGCAACTGGATGACAGCAGCGTGGAAGGTTTGGTAGCATCAGCCTATGCAGGTCTTGAGGCTCACTTCTTTGGAAACAATGAGGCTTTTGCCGGCCCGTCAACAAACTGGATCTTTGATGTCCGCTCCGACGATGCCTACAAAGGTGGTGGCGGTACGGGAATGGAGGAGAACATTCATCTGCTCGAAGTGAGTGAAGTAAACTCCGACAATGTCAGTTGTCTGAACAAGTGGCAGAACAACTATTATGCCATCAGCCGTGTACACAATGCAATGCTTGCTGTGCAGAATGCTTCATCTGTAAGCAATGCCGAGGCTGTGATAGGTGAACTGAAAACCCTCCGTGCCTGGTATTATTTCGACCTGATCCGTATCTTCAATCGCATTCCATATTTCGTCGAAGGTGAGGATGTGAACACAAAACCTAACGATGAGTACAGTCGTGAAGAGATATTCTCATTCATCAAGCGCGATCTCACTGAGGCTATCGAGGTGTTGCCTGCTCAGAAGAGTGCTGTAGGCCGTATCACTAAGACGACTGCTCAGGCCATCATGGCAAAGGTTTGTGCCTTCACCAGTTCTTGGGAGGATGTGAAGACTTATGCAGACGCTGTTATTAACAGTGGCCAGTACAGCCTCTATGCCAACTTCGGCGACCTGTCGAAGATCGACAAGAACAATGGTTCTGAGTCTGTATTCGCCCTTCAGGTGTCTACTGCCAACGACAATGCCCACATCAATTGGAGCAACCTTTTGAACTGCACCTATAGCGATGGTAACCTCTATGGCACAGGCGATGACTTCTTCTATGGTTCACAGAATCTGGTAAACGCTTTCCGCACAGATCCTGCAACAGGTCTGCCCATTCTCGATGGCACCTTCAACAAGGTGAACGTCACAGAGAACTATGCAGGGACACTCGACCCACGTCTTGATTTCACTGTAGGTCGTATCGGTCTGCCTTGGCGTGGTCATACCTATAACGAGAAATGGTGTCGTGCCTACGATACTTATGGAGAGTTCTCTAACAAGAAGGCTTGGCCTGCTCCAGAAGTGTCTCTCGCTACATGGCCTTGGGGTTGCAATCCACTGAACTTTATGTTCATCCGCTATGCAGACATCCTGCTGCTGAAGGCTGAGGCTCTCATTGAGACCGCTACAGGTAATAATGCTGCTGAGGATGCTGGCCTCGTTGAAGCCCGTAATCTTGTGAATCAGATTCGTCAGCGTGCTGCCAATAGTGTTGATGGCAACTACTCGCCTGTGGATCTCGATCCTTCAAAGGCTGATTACTATGTTGGTCTCTATCCGACAGATTGGGATGGTAACCTCTATTGGACTAAGGAGCGTGCTCGCATGGCCCTTCGTTTTGAGCGTCGCCTGGAACTTGCCCTCGAAGGCAACCGTTGGTTCGATCTCGTACGCTGGGGCAGCGACTATCTCATCAAAACGATGAACACCTATATGACTGAGGAGAGTACCCTGCGCTCTTACTATCAGGGTCGCTCAGTAACGGATAAGGAAATCTTCTTGCCTGTTCCTCTCGCAGAGATTGACAATTCAAATGGTCTTTACAAACAATATTAATATTCGACGATTATGAAAAAGATATATTTAGTCATCATAGCAGCGCTGAGCATTTTCACTGCTTGTTCCGATGTAGAATTCGAAGCTGCAAAATATAGCGAGGCTGTTACCAACCTCCAGGCAGAGTACACCCAGGGAAGCCGTCAGGTAACCCTCCGTTGGGACAATCCAACGATGAGTGGACAGACTGGCATCCAGATTATCAAGGATAATAATGACGTAATGAACATTGATGAGGTAGTAAACAGTTACTTCATCAAGAAGGCTCCGACAAATGTTGATGTGGCTTATACCGTTAAGGCCCGCTATAGCGATGGCCGCGTCAGTGAAGGTCAGACCGTACGCTTCAACATAGCCTATGAAGTACAGAAGGGTGCATCGAAGATAGCGATGCTAGTGGCCGATGACTACACCAAGTCTGATGATGAGAAAGATGCTGTGGCCTGGTTCACTAAGAACTATGTGAATACCAACAAGGGTATCCTCATCACCCCTTCAACCATCGACGATCTCGATATCGAGAAGCAGTCGGCCTGTTGGGTAATGTGTGACCGCATCGGTATCGACAAGGGTTGGCAGAATCTGCCTGGCAATTTGGCATCGAATGCAGCCATTGAGGCTCTGAAAGCCTTCACTGCTGATGGAGGTAACCTCTTCCTCACCAACCACGCTACTCAACTTACTGTAGCCTTAGGCCGTATCGCTGAGGCTTATGCTCCTGGCATCTATGGCAACGGCGAGGGCGGATCAAATCCTGATGTATGGGGCTCACAGCCTATCATTGGCAATGCCGAGGGTCAGATTTACGATCACTCAGGTCATGATATCTATCGTGGCATGAACTTCACCAGTGGCCTTTATGAGCGCAGCATCTATACCTTTATTGGTAACGGCATCAAGGGTGACCACAACTGTATGTGGGATTTGAATGCCTACGGTCTGGCTCCTAACCCAAACGTGGTAAAGACATGGGAAGAAACCACCAACTCTACCGTTCTCGGCACTTGGAATCACGTGGTTGACTACTGCTGCGCAGGCATCGTCGATTTCAATCCTACCACCACTTTCGCTGGTCGCATCCTCGCTGTAGGTCTTGCAGCCTACGAGTGGAACATCGGTGCCGAGAATATCTATCAGGATCAGTTAGAGAAGTTTACTGCCAACTGCCTCAGTTATGTTGGTACACCTTCTGAGTCGAAGGTCGCCATGCTCGTGCCCGATGACTACACCAAGTCTGACGATGAGAAGGACGCAGTGGCTTGGTTCAAGGCCAATTATGTAGATAAGGGTACGGGAATCCTTCTTACTCCTTCTACCATCGACAACCTCGACATCGAAACCAATCCGATGTGTTGGGTGATGTGCGACCGTATCGGCATCGAGAAGGGTTGGCAGAATCTGCCTGGCAGTCTCGCATCGAACGAGGTCATCACAGCCCTGAAGGCCTTCACCGCTGATGGTGGTAACCTTTTGCTCACTAACCATGCTACCCAACTAACAGTCGGCTTGGGCCGTATCGCTGAGGCATACGCACCTGGTATCTATGGCAATGGTGAAGGTGGTCAGAATAATGACATCTGGGGCAGCCAGCCCATCATCGGCAATGCCGAGGGACAAATCTACGATCATTCCGGCCACGACATCTATTGGGGCATGGACTTCGTCAGCGGTCTCTACGAGCGTTCCATCTACTGCTTCGAGAGTGCAGGCTTCAAGGGTGACCATAACTGTATGTGGGATCTCAATGCCTACGGTCTGGCTCCAAACCCCAACGTCGTGAAGACATGGGAGGAGACCACCAACTCCACAGTTCTCGGCACATGGAACCATGTGGTTGACTACTGCTGTGCAGGTATCGTCGACTTCGCTCCTACCACCACCTTCGCTGGCCGTATCCTTGCCGTAGGTCTCGCAGCCTACGAGTGGAACATCGGCGGTGTGAACGAGAAGCAAGGTCAGTTGGAACGTTTCACTTCTAATTGCATTGGTTATCTGAAATAAGCATAGTGATTGTAGTTGATTAATTAGTAGGTTAAAAGATTGTTTCAGGAGGGAGCAGAGCCACAAGCATAGGCTTTGCTCCTTTTTTCTTGTATTAAATATGCAATGAACGATATTTTGCATCATTTGAAACAATAATTAAAGGGATAAGGGCGAAAATATTGTATTTTTGCAGCAGATTTTAAAACCAACAGCATGAAATATTGGAAATATTTGCTTGTCGCGCTGACGACAGCCCTGACGACAGGATCATTGGCACAGACTGCTGTGGCTCATTTTGATATGTCGCTCAATAATGGAAAGATCACTGAGCAAGTATCAAAATCTGAATATAAAGTAGCATCACAGTTGCCAGCGTGTGCTTTGGCGGGGATTGATGGCGAGGCCTTACGTTTCGATGGCTATTCCAATTATGTACGCGCAGGTCTGCCCAGTGGACTGAGCACAGAGATGCTTACAATCAATGTTGTGCTGGCTGCCGAAACCTATCCGATGATGCAGGTTGATGTGGCAGAGACCACACCAACCTTTGCTACCATCTGTGGCAATCTGGATGAAGGTAGCAAGAAGGGCTTTGCCTTTGAGTTGTCATCACAGGGTGATCTGCGTTTTCGTTTTGGGTCAGCATATGCAAATGGTTTTTTGTATACGGTCAATGGGTCTGAGAAACTGCCTCGTGGACGTTGGTGTATGCTGACTGCTGTACTCGACAAGGCAAATAATGCCGCTACGCTCTACCTAAACGGGACATGCATTGGCACTAGTCGTATGAGCCGTTCGGAGGTCGTTCACTCTCATACGGACTTTTATATCGGCAAAGACGCTACAGAGAAGAAAGAAGGTCCTTTCTTGATTAACACATTCTGTGGAGCGATCGACGATATTGCCATCTATAACGAGGTAATTATTCCTGCTACATTTACTACGCAAGTAGCCAACTTCAACTATCCAGTTGAGCGATATACGGATAATATCTGGCGTCCGCAGTTCCACGGTATGCCTTCTGGTTCATGGACAAACGAGAGTCATGGTTTAATCTATAGTGGTGGCAAGTATCATGTTTTCTTCCAAAAGAATGCCAATGGTCCATATATGTCGCGTCTGCATTGGGGACACATCTCCAGTAAGAACCTCTACGACTGGACGGAAGAACCTATCGCCATTGGTCCTGACCAGTCGTACGATATCAAAGGTTGTTGGAGTGGTTGTGTCTATGAAGATGGGGACGACACCTATCTGTTATATACCGCTGTTGATAATGCCAAGGCAACGATTGCTCAGGCCAAGGCGAAGGATAGCGGACTTATTGAGTGGGAGAAATTGGGCGTTATCATCAATGGGCGGCCTTCAGGACTCTCTGACGATTTCCGCGATCCCTATTTCTTCACGGCAAACGGACAGAAGTATATCATCGTCGGCACCAGCAAAAACAATGTCGGTGCCTGTACCCTCCATAAATATGAGAATGGTGCGTGGACGAACGATGGTACTATTTTTTTCCAAGGCGGTAATGCTAACCAACATGGCACATTCTGGGAGATGCCGAATGTCACACCTATGGGTAATGGAAAATATCTCTTTACCTGCACACCTCTGAATACAGGCGTTGGCGTGCGCACGCTCTGTTGGTTGGGTACCATCGGTGCTAATGGCAAGTTTACCCCAGACGGCGAAATGCAGTATCTCGAAATGGCTGGCATCAGCCGCGATGGCTATGGCCTGCTTTCACCATCTATCTGCCAGGAGAATGGCAAGTTTCTGCTTTTAGGTATCGTACCAGACAAACTGCCTACACAGAATAATTATGAAATGGGTTGGGCGCATAACTACTCACTGCCTCGCGAGATTTCCATCGCTGCCGATGGTTCACTTGTTCAAAAACCTTATAGCGGTTTGACTGCTATGCGCACAGAGACGGCTTTTGCTAGGGATATTGTCCTGAATGGCATTGAGCCGCTGGCTCCAGTCAGTGGTCGGCAGATAGAGTTATTAGGCGAGTTCACTGTAGGAAGTGGAACTTGCGGTTTTAATTTCCTAAAGTCTGGCAGCAAGCAGGTATCGCTGACTTATGATGTAGATAATGGCAAACTGACACTTGATATGACTTCGCTTAATCGTACGGTAAACGATGGCGTTTATGGTGGCATCTACACTGTTACCCTGCCAAAGAAAGTCGCTTTTGGCGAGAAACTGAAACTTCATGTTTACCTCGATGGATCAATAGCCGATATCTTCGTCAACGAAACTTGGGCCTATTCTGTACGCATATATCCGAAAGATGCATCCGCCATAGAAGCAGAAGTTTTCACCACTTCCCCTATGCAAACCAACATCAAGGCTTGGATTCTTAATGTCAAGCAGTCAGGTGGGCAAATTGTTAAGCATGGAGATGTTAATGGTGACAATATTATTAATGTGGCTGATATAGTGGCCGTCTCGAATTATATTATGGGCAGTTCTCCAGGTTTTTTCAACAATGAAGCCGCAGATGTTAATAACGACAAAATAATAAATGCAGTAGATATAACGGAAATTGTAAAACTGATCAATAATTCAAGATAAATGGTAATTATAACTGATACACTTGTCGCTATCGGTCTCGCAACCATCTCCCTTGGTACAATCCAAGAGGCTAATGGTGTGCAAGAACGTACCTTCTGGTTACGTAACGACGGCACAGAGGCCGTTGCACTTGTACAGGGCTACACCTCATGCGGCTGTACCACCATCCAATTTACCAAAGACGAGCCGGTAGCCGTTGGTGATTCCACCTGTGTGGTGCTCCGCTTTAATCCCCAGGGTAAGGGAGGTGAGTTCGAAGAAACTGGTACCATCGTCTATGGACCAAACCGCAAACGTATTAATCTGTCAATGGTTGGTACATGTATCACATCTGAGGAAACTCTTATGAAACAATTTCCTATTCGCATTTCTGACAACATCCGTCTTTCAGCCAATCGATTCGACCTCGGTATCATGCACGTTGGCGAATCCAAGGAACGAGGTGTTGTCATTCTCCATTGCGATGAAGGGAATCGACAGGAGCGCATTCCTGTCACCTTCACTGTCGATACCAATACCACAAAAGGATTACAGCATATTTCCTATCCCATCAAAACAATAGTCCAAGGCAAAGAACAAACCCTTACCATCACCCTTGATGTACTGATAAAATAGTCAATAAATCGTTCATTGCTATCAAATATGTTGCAGTGAACGATTTTTGTTAATCTTTGAAACATAACTTATCGATGTCAAGGGTAATTTACTATACCTTTGCATCAGATTAAGATTCATACATAATTGGTTAATTGTTAGGTTAGAAAAAACGGCGCGGCTCGTGATGAGTCGCGCCGTTTTTGATGTTCCCACATTGTGGATAATTCGTTCACTACAAGGATTATTTCTTGAAAAATTTGGCTATCTCATAAAAAATGCATACCTTTGCCGTAATTATTGCTAATCAGGAAAAAATATGCAGAAGACCATAATCATAGTGATGGCATTGCTAGCAATGCTGACCTCTTGCTCAGAAAAAGAGAAGACTTACAAGATTGCCATATCACAGTGTGGCTCTGGTAGATGGCGTGACAAGGTAAACAGCGAAATGCTGGCAGCCCAGCATCTATATGAGCAAAATGTGAAAGTTGATGTGGTAGAGGCTCATGATAACACAGAGAGACAAATCAGGCAGATTGATAGTCTGGCCAATACTGATATAGACCTGCTGGTGGTGGCTCCTAATGAGGCGGCTCCTGTATCAGAAGCCATCGCTAAGGTCAAGAAGAAGGGTATTCCTATAATATATTTCGACCGTAAGGCTGAGACAGAGAACTATACTGCTTTTATAGGAGGAAATAATATAGAGGCTGGAAAGGCTATGGCTTACTATGCATTAAGTCTTATTGATGAGTTTCATGCCAGTAGACACAAGCCAAAAGTGGTGGAAATCACAGGTGCCATGTCCTCTTCTCCTGCTCAAGAGCGTCACGAGGGATTCCTCAGCGTGATGAAAGAGCATGGGAATTTGGAATACATCTACAAGGAGGCTGATTGGTCATCGGATAAAGCTTGCCTGATTACTGAGGAACAAATTGACTCTGAGCAAATGCCAGACATCATTTTCTGCCATAATGATGGTATGGCAACTGGTGTTTATAAAGCCGTTGTTGGAAAAGGCGTTGAGGGAAAGATTATGATACTTGGTATTGACGGACTGCCAGACGAAGGCATTGAATATGTGCAGTTGGGGCATCAGATAGGTTCCTATGTCTATCCTACTCATGGTGAGCGCATAGTAAAACTGGCTCTCGACATCCTGACAGGCCATCCCTACGAGCGCGATAACGAGTTGCAAGGAATGATGGTAACACCAAGAAATGCCGATCTGATGGCGCTGAACACCAATGAACTTATCAGGCAGAATAAAGATCTAATGACGATACAAGATAAGTTGGAAGCCTATTTTGGCCTTTACAACACACAACGGAAGGTGTTGATAGGTAGTTTCATCGCCATTATCTTGTTAATAGTGGCGTTTGTTATGATGTGGCGCGCCTATATTCAGACACGCAAGGTTATTCGTCAGCGCCAGACCCTGAACGAAGAAGAGACATTATTCTATACCAATGCTGATAATAGGAAGTTGCGTCAGATATTCGAGCCAACAAAAGAAAATACCCCTGCTCCCCGTTCGCAGGATACGATCTTTGCGGAAACGCTGAATGAGGCAATCCTAAAGAATATGAGTAACCCCAACCTGAAGATGGATGATCTTGGAGACGAAATGGGTCTGAGTCGCGTGCAGTTATATAGAAAGGTAAAGGCTATCACCGGTCTTACACCCGTGGAACTGCTCAGGCAGATGCGTCTGCAACGAGGTTACGCCCTACTGCAAAGCACCAACAAAACTGTTAATGAGATAGCGTACGAAGTTGGTTTTGGTACACCAGGCTACTTCTCTACCTGTTTCAAGAAGCAATTTGGTAAATACCCCACGGATGTAAGGGCAGATATATAACGTCTGCCCTTTATTTATGCATGATGTCAACAAAATGAACATAATAGTCGAGATTTGTTTCATGTATCATTTTTACTTGCCTGTGAACGATAATTTTAAGTATTAAGACTAATATAATAGTACTTTTGCAGCAGAAAGTAATTCACAAGAGTACTAATCAAATTTAAAAGTTCAACAATGGAACAACTGAAAAAACTTTTTCTAAGTTTGTTTGCTCTCCTTTCGAGTACTGTAATGTACGCGCAATCAGAGATTAGTGGTACCGTGGTCGACGCAACTGGCGAAATGGTAATTGGTGCCACGATTATGGAAAAGGGAACATCGAACGGTACGATTACTGATTTCGATGGTAACTTCAAGTTAAAGGTAGAGGCAGGAAAAAACCTCGTCATCTCTTACATCGGTTATCAGACAGTGGAACTACCTGCTGAAAATGGTATGAAAGTTACACTGAAAGAGGACTCAGAAGTGCTGCAGGAAGTGGTGGTGACTGGTTATACCACCCAACGCAAGGCCGATCTGACAGGTGCTATCTCAACGGTAAGCGTTGATGAAATGGCGAAACAGAACGAGAACAACCCGATGAAAGCGCTTCAGGGTCGTGTGCCTGGCATGAATATTCAGGCAGATGGTAACCCTTCGGGTGCTGCAACAGTCCGTATCCGTGGTATCGGTACACTGAACGACAATGATCCGCTGTATATCATTGATGGTGTACCTACGAAGGCTGGCATGCATGAATTGAACGGAAACGACATTGAGAGCATCCAGGTGTTGAAGGATGCGGCCTCAGCCAGTATCTATGGTTCACGCGCTGCCAACGGTGTGATCATCATCACCACCAAGAAGGGTAAGGACGGCAAGGTGAAGGTGAACTTCGATGGTAGCATTGCCACCTCTTTCTATACGAATAAGATCGAGACTATGAATGCCAGCGAGTGGGGACGTGCCTACTGGCAGGCAAGCGTGAACGACGGCATAAACCCCAGCAACAATAATCTGGGCTATAACTATGACTGGAGTTACGATGCCAACGGCAATCCTGTTCTGAACAAAATGACCATGAACATGTTCCTTGACGAAAACGCCTCTGTACGTGCAGGTGATACCGATTGGTTTAATGAAATAACACGTACAGGTGTGGTACAGCAGTATAATGTATCTATCAGCAATGGCTCTGAAAAAGGTAGTTCATTCTTTTCTCTGGGCTACTATGACAATCAAGGTACTATCAAGGACAGTTGGTTCAATCGTCTCTCAGGTCGTGCCAATGCTGACTACAAACTATTTGATGGCAATGTGGTTATTGGGGAGAACTTCACCATCAACCGTACAAAAGGAGTCGATGCTCCCGGTGGCGTACTTGAGCACGCTCTGGAGTTCAACCCCAACTTCCCTATCTATGCCGAGAATGGTAAGTATGCTCAGGCTCTTGGTGCCTACTCTGAGCGCGAGAATCCACTGAGCATGATAGACAATGCGAAGGATAACGAATACACCCAGTGGCGTATGTTTGGCGATGTCCACCTGAGCATCACCCCATTCAAGAACTTTATGGTTCGCACCACCTTAGGTATGGACTATACCCAAAAGGAACAGCGCTTCTTTACCTATCCTATTGCCAATGGTAAAGTAATGCGTACAGACTCTGCTGTTGAAAGTAAGCAGGAACACACCATGCGTTGGATGTGGAACGCTATAGCCACCTATAACCTTGAGATTGGCAAGCATCGCGGAGATGCCATGATCGGTACTGAGGTTAACCGCATGAATTATAAGATGAACAGCGCCAAGCGTTACGAACTGGCTATTCTGAATACCGACTATATGTGGCCATCGGCTGGTGCAGGCAAACAACTGGCAGAAGGCTTTGGCGAGGGATTCAGTCTCGTTTCGTTCTTCGGCAAGGTGAACTACACCTTTGATGACAAGTACTTGGCATCATTTACCATCCGTCGTGACGGTTCAAGCCGTTTTGGTTCAAGTAACCAATATGGTACATTCCCTTCTGTTTCTGCAGGATGGCGCATCTCACAGGAGAAGTTCATGGAGTCGACAAAGGGTTGGCTTGATAACTTGAAGTTGCGTTACTCATGGGGACAGACTGGTAACCAGGAGATTTCAAACACTGCACGCTATACACTTTATAAGTCTGTCGTTTCTACAGGTCTTTGGGGCAGCGGACAGGCTGGTTCCTCTTACGATATCGCTGGTAAGAATGGTGGTTACGACCTTGCTAACGGATACGTTCGCAACCAGCGTGGTAACGATGATATTAAGTGGGAAACAACCACACAGCACAACATCGGTGTTGATTTCGCTCTTCTGAGAAATGAGATCTACGGTAGTTTCGACTGGTTCAACAAAAAGACCACAGATATTCTTCTGTTCATGGAAGGTATCGCAGCCATGGGTGAAGGCTCTGGTCAGTGGATCAACGCTGGTGAGGTCAAGAACAATGGTTGGGAATTGACCGTTGGCTATCGTCACCGTCTGCCTAACGATTTCTCATGGGATATCAGTGGAAACATCAGTAAATATGTGAACGAGATTACCAAGTTGCCTGAGACAGTGGCTGCTAATGGTAAGTATGGTGGCAACGGTGTCAAGAGCGTTGTAGGTCACCCCATGTTCTCACAGGTTGGTTACATCTATGATGGCATCTTCAAAAGTCAGGAAGAAGTAGACAATCACGCTACGCAGGAAGGTGCTGGCCTGGGACGTATCCGCTATAAGGACCTGAATGGTGATGGTCGCATTACAGAGGAAGATCAGGATTGGATTTACGATCCGACACCCGCATTCACATGGGGTTTGAACATCTACCTGCAGTACAAGAACTGGGACATGACCATGTTCTGGCAGGGCGTTCAGGGCGTTGATGTAGATTGTCGCGGCTATAAGTCACAGACAGACTTCTGGGCAAACTCTGCCATCAATGTTCCTTACCTGAACAAGGGTATCCGTGTGCTCGACGCTTGGAGTCCTGCTAACCCTGGTAGCGATATTCCTGCACTCACTACTTCTGATACGAATAACGAGGGGCGTGTATCTTCTTATTATATTGAGAACGGTTCCTATGCTAAGTTACGTACTATACAGTTGGGCTACAACATGCCTAAGAGTTTCACAGACAAACTTCATCTTGATCGTATCCGTCTCTATGCTTCGGCTCAGAACCTGCTAACCATCAAGAGCGGCAAGTTTACTGGTGCTGACCCAGAGAACCCAGGATTCAACTATCCTATCCCCCTCAATCTTACATTCGGACTGAACGTTTCGTTCTAAAAGTAAAAAGGTAAAAAAGTAAAAAGGTAAAAGATATGAAAACAAAGATCAATAAAATAGGACGTTGGATTTTGTGCGCAGCACTTCTCACCTCTTGTAGTGATTTTCTGGAGGAGCAGGTGCCACAGGCTACACTGACCCAGGACGAGGTGAAGAATCCTGAGTATATCGACAATGTGCTGATCTCAGCATACGCCGGTCTGGTTTCGATTGAAGATATGAATGCTTCGTTCTCACTTTGGAACTATGATACCCGTTCAGACGATGCCTATGTAGGCGGATCAGATTTCTCTGATGGTGAACCATTCCACAGACTGGAGAAGAGTAGTGGTGTGATGACCACCGACTGGCCCTTCAGTTCTATCTGGAATAGATTCTATAATTATCTTTCACGTGTCAGCCTGTCGCTCGATATTTTGGCCAGCGCTGATCAGGACAACGTTACTATTCAGCAACGTACTGCAGAGATGAAGTTCCTCCGTGCTTATGGTCACTTCCAGTTGAAGCGCCTGTTCAAGAAGATTCCGTTCGTCAACAAGCCCAATATGCAAGAAGAGGACTACAACAACCTCTCGAACACAGAATATTCTAATGATGAAGGTTGGCAGCAGATCATTAATGACCTGGAAGATGCTTACGCAGTCCTTCCTGCCGTACAGACTGAGAAGGGTCGCCCCACAAAGGCTGCCTGCGCCGCATTCCTTGCCAAGGTATACCTCTATAAGGCCTATCGTCAGGACGATGCAAACTCTAATCAGGTTACGGCCATCAATGCTGAGGATCTCCAGAAGGTTATAGACTATACTAATCCCGCCATTTACAATGGTTATGGTCTGGAGCCAGACTTGCACAACAACTTCCGTCCTGAAGAGCAGTATGAGAATGGTAAGGAGAGTCTTTGGGCCATCCAGTATTCAAGGAACGACGGTACAGTCTATGGCAACCTGAATTTCTCTTATCGACTGATAGTTCCTTGTATTCCAAAGGTACACGATTCTGGTTGTGATTTCTATAAGCCATCCCATAATCTAGTGGATGCTTATCGTACCAATAGCGATGGCCTGCCTATGCTTGATGACTTTGCAGCAGTTGACTACACTGTAGGAAGCAATCAGACTGTTGATCCCCGTCTGTTCGTAACGGTAGGTGTACCAGGAACGCCATATATGTTCAATCCTAGTTTTATGATGGCAGAGACCAATGCATGGAGCCGTTCAGGTGGTACATTCGGATACTTTGTATCTCTGAAACAGAATGTTGACCCCTCATTGACAGACAGTTACTTATATCTGTGCGACTCTCAGTGGGCCAGTTCAATGAATCGCATTGTGTTCCGCTATGCAGATGTTCTGCTGATGCGTGCTGAGGCTATGGCACAGTTGGGACAGACTAATGAAGCAATGGCGCAGGTTAATCTGGTTCGCAGTCGTGCAGCAGGTATGATAACCAGTAGCGTGGTTTCAAACTATCCAACCAAGTATGGTGTACACTATGCAGTAGGCAAGTACAACGGTTCATATTCCAAGGATGAGGCTATGAAGATTATTAAGATGGAACGCCGTCTGGAGTTGGCTATGGAAAGTGAGCGTTTCTTTGATCTGGTCCGCTGGGGCGACGCAGCCACTGTGCTGAACAAGTTCTATAGTAGCGAAAGCGATAAGATGAACTTCCTGAGTGGTTCGCAGTTTACTGCCAACAAGAACGAGTATCTGCCTGTGCCATTCGAACAGATGGCAGCATCTAATGGGCATTATACGCAAAACTGCGGACAGTGGTAAGATTTTAATTGATAATTAATAATTGAAAATTGATAATTATGAAAACAAATATATTAAGCATCATCTGTGCAATTTGCATTATCTGCGGATTCTCTGCCTGCAGTGATGATCATACGGGCAGTATCGACGTAAGCGGAGAATGCCTCGTTGAGAAGTTTGTACTGAATGGTCAGTACGAAGGTACTATCAACACAGAGAAACGGCTGGTAAAGGTCAAGGTTCCCGTGGACTTCGATCAAAAGAACAATATGGAAATAACCAGTCTCTCTGTATCGTCAGGTGCAAAGACCAATATGAAGGTTGGCGATCATATTAATTTTGATGGAGACCGTACACTGCACATTTCCAATGGAGATCTTGTTATGGACTATCAAGTAAGTGTACGTAATGACGAGGCTCTGATGTCGCTCTTTATCCTGGAAGGTGTAAAAGGTGCTATCAACCAGCAGGACAAGACTGTCACCGTCAGTGTGATGGCAAATAGCGGTATTGACCTCAGTAACGCAACTTTCGAGGTGGAGTACAGTGAGGACGCTACTTGTAGCCCGGCAAGTGGCACAAAGGGAAACTTCACGGAGCCATTCCAGATCACGCTGAATGATAATACTGCAACAACAGTTTATACCGTATATGTCACTCTGATTGAGGATCCTATCGCCCTATTTGTTGGCGAGGCAGAGAACATAGAACTGCTGAACGACGAAGAGAAGGCTGCAGCCAAGTGGTTGACGGGTAACATTGCCAGTGCTGCTTACGCATCATGGAGCGATGTGGCCAGTGGCAATATCTCACTCGAAAAGTGTAAACTGGTATTCTTTCACCGTCATTGCTCATCATACGGCAACTATAACGGTTTCGCTGAGGCTGAGAGTGGTGCCATGACGGCTCTTCCGAAGATGAAGGAACTCTGGCAGCGCGGCGTAGGCTTCGTGTTAGGACGTTCGGCTGTAAACTATGCAATTGCTTTGGGTGCTATGCCTGAGGATGCTTATCCCAACAATGTCTGGGGTGGCGGAGGCGGTGAAGGCTCCGACCTGATGGGCGATGATCCTTGGCACTTCTATGCCTACGACATCACACACCCGTTGTGGAAGAACCTCAAGACCTATCCAGGTGCAGCCGATAACGCTGTTTACACACTCGATAAGGATTACACCATTTGTAACACTACATCGCAGTATGGATTCTGGGATACTTACGGTGGTGGCAAGGATGCTATGGAGGCAAAGACTGGTGCCCGTGCTCTTGGTGGCGACAATAGCGTGTCATCTTGGGAACTGAAGGGCGCAAACGGTGAGTTTGGCAAGGGTGGTATCATCTGCCTGGGTTCTGGACTCTTCGACTGGAACTCTCCTACGCCATACACATCAAACTATCACGACAATATGGGCACCATCCTGCTCAATGCATTCGATTATCTAACCAAATAAAACAGAAGATTATGAAGACAATGATATATTCAGTATTCGCACTCATGCTGTCAGCCTCTGTGCTGACGGCGTGCAGCGACGACGAGTTCAGCGGCGACCCCGCTAAGGACTGGAACGGCACTGCCACATTCTTTGCTCCTACAGATGCTCAGAGTTTCGGTACATTCTATAAGCCCGCAGTAGGACGTGTAGGCGATCCCATGCCATTCTTCGATCAGAAAACTGACGACTTTAAGGTGCTCTACCTTCAGGAGTTCGAAAACAATATGAGCCATCGCTTCCATCCCATCTGGGGCGTATCGACCAAAGACGGAGCCAACTACGAGTCACTGGGTGAGATTTTGCCTTTCGGCAGCAATGACTATCAGCAGGACGCTGCTCTGGGTACGGGTTGTGCTTACGAGAAAGACGGTACCTATTATATCTACTATACAGGTCACAATGGTAACTGCAAGAACCGTGAGGTGGTGATGCGTGCTACATCTACCGATTTTAAGACCTGGACAAAGGACGAACTGTGGACGCTCAATGGTCCTGACTTCGGTTACTCTGGCAATGATTTCCGCGATCCGCAGATCTTCGTTGCTGACGACAACCTCTACCACATGGTTATCTCTACCTATCCTGTTAATGGAGGCGATCCTGTATTCGCAGAGTTCAAGTCGAGCGATATGAAGAGCTGGGAGCACGTAGGCCGTATCCGTATGATCTGGGACCGCATGCTGGAGTGTCCTGATATCTTCAAGATGGGCAACTATTGGTATCTTGTTTACAGCGAGAGTTTCCGCACCAGCTGGAGCCGTAAGGTAAAGTATATGGTAGCCTCTAGCTACGACGAACTGAAGAGCTGTCTTAATGATGGACCTAAGTGGCCAAATGATGGTCATGAGGGCGTGCTTGATAGCCGTGCTTTCTATGCGGCTAAGACAGCCTCTAACGGCACAGACCGTTACATCTGGGGATGGTGTCCGTTCCGTTCGGGTGCTGACATCCACGAGAAGAATATCAATGTAGGTGCAGGTGATGGTAATGAGCCTAACTGGAGTGGCGCACTGGTATGTCACAAGATTGTCCAGCATACAGATGGAACGCTTACACTTGGTGCAGTGCCTGCTATGGCTGCTAAGTATAGCAATACAACTAATGCTACTGTCATGGAGTCTAGCGGCTATAACGGTGGCACACTGAGTGGCGACGGTGCATACGTGCTCTACAGCCGTCTGGGCAATTGCAACCATATATCATTCACCGTGAAGACCTCAAACAATTGGGATAAATTCGGTGTTTCGTTTGTTCGTGGTACAGACTCAAAGAAATATTATACGATGGTCGTGAATCCTGAGTGGGAAGACGGTCGCAAGGTGAACTTCGAGCAGGAAGGTGAGGAAGGCAAAGGCTTTATTGAGGGTGCAGACGGTTACAACTTCCAGCGTCCTACAGACAATGTCTACAACATCGACATCTATACCGACAACAGTGTGATGGTCATGTACATCAATGATGTCTGCGCTTATACCAATCGCATCTATGGTATACAGAAAAATTGCTGGAGTATTAACAACTATGGTGGCAGTATCACCGTCAGCGACGTAAAGGTTAATCAGTATTAATTATTAAAAAACAAAAGAATATGAAAAAGTTATTTTTATTCATTTTCCTGATGGCAACCACCACTATTGTTTCTGCTACTGATCTGTGGGAAGGAACCCACGCAGTGAATTGGGACAACACACTGACTATCGAAGCCGCTAAGTTTGCTGATGCACAAGTCGGCCAGAAAATAGTCGTCGAGTTTACAAACGCTACGGGAGAGGTTATCGAACTTCATAGCAACGGAGGCATGCTGCCCGGTACACGCTACGAACACCACATCTATGCCGACCAGAGTTCGATGGAGGTCTTCATCACCACGGGAATGCTTGCACGTCTGAAGGAATCTGGATTGGAAATCTGTGGCACTGGCTTTACGGCCACCAAGGCATGGTATGGCGATGGTAAGGAGGGTGTAGACGACAACACAGTTTGGACAGGCTTTTTCTGGATGGACGAGTGGAGCACCTTAGAGTTGGCAAAGACCTCATTCGACGGCGTTAACTGGAGCGACTACAAGGCTATCCGTTTCTATTCAGAGGCAAATCGCACCAACTACGTCATCAATGTACTCACCAAATGGGGTGACGACGGCAAATTAGGCGACCAGAACACAATGACCATGACTAATGAGTACGCCGAACTCAGCCTTGAGAATATCGATATGGCTGCGAAACTGGCAGAAGTAGACAGGCTCATGGTTCAGTGTAACAAGGAAGACGGCGATCCTTTCAACTTTACTGCCATCGTACTCGTAAAGAAAGAAACTACAGGAATTCGTGACCTTTCTGTTCAATCTTCATCAAGCACTGCTGATGTGGTGTACAACCTACAGGGATGTAAGGTTACAAAAGCCACTAAGGGTCTGTATATCGTCAATGGCAAAAAAATCATGATGAGATAGTAAGTTCATTTATCACTGAACTCATAGGAGTTGTGTGTAAGAAATCGTTCATTGCTAACAATTATGTTGCAGTGAACGATTTTTATTTGTCTTTGAAACAAATCTTATCGGATGCAAATGGAAATCGTTGTATCTTTGCACCAGATTTAGATTCATACAAAGTTTTTGTTAATTAGTTAGTAATTGGTTTTGGCAAAGGCGCGGCTCGTAATGAGTCGCGCCTTACCTATGTAAAAATTCCTCATCTCTCCCTAAATCTCTTGGAACGCCTTTGTACAATGGGGTTGAGCACGGGAGGGATATTTCCAATCCCTCCCATATCTCTCCCGTCAACACTCCCGTCCGATTCATGCTGCCCTGAGTGGAACCACTTTGTAATAGGCCACGTGAGAATGCTCCTTGTGCTCAAAACCCAGAGCAGAGATCGTCTTGCCAAGCTTGACCCTGTTACCAATCGTATTCTGCAGCGTTGGATAGTCCTTCTGCATAATGCCGATCATCTGGTCGCAGTTCATCGTCTTCACCACTTCTCCTTCGTTCGGCTGACGGAAACAGGCAATGAACATCTCACCAATATCCTTCTTCTCCATGAAGTCCTGATTCAGCTGCTGGATACGGGCCACCTCGTCGTTGTTGAACCAGTAGGGTGCCTTCTGCTCCTGCAGTTCATATATGACCTGCGCATAAAGCTTTCCATAGTCGATCTCACCAGAATTGTCGATCATCTGCCCGTCAGGAATCAGGATGCAGATGTAGCGACGCGAACCTGTAACATCCTTCAACGGATGGCGATTGTTGGTAGTGGCTACGAACGATGCAAAACGTGGGCGGTCCTCCTGTGTTCGACCAAAGATGGGACGACCATTCACCTTGCTGACAGACAAGGTCTGCTTCAGCGACGACTGCTGGGAAGGACGGATGGCCTCCAACTCGTCGAGGTTCACAAAGAGGTTGTTTGTCAGCGCCATCTCCTTGTCGAACTTGTTGGACAGGTTCAGGTGGTCCAGATAGTACTCACGCAGGTTCAAGGGCAACAGACGACGTACGAAAGTGGTCTTTCCGCAACCCTGATTGCCGATGAATGTTGGGACGCACTCGTTGCCATGCAGCATGTCCATCTGTAGCCAGTGAGCCACAGACGAGCGCAGCCAGATGGTCAAGTAGTTCAGTTGCTCGGAGGTGATGCCGGGCAGACGTCCGAAGACCTTGGCAATATGGTTCTGGCCGTCCCATTCAGGCAGGCTCTTGAGAAAGGCCTGCACAGGATTGTGCTCAGGCACCTCCTCTGAGGTCACATACTCCGTAATCTCCGTCTTGGGGCTTCCCTTCTCAAGCACTTCCTCGCGCTTGGCACGAATGATGATGCTGTTGAGGGCCGCCTGCGTCAGAGGACGGTAATCCAATTCAGCCTCTTTTTCTGAGGCGCACGAGAGACTGTCGATGGTTTCGACAGTGTTGCCTTCAGCCTTGTTGTCAGCCTTAGGCAGAACCGCAAACTCAACCTTTCCATTCAGGATATTCCTACGGAAACGGTAGTTCGCCATCAGGAACTGCTCGATCACAAGCGTTCCTTCCAGAGAGGCTCCTTGAGTCTCTGCTGGCATCAATGCACAATTCGTCATATCTTATAATATCAATGGTTAATCCTTCTCCTTCAGGTCACTTCCTTGTAGCAATATTGGCGCGCTTTCCACAGCGTGCTTTTCAAGGTGCAAAGTTAATAAAAAATACGTCATTTGCAAGTTTTTCACCTTAAATTCGTGTTAAAATTCAAATGTTAACGCATAATTGGCCCTATCATATAAATAAGGTGCAAAAACCGCCTTTCCTTACGTGGAAGATGATGTGGGATAATGTGAGGGTTGACGGGAGAGATATGGGAGAGATGACGGGAGGGATCAAGGGAGGGATGAAAACAACAACTTTCCTTTGTATAAAGGTGTTTCGGGAGTTTGATGGGAGGGATAGGAACTTTTTTGAAAAGTTCTTTTGTTTCGTTACATAGACACTCCTTTTGCAGAAATAGTGCCTTCTTTTGCAGAGATAGAGTCTCCTTATGGATAAATAGTGCCCACGTTTTTTCCATTAAGGGTAACAAGTATTCCCACCTTGGGAATAAAATGTTCCCACCCTGGGAACAAAACATTCCCAGCCTGGGAATAAATGCCGACCCGTAAGCTGACTGTTTCTACAGAATCTCGTCATATTTCTTGCTTGTTTCGAAATTATTTTCTATCTTTGCAGCAAACTTAAAAGAACATACACAACATTCACAGACCCTGTGTGCATTAAGGAGATATCTTTGCAACTCATAACAACAACAAATATGAAGAAAACTATCGTTTCCATACTTCTTGCCTTTGTCGCAATAACAGGGCAGGCACAAGAGATTAGAACAAACGAGCCGACGTTAGACGATTATCTGCAACTGCTGAATGCCAAGGGGTACATCGCCTATAGTTTTGATACGAAGGACTTCATAGGCAAGCAGTTTGAGCCAGTCATCATGGAATATGCTAAAGGACAAGAGGCAAAAGATGTGCTTGGCTTTAGTTTCTCCTTCCCAATCGGAGAAAAACTCGTCATTGGATTAGCCCCGTCAAGCAATGATTCAACGTATGTCTATTCCTACCAATCTGTTGGTGGTGGTGGCTTTAATGCCACGCTTAAACTCCAGCCAGTCTTTGCTCCGGAGATGCCTACGAAACAGGCTTACAGATACGAGTCGCGACCCTTCGAACTTGTTGCTCCTGTAAAAACGGGAAAGTGCATTCCCCTCGTTTTGTTCGGCTCCTATTGGTATGAACAGGATACCGGCGTTAGTCGTTTCTGTGGCGATAAACTCATCAAGCCAGACCTCTCGTCTGACATCATCAAGAGCATTCCCCATTTCTATGTCCTCGGCCTTAAAATCAATTAAAAAAGTGAACTCAGTGGGGAGGTAAAAAAATTAGCTCTTGGCATGTAACATTTTTGGGGTTTGCATACTTTATTAATAGAAAAGTAGTAAATTTGCAGACGAAATGGCAGAAAAAGAATTGATACAGCTGTTTGGAGAACAGAAGGTTCGAACAAAATGGGACGATGTGAAGCAGAAATGGTTCTTCTCTATCGTTGACGTGTGTGGGGTGCTGACGGATCAGCCAGATGAGAAGCATGCGAGAAACTATTGGAAAGTACTGAAACACAGACTAAAAAAGGAAGGGAATGAAACGGTTACAAATTGTAACCAGTTGAAACTTCGTGCTGCGGACGGGAAAATGCGACTAACGGATGTGGCCGACATGGAGCAGATGTTTCGCTTGATTGAGTCTATCCCTTCTAAGAAAGCTGAACCTTTCAAACAATGGATGGCTGAGGTGGCTGCTCGACGTATTGACCAGATGCAAGATCCTGAGTTGAACTTCGAACAGGCTTATGCTGACTATCGCAGGTTGGGCTACTCTGACAAATGGATTAACCAGCGCATAAAGAGCATTGAAGTTCGTAAAGAACTGACGGATGAATGGGATCGGGCTGGCGTAAAGGAAGGACAGCAGTATGCTTCTCTGACGGACATCATCACTCAGGCCTGGAGCGGTAAGACCACGAAGCAGTATAAGCAATACAAAGGTCTGAAGAAGGAAAGCCTACGGGATAATATGACGAACATCGAACTTGCTCTGAACATTCTTGCTGAGGCTTCGACCACAGAGATTAGCAAGGCCCAGAATCCCAAAGGATTTAAGCAGAGTGCCGCTGTGGCCCGTAAGGGTGGAAAGATTGCTGGAGATGCCAGAAAGAAACTGGAGGCTCAGACTGGCCGTTCTATTATTTCGAGGGAGAAAGCTTCTGACTACCTGCCACCAGCCGACAGGATCCAGGAATTGCCAGAGGAAACGGAAGACTGAGTTACTATATAACATAGGGACGGTTCGTGTGAGTTATGACAACACCCGACAAGAGTGCATCCGGTCGCATCAACTACGCGCTTGGCTAAGACAACACCATCAACATCAACTATCAGTTCCGCATCAGCAATGTCTGCTACGACCACAAGCAGTACGACATGCTCAGCCAGCTGTTCGATATCTTCGCCAATCATGGTAAGGATATGCTGGTTATCAAGAAAAAGTAGAGTAATCGAAGGCAACCCTGGCGATCATGGGCGATCACAGGGTCTCTACTGCTGATCATTTTAGCGAATATAATTTGGTAGTATGAGAATATGTTAGTATCTTTGCGCTTAATACTACAACAAGGAATAATATGGATCAAGAACCGTCCCAAAATATCACCTAAGAAACAGTTATGAGTCAGTTATTAAAAGATTTTATTAAGTCAGATATTCACCCTATGATGAAAGAATTAGGGTATCGGAAAAAGGCCAATTATTTTTGGCGTAAGAATGATGTTTTTGTTTTTACCATCAATTTTCAGTCGAGTCAGTGGAACTTCGAAGGAAGGGATGAATTTTTCATTAATTGTGGTATCTATTCCTTTGAAGTCGCAAAGGCAAATGGAGAAGAGAGTGATTTCTCAAAGCTTTCTATGAGTGACTTGTTGTTAGTTCAGTATAATGATAGACAACATTTTTTTACAAAACACCATCATTTTTCTTCTTTTATGTTGGCAGATACATCAGATGTTTTAGAGACCGGAAAACAAGTTAGAGAAGAATTGAAAATGGTTTTGTCTTTTTTTAATTCCCTTACAGACACCAGAAAACTACTTGATTGGTTTATGAAAGAAAAAGTATGGGTGCATCATAATAAGTTTCTTATTTATGCTTTCCAACAGGGTTATTGGGATTATGTAGACTATTTTATCAAAGACAAGAAACTTAATTATGAAAATGAAGATGATAGTGATTATGAAACAGAAATGAATGGCCTGAAAATTTGTTTTCATTCTTTTAGTATTTGGGCTCGATTAGCTAAAGAATATCGAGAACTCTGCGAAAAGTATCATCATCAATTGGATTTCGAATTGTAACCTTTTACCATTCCCAGTTATCAAAGTCCATCGGAAGAATTATTGCAAGTAACATCATTTGTGTGTCAATCGAGCTGAAACAATAAAACATATCCGCCTGTATTTTAGCACTTTAAGCATTTCTTTCTGTGTCAATTGCCTGCACCCTCTTGACAACTCTGATATTCTTTTGTATCTTTGCACAGTCAAACAACAAAAAGATGAAATTATGAATAACAGGAATCTATTAAGAATGTTTATCGTTGGTGGTGCTTTCTGCCTACTAACTTCATTGGCAGGATGCAACTTCCAACAAAAGTCTTTGAAAGAAATAGCAGAAGAGACTGATGAAGATTACCAAATAAAGGGCAAACAACAGACGATTGTTCGCAACTGCAATGATTTCTCTTTCAAACTATTCAAGAAAATCGCAGAGAATGAGAAAAACAAGAATGTCTTTGTCTCAACTATAGGATTGTACTATGCACTAAACATTATTAACAACGGCGCATCAGGCGTTACACAACATGAAATATGCAAGGCTCTGAATATTAACTCTGCAGATGTTGAGGAAATGAACAACTTGTGCCGTAGAATGATAATTGGTCAAGCCAAAGAAGAAACCCCGTGAGGCTTATTTCTATGCTGACCATCCCTTTGCCTATATCATTGAAGACCCCTTTGGCAATTACTGCTTTATGGGAACGTTTTGGGGAGATTGAATTAAGGATCATGGGGTAGGTTCTTCGACCTAAAGGTGCGATTGCTGAGCCACACTTTGACCTCGGTCAAAGAAGTATTGCGAAGCTATCTCCTCGCCTGCGTAAGTTCAATTAAGAAATGCAACTTTTGGAGAAAATAACAAGGAACTGAAAAGAGAAATCTTTTTTCAGGAGAAAGAGGGAAAATCCCTCTCTCCCTGATGGAAAAATTGGTATCTTTGCAGCCCCTTCCAAAAGTTA
>JAFZUS010000107.1 GCA_017618275.1 Prevotella sp.
AAGGCCATCAAGAACATCGTGTTCCAGGCTAAGGAGTCGAAAACTTTGACGGCTTCAGATGCTGATATTGAAGGTATGATCAAAGAATTGTTGGAAGAGAAGATTATTGGATAAGAGATATGAACAACGTATTTGTATATTGCGAAATAGAAGGTACTCAGGTACAGGAAGTATCTCAGGAGCTGCTGACCAAGGGTCGCAAGCTCGCCAATGAACTGAACGTAGAGCTCCACGCCATTGTTGCTGGTACTGGCATCAAGGGCAAGGTTGAGGATCAGATTCTGCCTTATGGTGTTGACAAGCTGTTTGTTTTCGACGCTAAGGACCTGTTCCCCTACACCTCAGCTCCTCACACCGACATTCTGGTTAACCTCTTCAAAGAGGAGCAGCCTCAGATTTGTCTGATGGGTGCTACCGTTATCGGTCGTGACCTCGGTCCACGTGTATCATCATCACTCACCTCTGGTCTGACTGCAGACTGCACAGAGCTCGAGATTGGTCCTTTCGAGGATAAGAAGAATAATAAGGTATACGAGAACCTGCTCTATCAGATTCGTCCTGCTTTCGGTGGTAACATCGTGGCTACTATCGTGAACCCCGACCATCGTCCACAGATGGCTACCGTTCGTAGTGGTGTCATGCAGAAGGCTCTGTACGAGGGTTCTGCCCGCAACGAAGTGGTTTACCCCGAAGTTTCTAAGTATGTAAGCCCTAAGGCTTTCGTTGTTAAGGTACTCGATCACCACGTAGAGGCTGCTAAGCACAACCTGAAGGGTGCTCCTATCGTTGTAGCCGGTGGTTACGGTATGGGTTCTAAGGAGAACTTCGACATGCTGTTCGACCTGGCTAAGGTTCTGCATGGTGAGGTTGGTGGTAGCCGTGCTGCTGTTGATGCAGGCTGGCTCGACCACGATCGTCAGATTGGTCAGACTGGTGTTACCGTTCATCCAAAGGTTTACATCGCCTGCGGTATCTCTGGACAGATTCAGCACATCGCTGGTATGCAGGATTCTGGTATCATCATCTCTGTGAACAGCGATCCCGACGCTCCTATCAACCGCATCGCCGACTATGTCATCGTTGGTACTGTTGAGGAAGTTGTACCCAAACTGATAAAGTATTATAAACAGAATAGTAAATAATATGGAACACGAAGAAACGAAGAAAGGAAGGGCAACGCTAAGGAAGTAAAATCTTCGTTCCTTCGTATCTTCGTGTTCTGTTAATATAAAATAATCATGGCAAACTATTATAGTGACCACCCAGAGATTGGATTCTATCTGAATCATCCTCTGATGGCTCGTATCGTCGAGCTGAAGGAAAAAGGCTTTGCTGATGCAAAGGAATATGACTACGCCCCTGTTGACCTGGGCGACGCCATCGAGAACTACAAGCAGATTCTCGACATCACTGGCGACGTGGCTGCTAACATCATCGAGCCAAACTCTGAGAGCGTTGACCTCGAAGGTCCACACCTCGTTGACGGCCGTATGATCTACGCCTCTAAGACTTACGAGAACCTCGATGCCACCCGCAAGGCTGGTCTGTGGGGTGTAAGTATGCCTCGTCGTTACGGCGGTCTGAACCTGCCTAACGCTGTGTTCTCTATGCTCTCTGAGATGATTTCGGCTGCTGATGCCGGTTTCCAGAACATCTGGAGCCTGCAGAGCTGTATCGACACTCTGTATGAGTTCGGTTCTGAGGAGCAGCGTCAGAAGTATATCCCCCGCGTTTGCGCTGGTGAGGGTATGAGTATGGACTTGACTGAGCCTGATGCTGGTTCTGACCTGCAGCGTGTAATGCTGAAGGCTACCTTCGATGAGAAGGAGAACTGCTGGCGTCTGAATGGTGTTAAGCGCTTCATCACCAATGGTGATAGCGACATCCACCTCGTGCTGGCTCGTTCTGAGGAAGGCACCAAGGACGGACGTGGTCTGTCGATGTTCATCTACGACAAGCGCCAGGGTGGCGTGAATGTTCGTCACATCGAGCACAAGCTGGGTATCCACGGTTCACCTACCTGTGAGCTGACCTATAAGAATGCTAAGGCAGAG
>JAFZUS010000108.1 GCA_017618275.1 Prevotella sp.
GGCAACCATGTTCTCGAGCAGCGATGTGTCGGGGTTGGTGAGGAACAGGTTCAGCAGGCCGTTGTCGATGAAATAGTACTTCTTCTGTGTTTCCTTGTCGGTCAGCTTGCCTACCTCGTTCTCCATGGGCAGTACCAGCCAGCTGTCAGTGGTAAAGTCCACGTAGTCGATGGTGGTAGGTACGCTGATAGGACTCCCTGTAGAGACAATGATGTTCTTCAGTCGGTTGAACGACAGGGGCTGCTTGACGCTTTCCGCCATTTTCTTGATGAGAATGTTCATGACCCGTTCGTTCTTGATCTTGTTGCGTGCGCAGATGTCGCCGAGGTATATCTTCTGATAGAGGCTCGACAGCATGGCACGTTTGTTCTTGAAGGAAAGGATCTCAGGCAGGCCGCCATAGTAGAAATATTCCTGCAGATGGCGTTTCACCTCACTGCGCTGGACAGTGTCGTATTGCCAGTGCTCCTTCAGCTGCACATGCTGGGCTGTCAGGTATTCCTTCAGGGAATAGGGATAGGCATCGAGGATGAAGAACCGTCCGCCAAGGGTGGTAGCCACGTCCTTGCTGAGCATCTTGGCGTTGCTGCCCGTCACATAGACGCGGTATTTCGCATCGGCCAGACGGCGTACGAACTTGTCCCAGTACGGGATGTTCTGCACCTCGTCGAGGAAGACGACGGGCTTTTTGCCGTAAAGCTCCAGATGGGCTTCCAGCAGCCGTTCAAAGTCCTCCGTCTGGAATTCGGCCAGTCGTTCGTCCTCAAAATCGATGAAGAGGATCTCGTCCCATCCTTTTCCTTCTGCCTGTAGCTGTCGTACCCGCTGGTAGAGCATATACGACTTGCCGGCGTGTCTCACACCGACGATGACATAGTTGCCGTTAGGTTCGAATTCAATGGGTCGGCTGATGATTTCCGCTTCGTCAATCTCTCTCTGTTTGCCTATCAGGCACTGCTTGATAATATCCTTGCTGATGCTCATAATTTAAACTGAAGTTTATAAGACAACCAACATTTTATAAAGTTTGGTTTACAAAGGTAGGTATTTTCTATAAACTACGGTTAACAAAACGGAGTTATTTGCCGATAATTTGATTTATTTAACGAATAAGGACTTGATCGGGCAGTTTTTTACGGGAAAAGTTGCAAAATAGTTAATAGCAGGAATAAAATTTCGCGGGAAGACCTGTTTGCTTTTTTAGTCGTACTTTCGCGGCAAAAAAGCGAAATGGGAGTTTCAGGTTTAGTTTTGCAGGCAGGTGCGATGCCGGAAGTTGTCGACAGTATCGTCAACAACATCGGCGTTGACATGTTTGACGAGGAGATTGACGATGTCATCTTCCAGACGAACGAGTTCCTGACCGATGCGACGTTCATAGGAGCAAGCGGGCCGTTCTGGTGGATACTGGAGATGTGTATGGCCCTGGGAGCGATGTTTGCCATCATCATGGCGGCAGGCATGGCGTATAAGATGATGACGAAGGGCGAGCCGTTCGACGTATTGAAGGTGCTACGGGTACTGGCAATTGCCATTGTGATGTTCTGGTGGTATCCTCATGGAGGCAGCGGGGCATCGGTATTGGGCGTGCTGGCCTATATTCCTAACTGTATCGGCTCCTATACGCATGACCTTTATGAGATAGAGGCAGCGCAGGTAC
>JAFZUS010000109.1 GCA_017618275.1 Prevotella sp.
CTACTGGCAGCTGATTTCATTGCAAGAGAAAATGAAGACCATCGAAGCCGTCGAGGCTCTGTTGGCTGATATCTATAAAGACGTGGATGTGGCTGTGCGTGCCGGTGTTGCCATGCGTAACGACCTGCTGCAAGTGCAACTTCGCCAGAACGATCTGGAGAGTCAGAAGGTGAAACTCCAGAACGGCATCGGCATCGTACGCCTGCTATTGGCTCAGTATTGCGGACTCAACAACGAACAGTTCATCGTCGAAAGTACAGAGATTACAGACGGCTCATCGCAGCAAGTCATCAAACAGAATTGTGACCAGGCTTTACTGGGAACAGCTGAATACCAATTATTGAACAAACAGATAGAGGCCACTAAACTGCAGCGCAAGATGGAAATTGGCAAGAACCTGCCAACGATAGGCGTCGGTGCAGGCTATAACTATCATAATCTGTTGGATAACGATCATACCTTCGGCATGGTCTTTGCCAGTGTCAGCGTACCCATTAGTGATTGGTGGGGCGGCTCACATGCCGTCAAGCGCAAGAAGATTGCCCAGCAGCAAGCCGAGGAGCAACTGGTCGACAACTCGCAGCTGCTGAAGATACGCATGCAGAACGCCTGGAACAATGTTGAGGAAGCTCGTCAGCAACTTCAGATTGCCCAGCGTAGCATCGAGCAGGCCGAAGAGAACCTCCGCTTGAATCGCGACTACTACAAGGCCGGGACATCGAAGATGAGCGACCTGCTCGAAGCCCAACTCCTCTACCAGCAGTCACTCGACCGCCGTACTGATGCCTTCGCTGACTACCAGAATAAACTTTTGGAATACCGCCAGGCTACGGGACAGTAAATTTACCTAATTTATCACAAAAGTTTCCTCCGTATCAACGCGATATGGAGGAATCTTTGTACCTTTGCACCGCAATTGTTTGGCAAATGAAGTGGACTGTATTATTGGATAATCGCACTTGCAACGACCAGCTCCAGACGGAGCATGGCCTGTCTATCCTGCTAGAAACGGATAAGCATCGCATTCTGCTCGACACAGGAGCCAGTGATGTCTTTATACGTAATGCAGAAAGGCTACGGGTAGGCGACCAAGGGGCGGGAATGAAGATTGGTATCGACCTCAGTACGGTGGACTATGTGTTTATCTCTCACGGACACAGCGACCATGCAGGAGGATTGAAACACTTCATGGAGATTAATACTCAGGCCCAAGTCATCGTGTCGCCAGATGCACTCAAGGGCAAATACTACTCAAAGAGCCGCTATCTGCATAGCATTACAACAGAATGGCCTGAGATCTCGCAAGAACGACTACTGACGGTTGAGCATAGCGAAAGCATCAGCGATGACATATTCATCTTAGCGCATATACCTCAGATCCATCCGATGCCAGAGGGTAATCAGCATCTGTTTGTAGAAAATGCGGATAGTGACTATGTATACGATGATTTCCGTCACGAACTAGCGCTATATACAGGCGGTTTGCTCTTCACGGGTTGCGCTCATAGCGGTTTGGAGAATATCCTTGCAGCATGTCCATTCCCAGTGAATACCGTTGTGGGAGGATTCCACCTGCTAGATGACCATGAGGCAGAAGAGGAACTTACCGCTTTGGCTCAAAGGCTCAAAACACACTATCCCCATACGCAATTCTACACCAGTCATTGCACGGGAGATACCACATTTTCGACTCTGAAGGCTGTAATGGGCGAACAACTTCATGCTTTCTCCTGTGGAACAACAAATTTCATAAATATGACTGATTTTGAAAAGATGCGAAGTGAGGAGTTCTATGACTTCACGAGCGAAGAATGTCTGGAGAGTTACTTCAGGGCCAAGCATATTTGTGCGAAACTGCAAACCATGACCGTAGAGGATGACGATTATAGGAAGACGATTGAAGATTTGATTCCTGGCATTCCTGAATCGTCCACGGTATCACCACCGTTTCATTGCGACCACGGACACGGCATCAAACTGGGCGAGAATGTATTTATCAACTACAACGGCACCATGCTTGACGGAGGTATTATCACCATCGGTTCCAACACGCAGGTTGGTCCGAACTGCCAGTTCCTGACACCAAATCATCCTATTGATTACGTCGAACGGCGCAAGCCCATAGAGCGATGCTCTCCGATAACCATTGGCGAAGACTGTTGGCTGGGAGGTGGCGTGACGGTTTGCCCTGGAGTAACGATTGGCGACCGTTGCATCATTGGCGCAGGTTCCGTGGTGACAAAAGATATCCCAGAGGATTGTGTAGCAGTCGGTAATCCGTGTCGTGTTATTAAAAAACTAATTTGAAATGAGAAAAGCAAGCAGAGCAATGGATGCCGCCTTCGCTTTGGAGGTATTAGATAAGGCACCGTATATCACCGTCAGTTTCACGCGACCCGATGGCACGCCCTACGGTGTACCCCTGTCGCTGGCTCGCACAAACGATAAGACCTTTTATTTCCATTGTGCCCTGGAGGGCGACAAGTTAGATTGTATAGCTGTCAATCCGAAAGTGGCTCTTTCGGCAGTCACCCGCTGCACACCGACTGTAGGCCCCAAGGATGGTAGTTTTACCCTCCAGTATAAATCGGCAATGGCTATTGGCAAGGCTGAGATAGTAGCGGATCGAGACGAGAAGATAGAGGCTCTCCGTGCCATCTGCCTGAGGTTCCTTCCCAAACACATGGATGCTTTCGACGATGCTATCTCCCGCAGCCTTGAACGTACAGCTGTCGTAAAGATTACCCTGACTGAGCCTCCAACAGGTAAGCGTAAGCAGTATGACAAGCAGGGGGATGAACTCAAATATGGACGAATGGAATAATAAAGAAGGCCTCCCCCAATGAGGAAGCCTTCTTTCATATCGTAGGGTTTAGTCCACATCAGATTTCTATCAACTTGCCGTTTTTCTTGGCCTCGTCAATCCACTTGGGAACAATCTGGTCGAGGAACTTCTGCTTCTTTTCGTTCAGCTTCTGC
>JAFZUS010000110.1 GCA_017618275.1 Prevotella sp.
ATCCAGTGGGCATTCTCCTTGTTGCCGAAGTGGGAAGGTGCCTGGGCAAAGTGGATCATCAGGTATCTCACCGTCCATTTCTACGGTGCGATGCTTTACTTCGTCGGTTTCTATGTCCTTTTGCTCTTCGATATTGTCATCAACATACAATACAATGACCTTGCAGCGGTCACGGCATCTGATGAGACGGTGGTCAATTACTTGCAGAACGCTTTCTTCTCAGCGGGTTATCTGATGGCTGCAAGTGTCGTTGCCCTCAAGTGTCTGAACCTCGTTCCAGACCTTGCCGCATGGATGATACCAGAGGGTGATACGGCCTTCTCCACCCGTAGCTTCGGTGAAGGGATTGCCACCTCCATGCGTCAGTCCGCAGGGCGTTTAGTAGGAGTCTAATTTAAAGCATTCATGTTATGGTTATCAAAAATTTAGAAAACAAGATTAAACTGGTCCTGATACTATGCAGCCTCTTTCTTGTCGGTTGTGTGGTTATCTCCCTCGGCAGCATCTGGACAGCTAGAGGAATGGTCAGTGATGCACAGCAGAAAGTGTATGTCCTGGACGGCAATGTGCCCATACTCGTCAACCGAAGTACGATGGAAGAGACCCTTGACGTGGAAGCCAAGAGCCATGTGGAAATGTTCCATCATTACTTCTTTACTTTGGCACCCGATGACAAGTATATCAAGTACACGATGGAGAAGGCCATGTATCTCATAGATGAGTCAGGTCTTGCCCAGTACAACGCTTTGAAGGAGAAAGGCTTTTATGGCAATATCATGGGGACGAGTGCCGTTTTCAGCATTTTCTGTGACAGCATCCGCTTCAGTGAGGAGAATATGTCGTTCACCTACTATGGCCGGCAACGTATCGAACGCAGGACATCAGTGTTGATGCGTGAACTCGTTACAGAGGGCTACCTGAAACGTGTGCCGAGAACAGAAAACAATCCGCATGGCTTGCTTATCGTCAACTGGCGCACGATTCTGAACAAAGACCTGGAACAGCGCACGAAGTCAAACTATTAAACGCACAACAATATGAAATTTAAGAAAATACTGTTCGGGGAGGAAGTCCCCGATAAGGATGACCCGAAGTACAAAGAGCGGTACGAGAAAGATGTGGCGGCGGGCAAGACCTTCGCCCAGGCCCTGAAACTCGATAAGGGTGCCGCCTGTGTGCAGCGGTTTGCCTCCAGGCACACCAAGCTGTTTCTTGCCCTCGTCTTCTCCTTTGTGCTGTTCAGCGTGGGCCTTAGCCTGTACCGCATGACGCAAGCGGTAAAGTACCGTCCTCAGCCCTCCAGTGCTGTCGAGTGGCAGGAGCAGCAGCTGCATTTCAAGCGTCACCATGCGCCACAGCAACCAGAGAATGATAAAGACAACATAAATAATAACCCACATCAAACAGACGAATATGAAGCCTTTCGATAAAATCAATTTCCGGCAGCCCAAGTACATGCTTCCTGCCATCTTGTATGTCCCCATCCTGTTTTTGGGTTTCTTTGTCATTCGGCTATTTGGTACGGAGAAGGTAGAGGTCGACAAGTCCAATCTGGAAACCACCGAGTTTTTCAATGACAAACTGCCTGATGCCAACATTAAGGGCGACGGCATTGGTGACAAATACACCAACATGCTCAACGACTTCGGCAAAATCAAAGATGAGTCAGCCGTCGAGAATATCGAACGTGGTGGAGAAGACATGAAGGAAGAATACACCTCACAGTATTCTGATGCCGAGGTGGCGGCCATGGACCAGAGCAGCCGACAGGCACAGGAATCCATGGAGAAGCTGCGTCAGTTGCAGGAGCAGATGCGACAGCAGCAAGCATTGGATGATAACCTCACCGACGAGCGGCCAGACGGCAACACTCCCGAGGAAGATGAGACTCTGGAAAGTCTCCGCAGGGCTTTGGAAGAAGCCCGCCAACAAGGTCAGCGTCAGGTGTCGGGCATGAATAGTGCGACCGACAGCCATGCCGATGACGATGATGAACCAGTATCCCAAAGCAAAGAAGAAATTAATGGCCTGGTAACTGTCAACGAGAAAGCCGTTACTGAGATAGCGGAAGAGGCCGAACCTGAGGAAGTTGTCAAGACCCTAAAAGAAACTTCCGACTATTTTAACACCATCATTACCAATGAGCCGGAGCACAAGCTGATTAAGGCCATTGTCGATGAGGATGTCAAGGCCATTGATGGCAGCCGGGTACGTCTCCGTCTGCTTGATGACATTGACATCGGCGAGCGGACCATCCCGAAAGGCAGCTATCTCTTCTGCATCATGAGCGGCTTCAGCCAGCAGCGAGTCAAGGGAACGGTCAAGAGCGTCCTTGTCAATGATGAATTGGTTAAAGTCAATCTCAGCATCTACGACACCGATGGCATGGAAGGCCTGTATGTTCCGCGCAGCAGTTTCAGGGAAACCACCCAGGATGTGGCCAGCGGTGCCATGAGCCAAAGCATGAGTATCAATGACGGCTCAGCGACCAGCAGCATGGGACGATGGGGAATGCAAGCCCTGCAGAACGCATACCAAAAGACCGCCAATGCCATATCCAAAGGTATCCGTAAAAATAAAGTGAATATCAAATATGGCACGCAGGTCTATCTGATTAATTCTAAGGAAAAGAAACAAACAAAATGAGCATCAATATGAAACGATCAAGAATCTTCGGCCTGGCAGCCGTTGCGCTGCTCTCCGCTACGCCAGTCATGGCACAGAAAACGATGGATGATATGCAATATCTTACCATCAATGAGAATGTCACGACCGTCATCACGGCAAGTGAACCCGTCCGCTTCGTGGACATCAGTACCGATAAGGTAGCTGGTGACCAACCCATCAGAAATATCGTGCGTCTGAAGCCCAAGGAAGGTATGGAGATTCATCACGACGGTGATGTGTTGGCGGTCGTTACCATAATCACGGAACGCTACCGCAGCCAGTATGCTCTTATTTACACCTCCCGTATGGACGAGGCGGTGACGGAGAAAACCATCACGTTGGATGAACGCGAATCATACAATAACCCAGCCGTCAGCATGTCAACAGAAGACATGACCCGCTATGCCCGTCAGATATGGGCATCTCCTGCACGCGTCCGCAATGTCTCTACCAAGAGGAATAGGATGGTTATGCGCCTGAACAACATCTACAGTGTCGGTGAATATTTCTTCATCGACTTCTCGGTGGATAACAGAACAAACATCCGTTTTGACATCGATCAGCTGAGAGTGAAACTCAATGACAAGAAAACCGCCAGATCCACGACCGTCCAGACCATAGAGTTGATCCCTGAACTTGTCCTTGACCCCACTCGGTCGTTCCGTTACGGTTACAGGAACGTCATAGTCCTGAAGAAGATGACCTTCCCCAATGACAAGATGCTGACCATCGAACTCAGCGAGCAGCAGATCAGTGGCCGCACGATAAGTCTCAGCATTGAGTACGAAGACGTGCTGAATGCAGATTCGTTCAACAATGTCCTGTTGATGGAGAACTAAACCGTTTCGACCATGAGAGAAAAAGAACTTTTTTTCAAACTGTTGCTTGTCTCTGTCATGTTGTTGATGACAGTGACGGGTAGAGCGCAGAGCCATGGCAACCGACTCACGTTGGGGATTGGCGCGCTTTATGAGAGCGGATTGGATGCCACCCTTGCTGTGGAACATGAGACCAAGAGTCATAATGCATGGGAGTTTTTTGCCAATGGCTATGTCAAGTGGATAAAAGACGAGAAAGCCGGTCATGTCACAAAGGACTCTTTCTGGAACAATTACCGTACATGGGGCTTGGGAATTGCATACAAGCCTTGTGTGACACGTTCAAAAAACAAGTACGGCAGTTTGCGCCTTGGCGCCAGTGCCGGCAGTGACACGCATGAGTTCGTTGGCTGGGCGCATGTCGGCTACGAGCATAACTATGTTCTCCGCCATGGCTGGTATCTCTACTGGCAGGTCAAGACGGATGTGTGCATCAATGGTCAGGATCTGTTCCGTACAGGATTAGTATTGGGAATCAAGCTCCCTACAGGGGCACGTTAAAAACGGATAGACAATGAATATAAGATTTATCCACTATTGGTTAGTTGCCATCGTGGCCACCATGATCTTCACCTCTTGTGACGAGCATCTTGAGGAGGATTTTTCGTGGCGTTCCTGGCAACCGGGTATGGTCTATTGCACCAATGGCGAGGTGAGCACTTATGACCGCTGCATTGCTGATGGTAACATCC
>JAFZUS010000111.1 GCA_017618275.1 Prevotella sp.
TACGCTGTTGTCGCCACTTAAAAATACTGCGACAATCTCGTCTCTTTTCTCCTTCGGAGTCCTTTGATACATTCTTTTCATAAGTTTAACACATTTATTAAGTTCCTAAATGTGTCAACCTATATCAGTATAAGACAATATGACCGGCCTGCCCGTCAGTGAGTTCATCCGCAACATCCGCCTGGAGCAGGCCGTCAGACTTTTAAAGGAACAGAAGGTCAACGTCACACAGGTGGCCTATGCTGTCGGGTTCAGTTCCTTGGCGCATTTCTCAACCGTATTCAGGAAACAGTTTGGTGTTTCACCTTCCGACTATATTGAGCAAAACACACCGTCAGAGACAAATTGACAACGAAACGAAACATACGTGAAAGCCATGAGACACAAATGATAGTAATTTTGCGCCCAAAATTCTGAGCAAACAAAATTATTATTCACTAACAAAACCAAACGTATGAGTTTCAAAGCAAAGAAAACAGCCCTCTGCGTCGGATTGTGCTTCTTGGGCATGATCAGCGCACAGCAGGCTTCGGCAGTTACCGAATCAGTAACTTCCGTACAGCAAACGAAGCAGGCCACTGGTCATGTTGCAGACTCACAGGGTCCGCTGATCGGTGCCACCGTCATGGAGAAAGGTACCAACAATGGCACCGTTACCGATTTTGATGGTAACTTCTCACTCAATGTCAAACCAGGTGCTACACTCGTCATCTCTTATGTAGGCTATCAGAGCATAGAGGTGAAGGCTGGTGACAATCTGCACGTGAATCTTAAGGAAGACGGTCACCTCGTCAACGAAGTGGTGGTCATCGGTTACGGTACTCAGCGCCGTGAGGCTGTCACAGGTTCTGTGGCCAACGTCGGTGGTGAGAAACTGAATCAGATTGCAGCCACCAACGCTGCTCAGGCCCTGCAGGGTCGTGTGGCCGGTGTGCTGATGACACAGACAGGTTCGAAGCCTGGTGACGAGATGCAGATCCGTATTCGTGGCCAGCGCTCACTGAGTGCAAGTAACGACCCGCTGATCGTGCTCGACGGTATCCCCTTTATGGGCGTTCTTTCTGATATCAACCCTGCTGATATCAAGTCACTTGATATTTTGAAGGATGCCTCTGCCACTGCCATCTATGGTTCGCGTGGTGCCAATGGTGTGATTATCATTACCACCGTCAAGGGTAGTCAGGGCTCTCCTGCCAAGGTGAGTTATAACGGCTATGTCAGTTTCAAGAAGATTTTCAATAAGTATCCTATGATGGACGGTCCTACCTTTACGAAGTTCCGTCAGTATGCCGGTAAGTACCAGAACTCTCTTGATGAGAGTGATAACACCAATACCGACTGGCAGGATCTGTACTATCAGACAGGTGTCAGCCACAACCACGATGTCAGTGTCGCTGGTGGTACCAATGGTGGTAGTTACAGTTTCGGTGCTGGTTACTATCACGATGAGTCGGTTGTTCCTACCGAGGGTTACGATCGTATCTCAGTACGTGGTAACTTTGACCAGAAGGTGGGCAATTGGTTCCGTTTCGGTCTGAGCACAAACAACAGTTATCGCAAGACCCAGGGTGTTAACAATATGTATAACATCCTGAGCACGACTCCTCTGGCAAGTCCATACGATGAGAACGGCAACCTGAAGCGTTACAACGCTCTTCCCGCTGATGACCAGGTGGTTGTCACCAAGGAGACCGTTGAGCGCGACAAGGATGTTTGGCTGAGCGAGAACAAGGGTATCGGTTCTTACAACACGCTCTTCGCAGAGTTAAAGTGTCCGTGGATTGAGGGTCTGAGTTATCGTGTCAACGTCGGTCTGAACTTCCGTTCTTCTAAGAGTGGCAGTTTTACTGGTACAGGTATCAATAATAAGGATGCCAATGCTGTCAACAGCGGTTCCGTTTACGAGAATCAGACCAGTAACTGGGCTGTTGAGAACCTGCTTACCTATGATCGCGCCTTTGGCAAGCACAATATTAACTTAGTAGGCATGTACTCTGCCGAGCAGACCACATACGAACAGACTGGTGGCTCTGCACAGGGTATTCCCGCCGACTACTTCCAGTACTATGCACTCGATAAGGCTACTGGTCAGGCAAATCTCGTTGGTTATAACTACTGGCAGAGCGGCCTGATCTCTTGGATGGGACGTGCCATGTATTCTTATGATAATAAGTATATGCTCTCTGTTGCCCTCCGTTCTGATGCTTCTTCACGTCTGGCCGAAGGTCACAAGTGGCACACCTACCCCGCTGTTAGTGCTGGTTGGAACATTGCCCGTGAAGCCTTCATGGAGGACGTGAAGTGGGTTGACAACCTGAAACTGCGTGTAGGTTACGGTGAGACCTCTAACCAAAGTATCAGTCCTTACTCTACTCTCGGTGGACTGGCTATCCGTAACTACAATTTCGGTAACGGTACCAACTATATGGCTGGTTACTATGTGAACGCACTGCCTAACCCCGAACTGGGCTGGGAATATTCAAAGACTTGGAACTTCGGTCTCGACTTCTCGCTGTTTAGCGGTCGTCTCTATGGATCATTAGAATACTATATCCAAAAGACTAACGACATCCTGCTCGATGTTTCTCTGCCTTCTACCTCTGGTGTAAGCAGTTATACTGGTAACATTGGTAATACAGAGAACAAGGGTTGGGAACTTACCTTGAACGGCATCATCATCGACAATAAGAACGGATGGAACTGGGAGGCTGGTATCAATCTCTATCAGAACCGCAACAAATTGACCAAGTTGACTGGTGCTGTTGATGAGAATGGTAACCCCGTGCCTGATAAGGCTAACCGCTGGTTCGTTGGCGAGCCTATTGACGTGATCTATGATTATGAATATGATGGTCTTTGGAATGAGGAGGATGTCTATGAAGTGACATTGGCCGATGGAACCAAGACCACGAACTTTGCTATTCTCGAGCCCGGTGGGAACCTCGGTATGATCAAGGTAAAGTATAATGATGACGTGCTCGATGCCAACGGTGTGCCCACACGTGCCATCGGTGACGATGACCGCCGCGTACAGAGCATGGAGCCAGACCTGATTGGTGGTTTCCATACGACGGTTGGCTATAAGGGCTTCGACCTGAATGTGATCGGTGCGTTCCAGATTGGTGGTAAACTGATCTCTGCCATTCACTCTTCTAACGGTTACCTGAACATGCTGACAGGTCGTCGTAACAATATCGACATTGACTACTGGACGGAACAGAACACGGGCGCCAAGTATCCTCGTCCCGGTGGTATCCAGAGCGGTGATAACCCCAAGTACGGCTCTACCCTCGGCTACTTCAACGCCGGTTACCTGAAGATCCGTGCCATCACTCTTGGCTACAACTTCGACAACCTGAAGGCCATCAAGGATCTCGGCATCAGCCGTCTGCGCCTCTATGCTACGGTTCAGAACCCGTTCGTACTCTTCTCGCCATTCAACAACGAGAGCGGACTTGATCCAGAAACCAACTCTTGGGCCAACCAGAACACGGCTGTTGCCGTGGATGGTTATACCGGCAAGCATAAGATGCCAATCGTAGGTTACAATACACCTGCTACCCGCAACTTCATCTTCGGATTAAACGTCACATTCTAATTAAGAATTAAGAGTTAAGAATTAAGAAAAATAAGCGTTATGAAAACGAAAAGTATCAAATATATTCTTGCTGCGGGTCTCGTTTGCTGTGGTTTGTCCACAAACCTGACATCCTGTGATGTGCTCGACGAGCAGCCGCGCAGCCAGTTCGACCCGACATTCTTCAATACGAAGGCGGGTATCGAGGGCGGTCTGACATCGCTCTATGCGCACTTGCGCTATTTCTATGGCAACGGTTATTGGCTGAATGCCTGTGAAACAGGTACTGATGAGTACACCTACGCACAGTCGGCCGACGGCAACTTCAAGGATGCTGACCTCAGCGGTGTTGGTCAGATGTCGCCATCAAACAGTATTGCTGGTGGATGCTGGGGAACAGCATTCGCTAATATCAACACTGCCAGCGGCATTATCGAGAACGGCGCTTCTGCAGGCATCGATGCTGCTCTGCTTGCTGAGGCCTACTTCTTCCGCGCTTTCGACTACTTCATCTTGGTGCAGTACTATGGTGGTGTGCCCCTTGATCTGGGTGCCGGCGAACTGAAGTTCAATACCTCTACCGTTCGTACCTCTGTCCGTAACACGGTTCCCGAGGTTTATGCCGCTATCTTCAGCGATCTGGAGAAGGCCGTGGCCGACCTGCCTGAGACCCCACGTCTCACAGGTACCGTTACCAAGAACGTAGCCCGTCTGTATCTCTCTAAGGCTTATCTGACCTATGCATGGTGGTTGGAGAATCCCAACAACATTCCTACGTATCCTGAGTGCACACGTAATTCCGGTGAGGCTCAGAGTTATTTCCAGAAGGCTTACGACACCGCTAAGCAGGCCATCAATAATCCTGGTCCGTACGCCCTGCAGCCCACATTCTATGATGTGAATGTAGCCACCAACGACCGCAACTCGGAGATCATGCTCTATGCTGATCACGACGAGGACGAGAAATTTGGTAACGGTGGTACCGGTTATGGCTGGGGTAGCGGTGGCTCTCCTGAGAACTTCGCTTACTGGATGGAGACCTGGAACTACACCGAAATGATTGCCAAGGATCCTGAAGGAAACAATATCAACCCCGTTCAGCGTGAGGCTGTTCAGGGCCTCGGACGTCCCTGGACCCGTATGGCTCCTGTCGCCGATGCCTTTATGGCTGGTGGTGTGTGGGAAGATGCCGTCAAGGCTATCGACTCCCGTTACGATGCAACCTTCACTCTGAGTTACTTCACCAACTGGGACAAGTCTGGTGGTTCAGCCGCTTATGTTGCTGGTGCCAACGGTTCACAGATCAAGCCGGGCGAGAGTTACTTCAGTTGGGTTCCCGAGAGCGAGGACAGCAAGATTAACTACACTGGTGCCGACGGTAAACTTGGCTTCGGAGAGATGCCCGGACATGATGATTTCGTTGTAGCCGTCAACCACATCAGCCGTAAGAAGTACCCCTGCAACTGGAAGATCGGTATCTATCGTACCGACAATGCTGGTGGCCTTGGTTCAAAGGTGAACGGTGGTAGTCCCCGTCCTTGGAGTATAGCCAAGTTCTCTGAGTTCTATCTGATCGCCGCTGAGGCTGCTGTGAAACTCAACAACAATGCTGAGGCTGTGAAGATGGTCAACGTGCTCCGTGAGCGTGCCGGTAAGCAGACCTATTGCGTGAATGCCCGTGCACCCTTCACTGCCGACCACAGTGCTGAGATGCTGGCTGCTACACCTGCCACCATCACCATCGACTTCATCCTCGATGAGCGTAGTCGTGAGTTCTGGGGTGAGGGATACCGTTGGTTCGACCTCGTTCGTACCCAGAAGTGGGCAGAGCGTTCTGCCGTCTATCATATTGCCGGTTCTGGCTATACCGACATGGAACTTCAGGAGTTCCGTCGTGACATTCCCGCTGGTTACTACCTCCGTCCGATTCCCCAGGGTCAACTCGACGGTATGATGATGTCAAAAGAAGAAATAGCAGCCTATCAAAATCCTGCATACAGAAATTAATTAGTTAGATAATCTCTCTTAGTGCCAGTCACGTTTCCTTAATTGTGGCTGGCATTTTTTGTTGAAATGAAACAAAAGCGAAAAATTTTGTAACAAGAATAGAGGCTATTCTAATTGTTTTTTCGTAATTTTGCCGCAGAATAATAGTAATCCCTTTTATGAAAAAATCGTTGATTATCTCCATTTCAATGCTGTTGGCGCTGACAATGCAGGCCGCAGAGCAGTTCGTCGTTTTCCAGGCTCAGTCTGATGTGATTTCCCTGCAAAATGCCAGTATCTCCTTCGATTCCCAGGAACATAGTTGTGTGCAGCGGGCCGTTGCGAACCTCCAACAGGACTTTCAACGCGTCACCGGGAAATCCGAATTATCCGGAACTTCCGGGAAATCCATTCTCATCGGCACCGTAGGCTGTAACAAGCAGATCGACCAATGGGTGAAGAAAGGAGAACTCCGCGACCTGAAGGGTAAGACGGAGAAGTACATCATCAAGACCATCGGCGATCAACTCGTCATTGCGGGTAGCGACAAGCGTGGAACCGTCTTCGGCATCTATGAGTTGTCTAAGCAGATGGGTGTCTCTCCCTGGTACTACTGGGCCGACGTGCCTGTAGAGAAGCACGACGCTATATATATAAAGAAAGGTGAATATACCGACGGTGAGCCTGCTGTGCGCTATCGTGGTCTTTTCCTCAACGACGAGGCGCCTTGCCTCACGACTTGGGTGAAGAATACCTTTGGCACCGACTATGGTGACCACCGTTTCTATGAGAAAGTCTTTGAACTCATCCTCCGTCTGAAAGGTAACTTCCTCTGGCCCGCCATGTGGGGCTGGGCCTTCTATGCCGACGATCCAGAGAACGGCAAACTGGCCGACCAGATGGGGGTCATCATCGGTACCTCCCATCATGAGCCGATGGCGCGTAACCATCAGGAATATGCGCGCCGTCGTCAGGAGTGGGGCGCCTGGAACTACCAGACCAACAAGGAAAATCTCGACCGTTTCTTCCGTGAGGGTATCGAACGGATGAAGGGTACCGACGATATTGTGACCATCGGTATGCGTGGTGACGGCGATGAGGCGATGAGTGAGAGTGCAGACACCAAACTGCTGGAAAATATCATCGCCAACCAGCGTAGGATTATCAAGGAGGTGACGGGCAAGCCCGCTGAGAAGACTACCCAGGTGTGGGCACTGTATAAAGAGGTGCAGGACTATTACGATGCCGGCCTTCGTGTGCCTGACGACGTGATGATTCTGATCAGCGACGACAACTGGGGCGACATCCGTCGTGTGCCCACTGCTGCCGAGCGCAGTCGCAAGGGTGGGTGGGGTATCTACTACCATGTGGATTACGTGGGTGCGCCCCGTAATACGAAATGGCTCAACGTCACCCAGACGCAGCAGATGTTCGAACAGTTGTCGCTGGCTTATGATTTCGGCATCGAGCGCATGTGGATTCTCAATGTCGGTGATCTGAAACCGATGGAGTATCCCATCACCCTGTTCATGGACATGGCCTGGAGTCCGAAGGAATATACCGTCCAGACCGTCAAAGATCATACGCGTAAATTTTACGGTTCTGTGTTTAGCGATGCCATCGCTGAAGAAGCCACAGACATCTACAATCGCAACTGCCAATATATGGCCCGTGTCACCCCTGAGATGCTCGACGCCCGTACCTATAACGTTGAGACGGGTGAATGGAAACAGGTGGCCGACGACTATCAACGTCTGGAACTGCGTGCGCTGCGTCTCTTCGAGAAGGTCCCTGCCGAGGCCCGCGACTTCTATCGTCAACTTATCCTCTTCCCTGTGCAGGCGATGGCCAACCTTTACGACATGTACTATGCTCAGGCCATGAACCAGTATATGGCCGCCAACAAGAACCCCGATGCCAACGTGTGGGCCGACAGGGTGAAGGACTGTTTCCGTCGCGACTCGTTGCTCTGTGCGGCTTATAACACCGATATCGCAGGTGGCAAGTGGAAGGGTATGATGATCCAAAAGCATATCGGTTACCGTTCGTGGAACGATAATTTCCGTGCGGATATGTTGCCGCGTACCACTGCTGTTGCCGATAGTACGGCAGGCGGTTATACCTTTACCCCCAGCAATGGCTATGTGGCGATGGAGGCAGAACATTACTTTAGTGCCAAGGCCGTTGAGGGTACTCAGTGGACGGTCTATCCCTACTACGGTCGCACCCGCAGTGCCGTTGCCTTGACACCCTATACGAAACCTGTCGGCGACGCTTCACTGACCTATAGGCTGACGTTGCCTGGTGATGTGAAGTCCGTGAAAGTTCATGTTGTGGTGAAATCTACGCTTGATTTCCTCAACGTCGGTGGTTTCGAATATGCCGTCAGCCTCGACGGAGGGGAACCGCAGGTGGTCAACTTCAACAAGACACTTGTCGACCGTCAGCCCTATATGTACTCGGAATACTATCCGGCCGTTGCCAGTCGCGTGGTGGAGAAAGTGGTGGAGTTGCCAGTCGGCGAAGGCTCTGACCACGAGTTGACGTTGCAGCCTAAGCATCCTGGTATCGTCTTTGAGAAGATTGTCGTTGACTGTGGCGGCTACAAACCCTCGTATCTCTATATGGATGAGTCGCCCTGTACCCGCAAATAACCAATAGTCGTAGAGAAGATGAAGAAAGCCTATAGAACAATACTAATAGCCATACTGTCTGTGTTGACTTCCGGTGTGTCGGCACAGACAAGAGTAGAGGGAGACAAGACGCTTCCAACGGACTCCCTGCATCTCGACGGGGACGTACAGAAGGTCGACTCGCTTTTGACAGAGCGTGACTCCCTGCAATTATTCAGGCCTGTTATGCCTGCGAATGAGGCCGATGCAGCAACCAGGCTCGACGTGGACCCCAGCCTCCTTGACTACCGTCGGGGCAGTTGGGAAGTGAACTCGATACAGGGTGGTAAGTTGTTTACTCCGTGGCATGGATCGGCAATTGTCGTTAGCGGAGATGCTCAATCTATGCCAGGCCTGCTCGACCGTGAGTCAGGTGCCCTAACGTTTTATCAGGATATCGGACGATGGAGTTTCTCCGCCTCTGCACTCGCCGACAAGTACCGTTTCATTGGAATGGGATTCCTGCAGACGCGCTATGGTGTAGGCGGTACGGTGGGCTATCAGGTGAGTGATGCTCTCTCGCTTCATGCCTTCGGCTATTATTATGGTAATTCGTTGATGATAAGCCCTGCGGTGAATCCCTATCTGGCTACCACCACCTACGGTGGCTACGCAGACTTCAAAATCCACAAGAACTTCGGTGTGGATGCCGGTGTCAGACGCTATCTGGATCCCATGACGGGCAAATGGGTGACGGACCCTATTGTCAGTCCCTATATCAAGTTCAACAACGGCCAGAAGTTCGGCTTCGACTTCGGCCATATGCTGAAAGGACTCATCTGGGGGCATGAGGACAATAAGATGCCACGCGGTCCCGTTCGCATGCCGCCTTCCGCCCAGCCCCAACGCCGTTAATGCCCAACTGAGCCGTTCAAATCAGAATCACTAAAAAAAGAAATAATGAAAAAGTTATTATTTGTAACCGCAGTGTTACTGGGAACAATACTGACGCAAGGCGCTGCACAGACTGAGACACGACAACTGAGTATCGACACGAAGTCGCTGGGCATCGAGATCAGTCCCACGTTGAGTGGCATTTTCTTCGAGGACATCAACCAGTCGCTCGACGGTGGAATCTGTGCACAGATGATCCAGAACAATTCCTTCCAGGCGTACAACGTGCCTGATGGCCCTGCCAACGAGTTCTCGCAGAGCGACACCATCTTCTTCGGATGGACGGTGGTGAGCAAGGACGGTGCCGTAGGCAAGGCCCGTGCCGTGAGCGACCACCCGCTGGTGACTCTGGAGCGCAAGTACGACTACGATCCGAACGACAAGTACGACGATGAGTTGCGCTATGTGCAATATTGTGTGCGCTTCGACATCCAGAAGGCAGGTGCTGGCTATGGTATTGCTGCCAACGGCTATGGTATCACTCCCAGTTCACGTGACCGCGGCGCCATCTACAGCAACAACACCCAGCGCCCGTCATTGGCTGTAGAGGCTGGTGTGGGCTATGACCTCGGCCTCTATCTGCAGGGCGAGAAATATAAGGGTAAGGTGAGCGTATGGCTGGAGGATATCGATGGTCAGGTGAACTCGAATGTCATCAAACTGCCGAAACTGAAGGATGCGTGGAAGAAATATACGGGATGCCTGAAGGCCCTGCGCACGAAGGACAGCCGACTGGTGATTACAGGCGACAAGGCAGGGACCTTCTTCCTCGATTTTGTGACGCTGTTGCCTGAGGCCTCAAAACTGTGGAAGGACGGCAAGGACGGACCCTTCCGTAAGGATTTGATGGAAGCCCTCGCCGCCCTGCATCCGAAGTTCATGCGCTTCCCTGGCGGCTGTGCCTCGGAAGGTCCCAACTACTTCGGACAGGTGTTCTGGAAGAACAGTGTGGGAAAGCCCGAGGAGCGTATCGGGTTCCGCAATCACTGGGGCTACTGGACGTCGCAGTATGTGGGTTTCTATGAGTATTTCCTCATGGCAGAGTCGCTGGGTGCCAGTCCGCTGCCTGTGCTCAACAACGGCGTGACCTGCCAGTTCGTGGGTCATTCGTATATCGCACCTCTCGAGACCGAGGCCGACCGCAAACGGTTCCACGATATCTTCGTGAAGGATGCCCTCGACCTCATTGAGTTCTGCAACGGTCCCGTCACCTCAAAGTGGGGAAAACTCCGTGCCGAGATGGGTCATCCCGCCCCGTTCAACCTGAAGTACCTCGGTGTGGGCAACGAGAATCAGGGCAAGGAGTTCTGGGAGCGTTTCGACATCATGTACAAAGCCATCAAGGCGCAGTATCCCGACATCATCATCGTCTCTACCGCCGGTGCCCGTGATGCCGGACGTGAGTTCGACAACAACTATGCAGAGATCGATGCGCACTATCCCGACACCTACGTAGACGAACACTATTATAAGAATGACGAGTGGTTCTTCAGTCAGGGCAACCGATATGCGCCTGGTGCCAAGCGCGGCAAGGACGGCCTGACCTACGACCGTAGCCGTCCGACACGTGTCTTCGTGGGTGAGTTTGCCAACAACAACACCAACAACGCCTATCGTTCCACTCTCGCTGAGGCTGCTTATTGGCTCAGTCTGGAGCGCAACTCCGACATGGTGGTGATGGCGGCTTATGCACCGCTGTTCTGCAAGAAGGGCTATAACAAGTGGAACTCCAACCTCATCTGGTTCGACAACCGAGGCCTGTGGCGCACCACGAACTACTACTATCAACAACTCTTCTCACTCGGTGGCAACCGTGCGCTGAAGTATCAGGATGTCAAAAATGGTACGGAGATCGACGAAAAGGTCTACACTTCGCCCACCATCGATACGAAGACGGGTACCGTCTACCTGAAGTTCGTGAATGCCGAGGCGAAGGATAAGCAGGTCAGCATCAGCCTGGATACTACTGATGCTTATACCGCCGAGGTAGAATACATGACTGCCCACGACACCAACGTGAAGAACCAGGGCGACCAGAACTATTATTCGAGTCATCCCGATGTGCCTGTCGACTTCAACTATGCTGAGGCCATCACGCCACAAACAAAGTCCATCGGCACGGTGAAATCATCCTTCACCTTCACGATACCCGAGAACGCCGTCGGCGTGCTGCGATTGAAAAAGTAAGATTTTAAGCATTGTTTATCAAGTGATATGAGAAAAATTACAATTACACTTTTATTGATTCTCCTTACGGCCTTGCAGGCATCTGCCTATAAGAGAGAGTCAATTAACATCAACGTGAATGGCAAACAGCGCAACATGGTGGTCTTCACCCCCACTAAGTTGCCAGCCAAGTCGCCCCTGTTTATCGTCACACACGGCATGAACCAAGACCCCGAATACCAGTATGGTTCCGACAAGATGTACGAGATGATCGACACGGCCAAGTTTGTCATCACCTACCTGCGGAGCGACGGCAGTACATGGGATGTGTGGGGTGGTGGCGATCAGGCCTTTGTCCTGAAGACTATCGACGAGATGGCAAGCCGTTTCGACATCGATACCGATCGCGTCTACTGGTCGGGCTTCTCCATGGGCTCGATGCTCATCCACAGCAGCATTGGCAACATGCAAAACAAAATAGCGGCTTTTGCACCCACCAGCGGTATCATGCAGAACTCAACACCTTGGACCAACTGCAAGAAGCCCGTCAACCTGCTGGAGGTCATTGCATACGACGACAATGTGTTCGGCTACCAACAATACGACATTCATGGCTACATTGAAAAATATGCCAAGCACGACAAACATACGAAATACTCGAAGACTACCAGTTATAAGCCGATCAGCAGCAGTTGGTTCAACGGCGACCTGGAGAAGTGGACCGGGGGACCTAATGGCGGCGAAGTATGGCTCTACTCCTATAACAACGGTGGACACTGGCCCATGGACCTGAACCGTCACCTGATCTGGAATTTCTGTAAGAGATTCTCGCTGAATCAGCCAAAGGTGAAAATCACTGAGCCGGCAGGCGATATCACCCATCTCTATTTGGCACCGCCCGAAAAGATGGTCTTCCCAGACATCACAATTGGTGCCACCGCCCAAGCCGTCAGTGGCGAGGTGGCAAAGGTGGACTTCTATGACGGTAGGAAACTGATAGGCTCGCAGGAAGCCTCTCCCTACACGGTGACGCTGACAGCCCCTGCATCCGGTAAGCACAATCTGCGCGTAGAGGTGACTGACGACAAGGGTAAGACGGCGGAGGCTTGGTGCCTCGTGAATTATGCTACGACAAAGAGTTCATACAACCTGTTGCAGAATCTCAAGATCGAGGGTACGGTACCACAAGACTGGTATGCGTGCAGTGGTTCTACCAAACGTAGTGGTGGTGGGCTTCCTTATACCGCAGGACCTCGCACCCTGCGTTTCACAAGTACCACCCGTGCCTTCCAGTATGGTTTGCTGGTTCAAAATACTTCGGGAAAGGAGAAGGCCGCGTGGGCACGATTCGGCGACAAGGAAGGCCGTTCACGTATGACATTGCACGAGGGACATTATGTCATCAAGTACAAAGTGTGCAACTGGAACCGGCCTGAGTTCTCACCGGTGACCATTGCCATCGAGGACCTTAACGGTCAGGAAATTGTCTCTCAAACATATACGCCCACCGTGAATATCGGTAACAAAACGGACAATAAGTTCACAGGAGTCACCCAACAGACCTTTGAGTTCGATATTCCAAAGACGGGCGATTATGTCATTGCCATCTATGCCGATGCTGTTAGGAATGCCGATTTCGTGCTGGGACAACTCAGCATTCAGGCGATGGAATTCTATGATACAGGTATCAAGGATATCCTCAACGACGATTTGCAAATTATGAAAAACGGATGCTATGACCTCAACGGACGTAAGATAGATGAAAGCCAGTGGTCGAACGGTCAATTGTCCCCAGGCATATACATCATCCATGGCCGTAAAGTCGTGATTAAGCGAGAATAAAAATAAGAGGGTGTGCCATTTTGACACACCCTCATTGCTTTTGGTACTTTCGTACCCAGAGCCGGGGTCGAACCGGCACGGGTTGCCCCACTGGTGTTTGAGACCAGCGCGTCTACCGATTCCGCCATCTGGGCATTGCACTTAACCTCAAAAGCGCTGCAAAGGTACTACAATTTTCTGAAACTGCAAAGAATTATGGTAAAAAAATAAAAAATACTTGTTTATATCAATAATAATGCTTATCTTCGCAGCATAAAAGTGTGACTATAAGTATTGTCTAATATAAATGGAATATAGTAAGGATTTTTGCGTGATTCTCGCAGGAGGTCGCGGAAAACGTTTGTGGCCATGTAGCAGAGAGACGATGCCCAAGCAGTTTATCGACTTCTTCGGAACGGGAAGGACACAGTTGCAGGCCACCTATGACAGAATAGTGAAACTATTGCCGGTAGATCATATCTATGTATGTACCTGTCGGGATTATCTGGAACTGTCGAGGGAACAGTTGCCCGATGTGCCTGAGCTGAATTTCATCGTAGAGCCCATCAACCGAAATACGGCGCCGAGTGTGGCTTGGGCTGCCGTCAGGATATTGAGGCGTCAGGCGGATGCCAACTTGATTGTGTTACCGTCGGATCAGATGGTACTGAACGAGGCTTCGTTTTCTCGAAGTGTGGAACTCGGCTTCAGTTATGTCGCGGAAAATGATGTGCTGATGGTGATGGGTGTCAAACCGACGCGCCCAGAACCGGGTTACGGCTATATCCAGATGGGTGACATGAGTTGTAAGCCGGATGTGTATGCCGTCAAGTCGTTTACGGAGAAACCTGAACGGGAGTTCGCCACGCTGTTTATGAACAGTGGCGAGTTCTACTGGAACACGGGTATCTTCCTCTCGAATGTGAGTTTTCTGTTGAAGTCGTTCGAGCAGATATTCCCTGATGTGCTCCGAAAACTGAAGTATGACCGACTGAATTTCACCTACGAGGAGGAGATGGAGTTTGTGGCACATAACTATCCTCGCTATCCGAATATCTCGCTCGACTATGCCGTGTTGGAGCAGTGCAAGAACGTGTTTGTGATGCAGTGTGACTTCGGCTGGGCCGACTTAGGTACGTGGCACGCCATCTATGAGTCGATGAGCAAGGTGGAGGGTGATAATGTGGTAATCGATTCGATGGTAGAACTTGAGGACTGTAAGAATAATGTGATCAAACTGCCGAAGGGAAAGATCGGCGTGTTTAATGGCCTTGAGGGCTATATCGTGGCGGATAGTGAGGATGTGCTGTTGGTGTGTAAGAAGAATGATGACTCTTCGCTCATCCGCAAGTATGCCAGTGAGATAGGACTTAAATACGGCGATGGGTTTGTCTAAGCGACAAACCCATCTTGAATTTTCTGAGCGATTTCCTTGAATTCCTCTTCCGTTAGTTTTAACTTCTCACGGCGGAAATCCACATCCTGTTCCGACTGCATCGGAATGAGGTGGATATGGGCATGGGGCACTTCGAGACCCAGCACCACTTGAGCCACCTTCTTACAGGGGAAGGCTTTTTTGATGGCGAGGGCCACCTTCTTGGCGAAGACCTCAAAGCGTGCAATCTCATCGTCGTCCATATCGAAGATGTAGTCTACTTCGCGGCGGGGAATCACAAGGGTGTGACCCTTCACCAGCGGGTTGATGTCGAGGAAGGCATAGAACTCCTCGTTCTCGGCGCATTTGTAACTGGGAATCTCCCCAGCAGCAATCTTTGAAAAGATATCCATAATTGTTATTTTAATGTGTAATCATCATTACTAATTACTCATTTCTAATTACTAATTATTACCCGACGGTGATTCTGTCGATACGGAGTTTGATGGTGCCACGTGGAATCTTCACTTCCACCTCGTCGCCTACCTTGTGGTTCAGGAGTCCCTGTGCGATTGGGGTCTTGATGGAGATCTTGCCCTCGCGGAGGTTGGCCTCACTCTCGCTGACGATGGTGTAGGTCATCTTGGCCTTGTTGGTCATGTTGGTCATCTCCACCTTCGAGAGGATCTGCACGGCATCGGTACTCAGGCGACTGGTATCCACAACCTTGGCCTCTGAGATGGTCACCTTCAACTGGTTGATCTTGTCTTCCAGATGAGCCTGAGCCTCCTTGGCGGCATCATACTCGCTATTTTCACTCAAGTCACCCTTCTCGCGGGCTTCAGCAATGGCTGCTGAGGCCTTGGGGCGCTCGATGCTTTCTAAACGTTTCAGTTCGGCTATCAGTTTGTCGTAGCCTTCTTGTGACATATATGCCATGATATTTACTATTTGACTATTTAACAATTTTCATTAGGCGGACAAAAAAGAAAGAATCCCGACGTTCTGCTGTCGGAATCCTCGGTGCTATCATGTCTTATCCTTACTTTCGTTTGCAAAGGTAGACATTATTTTCGAAACTTACAAATTTTTCCGCCAAAAAAATGCAAAACGGTATAAATCACGATGGCAGAGACCCAGCCGGCAAAGACATCGACGGCATAATGGGCATAGATATACACGGTAGAGAGACATAGTAGCACAAATACGGGAACCATGACCCAGAAGAGCCATCGGCAACGGGTTTTCCAAGCCAGGAATACCAGAATGGTAGTGATTCCAACATGACTGCTGGGGAAGGCTGCCGTGGGTCGTTCGCCTGCATCATGGGCGTGTTCCACCATGTGGTAGAAGAAACCGTCGCTCCATCCGGGCAGCGTCACCATCTCCTGATGGTCGGCGAAGTAGTGGCCTAAGTCGGGGAATATGCCTTGGGCAATCTGATCCATACCTACCGCCGGATAATAGAACTGCGGTCCGGCGACTGGGAGGAAGATGAAGATGACGTAATAGGCAAAGAAGGCTGTTAGGATGATAAAGGTGGCACGCTCGAACTCTGCATATCTACATAGGAAATAGTAGAGGGTGACGAGGGCTATCAATGGGAAATACGAGGTATAGCCAAAGTGCATCAGTTCACTGAACACTGGATGACTGAATGTCTGCGAGAAAAGCAGGGCAGGTTGAAAACCGAACAACTGTTGGTCATAGGTGGCGAAGAGGTGGTCGTAACAGGGGAAGATCCTGTTCAACTCATAGGTATCGGGATACCACCACGACAATAGGCCCATCTGGGCCACTACGCGACAGAAGATGGTGAAACGACAGGGATACAGTCGGTAGACAAACCAGAGGGCCAACGTCATCATCACAATGCGGAAACGCCCCCATAGCATCGGTTCTGGGTTCTGTACCTTCGTATAGGTGAACAGAATCAGCAACAATGTCAGCAGCAGATAGCCCATGATGACCCATTCCACAGTCAACAGCCCCTTCCGCGGCTTCTTCTCAATCGCAAATATGTCTCTTATAAATCTCACCTTCTCACTTTCTCACCTTCTCACTTTCTCACCTTCTCACCTTCTCACTTTCTCACCTTCTCACCTTCTCAAAGCCACCTGTTATCCTTGTACCACTGGATGGTCTCTTTCACCCCTTGCTCCAGATTGTAGGTAGGCCGGTAGCCCAACTCGTCGATAGCAGGCTGGATGTCGCACCGCCAGTTACGCTGTTTCAGGATGTTGTATTTGTCATTGTTCAAGGCCGTCACCTTACCCGTCATCCGTCCGATATACTCGCCGAAGAACGTCACGATGCGCAGCACCCAGACAGGAGCCGTGATGCGTATCCACCAAGGACGACCCAGTTCCTCGTGGATGAGGTTGCTGAAGGTGGCGCTCTGATATACCTGTCCGTCGCTGAGGAAATACTTGCGTCCGTTTTCTCCTTTGTCGAGTGCGAGGAAAACGGCCTGCACCACATCCTTCACATAGACGAAGGTAATGTCCTGGCGCTTATATCCTACAGCAAAGTCGCTGTGCTGCTTGATGCTCTTCGCCATGATGAAGTAGTCTTTTTCTCGTGGACCGTAGACGCCCGTTGGCCTTAATATAATATAAGGTAGGCGCGCGCGGAGTGTTTCAAGATATTTTTCTGCCGCCAACTTGCTCCGTCCATATTCCGTATTCGGCTGTGGTGTATCTGTCTCTTTGATTTCCTCGTAGGGCTGTTGCTCCTTGATGGCACCGAAGATGCTGAGGCTACTCACGAAGACAAAGCGCTTCAGGGACATCTTCACTTCGAGCAGCGCATCCACGAGGTGTTTTGTCCCCTCGGTATTGATGCGATGGAAGTCCTGTTTGTTGAGGCACTTCGTCACACCGGCCGCATGCACCACATAATCGAAGTCTTTATCACGCAGTTGCTCCACGAGTTGCTCTTTCGACGAGAGGTTGAGTTCGATGAAGTGGATGCGCTCATCCTGCAACCATTCCCTCGAACTGCTCTTGCGTACGGCAGCCCACGTCTCGAAGCCTCTCTTGAGAGACTCCTCCACGATAAAAGAGCCTATAAACCCGCTCGCACCGGTGATTAATATCTTCATTTTGTTAAATTTGGGTGCAAAGTTACTCATTTTTCCCGAAAAATCACTATCTTTGCAGAAAACTTAAAGGAATAAGTCTATGGGAAAGAAAAAAGGAGGCAAACGGTTAGGGAAGAAGCAGGTCAGCGAACTGCTGCAGAACCTCTTCCAGCACAATCCGAACGAGACATTCTCGTTCAAGCAGATTTTCAAGGCACTGAAACTCGACACGCATCCATTGAAGATGCTCGCCATCGATGTGATGGAGGAGATGGCGTGGGATGACTTCCTGAGCAAGGTCAGCGACAACTCCTATCGTCTGAATATGAAGACGCAGGTACAGGAGGGTACATTCCGCAGGAAAGCCAATGGACGCAACTCGTTCCTGCCGGATGACGGCGGTACGCCTGTCTTCGTGGCCGAGCGCAACTCGATGTCGGCAATGGACGGTGACCGTGTAAAAGTGTCGTATATGGCCCGTCGCGACAAACATATCAAGGAGGCGATGGTGATAGAGATCGTGAAACGGGCTCACGACCAGATTGTCGGTAAACTGCGTGTGGAGAAAGACTTCGCCTTCCTCATCCCGCAGGACAACACTTTTGTGCATGACATCATCATCCCCAAGCGAAAACTGAAGGGTGGCAAGACGGACGACAAGGCGGTGGTCAAGGTGATACAGTGGCCCGATGCTGAGCACAAGAACATCATCGGTTCTGTCGTGGATATCCTTGGTAAGACGGGTGAAAACAATGCTGAGATGCACGCCATCCTGGCGCAGTACAACCTGCCCTATAAGTATCCGAAGAATGTGGAGGAGGCTGCCGAGAAGATCAACGCCACCATCACACCTCAGGAGATTGCCCGACGGGAGGACTTCCGTGATGTGTTCACTTGTACCATCGACCCGAAGGATGCCAAGGATTTCGACGATGCCCTGTCAATTAGGAGATTAGAGTGTAGAACTGAGAACTCTAAACTCTCCACTCTAAACTCTCCACTCTGGGAAGTAGGCGTTCATATCGCCGATGTCTCCCATTATGTCAAGGAAGGTTCCACCATCGACAAGGAAGCCTACAACCGTGCCACGAGCATCTACCTCGTAGATCGTACCATCCCCATGTTGCCGGAACGCCTATGCAATTTCATTTGTTCCCTCCGTCCTGACGAGGAAAAACTCTGTTACAGCGTCATCTTCGTGCTCGACGATGAGGCGAACATCAAGAAGTGGCACCTGGCCCATACCATCATCAAGAGCGATCGTCGCTATGCCTATGAGGAGGTGCAGCAGATCCTTGAGGACAATGGTGTGAAGGATGGTACTGGTGAACCTGCACCTCCTGCTACAAAGAAGAATCCCTATAAGGGCGAATATGCCGCAGAACTCATCAAACTCGATGCCCTCGCCAAGAAACTCCGTGCGGCCCGCTTCAAGAACGGCTCCGTGAAGTTTGACCGTGAGGAACTGCATTTCGACATCGACGAGAAGGGTAAGCCCATCAAAGCCTACTTCAAGACCTCGAAGGATGCCAACAAACTGATTGAGGAATTCATGCTACTGGCGAATAGGACGGTCGCTGAATCGATAGGTCGCGTTAAGAAAGGACAGAAGGCCAAGACGTTGCCTTACCGTATCCACGACCAACCCGATCCCCAGAAACTCGAGAACCTCCGTGAGTTCGTGGTGAAGTTCGGTTATAAACTGAAGACCAGCGGCACAAAGGGTGCCATCACGAAGTCGCTCAATGCCCTGATGTCTGATGCCGAGGGTACCCGTGAACAGAACGCCATCGAGACCGTCGCCCTGCGGGCCATGATGAAGGCGAAGTACAGTGTGCATAACATCGGGCACTATGGACTCGCTTTCGACTACTACACCCATTTCACTTCACCCATCCGTCGTTATCCTGACATGATGGTACACCGTCTGTTGACGAAGTATCAGGACGGTGCCCGTTCGGCCAACAAGGACAAGTACGAGGAGTTCTGTGAGCACTGCAGCGACATGGAACAGATCTCGCAGAATGCAGAGCGCGACAGCATCAAGTACAAGATGGTGGAGTTTATGGCGGATAAGATTGGCAACACCTACGATGCCCATATCTCCGGCCTCACCTCGTATGGCATCTATGCCCAGATCGACGAGACCCACTGCGAGGGCATGATCCCCATCCGCGACCTCGGCGACGACTACTACGACTTCGACGAGAAGAATTTTGTGATCGTAGGTCGCCGTCATCACACGAAGTACCAACTCGGTGATGCCATCCGCATCCAGGTGGCCCGCGCCAGCCTCGAGCGCAAACAACTCGACTTCACCCTCGCAGAGTGACTATGACTTGAACGATGTGGTAATACGCGTACCTATTATTTCTTCGCACGCGAGGAAATGTTAAATTTGATTTTAAAGTGAAAGATTTCCCGATATTTATTTGGAAGATATCGGGAAATTTTCATATCTTTGCCCCCGCAAATTAAAAATCCACTATCACAAAAGATTAAAGCAAATGAAAAGAATTGATTCCAACGAACGTTTTGTCTGTCGTCGAGCGACATAGTACGACTACGTTTCGTCGGAGCGATCCTTGAGGCTGCGGCTGCGCTTTCTTTGAGGCTACGCCTCGAAGACCTTTGGCGCTCGAAAGAGTTTGAAAGCACGCTTTCACTCTTTGCTCGCTGATGCGGTCTTTGACTTATTGCTACAATTCTGTTTGTGATAGGAATTTCGAGTAAGTTTCTATGATACTCACTGGGCATTGGCCTCAACGGCTTTGCCCAAATACCCCTTGCGCCCTTATTTACAGGGCATACCATACATACTTTATTCACTTTCAACCATTATATATTTATGGAAAAAGATCTGTTGAACCTTGAAAACGAACTGTGCGAAGAAGAATTTGAGAAGATGCTTCAGGACTTCATCAACAAGGAGTTCGAAGAAACGAACAATGACCATGACTCTGATGACAATCAAGATGATGCTGATACCCATGAAGAAGACGATGAGCCACAGAAAGACATCTTACCGATGAGAAATCGGAAGGAAACAGGAAGGCAGGCTTCTTACACCCTTTCTGTCTGTGTGCTTGAAGACTGCGACAAGTCATGCTTTTGCAGTGGACCGGTGACGGTGCATTTTGATATTCAGGGAGACGATTTGCCAGATACGGACAGGTTCAAGTGCTTTATCTACACTGACACCTACTACCCGATGTGCTCCTCCTATAAGTCAAGCGAGGTGTATCGCAACGGTATGGAATTGTCCTACGAGATACCCTGTTCCCACATCTGGCTACCAGGAAAGTATATCCTCCTCGTCCGTGACAAGGACGAGCCACTTGTCAGGATTAACTTCCAACTCGATGAACACCTTCATACCGAATTCAGCGAACCTATGCTCGTTGAAGACCTCAGTATAGAGGATGTGCTTACCACCGTACTCCAGGGTGATGAGCATTGGCAATATCTGTCTGTCAGACCTGGGACTATCCAGATGCGCCAGAAGATGTTGGAACGGATGCAACTGAGGTGCTACAATGACCTGCGCGAAGCACTGGGAAGTGGGTTTATCAGAAGCAATCGGAACCTGCTGATCTGTACCCGCAATAAGGACCTGACGGAATATGACCTCCATCATTTTCGGATAGATTTCAGCCATTCCTTATCGTTGGAATATGTTGATTGCTCGATGCTCTACGATCCGGCCTGCAACAACCCGTACGAACATCTGAATGATACATTGTTGTCGATATCATCAGATGATATAGTCTGCCTGACCAATCTCAGTGCACTGCTCTCCACAGGTGGAAAGGTGATTGTACGACGGTTGGTTGAGAAGGTGAAGGATACCACTATCAGGAAATCTCTCTGGCTCTGTGGTACGCGACAGGAGATCCTGACCTTGTTCGATCAGTTCCCTTCGTTGAAGGAGTTCTATACCGACGACAGTTGGGTGGAGCATGGCCCCTACAGTGCCTTTGACATGATACAGGCATTCTTCCAGATGATGCAGGATGAGAATCTGACACCTTCGTTGGCTGTGATGGACCAGGTGTCGCGGGCCATCATCGAGGGTTATCGTCAGTGCAGACTTGTCAGTTGGTCGCTCAGCGACCTGCGCCACATCATCACCGACAGCATCCGTCCGCGTTATCTGAAAAGGGCGATGGAGGATATTGACATTGAGGTGTTACCCATCGTGTCGCCTGAGGATGTGGATATGAGCTTGTTTACTGGTAGCGCCGACACCCTTGAGGACTGTCTGGGTGAACTCAACAAGATGGTGGGTCTCGAACAGGTGAAACAGGGGATAGCCACCTTGGCCAACAACACCCGATTCTTCTTGGAGCGTCGCCGCAGAGGACTGCCTACCTCCGGCAATGTGGCCTACCACGCCATCTTCACGGGTAATCCTGGTACGGGTAAGACCACCGTAGCCCGTATGCTCGGACGCATCTACCATTCGCTGGGACTGCTCAGCAGGGGAGAGGTGATCGCCGCCGACCGTACCCGTCTTGTGGGCCGTTATATTGGTGAGACCGAAGAGAATATGAAGGCTGTACTCGAAGAGGCACGCGGCAATGTACTCTTCATCGACGAGGCCTACAATCTCTACGATGGCTCAGGCGACCGTAAGGACTTCGGAGCCCGTGTCATCGACTCGCTGCTCACCGTCCTCTCGCAGCCCGATCCTGATATGATGGTCATCTTCGCTGGTTATGAGAAGGAGATGGACGCTATGCTCAACACCAATCCTGGTCTGACGGGACGTTTCCCTTATAAGTACAGGTTCAGCGACTATAGTCCTGAGCAGTTGATGGAGATTGCCCTCCGACTGTTGGAGCGTGATGCGTACCTTCTGACTGATGAGGCTTCTGCCGTCCTGAAAGACTCCATTGCCCAGACCTACAAGAGTCGCACCACGAACTTCGGCAATGCCCGCTGGGTGGAGCAGTTCGTCCGCAATGGCATCATCCCTGCAATGGCAGACCGTCTCGCTGCTACCCCCTCTGACGACTACCAGCACATCGAGGCCTCCGACATCCGCAGGGCCTACGAGAAGTTCAACCCCAAGGCCACTGAACTGAAGCCCCGCCAAAAGGTGGGCTTCAGTGCCTGAAGGCACCTTTCTCCCCCTCCTAAGTTAGGAGGGGTCAGGGGAGGTCTGAACAATCATTTATTCAAATGTATTTTAGTCTATGTATCAAATTTTACAGCACAAAGATGGCGACCTGATGCTCGTCATCGAACAACAAATGAATGATCCCGAGGATCCGATGTTTATCTACGACGGTGGCGACACCGCTCTCCTTTTCCGCAATTGGGACAGCAGCCTCCGCCTCAATAACCTGAGCGAGCAAGCCCGTCCCTCTCTACAAAATGCAGATGAAATCCTTGTCATAGAGAAACAGGACGAGCGTGTCATCCGCAACTACACCGCCCCCATCCGCCTCGTCCGTGATGTGAAAAGCCTGATGGCGTAAATAACTATGTAAATATGATTGATAAATTCTTTATACAGACCAATGATACTATCTGGGATTTCCTGTCTGAGATAGGCAAGAGCAAGGAGGTCTTTTCTTGCTATTCTTATTATGAGATAGAAGGCTTCATTTTGTTCTTTTACACTATGCCCAAGGAAATTGTTTTGGTTTGCTTGGATATAGTAGACGAAGGAACTGTAGAATATGCAGACGAAGGTGTGTTATGGTCGGAACCTTATTATAAACTCTTCTATAAAGTCCTACCTAATGGCAAATTCAGTAGTGAAAAAAGTAGGATTAGTCCTGTCATGGAGTTATATAATTATGCACGTGAAATGCGTAAATTCTTTGAGTTATCTTGCCAGTTTGATTTAATTCCAGCCATTCATCTTGTGTTTTTGACAAATTCTCACATTGTGAACTACCCAGAAGTGTTGAGAACCTGGCAACAGAATCTGTTTGGTTTTTCCGCTTTGCAGAACCTTTCAGGTTTAAGGCCTGGTATCATTTATGATAGTTACTGTGATGGACATCCATTCATCCCTGTCAACCCTGATGGGAGCATTGAAGGCGCAGACTATTGGAATAAATGGCATAAGTATCTTGAGAACAGAGGCTGGTATGATTGGACTAATGATCTTTATGATGACTGTCCACTACCTTCAGATAAAAGGTATCGTTGGAAAGGGGAAATGGGACATCTGATTTCCGACGAGTTTAAATGACATTAGGGAAGCCAATGAGTAAATGAGAAGAACTGTTCTGTCATGTCAAAATTGGCAATTGACAACAGTTCTTTACTTTTGTAAAACTCACCTTTTTCATACTTATTCTGACTATCTCGTGCGGGGTCTAGGATAACCCAACGGCTGTCAACGTATGCGGCAGCAACAACATGATTGGTCTTAGGTATGACATGTTCAACATCAATTATCTGTCCGGGCTTTGCCAAGTAACAAGGCAACTGTTGGGCTGGTATATTCATAGCACGCAACAATGAGACACACAGACTGACATAGCCACGGCATGTCGTACGCCGACGGTTGAGCACGGCGACTGCCGAGTCATCTTGTCGCACCTTAGCCTGAAGTTCATCATAATCATAAAACAAATTACGAACTACGAATTTGTGTGTTGCCAATACTTGGAGGTATTTGTCTTCTGGGCATTTTTCTACAATCTTTGCAGCAATATTCTTTATTGGCTCTTCACTGCTTTGGAAATAGTCGTTGCCCTCAAGACATAATTGGAGATGAACTGTGTCTGTTGGAATCCGTTTTAGTTTGTTCATGTTATTGATGATTGCTGGTGTGTTGTGAAAATATGCTTCACGTACATTAACAGATATCGGAACACGTATATAAGTTGAATAGTAATCGGAATCAGGAATATGACTACATAATGAAAGGACTTGATGAGCATACGGCAAGATGCTGAGATCATATCCTCCATCTGTGTCAGGTTTTATAACTGTACGTTTACCATCTCCTTCTGACGATGCACCAACTAAATTGCGTCCTCGCAATGGTTTTGATTTTCGTAGAAAGAACATTTTTTTACCCCTAATGACGAGTTTGACAGCCGCGTCGCGGTAAAATGAAGAACAGAATCTATGTTTGAAATCAGTATTCATTGTTTCTGTCATTAACGTTATTCTAAGGATTTTATCTATTCAATGGATTTGCAAATATACATAAAAGTGATATAATAGAGGGCAATTAGATGCAGGATTTAAGAATTCTTTAGAGAAACGGGTGGTGGAGACTGTTAGATTTTGTGTGCAAAGATGCTCTATTATTTATATAGCCTTACAATATATCGACATGGCAATCTTATAATAATAACAATTTAAACAAAACGACTATGAAAGTTTGTAATTCATCCAAGATGCGGATGCTCCGCATTTTTGTCTATTTCAAGAAGGTAGGTGTTTTTGTGTTAGGTGCTTTTTTTATTTTGTGTTTTATCACGGGCTGTTATAACATCTGTCATCGGCCGTTTAGTGGTTTCGTTCATTCGGTCATCCTTGACGACCGCTATGACAAGTATAATTATCATGAGAACATCAGTGAGCAGATTACCTTTTATGGAAATGGGGCTCATGGTTACATCAGAAACAACGTAACAGGAAAGAAAGTGCTTCGTGATGTCAGATGGGTCAGGACATCCAGTAAAGAGACCGACACGTTGGCTTGTTATGCCAGTAATGGCTTTCGTGGTTATCTCGATGTCCGGACAGGAAAGCCAGTTATTCCTGCAGAGCGTTATATAAAGGCATGGCTGTTTTCAGAGGGGCTCGCAGCTATCATGGAGAAGGATAGTACCATCAAGTTCATTGACACCCGAGGTCAGGTGGTGATTGACAAAGGCTTCCGCTATCCGACTTTTGCTTACGGCTATCTTTTCTATGACAGTCTTTGCGCCATGACTGACAGATCTGGTAAGTGGGGTGTCATCAATAGGGCAGGTGAGTGGGTTGTCCGTCCGGAATACGATGGTATAGCACATAATGATGCTGGTTTTTGGCAATTGAGCAAAGATGGTAAGAAAGGTCTGCTTGATAAGAAAGCGATATCTATACTTCCAATGGAATATCGAAATATAGAAGTTCTGGAACAAGGCATCTCCGTTGTGCTCGACGACTATACTATGCGTATGATGAATTATGATGGTTCACTTAAGTACAAGTTTGTCTGTGATGAATTGGATGATCTTTATTATTCCACTCCAGAGACCGATGAAACGGGTTGTGATATACGGAAGTTGGCACCATGCAAGGCTTACAATACATATGAGGGGCATTGTGGCTTGCTGGGGCCAGATGGTATACCTCTCACACTGCCGCTCTTCACCGGCATATCAGCAGTTAATGCCAACCTCTATTATTGTAGGTTTGACCATTCTGACAGTGGTGTTATCATGGATAGTAAAGGCAGAATAGTTAATGAGTCATACTGACCGCTATGAGGTTCTTCGTCAAAATGGTGAGGACCCGATGGATCTTACCACCGTTCATTCTGGAAAGATTCCAAGACCCTCGACGACCTCCGTAAGAAACCAGATAAAGTGACGCTCATCTCTTCTTACAAATACTAATACTAACATCTTAATCTTCAAAATAATGGATACTATTATATAATTCCATTTCACGACTATAACCTGATTATCGTTCAAGTTCAAAATTAGCAGGAAATTGAATGATTTTGTCAGATTCGGACGAGTTGTTGAATAGATTAAAGCTGTGTATCAGGAGATGGGTGATTCCCGTTTTCTAATGCTGGGACAGATGTATGAAGATAATTACACAAAGGTAGTAAAATATTGTTAAACGACCAAATTATTAGATACTTTTTTGCAGAGATAGAGTGATCGCAACCCGTGTGTTAAAGAATATTAAATACGAATAATAAATATTAGTCTTTGAGTAACTTTGTGTATATTTGCGACTGAGAAATAAAAAACCTAACATTTGGGTAGCTCTATAGTAAGTGCTAATTAAATAAGGAATATGAAAATGACAGAAGACAAATGACAGATCAGGAAATTATACAAGGATTGATAGAGCGGAACAATCGGGTAACGACAGAATTCTTCTTTAAGGATTGTCGTCCGCTCTTCTGTAGTATCATCAACTATGTTTTTGACTATGAGGTGGACTACGATGAGTTCGTGAATGAGTTGTATATGTATCTGATGGAGAATGATGCGCAGAAACTAAGGAACTTCCAGTTCCGCAGTTCAGTGTACATGTGGCTGAAGATTCTTGCTATCCGTTATTTCATCAAGAAACGTGCTTTCATGATAGATGATAGCAGCCAAGAGACTCCTTATGATGGGCGAGACCAAAAAGCAGCCACAGAATCAGATATGACTGCAGGGGGAGATTTAGAACGACTTTTTATGGCGATGTCTAATCAACGCTATGTGTGTGTTCTCAGGAAACTGGTTATCGAAGATATGGAGCCAGAGCAACTGGCTAAAGAGATGGGAACTACGACTGCAAACCTATATAATATAAAAAAGCGTGCGATGGCTCAACTGACCCGTGTCGCTCTTAATGACAGTAAAGAATATGGCAAAAAAAGATTATATATCCGATGAAATGCTGGCTGCTTATCTTGAAGGTAACACCAACGAGGAAGAAACGAGAAAAGTAATTCGGGCCCTGAATACCGACAAGGAATTGCAGGAAGTGCTTGACATTGCTCTGAAAGTAGAAGAACTTGAGTATATTCCCATGCTTCAGATTGCTGCTGCTAGCGGTGAGAATATCTGTGCAGTACTCTGTGAGATGTTTATCCTTCATCGACGACAACTACCATACGATGAGGAATGGCTTGTAAATATAGCAAGAAGGAAAGATTGGCTAAGACCCGAAGGTACACCGCTTTATTGTGTAGGCAACCTTTTGGCATATTCTGGATTGTTTGTAAGCAGGAAATACAATGCCACACTTGATGATATCCAACGGGCTATCCAGATGGATAATGATGTTGTCGTGGGTGTAGATCGTGAAAAACTCTATGCAGAAGCAGTAGATGCGGAAGACTTGACAAACCATGCAGTGGTTGTGACCCATATAGATAATGATGTCATTAGGGTTTTTGACCCATATGAGCCACCGTATTATTCTAATGTACCGCTTTCAGATTTTCTTAATGCATGGAAGGAATCGTGTAATTATATGATTCAAGTTCTCCAGTCGGTGGAAGAATATGAACCTCATCCAATTGATGTCGATGACATTCCTTTAGATGGCGATTTGGAAGAATTGCAGGAAGCGATTGCTGAAAATGCTCATGATGTTTGGGCGGAAGCCAGGATAAAGGAGGGATGGTCATATGGTAAGGAAAGAGATGATGTGAAAAAGCATAATCCTGACATCATTCCATATACAGCATTATCTGATAGTGAGAAAGAGTATGATCGTATTATGGCATTTAAAACGATAAAACTGGTTAAGAAACTAGGATTTGATATCGTAAAACGTCGTTAGTTGGATGAATTATGGGCTAACGCAACACGAACTCACGTTAGATTAGCATTTCTTTTTCTTGTCTTACATGCCCCAACGCACCACAATGAAGTGCGTTGGGGCATGTGTTATTATAAAAATCATTTAGTGTTAATAAATGTAAAACAGGGGGGCTCGGTGAAAGAAAAAAGAAATGAAAGCCTCATTATGAATAGAAACACCTGAAATGGTTCAGGCAAATAATAAAATAAAAGAAAAATGAAACAATTCAATGAATTAAAGCACGGACAGCCTCAGATCAGTTTTTCAAGAGGTGCAGACAATAAGAGAGGCCCAGTGGAACTCCAGCCTGGTATTCTCTGCGTGGATTATCTTTATGGAAGTCTTAAGAATATCCTCTATAGATCCAAGGTTACCGATTATGGACGATACTTTGATTTTGTGTTCAACTACATCAATGTTGGCCGTTATTGGGAGATTGATATCGTACGATTTCCAGACTATAGAGGCAGAAGTACAAGTGCGTATGTTATTCATACCTTGCCTTCTGACCGTGGCGGGCGGAAGATATGTGTTGCCACTGGGCATGAGCCGAGAAGCGAGCGTGATGCCAAGAAACTGTCCATGAGTTGGGCGGACCTACAGGCAGAGTATATCAAGACCGGCAAAACCCCTGATGATCAGATTAGAGACAATCATCGTTAAGAGCAAAAAATTATTTTCAATAGAATATGTATATTATAAATTTATTAAAACTTACAATTATGAAAAAGTTATCAAACCATCATTCTTACAGTATGCCAGAAGACCGTTTTGAGCACAATCCTTTTGGCGTGAAAAAGGTTGCCTTTTCGCCAAAGGCTATCAAGCAGATAGAGAAGACCATAGGAAGCCGACATGCGGAAGACGGAGGCGCTCTCTTCGGAAAACCTGAAGAACTCGCATCGTGCATCCCTTATATCCGCGAGTTTGTGTTTGACGATAGTGCCAATACCACCCATGTGACGTATACGATTAATACGAAGAAATTGAACCCCATTATCCATAAAATGTGGGAGCAGGATGGTCTAGAACTACAAGGTCTTATCCATTCTCATCCCATAGGATATCGTTATCCCTCAGGTCCGGACATGACCTATTTCCATCGTATGCACACATACATGGATCGACGATTCCTTATTACCCCCATTGTCTTCACTCAGCCAGACGGAGGTTTTAAGTTATTCTGTTATCTGGTTGGTCCTGATACTCCCCCAATTGAGGTCGATTATTGTATCATGGATGAAACCGAATATAAGAATGCCATAGATGAAGAGACGAAAGATATTGACTATTCCCGTGAGGAAGGCGCTGTCGACGTCGCAATGGTCAATAGAAGTAAAATAGTTACTGTTGGTACAGGTGGTTCGTACACAGTTTCCGGTATGTTTGCACGCAGCGGCGTTGGTGAAATGGTTGGAATTGATCCGGACACAGTTGATGCTACGAATCTGTGTCGTCAGGGTTATTTGCCTCGCCAAGTCGGTATGCTGAAGGTTGACGCTCTCGGTGAGTATGTAAAGGAGATTAATCCACACGTAAAATATACTGGTTATCCTGTCAAACTTCAGGATCTTACTCCAGAACAGGAGCAGGAGATATTCGGTTCTGCAAGTCTTGTTATCTTTACGACAGATTCTTTCGAGGCGCAGGCCTATGGAAACAAGATAGCGCTCCGCTATAACATTCCTGCCATCTGGGGTGGCTTTTATGAGAAGTCGATGGCTTCTGAAATTGTGTTTTACATTCCAGGAGTGACTCCGGCCTGTTTCCGTTGCGCAGTTTCAACACGCTACAAGTTTCAAGAAGAATACAAGGCCAAAAACAACGGCAAAGAACTCAGTGTCAGTTCTTCCTGTAACACAATTTTTCATTCTGCCCTTCTTGACGCCCAAATCGGAATGCTAGCCATGGCCATACTCCACAATAAGGTTGAAGGTAAGACTTTCTCGGGTTGGTTCGGTGATCATTTTGATCAAAATTTCATTCAGATGAAAGTTAATCCGCTGTACAAATCAGGTATCTTCAATCGTGTGTTTGCCGGTTCTGGTGATTCCGCATACCTCTTTGAATCTGTTTGGCAGCACATTGAAGCAGAGGTCCCTCCAAAGTATGAACTTTGTCCAGATTGCCATGGAGGTGTAAACCTGCAAGACGCAATAATCGAACAAAAGGAAATAATTGAAGATGGCGAGGAGCGCCAATCTGCTTAAAGTACTTTATATTATTATGCCACACGTATTCACTTCATCTCACCTAACGAAGGGAAACATGGTTTTTCCTATCACGATCATGATTGATGGTAGTCACTTGTATTACAGCAAGGACTTTGTCATAGGTCGAAACAGAATAGCCATCCCTTTGGCCAGTATTGCCAGTGTAGGTTTGGTTAACAAGATTCTTTTTTCTGATTTGGTTGTAGAGACAAGGGGAGGCCGTGTGCTTTATTTCAATGGTTTTACACATTCTGATGCAAGGAGGATGTACGACCTCTTAAGAAATATCGGTCGAATCAATAGGTAATGTAATGAAAACATTTTTTAAGTTTGCAGGATATGAGATATAATGATTTGTTTGACCCCAAAGCACTTCGTGTAATGGCTTTAGCCAAAAGAGGCGCTATTTCTAAAAGCAAGCCCGCAATTACAAGTTTTATGGTTGCGAAAGTTATTATTATAAATAACGAGGATGTATCCAGAAGAGTCTTCGGCGAAATGCAATTGGATGCAACAGAATTTCATAGAATGGCTAATGATCGAATCAATGAAATGCCCACTGTGTCAGATCCTTCTCCGTATGTTGACGATGAATTGGACGGAGTGGTTCGCGAAAATGTCAGTTATGACGGTGGCGGAAATGCCATCGCCGGTTCTGTGACGACAGAATCGATGCTTCGAACGATTCTTCAACATCATCGTGATGAATTCAACGAATACATTCAGCATCAGCATGCTGCTCCCGGTAGAACTCAACCTCGAAATATCCTCGAGCGTTTCACTACAGACTGGACTAAACTGGCCTCAAGGGGAAGAATTTCTCCTGTAATTGGACGCGATAATGAATTGCAGGCGCTTGAAAGATCGCTACTTCGGAAAACGAAGAATAATCCTGTTTTGACAGGAGATGCGGGAGTTGGAAAAACTGCAATAGTTGAAGGCTTTGCCGTCAAGATTTCACAGGGAGATGTTCCCGAGAAACTATGTACGGCAAAAATTCTGGAACTTGATACCGTATCACTACTGGAAAGTTCTGGTTTAGGTGGTTTTAAAGATGCTATGACGATTGCTGCACAATCTAAAGACATTATTCTTTTCATTGACGAGATGCATGCTCTTCCTGCAGGTGTGCTTGACACTTTAAAGCCCTTCATGGCACGTGGAGAATTAAGGCTTATTGGTGCTACCACTGCAGAAGAGTATTCAAGAGTTCTTGAATCTGATAAAGCTTTTGCCCGCCGCCTACAAAGAATTGAGATTCCAGAATTGTCTGAGCCCGATACATTAGTTGTCCTTAAAAACATCAAACCAGGATTCGAGGAACATCATGGTGTTCGGATTGGTGATGACGCATTGAAGGCTGCCGTTGAATTGTCGCAGCGATATCTCATCAACCGTAGGCAACCTGATAAGTCTATTGATCTTATTGATGAGGCTGCAGCAAAGGTCCGTATGGCAGGAGTGTCTGGGCAAGTATGTGAGGATGATATCCGTGAGATACTTTCGAAAAAGACAGGCATTCCTGTGGAAAAGATTGGAACAGACGAAGCGGCTCGTCTGATGAATCTGGAACAGAATCTTGCAGCCGATGTTCTTGGTCAGTCAGAAGCGGTATCTGTTGTCTCAAATGCAGTACGACGCAATGGTGTCGGTCTTTCAGATGCACATCGACCGATAGGATCTTTCCTGTTCGTTGGCTCATCCGGTGTCGGTAAAACCGCTCTTGCCCAAGCATTGGCAAAGATCCTTATGGGCACTCCTGATGCACTATTACGTATAGATATGAGCGAATACCGGGAGCCTCACACTGTAAGCCGTTTGATAGGTAGCCCTCCAGGATATGTTGGTTATAATGCTGGAGGTCAATTGACGGAAGCCGTAAGCCGCAGACCTTACCTTGTCGTTCTGTTTGACGAGATAGAAAAGGCAGATAAAGCGGTATTTGAACTTCTCTTACAGGTTTTGGATTACGGTAGATTGACAGACGGACGCGGTCGAACCGTTGATTTTCGGAATACCATTATTATATTCACGAGTAATCTTGGTTCACAAGACATCTCTATCCGGAAAAGAATTGGCTTTGAAACAACAGACGAAGATGCTTCAAAGTGTCAGGAGAATAGTTCCGCTATCCGTAACTATTTCACTCCAGAATTCCTGAACCGCTTAGATGGCATTGTACATTTCAACAAACTCAGTACTCCCGTTCTTCTTGACATTGCCCGCAAATTGCTGTCTGAATTACGTGAATCTCTTGACACCAAAGGATATATCGTCGAATTCGACAATTCTGTTGCAGAGTATATTGTTTCTTTAGACGCAGGTATGGGACAAGGGGCAAGACCAATCCGTCGGGCCATTGAGAAAAACATCACTGACGCCATCGTGTCGATGATTCTTTCAGGAAGATTGGCCAAAGGAGTAAGAACGACACTGTCCGTATCAAATGGTATTTTACAAATTGTATGAAATAAACGTTATTGACATGGATACTTATCACACTTCATATTGTAAACCACTTAATATGATTATAGATACAGAGGAACGTGGACTCTACTTCAGAAGAATCCCAATAGGGAGTTCTTTTGACAGGTTTCTTGTACGTGTTGTCGGCAGCGACGGACAATGTGCATTCTCAGGTGATTTCTATCGAAATGGGAGACTGTATCTGTCAACGGGTAACCTTCCTGATGGAGACTATTTCCTTGAGGTTTTCAATTGTGCAAGGGAATCTGGACGATTTAGAGGATATGTTCAAAACAATGAGGCTCATGTGAGAGTTGTTAATGGTACTCCATCATTCTGTGAACCGTGGTGTTTACGAGACAATACCTCGATTATCCAACGGTTCAGTCATACACGAAGGACGATCCAACAACTGCTTGCTGCAGATAGTTCCTATCCTTGTCATCATCCGGAAATCAAACGACAGGCCGCTTCTATTACTGCAGGGATAGAGGATGACTATGGTAAATTGCTTGCCGTTCACGACTGGGTGGCAGAGAATGTCTTTTACGACTATGACTCTTTGCGTCAGGACAGCCATCGGTTAGTTTCTGTCGGAAGGTCTACGATTGAAGTTTTAAGAACGAGGAGGGCAGTCTGCCAAGGTTATTCTGACCTGGCAGTCTCTCTTCTCCGAGCCTGTGGTATCCCTTCGGTCAGTATCGGGTGCTTTGCCCTTGGACAGGGTTGTTCGGGAGGATGGGAGAGGCTGGAAAACCGCGTTAACCGTCCTAATCATGCTTTCACCACAGCCTTGATTCTCGGCAGATATGTCATGATGGATATAACTTGGGATTCCGACAACGAGTATTCAGGCGGTCGGTATAAATATAAGACTGGATATGGCAAAACACGAAAGTACTTTGATGTTTCACCAATACTTCTTTCGGCAACCCACCGCCTTATTTACAATTCTGAGGATTATAACTCTGATTAAAAGAATCTTAAGTATGTCTTCTTGAAAGGATAATGGGCTTTTAAATGTTTCAAAGATTCAAATAACCGTTATTTATTCAATATATGTAAACAATTGAACACTCATATTTCATTTTTTCCATAAAAAAAGCCATATTCTCCAAAAATATACCTATCTTTGTGGCCAATAAACAATTTATGGAAATATGGATCACGATGTTTTTATAAGCTACTCAAGCCAGGACATGAAGGCAGCCCAAGCCATTTGCCATGTCTTAGAACAGAACGAAATAAGGTGTTGGATGGCGCCTCGTAACATTCCACCAGGATCCGACTATGGTGATGTGATAGACGATGCCATCAAGTCATGTAAGGTTGTTGTCGTCATTTTCTCTGAAACAGCAGCAGAATCCCAATGGGTTAAGGGTGAACTTAACATCGCCTTTGAGGAGCAGAAAACCATCATTCCATTCCGACTTGACAATACGCCCTTAAAAGGCCAAAATCGGGTGATGCTCAATAAGACACACTGGATAGATGCCTATCCCGATTATAAGATCAAGTTTAACGACCTGGTGACTGCCGTAGCCTTGTCCGTTGGAAAGGAAGTCATTAGTGGCCCCCCCCCCTTGCCCCCAAAGACGACGGACTACAAGAAGCCCATCATCATCGGCGTGATTTCAATTCTGATCATCGCAGCGATTTCATTTATATATCCTCTTATTGCCAAGCAGATGCATTCCTTTACCTACGACAAACAGGGACTGCATGTAAAGATAAAGGGGCTCACGACTCCGCAAGAAGAGGCTATAGCCACTCTATTAGACAATATGGTCTTAGTCGACGGAGGCATATTTGCCATGGGCAATACCGAGGAAATGGCCGACTATCTGACAGAGCAAGACAGCCTGAGCAATACTATTCATGAAGTAGAATTGGATAAATTCTACATTTGCAAATATGAGGTAACTCAAAAACAATGGAGGGCGTTCTTTCCTACAGAAGGCAAATGTATTGCAGACGGAGAAGACACAGCCATGGACATGCTGTCATGGGAGGATGCGAAGGCATTTGCAGACACACTTTCCACCATCTCAGGACTTCGATTCGCTTTGCCTACAGAGGCACAATGGGAGTTTGCTGCCAGAGGCGGGACAAAAACTCACCATTACATTTTTTCCGGGAACGATGACGCGACAGAGGTCGGCTGGACTTCGTTTGAAGAACTGACTTCGGCACATGAAGTAGGCGGAAAGCGATACAATGAGTTAGATCTTTATGATATGACGGGGAATGTGATGGAATGGTGCAGTGACTATTTCGACCTGTACTCATCAGAGAAAGTGGTGAATCCTCAGGGGCCGAGCAAGGGTGTCAATCGTGTGTTGCGTGGTGGAGATTTCCGGATAGAGAACCTCTACGACATGAAAACGGCTACCAGATATTTCGATTCTCCCTTTGTCAACAGACGGGGAGCCGGACTCAGACTAGTCATTAACATTGAAAAATAGTGTTGTTATGAAAAAGGAGTTATCTATTATTATATTAATATTAGCGGTCATACCCGCCTCTGCTCAGGAAACTGCCGAACAGAAAGATGCCAGAAGACGTATGTTCATTGATGATTTCCTGACAACCTACGAAGCAGCATACGAAAAAAAGGAAATAGATTACATCGCCAATTTCTTCAGTGACGATGCGCTGATTATCACGGAGACGAAGAAACTTAAGCCTGCGGGAACTAAAGAAATCATACCCTCCACCCAGAAGACCCGTCCCTATAAAACGATTGTGGAGAATCGCAAGGAATATATCCGGCGGTTACGGGATATCTTCAATTCAAACACATCCATCAAATTGAGTATCGCCAGCAAAAAAGTTAAGCAACATGCCAAATACCCCGAAATCTATGGCGTAAATTTCACTCAACTTTGGAAAGACCAGAATGGAGGGGATAACTTGGAAAGCCAGATGCCAGGATTCGTGTTCTTGATGATCGATTTCAAGCATTCAGAACAGACGCCGATCATTCATGTCAGGACATGGCAGCCCAAAGACAACATTGAAAAAGAGCAAGACAAATATTTCCTCAGAGATTTTATGATATATGAAACGAAATAGCATCCTATTGCTGTGGATGGTGTTATCGGTTTTCATTGTGAACTTGCATGCACAGACCTTACAGGTAACACTAAGCCCTGATAAGACAAAAGTTAACCGCTCTACCCAAAATGGTATAGCGACTATCTTCTTTGACAGCAGTATAGAGGATTTAAACATTATCTGCACAGATGAAAATCCAAACGAGAAAGTCATTCGGGACGAAAATGATGACAATCGTTGGTATATCAAAATCGATGTAAAAAAGGATTTGGAAGAAGATGGTGTCTGTTACCGAAATTTCCTTCTAAAGTGTTCTGCTTCTGCCGAGTATTATCTGACAACAGATACGATTGCCCCCAATCAGGTATTATACTATACTGTCACTTTGCCGAATGAACTAGAGCCGAAACTACTGGAAGAAAAGGCCAAAAGCATTGCGACGAAAGTGAATAATTTGGTAGATGAAGGTGATTCATATAGTGCACGGCTATTAGCTTTAGAAGCCTTACCGCCAAATCTGCCATACACCTGGGAAGCAGAAATGGCCTTAAGGAAGGCAACGATGGAGAATAGTACAGCCCTGCAAGGACACCGCGATCGGATTATCTCGACTTGCTTTAGTCCTGATAATCAACGTCTGCTATCATATTCAGGAGATGGAACTGCCAAAATATGGGACGCTTCGACTGGACGAGTCCTTATGACGTTAGCAGAACAATCCCATGACATTTCTTTTGCATCGTATAGCCCAAGCGGAAATTATATTGTCACCACAAATAAAGATAGTACCATCAGAATTTGGGAGTCACATTCAGCAAAGCCCTTAAAAACCATCCATGCCCCTGCGCGAAGTGTTTCTGCATCTTTCAGCCCTGATGAAAGGCAAATAGCAGTTGCTGATTTAGATCTTTCAATCCGAGTATGGGATATTAGTACAGGTAAAATAGTTACATCCTGCAAATTCAAAGAATTCTTACCCTGGAATGTCATATATAGTGCCGATGGGAATAAAATAATCTTTAGTACAATGGGCGATTATTGTCCGGTTGTTGCTTTAGATGCGAAAACGGGAAATGAATTATTCAGGTCGGAGAAGCCAAAAGATCAGCATGAAATGATATTATCTCTCGCCTGCAGCCAAGACAGCAAAAAAATACTTACAGCCTCAACAGACAGTACTGTGAGAGTTTGGGATATCTCTACAGGCGACAATCTGCTTGTCTTAAAGAACAAACAGCCGCAAATGATGATTTTCTCTGCTTTCATTATGGAAGGGAAGGCCATCCTTGGTATTTCGTTTAACAAAATCATTACCGTTTGGAATGCAGAAAATGGAAAAGAGGTGTTTACTACCTTAGATGAAATAAACTCGCCTACAATACAAAAAATGTACACAGGGGCTTCCCTTTCTCCAAATACAGGCTTTCTTGCACTATGTTCCTCAGATAATGTTGGTTGGTTACAAGACGCCTTGCCTGGCCCCGACAATCAGAAATACAAATTAAAGGCTTTCGTTAATGACGTGACGTACAGTCCTTCAGGTGACACGATTGCCGTTGCTATTGACCATCAAGTTCAAGTGTTGGATGCCAAAACAGGCAAAGCCCTCTATACTCTAGATGATGGAAAGGATGACTTCGAAACAGTTTCTTTTAGTCCGAACGGCCAATATCTTGTTTCAGGTTCTCACTTCAGCAAAACGATAAGAATATGGGATACCCAAAACAAACGCCTGTATAAGACTTTTAGCGGGAACCCAGATTGGGTCTATTCTGCATTTTTTAGTCCCGACGGGAACCGTGTCATCTCTACATCAGGCTCCTATATATATATCTGGGATATAAATACTGGAGACATCTTAAGTATCTTAAAAGGGCATGAGATTCTAGTAACAAAGGCATGCTATAGCCGGGACGGTCATCTTATTGCATCAGCATCTATTGACAACACACTGAGATTATGGGATGCCAAAACATATATATGTTTGAAAACCCTTAAAGGACATTCTTCCAATGTTGAAGATGTCGCTTTCAGTCCTGATGGGAAATATGTTGCGTCTGCATCTGAAGATGGTTCCGTCATATTGTGGAATTGTGTGACTGGAAATATTGCGAACATGCTTAGGGGACATGTATATGGAGTAGAATCTCTTGCTTTCAGTCCTGATGGGAGGTGCCTAATATCCACCGGAAAAGACAAGAAATTGATTGTTTGGGATGTTCAAACAGGACAAAAGTTAAATGCCTGGAGATCTTATTCTGAACCATTCGGTTCTTTATCATTTAGTGCCAACGGCAGTTCAATCCTTGCAAGTTGTAATCATTCTGTTTATATTTGGAACTTGCCACCTCTGCAAGAACTCATTGACAAAACCCGTGAACGATTTAAGGACAGACCATTAACCCAAGAGGAGAAAGTGCTATATAATTTGGAGTAATTTAATTCTGAATCAATGAAAAAGGTCGCATCAATTATTGGTTTCTCGTTGTTCTTATTGAGCGTGACAACTTACGCCCAAACGCTGCAGGTGACACTGAGTCCAGACAAGTCGAAAGTTGACCGTTCTACTAAAAATGGTACGGCAACCATTTTCTTTGACAGCAACATTGAAGACTTGAGTATTGTCTGCACAGATGAGAATCCAGATGAGCCTATCACTAAGATCAATGATAATCTGTGGTTCACACATATTGACGTAAAGAAAGATATCGAGTCAGACGGTGTCTGCTATCGTAATTACCTGTTGAAATGCGGGGCGTCTGCCGAATATTATCTGACGACAGATACGATTGCCCCCAATCAGGTATTATACTATACCGTCACTTTGCCGAATGAACTTGAACCAAAATATTTAGAAGAAAAAGCAAAAAATCTTTCTAAAGAGGCTATTAAGATTGCAAATGAGGGTGATTCATATACAGCAATGCGTCTCGCATTAGAGGCTTTGCCAAGTGATTTAAATAATCCCGACAAACCATATACCATTGAAGCAGAAGTTGCATTGAGGAAAGTTTGTAGCCACCCCTCGACTTCAACGAGTAAGGCTGTCTTTAGGATAGAAGGTGTTAATTCTGGTGTTTTCACTCCTGATAGTAAAAGCATCGTCACCGCTTCAATTCTCGGCAATGTCAATGTGTGGGATACAGAATCAGGACAAAATATAAGGTCATTTTGTGGATATACTTTTGACATCAGTCCTGATGGAAAGTACATTGTTACTGATTCTGATAGTGACACTTTGAAAATCTGGAGTGTTGATACTGGCCAACTCATCAATACATTGGTAGGACATACTGATCAAATTAAAACACTTTCCTTCAGCCCTAACGGCAATTATGTTATATCCTCCTCCGATGATGATACCGTTAAATTATGGGATGTAAAAACAGGCAAACAACTCTGGTCAAAGACAGAGCCTGTTTACTTCATATCTTTCAGCCCAGATAATAAACGAATAGTGGTCAATAAAGACGTGAGTTCAACCTTAGAATATCTGGAGATCTGGGATACAGAAAGTGGTCAGAAGATCCATACACTTGAGGGACATTCAGACCATGTTCATTCTGCCATTTTCAGCCCTGACGGCAAACGCATCGTTTCTGCCTCTTCTGACAAAAGCGTAAGGATATGGGATGTACAGACAGGACAGCAGGTATGCAGTCCCCTGGAGGGACATACAGGCAGGGTAAGGTCTGCCATTTTCAGCCCTGACGGCAAACACATTGTGTCTGCTTCCGAAGATGCAACCATGATAATCTGGGATGCAGAAACAGGACGGCTTTTGCGGACTATGAGTGGACACAATTCAATTGTCAACTATGCGGCCTTCAGTAAAAACGGGAAACAAATATTATCCAGTTCATCGGACAATAACGTAAAAGTATGGGATGCCGAATCTGGACAATTAATCCGAACCTTGGAGGGCCACCATAAACCTGTGATTGAAACAACATATAGTCCCGATGGGAAATACATTCTGTCAGTATCTACAGATGAAACCCTAAGATTATGGGCTGCAGAACCAAGACAAGAGAAACAAACATTGGAAGGGCACTCTGATGCTGTTAACTATGCGACATACAGCCCTGATGGTGAATATATTGTTTCTTGTTCAGAAGACAATACCATCAAAATTTGGGAAAGCACATCAGGTCGAGTAATCCGTACGATAACAGGACACACAGACGTCATAAACATGATTGCTTTCAGCCCTGATGGAAAGTATTTCGCTTCTGCTTCCGATGATGGAACCGTGATAATATGGGATGCAAAATCATATCAGTTAATCCGCACATTGAATAGTGATTGCGGTGATGCCAATTGTGTAGTCTTTAGCCCTGATGGAAAATTGATTGCCTCGTCTTATCAGGATAATACTGTTATAATATGGGATGCAAAAACTGGAAATAAACTCAAAACAATTGATGATTGTTTCTATGGTAATGTCAGTTTTGTTTCATTCAGCCCTGACGGAAGTCTTATCGCGACAGTTTCCAATAATGGAAAGTTAAGACTCTTTAATGCAAATACTGGAAAAGAAAAACTTGAAGTTGACCTTCATCTTTCCTATGACCCAGACTTTCTGACTGTTAATTCTTTGTCCTTCAGTCCAGATGGTAAATATATTCTAACTGCAGTTTATGATGGATCTGTACAAATCAGAGACTCAAATACGGGGCCGTTGTACCACAATCTGGCACATAACAATACTGTTAATTCTGCTTTCTTTAGTCCGGACGGAAAACTCGTTGTTACTGCTTCTGATGATGGTGCCGTGAGGATTTGGGATGTCTATTATGAACAAGAAATTATGTCCTTTGAAGGACATTCGGCACCAGTCCGATTGGCTTTATTCAGCCCCGACGGAAGAAATGTCGTTTCTGCTTCCGATGACTACACCATACGCATTTGGGAATTTCCGTCACTCCAAGAACTTATCGACAAAACCCGCGAACGTGTTAATGGCAGGCCATTAACACACGAAGAGAAAGTGCTATATAATATGGAATAATAGCACGACCATTCTATCGAGTAAATTTCTTTTTTTGCATTATAAGTCCCGATTGTAACTACTCATGTCATGGGGGGCTGAGTAGTTATAATAGTTGTCTAATGTATTAATTAATGCAAATTATTGGGGCACGGTGATATTAATCGAAGTAAGATTTCCTCATTAAGATCAAAGACACCTGAAATGGTTCAGGTATAAACAATAAAATAGAAGATATATGAAACAGTTAAATGAATTAAAACATGAATAGTCTCTGAAAAAAGAACATTAGGTAGTAATTGAAGATGGCAAGAATCGCCAGTCTGCTTAAAGAATTCCTTTAAAATTTTATCAACAGTTAATTATTAAAATTATGGTAACATTAAAAAACTGTCCAGCTCACGACTATAACCTGAGCATCATTTGCGAGTCTTATACTCCGATTTCAGCAGGCGAGGACATCGAGCCTGGAACCCTTCACGCTGGTGAGGATATCGAACCTGGTACGCTCCATGCGGGTGAGGACATAGAGCCGGGTACACTTCATGCAGGTGAAGACATCGAGCCTGGAACGCTCCATGCCGAGTAAGAACTAAGAGAGGTTGTGTGCATTAAAATAAGAGCACACAGCCTCTTTATTACAAAAAGTACTTAATTATGTCACACGTACTATATAGGAGTCGATTATGAGCAACATTCAACCAGGATCATTTTACCAATTGTCTTCAAGTCAGTCATCTGGTGATGATAAGTCTTCAATTTGGGGCGGCTTAATATCATTTGGCATATCGGCATGTGTTTTCTTCTTCTATGCCTATGAGCAATTTGGTGTGTTTTGGGGGATTCTTTATTCTTTGTTTTGGTATTTTACAATACCTGTTCATTATTTGTTAAGTTGTATTTAGTATTACGTTGTCTCACCACAGATATTCTTCAACGTAGCCATTGAAGTTGGGGCTTTTCGGTCAAGCCCCAAATGAAGGAAAAACAATCGTTTTAATTTTTTTAAGACTAAAAGGATTGCATAATGAAATTATTTGCTTAAATTTGCAATCGATTCACAGAGTTTTGTGCTCAAAGTGAAATAACCCAAAACATACCGATTCTCGATATTCTAATAACTCAAACATAGACGAATGAAAAAGAATACTACCAAATGCAAAGTCATTAGAATGACCATTCTTGCCATTGTGTCATTATTAGTCGTTATTGGCCCTACATATTATATAAGAAATGTAAAAGGGTCTGTTCCAACAACGCGTTTGGAATCCTTCCTGAATCAAAGCCTCCCCAAACCCATAAAAACACATATAGCCAACAAGGAACTGAAGACAGGCGAAGTAGATGAAAATCTAAAACGCATCGATGATGTGCTAATCGGACTTGACAAAATAAACTTACAGACTTCTCCTGGTGCAAATCAGTTGCGGCTTTTTCTTGAAAAGCCTTGGGCGATGGATTACTTGTTTATCGCATCCGTTGTTTGCCTATTCTTTATTTTTATCATTTCTATTTGGAGGACATTCCGACGGAAACTATATAACAAATGGTATTGGATAATGATACCGCTCATAGTCCTACTGGCTTTTTTGGACATCTCGCACCACCTTGATGATGCGTCTAAGAATCAGGTTGACGACTTCTTTGTCTTTATTTGTTTCCTAAGTATTGGCGTAGCAGTCATCGCTATTGTTCAGATGCTCATTAAATTCTTAGATAAAAAATTCAGTAGTCAGATTCGTCTAGTGCGGAGGGAACATCGTCAGAATACATTGTTGTGGGCTGCCATTGCCGGTTGGTCATTAGCCTACCTGTGCTTTTTCATAGGTATGTATGCGGCAGGAACGCAGAAGTCGGCACTTGCAGCCATTTTCCGTCCTGCCCTGTCTGCTTGCAAGATGTTTTTCCTTGCCGACAGCCCAGCCGATTTCTCTGCAGCATTGCGTCTGAGTGGAGGCTTTATGGGTTTCTATACCATTGTCAAGATTATTGTTTTAACCATTACCACCTCGACTCTGATTTCACTCATTTTTTATAGATGGAAGGCCTCTTTGGATATAAATTTTGAGCATGCAGAAGGGAAAAAACTCTATGTATTCTTTGGTATTACAAGGGTCGCACGAATCTTGGCAAAGGATATCCGAGCAAAAGAAGAAGAATCTGTTATTGTATTTGTAGAAAACCGCGAAGAAAAATCTAACCTATTCAATTCCGTTTCTTTTAGTAGCGTCTTGGGATTACTGCGCCATAGAGGTGGGGCTTATGAGATTGCTGATGAAGTTGATGCTCATCTCATTATTAGTAATGTCATGATGAGCAGTCCGGAATGCAGTGAGTTGCTTTCCAAAGACGCTCCCACATCAATACAGTTGATGATGAATAATCTGGGATTGAAGCATTTTTATTGTTTGGCAAAAGATGCCAAAGAGACACATTGCTTCTTTATGTATGATGACCAAAATATCAATATCAGTGGCTCTTACAACCTTCGCAAGTTTTTGAACAAGTCATTTTATGATTCTGATAAGAAATTCAAGATTCATTGTTGGGCAAGGCCGAGTGCCAAGACTCAGATGCTAGAGATTCCTGAAGAAGAAACGTCTGTGTGGCTGTACCAAAAGACTATTAAAGAAAAAGTCATTCAATGTTATCATCGTCTTTCAGAATATTTACAAACTTTGTATAAAAAATTATGTTGTCCAAAACAAAAAGACCACAAACAGGAACAGAAAGTGGTGAGTTCACCCAAATATGATACAGAAATAGAAATCCTTGATAGTTCACATTTGTCCGTACAGTTGCTTATGCAGAATCCAGAATGTCATCCAATACGCTTTGTGGATGTAGACACTGATACTGCAACTGTTAAAAACCGGTTTGAGGCATTAATCATCGGCTTTGGTGAGACAGGCCAGGATACCCTTAAGTTCCTTTATGAATTTGGAGCATTTATGCACCACGAGTGTTCTGAAAATGATTCAGAAGAAACGGCAAGAACTGCAATCACTGTTCGTTCTCCTTTTCATTGTGATGTGATAGATAGTAATATGAGTATGTTAAAGGCAGAGTTCATGCATAATGCCCCAGCTGTAGCCAATGCGTTTAATATGCAGAAAAAAAGTGGCAAGTGGAAACCCAATTTAGAAGATCCGCTTGTGTCGTTTCATCAGGCAAAATACAACAGCCAAGAGTTTATTGACCTTATAGAAGAACGTATCACGAAAGTCAATTATATTGTTTTGGCATTAGGTAGTGACGAATTAAACCTCACGGTACTCAATGACTTGATGGAAATCGCTGTCAGAAAACGTGAAAAGGGCTATTTGGGAGAACTTACGATTTTTGTCCGCAGTTATCTGTATAGCAATAATGAAGCTATGAAACAAATGGCATCTTATTACAACAATTTGGGATACGGTGATGAAAATATTAAACGTATAAAGCGTGAACATGTAATCATCTTTGGCGAGGAACACCAACTGTTTTCCTTTAAGAACATCATTAGGGATGAAATTGTATCTCATGCAAAAGAATACTTTAGAAGATATGAAGAACTGCGGACAAATAAGGAGAAAAATAAAGACATATGGGATAAACGCCATAATAACTATAAAATTTTGTCATGGGAAATAAGAAAGAAAGTAAAGCGTCAGGAACAGCAGGACATAAATAATTCCCTACATGCAAAGACAAAGTATCGACTCATATCCAATCACGATATTCCTGTCTTGTTTAAGGAAATTGCTGATGCTATTATTTTTGAAGAAGGTGGTAAACCCATACAATTTAGTACAAGCGATATAGCCATAAAAAGAATATGTACGAACCTAGCACGTACGGAACATTTGCGTTGGAATGCCTCACATGAAATGTCAGGTTATATTATGAACGAGAGTACTGGTTGCAATGAAATGAACAAGACCCATAATTGTTTGGTTCCGTGGGAAATTCTACCTAAGGTTACAAGTACTCACAACAAAGCAGAAGACCAAAAGAAACCTGAAGAAGAAAAATACTATGTAGACTATCAGGCCTACGACTATCTGGTGGTAAAAACTACGTTTGATTATGTTTGAATGCTCATAATATAATTATAATGTCTGAGCCTGTATGCAATAGTAGGTAGTAGCCATGTTTGTGGTATAGCAATATTCATTTGACACATTATGACAAGTCGTAAAAATGATCGCTTTGAAAGAAATCTCATTGAAAATCGTGAGGTGCGTATATTCTTGTCCTCAACTTTTTCAGACATGGACCCAGAGCGTTCAGCGCTAGTAAAGGTATTCAACCAACTAAAGTTAAAGGCCAATCGTCGCAATGTTGGTCTTTCGTTACTTGATCTACGTTGGGGGGTAACTGATGAAGAGGCGCGAACAGGAAAAGTGCTTTCCGTTTGCTTGAATGAGATTGAGAACTCTCATCCGTTTTTCATTGGTCTACTAGGTAGTCGTTATGGTTATTCTCCTGATGCTATGGAAATTGAGAGGAATCCGGAACTGAAGGAACGGTATCCATGGCTCTCTCAAGATATTGAGCAAGGGTTGAGTATTACGGAGATGGAGATGCAGTATGGAGCACTGCGAAATGAAAAGGGTGTTGAAGCTGCCTTTTTTATCAAGCATATCCCTAATATGCAACCTGATGATAATGAAAAACTAACTAAGCTGAAAAAAAAGATACGCGAACAGCATCGTTTCCCTGTGGCCGATTATTGCTCAATTGACGATCTTTGCCTGCAAGTTGAAAAAGTTGTAGATGGTTTGTTGGACAAGTATTTCAAAGAAGCCGATGAAACTCGTCATGGATGTATGCGGAATATCCAGCGCGCTTTTATGAATAGTCGACACAAACTCTATATACCTAGAAAAGAGGACTTTGAGCGCTTAAATCAATTCCTTAACAGTAAGGAACAATATCTTTTAGTGACAGGTCAAAGTGGTATAGGGAAAAGTGCATTAATCGCTAACTGGCTGAAAGAGCTAGAATGTAAAAAACACAAGCAACCTTGTAACATTATATACCACTTTTTAGGAAACACGTTCGGCAGTAACTCCTACGAGGAAGTGCTACTTCATATCTGTGATGAGTTAGTCTCTCAACACTATTGTCGTGAAACCATTTTGGAAGATTATGAAAGTCTGGAAGATAGAGTTCAAAGATATATGTCGATAGCTGTTAAGAAGGGTAAGCCTATCTTAGTTGTAATCGATGGCGTTAATCAGATATCAAATTATAATCAAAGTTTTCCTTTCGACTGGTTACCACAGCCACATCCAAAGATAAAATATCTTTTTTCTTCAGTTGAGGATGACGAAATAACAAAGGCCTTCCATTACCATAAATACCCAATATATGTCTTAAAACCGTTTAACATCGATCAGAAATATGAATTTATCTCAGAGTATCTTTCTCTTGTAGGTAAAAAACTCAATGAGGGCCAATATAATCGTATTATACATAGTCCAATAACAAATAACGCATTGGTATTAAGGTCACTACTTGACGAACTCATTTGTTTTGGATCTTATGAATACCTTGATGACCGAATTAATTATTATATCTCATCCAATTCTGTAGCAGATTTTTTTGACCGCATTCTACAACGAATGGAAAAGGATTATGAGGGTGCACAACTTCTGTTAGCCGTACTCTCTGTTTCAGAACATGGACTGTCAGAGAATGAACTTGTAGGGATTACAGGCATTAGTAATATTAATTTTCATATGTTCTATTGTGCATATACTACTCATATAACCAATTGTCGTGGATTATATAATTTCTCTCACCAATATTTTAAATATGCGGTAATGTCTCGATATCTGAAAGACCAGTTAAGTACTGAATTATATCGTAAAAAGATAATTCGATTTTTCTCTGAGAACAAAGATATCAGTTATAGTCGTAGAATGCCAGAACTTGCTTTTCAATATTATTCACTGAAGGATTTGAAGAGTCTATACGGCATCGTCTTGAATGATTATGCTTTCATGACTTTCTGTTCTACGACAGAAGGTAAAAGCCAATTGGCTCTATATTGGAAAGAATTGAAAGAGTCAGATCCAACCAAATATCATTTCTCTGACTATTTAAATCTTTCTCATAAGATGAGTTTTTTTAGGAGAAGACCCTATTTGGAGATGGCCTCCTTCTTTTGTGAGTTTTTTACAGATTACAAGACATCATTGAAATACGCTAAAGAATATCTTGCAATTGAAAAATCGGAAAAAGGGCAAGACTGGGATCGCATTGCGAAAGGACTTGTCCGGATTGGAATATATTACAAAGAACTACATAACTATGAGAAAGCTTTAGAAAATTTCTTTAAATTATTAAAAGACTATGAAAAAATTGTATTATACGATATTCATACAATATACGAAGAAATGGATGATAATGATTTCTTTATGGAAGAAGAACTTCAGGATTATATTCTTGATTCGTATATCAATATTGGAGAAATATATTATTTACAAGACAATATTAATAAAGCACAAGAATTTTTCCTTAAAGCATTAAAAGTTAGCAAGAGGATTTTTTTTGATAAGAATCATCCGTGGATTGCGTCTTGTTGTTGTTATGTCGGTAGGACACATGAAATAATGGGGAACTGTGATAAGGCAATCAGGAACTATCATAAAGCTCTTAGTATTTTTAAGAAACTATATGGTGATTTTCATATAGAAACTGCTAATTGCTATTTTAGAACAGGCAAAACTTATGCACTTCAGAAAAACTATGATAAAGCTTTACTATACTACTTTAAAGTTGTTGATATATACAAACTTATCTATGGAAATAGCAATGCCCAAATTGCTAATTGTTATTTTTCTATTGGTAGCGTTTATGAATGTCGAAAAAACTACGATGAGGCTTTAGATTACTATTTAAGAGCTTTGGAACTCCGTAAAAAGACGGTAGGTAATAAGCATATAGCTACCGCTGTCACCTACACTCATATTGGTTATATATATGAAAAAACTAATGAATATACAAAAGCTCTTGAGAGCCATATTAACGCCTTAAATTTTTATAAAATAAAATATGGAATCAATCACATAAAAACAGCTTATTGCTATAATGACATTGGCAGAGTTTACAAATGCCTCGAAGAATATGAAAAAGCATTGAAATACTATTTTATGGATTTGAAGATTCGTATAGAAGAGTATGGAAATAACCATCTAGAGATAGCCGTATGCTATAATGACATTGGAGCAGTTTATCAAAAAATGAAAGAATTTGATACGGCGTTAGAGTACTATTTTAAAGATTTATCAATCTCTGAAAACGTTGTTGGCTCGAATCTTATCGAAACTGCTATCTCCTATAGCGATATCGGAGAAACCTATAAATCTAAAGGGATGCCTCAAAAAGCGTTAGAATATTTTATCAAGGCTAAGGTGACTTACGAGTCTGTTCTTGGGACATGTCATCTTACTACAGCCGACACCTATAATGAAATTGCTGAGATATTTACCAGCCTAGATGATTATTCACATGCGCTAGAATACCACTTAAAGTCTTTGGACGTATTTCAAAAAGTATATGGCATGGATCATTCTATAACAGCAGATGCATACAATGATGTTGGTTGGGACTATTTGCAACTAGAAGAATATGGCCAAGCTTTAGATTTCTATTTTAAGGCTTTGGCTTTTCATGAAAAGATGCAAGGTAAGGAACACGTTGAAACTGCAAATACCTATTACTATATCGCTTATATCTATGATGAATTGGATAATTATTCTATGGCGCTAGAATATAATATAAAGGTCTTGGATATATACAAGATAGTCTATGGCGATTATAGTACTAATACAGCTGATGCATATAGGGAAGTCGGGTGGGATTACTTGCAACTAGAAGTATTAGACAAATCTCTTGAGTATTTTTCTCAAGCGTTAGCTATACGTTTGAGAGAAATGGGCCAAAAGCATTCTGATACGGCTGAATCATATAAGGACATCGCTTTAGTTTATTTACGCCAAGGTGAATTACAACAAGCAATTGATTCATATTCTAATGCTTTAGTTATTGCTGAAAAGGTATTGGGAGAAAACCATCCGAATACAATAGAAATAAGAAAGATGATAAAAGAATTATGTTCACATTAGACATATATATTAAAATAATTATGTAAGGATAATTATGAATCAGGAGATATACACCCCGCAGCCCATTGACACCAGCGATGTTGAGCTGCCAAAGGAACTGGAGGCACTGGTGGAACAGATGTCGAAGAACGTACATGATGTTTGGGCGGAGACTCGCATCAAACAAGGATGGAAGTATGGATCAGAACGAAACGACGAGCTGAAGACGTATCCTTGTCTGATTCCATACGAGGAACTGCCTGAGGAAGAGAAGGAGTACGATCGCAATACCTGCATCGGCACGCTTAAGCTCATCATGAAATTGGGATTTGATATTTCAAAAGCGCAAAATAAAACTCAACAAGTATGAAAATTGATAAAAAAGGATTCAAAGCGGAGATTGAGAAACAGAATGCCAGAGGAAATCTGGATGTTTTTATCAGCTACAGGAGCAAAGAAGTTGACTTTGTTACAAGACTTTATGAGGAATTCAAAAACAACTTCGTAAATGCATGGTTTGACAAGGCAATACTTCATGAAAATGCAGGAAAGTATTATCCAGAAATCATACATGAAGGAATTCGAAATTCGAAGTTTTTTCTCCTGATATACACAGAGAGTATTGCCGAATCAGAATTTATTATAAAGCAGGAACTTGAATACGCAATAAGCCAAGGGAAAACTATTTTATGCTATCCTAAGGAAACCCCAGACTTTAACAAGATGGAGAAAAACCTTAAGAAGCAACTTGAATCTATCCAATGGCTTGCTAACAAGGAAAGTAGTAAAGATATTGACGCATATAGAAAGGAGATTGAAGAGGAACGGAAGCGTGTCATTATGGCAAAAACCGTAAATGACTCGCCCGAGAAGTATTCTGTCTATGAAGATGAGAATCTCTTTCTGATTCGCATTGAGATCCAGCGCCTTTTAAAGAAACTGACACCTTACGGCAACTACCAAACAATAAGCAAGGCAGATCCTGTTTACGATTGGGACAATATTCAACTAAGAATATGGCCTAAGACTTTTTACATAAAAATACCAGAAACTAAATACAAAGACCTAGAAAAGGGAGGATTCTTTAAAACAGCCAAAGAGGATTCAAAGAAAAAGGAAAAAGCTATTGACGATTACTTTGACAAGATAAAAAACATCCATAAAATAGAGGAAAACGAAATACTGGAATATCTAAAAAATTTCATTAATTCCTATGACCACAAGAAGCTTTATAATTGGATGCTTCAAAATAGGTCTGAATACATGAAACCATACACAGAAGAAGCGTTCTCAGCTGACGACTTCATCAAAGTTATGGCAATGATAACTAGTGACGCTTTTATCAAGCAATTGGGAGCTAAGCAGGTGATGTTTAATGGTGCAATGACAGGTCTGTATGGGGTGACAGATAACCGTACGAAGAATAGTGAAAGTCACTATTTGACTATGGATATGTATTTTACTAACTATTTTACCTTTAAGTGTATGGTGGAGACGTACCATACCCTAAGGTCAATAGAAGACAAATTTGAAAAAATCAAGACAACAAACATACGAAAATATTCACCATTTTTAAGTTCTTTGGGATTGGGAGGTTTTGTCGTTATTAACCAAGATTACAATTTGCATTTAATGTGGACATATAGGAGCGGAAAGATTTCGTCTGGCGATATGTGGCATTTCTCGTTTGATGAGACATCCAATATTTTGAAGGATTGTTTCCACGATAAGCATGGGAATTTTGTTCTTGATGAAGATTTCTGTCTGCTTATTGATATGAAATCATATTTTATGCGAGCATTGAGAGAGGAAATTGGATTATCACCTGATGACATTTCTTTCCGTCAAGGTGTAACAGAGCTTGGAATTATCAAGAGTGAAAGATTAGAGGCAGAACTATTATCCTACTGTGTAGTAGATCTGCCGGCACAACCTTCTATCGTAGAGCAAATGGCTAAATTTCGAAACATTGCCCCCGACAGCTATCTTGAAACGGAGGAAATAGAAATTATACCATTGCAAGAAACCGCAAAAAAAATGACAGGTAGATTGTTGACTCCAGAATCCGTAAGTCTGTCATCGTTCGTTGAAAAAATAATGGATCAAATGGACAAGGAAAATCGTGGAATCAATATTGCTCCGACAGCAAAAATAGGTATTGAGACTAAGATTGGAAAGAATTGTATCATAGAAGATTATAGCTATATAGGCTCAAAATGTAGCATAGGTGATGAGTGTAAGATTCATCGAAATGTCTTTATCGACAATAATGTAGTAATTGGTAATCGTGTCAAAATTCAGAACAATAATAGTATCTACGAAGGAGTTACATTGGAAGACGGTACTTTTATTGGAACTAACGTGACCTTTATCAATGACCGACATCCCAGAGCTATATTAAAAGATGGGAAACAGGTTGGACCTGGTGATTGGGAAAGGGGATATACTCGAGTTCGTTATGGTGCGTCATTAGGGGCAGGTTCTGTTATTATGTGTGGAGTTACCATTGGCAAGTGGGCAATGGTGGCCGCAGGCTCTGTTGTCCTTGAAGATGTTCCTGATGGCGCGTTGGTTGCTGGTAATCCAGCAAGGATAATAAAAACGGACATTCCTTATTAGGCTGTTTTTAAAATATTACAAAATATGAATAAGTATAACTACACCCCGCAGCCCATCGACACCAGCGATGTGGAACTGCCAAAGGAATTAGAAACACTGGTGGAACAAATGTCGAAGAATGTGCATGAGGTTTGGGCGGAGACTCGCATCAAACAAGGATGGACGTATGGTCAGGAACGGAACGACGAGTTAAAGACGCATCCCTGCTTGATTCCATACGAGGGACTATCTGAGGAAGAGAAAGAGTACGATCGCAATACTAGCATTGGCACTCTTAAATTCATCATGAAACTGGGATTTAACATCTCCAAAACCTAGGTAACAATGGAAGAACAAGAATTTAAGAAATTCATAGAATATGACTATCATGTGACTCCTCGTATTGGGGACTTGGCTTTGGACACCCTACCTACCAAAGGTACTCTTCGACATAGCCACTGAAATTGGGCTCTTCGGTCCAGCCGCATCTTTTGATGGTATTGCGGACGTATTGCTCCACGTCGGGAGTCATGGGGCGGGTGCCGTTGTGGTATTCATAGTAGCGCTTACGGGAGTAGACATTGATGAGATGATGCTTGATGGCGCGCTCGATGCGGCCTGGCATGTTATAATAGATGGTGGAGAGTCCGACGGGCATGCGGACAGGCTCGTCGTTACGGAACAGGGGACAGTCGGAACGCTGCATCGTGGGGTTGTTGAGGTTGACGCTAAGGACGTAAACCCTGTCGTCCGGCGTATATTTGCTGAGAATGCTATGCAGACAATGTTCACGGATGGGGCAGGTTGTGCTGTAACAAACCTGATAGTTGTCTGCTTTCTCTCTGAAAATCTCTTCTCTGGTCTTTGGGGTCATACTTTTCTTTTCCATATCTGATATTGTTATTTGGATGCAAAGATAATAATAATGTGCGACAAAAACAAATTTCTTTCAATAAATATTTCATTTTGTCTATACATTTATACATTATATGATTATTTTATTATTAATCAGGTAATTACTTAATGAATAGTTCTTAATACTAATTATATACTATACATAATTGTTCAAAAATGAGTCACAATAATATACGAAACTGCATTTTATTATCTGGAAATCAATTTGTTCTGTAATTATTACTATATCCGAAACAACTTGTTTCATAGGTAGAAACAATATATTTTGTAGATAGAAACAAACTGTTTCCGTCGTTGCAATATAATGTAAACTGACATCTCAATCACCCTAAAGTGATATGAGAAAAGGCCATAAAGACTATCTCTTGCCACTGCTTATGTATAGATAATAGGATAAATATATAATTATACATCCATTAAATGCTTAATACTCAATAATATATCTTTCAAATGTATAGATGTATAGTTATTTTTATATTTTTCCAATGAATTCCTATTATATATTTTGGTAATTCAAGAATAATTTGTAATTTTGCAGTCGAATTTCATAAAGGCAACATAGAAGTATGAATAAAGTTACCATCGTAAAACAATATCGGAATACCCAAACGCTCAGGCAGATGGATCTCTCTGAGGTCGTGCAGGCTATTCAGAATCAGGCATACGCCGAATTATGTAAGGAACTGCGGTCTGTCTATCCCTTGGTTGAGGTGCGCCAGAAGTATGATACCATGGACGGCCTGTTGTATCTCTATACCAAGGACTTGCCCAAGGTCTGCTTCGCATCGCTGATGGAGAACAGGAACAAGCAGCGGCTGACAAGGGCCTACAACGGGCTGGTGCTGCTGGAGGTGAACAACCTCGCCGCTTTCGATGAGGCTGAGGCTGTCAGAAAAGGTGCCAGTCAGATTCCTCATACCCTTCTGGCCTTCGTCGGAGCCAGCGGTAGGAGCGTGAAGATTGTATGTCGGGGGGAACTGTTCAATGGCGGACTGCCTGAAAGTGCCGAGGAAATCGGCGTCTTTCACACCAACCTCTATGAGAAAGCCCGTGTGGCCTATAACATGCAACTCGGTGTGACTATCGAGAAACTGGAACCAACGCTCGACAGAGATTGTTATATCAGTAGTGATCCGAACCTATTTTATAACCCTGGTGCGCAAACCTTCTATACCGACTGTTCAGACGTGGACAAGGCCGTGAGACCGGTGACGCTCTACGCAGAGAAACAGGAGAAACTGATGCCTGGCATGGACAACAGCCGTGCCATGCACCTTATCTATGAGTATTGTCTCTCGAAAGCCTACGATGACACAGCGGGTATCAGTGATGGGGAGGAAAGGACACACCTGATCCTAACGCGACTGGCAGGCTACTGTCAGGAGTCGGGGCTCGCGATGGCGGTGGCACAGCGGTTGGCACTGTTCAGTCTGACGCTCGGAAAGGATCCGGACTTAGTGAAAAAGACGTTTGAGAATGCCTATCGTGAGGAGCATGAGAGGAAATACCGCCAGCGCAAGAACATCACCAAACCGATGAAGCATGTCCCTGCTGAGACATTGCTGATGATGAAGGTGGATATCTTCCTCAATACCAACTACGAGTTGCGTAAGAATGTGATGAGGGGCGTGGCGGAATATAGGATGCGTACAGGCTACGGTTTCAGTTATCAGGACTTGACGGAAGAAGCACGCAACTCTATCACGATGCGGGCATTGTCGCAGGGTGTGAAGTGCTGGGACAAGGACATCAACCGTTATGTGAACTCCAATGACATTGAACTCTATGAACCGATGACGGACTTCCTGGATCACCTGCCGAAGTGGGACGGCAAGGACCGAGTGGAGCCCCTCGCCCGCCGTGTCAAGACGGATTTCGAGGAATGGCCATATCTCTTCCATATCTGGATGCGTTCGATGGTGGCCATGTGGCGTGGCAAGGGACAGTTGACAGGCAATGCCCTCGTACCTATATTAATTGGTCGTCAGGGGTGCGGAAAGACATCCTTCTGTCGGATCCTGTTGCCCAGAGACCAGCGGGATTACTATAATGACCGCATCAACTTCAAGAACGAGCATGACCTGAACCTCGGACTGACCTCCTTTGCGCTGATCAATCTCGACGAGTTTGATAAGATTACTCAGCGCCAGCAGATCGTATTGAAGTACCTTGTGTCGACCTCCGATTTAAAATATCGTCCGCCATACGGCAAGGCTTATTCGAACCATCGTAGATATGCCTCATTTATCGGCACCACGAACGAGAGTACGCCGCTGACGGATCCCAGTGGCAGCCGACGGTTTATCTGTGTCAACGTGGAGGGCGACATCGACTTTGAGACACCGATAGACTACCCGCAACTCTATGCCCAACTGGAATACGAGGTGTCGAGACAAAGACTGCGCTACCATCTGACCCGTGACGAGGAGCATATGTTGATGCAGCACAATCTGCGCTACCAGCGTCTTACCCAACTTGGCGAGCAGTTGCTCTCGCTTTTTGAAAAGCCGGAGGGGACGTCGAAGACCAATCCAGAGGGTGGCCAATGGATGACACTGAAGGAAATCTCCGCCCGTTTGAAGAAGGTCTTCAAGGGTGCCTATGCAGAGGATGAGGGTTCCTATATTAAAATAGGTAACTTCCTCAACCGTCCCGAATGTAAGTTCGAGAGCGACCGCAAGTCCTTCGGCATGGTGTATTGGGTGAAGGAAAGGTAAAAAACTAGATTAGATATCGTAGTCAAAGCCTCTGTAACGGATCATTTGGATATCAATGAGCATGTCGGGATTCATCAGTTTGGCTATTAGGATGGGCCAACCAATCCGCCACCTGATCTTCATCGACAAACTCCTCCATCCACAGACCACTTTCAATTGGATCAAAGAGAGTTACAACATTGTTTATGGTATTGATAATCCTGTCAATATATGCGCGTGCACTCTTTTCGTACAATTTTATGTACAGCATAATAGAATCCTTATAACACTCTTCTGCTTGTTTGCTTTTCCCTGCTTTTGCGTATAGGTTGGCAATTGCAAAATAATTCCTTGCAAGATCCGTATTGAATGCGCCTGCTTCTCCTTTGGTAATGCAATTATAAATATCAATTGCCTGCAAAGAATATATTTCGGCCTTTTCATACTGATTCCAAAAGACATAATGCTGCGAAAGATTGCTGTATGAAGCAGCAAGGGCAGGCTTCATAGCCGGTTCACGATCAACCAGGCGTTTTCTTATGGCGATTGCTTCTGCATAGTTTACTTCTGCCTTTTGTTTTTCACCAATTTGAGTGTAAAAAGTACCTGTCACATTATAGGCTTGTGCAAGAGATGGGTCATGCGCTTCTGGATTTTCATCTGCCAAAATTTTATGATGACGTAACGATTCCTGAAGCAGCGACTCTATAAAGGATTTGTCGATAGGCCGTTCATAGAAATCGTAGTCTAATGCTCGGTATTCTTCTTTGTCGTTTGCATACGTTTTATTTTGAATAATAGATTTGATTCGTTCTGCCTCTTGCAAAAACTGGTTGCCGTATGTGGCATCACCATTCTCTTTCCAATAGAGTCCTAACTTCCTTAATATGCGTTCTAAGAATATATAATAAACTACCGGATTCTTTTGCGTCAGTAATTGTTTTATTTTCATTGCTTGAACATAATAGCGTTCTGCTTTACAATGGCTGTATACTGCGATATCCAAAAATGCGATTTTATTACATGATTCGGCCAATTCTGCCGTATACCGCTTTTCCCCGTTATTGACCAGTTCTGAATATTTAGTATGGGCATCTATAAACAACTTTCTTGCATCTTCGTGGCGGTTAATCATATAATACAATTTACCCAGTTCCAGACTTGTGCGTGCAATATCTACATCAACGGCTTCAATCGCTTCTGTGTCATATTTTTTGTATAAGGCAAGTGCTTGTATATACAATGCCTCGGCCTCAATGAAACGAGTTACCATATAATATACTTTTGCCAATTTTACACTACTTTCAGCGATTAGAATATCCTTTTCTTTTCCCTGCGCAGTACTGGCTTTTCGCAATTCAATCGCTTTATGCAAAAACGATTCGGCATCTCTGAAGTTGTTTGTGCAATAATATAGTTCACCCTGCAAATCATACAGTTCTGTTTTTTCATGTTCAGATATAGTCTGGGGATTTTGTGTCAGTGCAGATTGCAACTTAATGCAGACATCCAGGCTTTTCTGATAATTCTGCTGGCGGTAGAGGAATCTGGCAAACTCAAGCATAATCGCTTTGGGCGCAGTCAGAGTTTCTTCCACCATCGTTGTTGCACGTTCATAGTTCTCCTGAACTTCCTTCCACTTTCCCTGCGCTTCTAAAGATGAAATACGCCAGCGAAATTCGTCTATACAGTTTAGTCTTTCCATATACAACATTTCCTCCTTTGCGTTTGTCTGTAAGAAACGTTCTTCAATCTCATCTGGACGCAAAAGATCTTGTACGCCCTCATAATCACCGCGATCAAATAGTTGTATTGCCTTACGAATACGCTCATTAAGAACAGAACTTGATATTTTTTTAGCAATTGTTGTTCCCACATTCAGTATTTCATCAGATATCTCTCTAAGATTATCTTGCACCCACAACTTTTCTTTAACAGCCTTTTGATATGCCTTGTATGCTCTTGTGTTATTTCTGTCTTGTTCGTAGATTTTGAAAAGTTTTGCACAGTTTTCTTCAGCAATTTGGCTTTTTTTTACTAAAACAAGGTATTCGTCATTTTGTGAATAAGCCGGAATATGTTCAGTTGAAACAACTTTGCGTCCAGATACAGTTACATGTTCATCTTCTACCTTTATTTCCGCACGTAGAAAGCCATGTACCTGAAGTTGGGTTATGATTCCAAGTTTTAACGAGTCAATATGAGAATATTCTCTATGATAGTGCAATAGTTTCTGATCAATATCTTCCATTACACGACGGACATCATCAGAAAGAGATTCTCCCTCTGCTAGGCTCTTAAAATAAACAACAATTTTTGGATTGCTTTTTATTTTGAATTCTTCCAATGCTATGCGCAATTCTTGCTCTGTGACATCACCGGCTTTATGCCAAAAGACGACAAAGCAAAGATCTGATTCGCGAATTTCGTCATTCAATGATTTTTGTGTCCCGCCATTAATTATTGTATGATCCTCTGATTCATCCTCACATTTGTGTAAATGAATAAACAAATTCTGACCATTATAAATATTATTCAATGTATTTATAAAATTACCAATAGACTCGCGATCATCTTTCAAATCTGTGATGGATGATGCTAGGAATATGTGAATTGTTTTTTTCATTGTTATTTCTTCTTTAAAAACATACAGTAACTTAGTTCACAAAAAATAAACTCTTGTTTCATTTCGCAAAGATACTAAAAATATAGCATATTAACAATGTTTTTAGGAAAAAGTTTGCGAGAGAACATAAAATAATTGTTACCTTCGCACCCGAATATGCATCAAGAGTGCTTCAGTGCACACCAACCGAGCAGACGTTATGCCACGGTGGTAAGAAGATGCGAGTTAAGTGAGTATTAACTAAAATGATAACGATATGCAATACAACCAATTGTACTTAATGAGCCACATGCCTCCATAGACACTTAACAGACAATGTTTCTCAACATTAAAGAACCGATCTTTTGTTAAGCGTCCATTTCGATAATAATAGGTCAAAATGAATGTAAGTACTATCATCGGCCCCCATCGGAACATGATTTCTTCGGCCAAGGCCGTAAGGGGGATCAACAGAAACGAATTTGTAAACTCACTGCTCGAAGCGACATTCTGACTAAACTTGGCACCGCATAGAGCCAATGTGCCGCCAACAACTACCGTCCATGAGAAATGAAAAATCCATGTCAACAAGAAAAACTTGATCACATTTATCTTTTTTTATTCTCTCAAAGAATCTTTCAATTTTCTCAAAAAACAAATGTGTCATAATGATGCGACATGAACATCACAAAGTAATAGTTTAAATATAAATTACTTTTCTTCCCTGAATGCGTCCTTCGTAAACCTTAGTTCCACCTACATAAATGGTGCCTTCACCATTATCTTCCGAAAAATGCGCTTCGCCATCATCATTAGTGTACTGGTCGCGGGCAGCCCCACGAAACCATCCATCGAAAATCACACTCACTTTCTTGTTTCTTACAGGCTTGCCTGATGAAGCCTCAATGACTTGTACTGTAAACATACTTTTGATTATTAAATTATTGCTAGAGCCGGTAGTAATTCATATGCAGGGGCGGCCGCTCCTCCTGTCTGTACAACTAAATAAGTTATTCCGCCAACGACAACAACGGCTACTACTGTCTTTGCCACATCTGCAACAGTTATTTGTTGAACTTTTGACAATGTGTAATAATATGCTGACACTCCCGCTACAGTTACTTTTTGTGCAACACTAGTTGCGTACTCCTTGATAGTAGCTCCTATTGCTGAAGCAGCCATGCCCATTTCCAACAGTTTTGCTTTTAGGCTTTCTACAGTCTCTCCTGGTGGAACATCATATTTGGGATCATATCTATAATTAGGTTTCCCTGGTTTTGGTGTTGACTTGCAGAATTTTTCTTGTTTTAGAAGATCACATAAATATTTTCTAACGTTATCCTTTATACCACTTGTAGGGTCACTTTTTCCACCACCTGTATTACCGCTTGGAGTATTTGGTCCCGGTCGTCCTGTTTCCAAAGGAGTAGCAGCCGCTCCATTTATATCAACCATCATAATCGGATTATTATCCGCATAAGGATAGAGGTTTGTGCTCCAGATGGGGTCTTCGGAAAGGAAGCGGCCGATGGTGGGGTCATAGTGACGGGCTCGCATATAGTAGAGGTGATCGTCTAAAGCCATCACGCCATACTTGCCAACATACTGGAATGGGTTATAATCAGCCTCTTTCTTCTGAATGACCTTACCAAACTCATCATACTGATACTTATGGGTAATCTTGCCATTTTCATTAACAATTGCCACAACAGAGCCACGGACATCTGTAACATAATAACTTGTCTTGCCATTCTTTACACGAGCCTCAAGGCCATTGCCATAGATATAATGTGCTCCGCTTTTCGAATCGCTGAGCACATTGCCTATACCCAGCGGGTCAGTCGTAAACTCGATGTCACCGTAAGAACTAATCAGCCCTAACGGGTCATACGTAATAGAGGTAGAGCCTGCTGCTGTCAGGCGATCCTGTTTGTCCCAACTGTAAGTCTCACTGCCACGTTTGGTTGTATTACCGTTAGCATCGAATTTGAATTTGATGTTACCAGCCTTTGTGATACGGTTACCGTTGTTATAACTGTAACTGACATCTTCATCTGACAGAACCACCAGATCGTATGGTTCCTGCGTGGTCTGTTCAGTGATATTGCCAACCTTGTCTAATGTATAATTATAACTGGCTATTATTGTGCCGTTGCTCAGTGTCGTAGTCTTGCTAGTTAGACGGCCTATTGCGTCGTAGCCATACTTAGTGGTCATACCATTGGGATATTCCACCTTGTCGAGTTGGCTATCCTTGCGATAGGTATAGGTGATGGTCTTGTCGTTGAATTCCACAGAGGTCAGACGGTTCAGACCGTCGTAACTATAATGTGTGTCATTGATACTGGTGCAGTTGCCGTTCTTGTCGTATGTATAACTGTTGCTATTGTTATTATAACGTGTGCCTTTGATGCGGTTGAAACCATCGTAGGAGAATGAGAGTGTCTTGCCACTCCCTGATATCGACGACAGACGGAGTTTGCTGTCATATTTGTAATCGTTAACTCCGTCGCTGGTCATACGCCCCAGGTCATCGTAAGTATAGGAGAGCGCCGTGCCGTCCGGCTTGGTGAAGGTGCTGAGCGTTCCGTCTTTGTTGTAACTATAACCCTTAGTAACGCCATTGAATGTCACAGACGTCAGCCAGTCCGTTGCATTGTCATATGACAGGGATGTCACACCGCCCTTGGCATTGGTGATACTAGTCAGATTTCCGTTTTTGTCGTAAGCATAACTAGTAGTGTGGCTCAATGGGTCTGTCTCACTCGTTAAGAGGTCATTTTTATCATAGACAAATGAACTGGTACGTCCTAAAGCGTCAGTTGTACTAACAAGGCGACTGGCCTTGTCATATTTTGCTGTGCTTGAAAGGTTCAAGGCAGGCAGTGACATCTTAATCAGGTTGCCATAACTGTTGTATTCAAAATTAGTCTTCACCCCCATTGCATTAGTCACCGTTTTGGTCAAGCCCTTGCCGTCGACGGTGATGCTGGTGGATACACTTTCTGGATCCGTCACCTTTATCAGGTTGCCCTTTGTGTCGTATTTGTATTTCTTTTTATTGCCTTTGGGGTCTGTTACGCTTGTTAGGTTGTTCATATCGTCGTAAGTCATCGAGGTGGTAAGTGTACCGTCGCTTCCTTTCAATGTGATACTCGTTACATTACCTTTTGCGTCATAACTAACATTGCTGATTTCAGTGCTGTTGCTCTGCATGGTTGTAGGCAGTTCTGGATAATCTGTATTGCCATAGGTGCCATTATAAAACATACCATCAGCGCCAGTTACGCCTGTCACCACATTATTTTTATTGTAGGTATAATTATATGATGAAGTCTTCGAACCTCGTTCAACATCGATTTGCGACTTTGTGCTGATTGTACTGCTACCATATTGGGCTGTTACGTTGATGCTTGTCTTAGTGGTCGGTATACCACTCACGCCGCTAACCGTATTCTTCAAGCGGCTGTTAGCATCATATTCATTTTCGATATAGTTGCCATTTGGCAGTTGGATGCGGCTTAGCAACTTCGAGGTACCAGCCTTCGTGAGGTTGGCATACTCGTAGGTCGTTTTATTACCCTCAGCATCGGTGAAACTTTTCAGTTGTTTCTTGCCGGTCTGAAGATTGTCGAAATATGTGAACTTGATAGTACGGTTCAATGGGTCCTTTACCTTTGAAAGCAGATCGGTGCCACTTAAATAGGAGAAAACCAGAGAACGCTGTCCGTCGCTGACGTTGCTGATACGCTTTGAACCGTTTTGGCCATCCTCATAGTTGATGGTCAGTGTATTGCCGTTGCGATCCTTGATACTGGAGAGATAGAAGACTGCAGCCCCAGAACCGCCCTGTTTGCTAAAGAGATATTCCACTTGTGACTTAGACTTGATAGTCAGTTTGTCACCACCAGCGTACTCCATTTCATCATAGACACCCATTGACTCGGGTACAAGTTTACTGCCATTCGACTTATAAACGTCAATATTGCCACCACCCCAATGGACAATCACACGCAGGCCATTGTCTGTAGCATTATTCTGATAATCGCCAACCACGGTGATGAAAGAGTGATAGTTGTGGCTCCAGCCATCGCCAAGCGGCAGGTAACTGTCATCCTCATCAGTTTTCGACTTATCGCCAAAGAATACACTGGGCAGAGTAGTATTATAAGAATTGTACGTGTGCGCGAAGACCAGAGGCACCACACCGTTTAATGCGAAACTCGTCTTCGTATAGTGCTGGAAGTTACCCATCTGTAGGCCTGCGCCCAAAGCGATGGTCTTCAGCGTGGTGTTCAGCGGCTCGAAGTAGTCTTTCTTCTTTGGGTTAGGATCATTGATCTCTCCTGATTCAATCTTCTGCATGATACGGGCCAGCATCACGAATGCCTCGCCACGCAGACAGTCTTCATAAGGACGGAATTCGGCATTCTTTGTCGTAATGATGCCTAAGGCTGCGGCTTTGCGGATATATCCCATTTTCACAGGATCATTGGTGGCCAGAGCAACAACTTTCTCATCATTTGGAAAAGGATTGTCAGAACCATTTAAGTCTGGCCGAATGTTAAAGGTCTCCATCAGGACTTTCAGGGTATGAAGTCTGGATATGGCATCATCTGAGGCGAAATACAGCCGATTTCGATCAAAGGGTGCTACACCGTCTCCATATTCCAGGTAGAGAAGCGCGCGGGCTGCCTGATAATAATACTCATTGTCAGTGGTCTTCGTGGCGATATCCTCATAGACGGTCGGATAATAATCAGACGCCACGGTTGTGGGTATTTCCCTTCCATTTAGCAGATAGACGCCCCTGAAAGCAATCTTTGCCAGATGGGAGCGTTTCAGTACACCCCCAACATTTGTCTTACCGTCTTCCTTCGAGCCATTCAGGACAGAACGTTCGCACAGGAAATAAGTGGCGGCATAATAGTCGCTGGATGTCGGCACGTCTGAAAGGTCGCAGTCGCCTGCCGGAGGAGTCCCTTTGGTAGTAAAATGCCATACGGGACTTTGAGGCACGAAATTCCATTCAGAAGTGGAATAGACATACACCCGCCAATAATAGGTTGTTCCTTCTTTAAGGTCGGTAAAGTCTGGGTATGGTCTGTTAGACACTCTCCAGGAACGATAGCCACTCATATCAGCATGCTCGCTAAGGCGTATTTCGAACAGATCGCCATAGGTCCATCCCTCACAACTTGCACTGACATATAGCCCCACTCCCTCTGCTCCGTCGGCAGGAACGGGCGAGTGAAGGGGATAATCTTGAGCAAAGGTGTACTGTGACAAAACGAGCCACAGCAATGAAGTGATAAAGCGTGCGGTGTGATTCATATTGTTGTCCTCCTATTTTTTCAAAATAATGTTCGTAATCTGAATGATATCGGCGATGTTAATGACGTTGTCCTTATTGACATCGGCGGATTGTTTATAGAAATAAGTGGAGGGCTTGCCCATGATATAGTTGGCCACTTCTACGATATCTGCTGCATCCACCTTGCCATCGCCATTGGCATCTCCATCCTTTTTGTCTGTAAAAGACTTAAATATCTTGGAAAGGCGGTTGCCAAGATCGTCGTAGGTATAAAAAGTCTCTCCTAATGGTGACACCACATGGATGAGGCGATTTTGTTTGTCATACTCGTATGTGGTCTTTTGTTTTTGCTGTGCTGATGACAGTTGACAGAAACTAATCAAGAACAAGATAGCAGTCAGCGACCTTTTATTCCACTTCACAATTTTCATATATCATTGAATTGGGGTTAATAATCCATTATTTGTGCTGCAAAGATAAAAAATAAAAATGAATCAGCCAAAATTTCATAAATAAAATGCTTAAAAAGATTTCGCCCCCAAGCCCATTTTGATGCTTTGGGGCAGAAAACAAAATCTTAATAATTGTAAAATCAACCTTTGTGTCGATAAAAGGAACCTATCTGACGAATTTGTTTGGAAGGAATTGTTTTTTTTCTTATCTTTGCAACGCATTACAATAAATTTAATACATAATTGAATGTTAAGATTGATTGATCAACGCACGCTGAACCTCACACTGAGTGAGATTTCTGGACTTCGGAAATCAAAAAAGGGAAGAGATCTTGAGGATATTTTCCTTGACAATGTGAGTCATGAGATAAGGACTCCACTGAATGCCATCATCGGGTTGAATGACCTGCTCAACGGTGTTGCCGGACAGCACATGGAGGAGGACGAGAAACTGATGTTGAAGGAACATATTCACAAGAATGCGGATCGTCTGTTGACGGTGATGGACGACATCCTCGACCTCTCGCGGATGGAAAAGGGGACACTGCCGTTGCATAAGACGATAGTCAGTCTGATGGAGATCTGTTTCAAGGCCCGTGAGAGTGTGAAACACCTTGTGCGTAGTAATGTCAAACTGCTGCACGAATATCCGGTAGCCTTGAAGGACACCTTAATATATACAGATGCCAGGCGCTTGGAACAGGTATTGCATAATTTCCTGGAGAACGCCTGTCTACATACTTACAGTGGCACCATTACCCTTCGCGTGAAAGAATACCAGAACAATGAGACGAATCAGCCGATGCTGCAGATTCGTGTTGACGATACGGGTGTGGGTGTGCCTCATGAACAGCGTGACTTGCTGTTTTTGCCCTTCCGGAAGGTGGATGGCAAGTCAGAGGGCCTGGGCATGGGGCTTGCCATCTGTAAGCAGATTGCCAAGATGCTAGGAGGTAATACATACTATGATCAATACAATCGGAAGAACGGCTCGAGTTTCGTGCTCGAGATTCCGTTCGATAAGGTGTGACGTGAGTCACACCTTATTTATTAATAGACATCGGGAAAGTTTTTCCTCCAGAAATTTCCGTAATATAGAAATTCTTCTTATCTTTGCACCGCAAGTTATAAAAACGCTTTTAAAAACGACGCGGAATGAAACGGATACTGCTATTTACCTTTGGATTGTTCTGCTGTTTGGGGATGATTCAGGCAGCAAAGACAAAGACGATCAAAGCATCTTACACTTATTATGCCCCGGAGAATGTGACCCTGGAGCAAGCCAAGCAGACAGCCTTACAACGGGCAAGGCTTCAGGGTATTGCCGAAGAGTTTGGAACAAACATGAACCAGATAGGTACGACGATTCGTGAGAATGTAAACGGTGAGTCGAATGCCAGTGTGTTCCAACTGACCAACAGCACTGTGAAAGGTCAGTGGATCAAGGATGTCGACGAACCTGAATATGATATCAAATACGAAGGTAGCATCCTTGTGGTGTCTGTCAAGGTGAAGTTTGAGGCTCGAGAGATGAAGTCCGCCACTGTGGATTTTGAGGCAAAGGTGCTTCGTAATGGAACTGAGGACAAATATGAGTCGGGTGAATTCAAGAGCGGCGATGACTTGTTCCTCTCATTCCAGACCCCCAAGGAGGGGTATCTGGCCGTCTATCTTGTGGAAGGTGATATGGCCTATTGTCTTCTTCCCTATCGCCACCAGACAAACGGCATCTGTCAGGTGGAGGCCAACAGGCGCTATGTGTTTTTCTCGACAGTTGAGGACAAGAGTGCCCATGTGGATGAATATGTGATGACTACTGACAAACAGGTGGAGAACAACGTCATCTACGTCATTTTCTCTCCAAACGAATTCTCAAAGGCTGCTGATAAACAGTCAAACCGTCAGGTGGGATTAGAGGGTACAGACGGCCTGCCGCGCGAACTCTCGTTCGATAAGTACCAGGCATGGCTTTCCAAATTGATGGGGCAAGACGAGAAGTTGGATACGAAGTCCATTCCCATCGTTATAAGGAAATAATTGTTTCCCCTAAGTTTGCGGTCCAATGGCGATTCGTTATACGAAAAAAGAGGAGATTTGGAATGCTGCGTCCCATGGCGGAGGCATTTTGTTGGGGGTGGTGATGGGCATCATCTTCCTCGTGTGGTGCTTCCAGAGCGACAACAACTGGGCGAGGGTGGGGGTGATCCTCTATCTCTTCGGTATGTTGGGTTCGTATGTGGCCTCAACACTCTATCATGCCCTGCCAGCCTATGAGCGTTACAATCCTGGCGGTCTCCTTGGTCACCGTTCAAAGTGGAAGGATCGGTTGCGTAAATGGGACCATGCTGCCATCTACTGGCACATTGCAGGTTCGTATTCCCCGTTGACACTGACGGCCCTTCGTGAACAGGGTTACTGGGGCTGGAGCCTCTTCTCCTTTGTATGGCTCTGTGCCATTGCTGGAACAATTGTCAGTTTCGTCCACCTGAAGGAACATTCGAATCTGGAGACCTTTTGTTTTGTCGGAATGGGACTGAGTGTGTTGGTAGCCTTCAAGCCACTGATGGATTCCGTATCGGCGGCTGCCGTCACCTGGCTGATTGCCGAAGGGGTCAGTTACATCACGGGAGCCGTGTTCTATTCGCTGAATAAGAAAAAGTACACGCATTCCGTGTTCCATTTCTTCGTCCTCGCAGGTAGTGTCTGTCATATCGTCGCCGTCTGGGATGTGTTGATGGAATACCTGTAAAAGGTAAAAAAGTAAAAAGGTAAAGGTTTTATTTGGCGGTTTGGCGGAAAAACACTAATTTTGCACGCAAAATTTGCAAATTTAATAAAATTATGGCTTATACACGTATGACTGCTGCAGAGGCTGCAGCACTGATTAAGAATGGCGATCACATCGCCATGAGTGGTTTCACACCAGCAGGTGTGGCCAAGGCAACAACCAAAGAGTTAGCAAAGATTGCTGTGGCTGAGCACGAGGCCGGCCGCGAGTTTAAGGTGGCAATCTTCACAGGTGCCTCCACGGGACAGAGTACTGATGGTGACCTGGCTAATGCCCAGGCTATCCTCTATCGTGCCCCTTATACCACGAACCCCGATTTCCGCAAGCATGTGAACATGGGTGAGATTCCCTACAACGACCTGCATCTGAGCCACATGGCACAGGAGTTGCGCTATGGTTTCTATGGTCCGCTGGACTGGGCTATCCTCGAGGTGTGCGACATCGAAGAGGTAGGCAACGACTATCATGTTTATCTGACTGCCGCCGGTGGTATTTCTCCGACAGCTGCCAAGTTGGCTAAGCACGTGATTCTGGAGCTGAACAGCTTCCACAATCCCAATGCGAAGTATATCCACGACGTGTATGAGCCGCTGGATCCTCCTTACCGCAAGGCTATTCCCATCGAGCACGTAGGCGACCGCATCGGACAGCCCTTTGTATCGATTCCCAAGGAGAAGGTCGTAGGTGTCGTAGAGTGTAACATTCCCGACGAGGCCCGTGCCTTCAAGGACAGCGACCCTGTAACGGATAAGATCGGTTTCCTGACTGCTGAGTTCCTCGTAGAGGAGATGCACAAGGGCCGTATCCCCAAGGAGTTCCTGCCGCTGCAGAGTGGTGTGGGTTCAACTGCTAACGCCATTCTCGGTGCCCTGGGTCAGGACAAGCACGTGCCCGATTTCAACATCTATACCGAAGTGCTGCAGGACGCAGTGGTGGGCATGATGCTCAACGGTCGTGTGAAAGACGCTTCGGCATGCTCGCTCACCGTTTCTAACGAGTGTCTGATGCAGGTGTACGATAACATGGACTACTTCAAGAATCACCTGACGCTGCGCCAGAGCGAGATTTCGAACTCGCCCGAGATCATCCGTCGCTTAGGCGTCATCGCCATCAATACCGCTATCGAGGCCGACCTCTATGGTAACGTGAACTCAACGCACATCAGCGGTACGAAGATGATGAACGGTATCGGTGGTTCGGGTGACTTCATCCGCAACGCTTATCTCTCTATCTTCACTTGTCCTTCTGTGGCCAAGGGTGGCGTGATTTCTTCTATCGTTCCTTTCGTCAGCCATCAGGACAGCTCGGAGCACGATGTCAACATCATCGTGACGGAGCAGGGTATCGCCGACCTGCGCGGAAAGGGTCCCATCCAGCGTGCTGAGACGATCATCGAGAACTGTGCACATCCCGACTACAAGCAGTTGCTGTGGGATTACCTGAAGATTGCCAAGATGGGCCAGACCCGTCACAACCTGCCCGCTGCCTTCGCCATGCACGACACACTGGCTCGTAAGGGCGACATGAAGTTGACGGACTTCTCGGAGTACGTGAAATAATTTAAAGACTTAGGTCTATATTCTATGTGGCTGCGCCATCCTCAAAAGGATAAGACGCAGCCATTTTTTATAAAAATAATACTATGATGGCATTTTTTTGCTGTTTTGTGATGGAGTTTAAGAAAAAATGCCTATATTTGCAAACAAAACCAAACTATAGAAAGATGGAAAAGATATTAACTACAATCAAACGAAGTGTACTCTTGCTTTTGAGTATGGCTATGCCGCTTGCGGTGATGGCTGACGAAGTGACGGTGACTGACGAGAACGGCAATGATCTGGTCTATTCCTTTGAAGGCGATGATGGACCGGCAACTTTTACCCGTGTCAAGTCCTACAGCAAAGACGGGGCGAAAGCAGGACATATTGTGATTGCCGATGCCGTGACAGTCGACGGCAAAAGCCATATCGTGAAGTACGTCAGTGGCTCTGTCGGCAATCGCTACAATATCGTGAGTATCGTATTCGGCAAGAATATCGTGGCAACGGGCGGTCCTGACGGCAGCAGTCGTGATGCTTTCTCTGGTTGTCAGAAACTGACGAGTGTCACGCTGAACAAGAAACTTGAGATTCTGGGAACCTACACCTTCCTGAACTGCTATAATTTGGAGAGCATCAACCTAGGTGACTGCACCAACCTGACCACCATTATGGCCAGCGCTATCGAGGACTGTGACTATGTTCGTCAGATAACGGTGCCAGCCTCGGTTACCACCATTGAGCAGAATGCCTTCTATAGCATCGATTCACTGCGTACCGTCAATATCGGCTCGGGTGTGAAGAGCATCGGTGAGGGTGCTTTCCGCAATTGTTTCTATTTGAAGAAGATCAATATCGACGAAGGCGTGAGTAACCTGGCCATCGACAAGTATGCCTTTGCAGAGAGTGACCGTCTGCCAGAGGTCAACCTGCCCGCTGGCGTGGTGTCGTTGGGCAATGGAGCGTTCCGTTCCTGTGACTCGCTACGCACGGTGACCTTTGCCAAGGGATGTGGCATCACCGAGATACCATACGAATGCTTTGCCCATTGTCTGGCCAACTTAGAAACCATCACGCTGCCCGATGCCGTGCAGACCATAGGCACACAGGCTTTCTACAATTGCAAGGCCTTGAAAGAGGTGAACTTCGGTAAGGGGGTGACCACCATCAATGACTGGCATACCTTCTCCTATTGTGAGAAACTTGAGAAATTCGTACTGCCTGGTACCAATAACCCGTTTACCAGTAGTGTGTGGATGCCTGCCGATATGGTGCTTTATGTGCATCCTGAGATGGTTGACCTTTATCGTGAGAACGAATATACGAAAAACTACCACATCATGCCTATCGGAAAGACCACCAGTTACAAAGTGACAACCACTGAAGGTGGACAACTCCAGAGCAAGGTTCGCGAGGATCAGGCACAGATTACATTGGAGTTGACCGTGAGCGGCCCGATCAACGGCACCGATATCAATTACCTGCACTCGGCATTCCCCAACCTGCAGGTGCTGGACCTGACCAATGCCCGTATCGTGGCCGGTGGCGACAAGTACAACCAGTGGAACGTCGCCCAGAACGGCAATGCCACCATCGAGACCTATTATGGTCCGTGGGAGACCGAGGACGACGTAGTCGGTTACGCCATGTTCTACAATATGCCGTCGCTCAGGAGTCTCTCGCTGCCTAAGGATGTGACGAAAATCGGCGACTATGCCATAGCCCAGGATCGTCGTCAGAACCTACGTCTGGAAAGCGTCACTATCCCCTCGGGGGTTACTGAGATCGGTCACCATGCTTTCCATTTTACTGGCATCAAGGAGGTGACCGTTCCCGCCGGGGTAACCCGCATCGAGGAATACACCTTCTGGAACTGTCAGAAACTGCAGAAGGCAGTGCTGCCTGACAATATCACCTTCATTGGCAATAGTGCCTTCAGTGAGAACTATGAGTTGTTGGATGTGAATATCCCAGCAAAGGTGGACACCATCGACCAGCATGCTTTCTACAACAACTACAAACGTAGCACGCCTATCGTCATCCCTAACACCTGTAAGATGATTGGCTACCGTGCCTTCCATAACAACTATGTGACGCCCAGCGTCACCTTCGGTAACAGCATCGAGACGATAGGTAGTTATGCCTTCGCCGAGTGTCACTTGATTGAGAAGGCTGTTTTGCCGGAGACCGTCACTCGTATCGGTGACCGTGCCTTCCTGAACTGCGACTCGTTACGCACATTCACCTTCCCCCAGAACATCAAAGAGGTGGAAGGCTGGGTTCTTGAGGGCTGTGACGCGCTGACCAAGGTCACCTTGGCAAAGGGCACCACCAGTATCGGCGAGAGTGCCTTTAACGGTTGTCGCAAACTTTCCGATATCAACCTGACGGACCAGACATCACTCACTACGCTCCACAACTATGCTTTTTATGGTACTGCCCTGAAGAATGTAACCCTGCCCAACAGCATTACGGAAATTGGCTGGGCTGTTTTCCAGGACTGCAACGAACTGGAGAGCATCAATGTGCCAACGGGTATCGACTATGTGCCGTATGACTACTGTGAGGACAGTGAGAAACTGAGAAGCGTACAGATGCACGACGGAATACGTACCATCCTTCACGACGCTTTTTACGGTTGTGATTCCTTGGAGAATATCAAACTGAATGATAAGATTACCACGATTGAGTACAATGCTTTCTATGGCTGTGAGAAATTGGCACTGAAGAAACTGCCCGATGCCCTGACCTTTATTGGTAGTAACGCCTTCCGTGATATGAAGGCCATGACGGGTACGATGACCATCCCTACTGGCGTGACAACGATTGAAGACGGTGCCTTCCGCAACAGTGGCATTACCGCCGTTGTGATGCCTGAAGGCATTACTAAACTGGGTGATGACATCTTTAACAGTTGTGCCTCATTGAGCGGCGTGAAGTTGCCAAAGGATATCAGGAGGATTCCCAACTATACGTTCCAGCGTTGTAAATCTCTTGAGGGTATCGACCTGCCCAATGAACTGCGTGAGATCGGCTATGCAGCCTTTGACCTGAGCGGCCTGACTGCCATCGAATTGCCCGACTCTCTTAAGAAAGTGGAGAGTTACGCTTTCAGCAGTACCCAGTTGACTACGTTCCGTGTGCCTGACGGCTTTACCGATGACTTGGGCTCATGGACTCTCAGTAGTTGTAAGAAACTGAAGAGCGTCTATTTCGGTCGTAACCAAGACTACACGCAGTGGGTGGACTTTACCTGTTGTAGTGGATGTGATTCACTTGAGGTGATGCGTATCTATGCAGGTACGCCTCCTAAGTGCAATACGGGTTATATGCCCTACCGCAAACGGTGTGTGCTTGAGGTTCCCGAGGAACAGATCGCTCTCTATAAGGAGGCTAACGGTTGGAAAGAGTTTAAGGAGATCCGTGGTTTCGGTCTCGGTGACGAACTGGCTGAACAGGACTTCGCTGTGCTGCAGGAACTCTATAATAAACTGGACGGTGCCAAGTGGACCAAACCATGGGATTTGTCAAACAACCACCATGCAACAGGCAAGTGGGTAGGCGTGACAACAGCCAAACTCGGAGGTACCTCCTCTACTACGTATGCCATCACCGGCATCGACTTGACGGATCAGGGCCTGACGGGTGAACTGCCTGCCTCTGTGTTCAAGTTGTCCCAGTTAGTGACACTGAACCTGAGCCACAATCATGTGAGTGGCGACCTTGGTTCCTACACCGTAAATAAAGGCTCGCTCATCTCTACCCTTAATCTCGAGGGAAACAAGTTCACTGGTGATCTCTATGCATTGGCATCACAGTTGCCAGAACTCACCAAACTGAACGTGGCCTACAACCAGTTGGCAGAAATCTCAAAGCCCCTGCCGAAGGAGAAACTCAAGTACGACGATATCCGTTTGGAGTGTCAGTTCATAGATTGGCATACCAAGACGGTTGCCGAGAACATCGACAACAAGTTTGTGCAGGAGATTACCGTAGGACAGCCATTTGAACTGAAGCCTACAACGCTCTTTACCTACCGCCACAACGATCAGGACTATGCACACAAAGCAGGCTCGTTAGCACGTGTCTGGTGCGATGGCGTCTACTGGCATTATGACTGGGAGTTCAATACCTACGACGGTCTGTTGAATGTGGGTTTGAATGGCGACAACCTCATTTACGCCCCGAAGGACATGCCTGTGGCCTACTCAGACCTCGACTGGCATTGGCGTACCGTGCTGTTGCGACTCACATGGCCGGATGGCGACGTGAACGCCGATCAGACTGTCGATGTGCAGGATCTGCAGAACGTTATCTACTACGCACTTCACACAGCCAAGCCCTCGAAGCAGATGTATAATTTCACTGCTGCCGACGACAACCAGGATGGTAAGATTAATGTGATAGACATTACCCGTAGTGTTGACTATGTGCTGGCCACCAGTCAGCCAGCCGCCTCGCGTGTACATAAAATAAAAGAGGTGTATGGCAGTGGTCAGAATATGCTTTTCTGTAACGGCAGCGACCTGTCTCTGATGAATACCGATGAGGTGGCAGCCATGCAGTTTGATGTCATAGGAGCCTCGCAGCGAGACATTCATGTCAGTGCCGACATGAGTAGTCGTTTTAGCGTTGCTATGAAGAATGTGCCAGGGGGCGTACGTGTCGTCTTTTACTCCTCTCAGGGTAACACCTTGTCTGCCGGTACCCATCAACTACTCGTGCAACTGCCTGTCGGAGCGACTGTCGTGGAGGCCGTACTGACTGACCAGGAGACTCATCGACTGGGTGTTGGCATTGACGGAAACGAATCCGCCGGCATCGACCAGTTGGTTGTTGACTCGAAAGCCGATCTGCCAATATATGATCTCAGCGGCCGTCGTGTCGGTCCTTGGGACACGTTGCCTGCCGGCATCTATATCGTGCGTCTGAACGGACAGCAATACAAGTTGAGAAAGTAACAAATACGCAAACATAAAAAACCAACATAGATATGAAGTACCTAAGATTTTCATTGTTGGCAGCGATGACCCTGTTTTGGAGCACGCTGTTGTCGGCACAGACTAATGTGCTGAGCATTGACACGGTGACTACGCCATCGGGCAAGGTCGTAAACGTGCCTATCGCGATGAATAATACAAGTGATATCACTGGCGTACAATTCGAGATCAGTGTGCCTTACGAGTTGGCTAAGGACGACTTGGGCAATGTGGCCGTCAACCTGTCGCCTTCACGTCTTTCGGGCTACACTGTCGAAAGCATTCACTTAGGCAAAGAAAGCAAGAAATACTATCCCAACGGTGTTGAGGCCGATGCTGCGTGGATGGAATACCAGAAGTACCGTATCATCCTCTACAGTAATCGCAATGAACTTGTGGTCGATGACCGAGGTACACTTTTGTCTTTGCAACTTACCACTCCTGTGGGTATGAACAATGGTGCTGTGTTGCCCGTCTATCTCTCAGAGGTAGTGCTGAGTGACGACAAGAAGAACAGCGTGGCTGTCACTTCTACGGATGGTGCCATCGTCATAGAGGAGATCCCGCGTCCCGATTTGACACCTGTTGACGTGAGTTTCAAACCCAGCCCTGTTGGCCCTGGCCAGAAATTCACCGTGCGTTGGAAGGTTAAGAACGTGGGATTAGCGGCTACCGAAGACGGATGGAGTGAACAGGTCATGCTGAAGACGGTCAGTGGTAATCAGTCCAGACTCATCAGCACCCTCCACTACGACCAGAAGTTGGGCGTGGGCAGTGAAGTGAGTCGTGAGACCGACATCACACTGCCTGCTCTGCTTGGCGTGGATGGCATCTGTAAGGTGGAGGTAGAGGTGGTGCCTAATGAAAAGACGGGTGAGCACCCCACATGCCTTGATAACAATACAGCGCAGAGTACGGACAATGTGGAAGTGTCGAGGCAACTCTACTTGGAACTGTCGAAGACACGTCTTACCGAAGGAGGCAATCAGCGCATCACCGCTAAGTTGAGTCGTTCTGGACGGTGGAACAACCTGCGCGTGTTCGACATCACCAGCACAAAGGACTCACGCGTCAGCATCCCTAAGACCGTCACTATGCCTGCCGGACAGTCGGGTGTCGTGTTCTATATTGATGTGACCAATAATGATAAGGTGGATGCTGATTCCATCATCAGCATCAGTGTCAAGAGTGAGGAATACGAGGCGGTTACTGCCCGTCTGGTTATCGAGGATGACGAGTATCCTGCCTTAGGTGTTACCGCCTCACAGTCGGTGCTTACGGAAGGTGACACGTTTACACTCACCATTACGACACCGCGTGTATCCAAGGAACCTATTACGGTGAAGATCACGAGTGAGGACAACAAACGGTTCCAGTTCAATTCAACAGCCGAGATTCCTGCAGGAGAGACATCAGTGACAGTCCCAGTGACCTGTGTCGATGACGATGTGCCCAATCTGCAGCAGTCGAATAGGTTCACCGTGTCTTCCCAGCGTTTCAATCCCGGTGAGGTGATTGTCATCCTGAATGATAATGACATGCCTGTTCTGATGCTGACACTGACACCCGACAAGGTGAGTGAGTCGGCAGGACCTACTGCTGTTGCTGCCGTGCTGACACGGACAGGGAAAATTGATAATAAGATTACCATCAGGTTGAGCGACGACTCCAACGGTGGTCTTTACTATAGCAATCGTACAGTGGAGATGGCCAAGGGTGTGGAGAACATCTATTTTAACTTGGGGCCTGTGGATAATGTAAAGCAGGACGGCGACCGTACCTATACCTTGACAGCCGGTATCTGGGTGGCCTCCTGTAGTTGTGCGTCAAGTGGCGAGCAAGCCGGCAATGTGAGTGCTAAGTTGACTGTGCTTGATAATGACGGAGCCGCCCTCAGTGTTGTTTCCCAGAACAGTACCGTGAAAGAAGGCGGAAAGACCACGTTGACCATCAGCCGTAACAATTCATCAAAAAAGGATCTTACTGTCACGTTGAGCAGTAACTATGATGAGGGATTGACCTATCCGAAGACTGTCACCATTCCTGCTGGTAAGGAATCCGTGGAGGTAGAGGTTCAGTCGAAGGCCAATGATGTGAGCGGTGACTCACGTACCGTCATCTTCACTGTGGCGTGCGAAGGCTATGGTTCTGGTACGTGTTATGTACTTGTCACTGATCAGACGCTTCCGGATGCCCGTATCACCAGTATCACAGCGAAGGAGGCTGAGGCTGTGGTGGGCAGTAGTGTCACCGTCAGCATCGTCGTAGCCAACGAGGGCGCTGTCGTATTACCGGCAGGAACCAAGGTGACACTCTACCAGAATGGCGTGAACATGGCAATAGGAACGTTGACGACAAAGACCGATATTGCCGTTGGTGCCAGTGAAACCTTGCAGCGCCGTGTGGCCCTGCCTCTACAGGTTGGGGAGTTGGTCTATTATGCTGTAGTCAACGAGGAACAACTTGTTTCCGAATTAGTCTATACCAACAATACCTCCGCCGAACTGACCATCAAGGCTGTTTCACCTTTCACGGCCACCGTGCAGACCAACAAACAGAGATACAGTCAAGGTGAGAAGGTGGTCGTCAGCGGACAATTGAAAGGCGACCAGACGGCTAATGCCAAGGCTCAGGTGTATTTCCTTACCGATGGTGTGCGCCTGACAGAGGATGTGACGACCGATGATGAGGGTCGCTTCTCCTTAGAATGGATACCAACGGGTATGATGACGGGCCACTTTGCCGTTGGAGCCTGTTATCCTGATGACCCCATCAGCGATGGTATGGCTGAGTTTGATGTCTATGGTTTGAGACGGGCTAACAATAAGTATATTACTTGCGACGTGACGATCGGTTCGCCATTGACGGGTGTCATCCAACTGGTGAACCCAGGTTCGCTTGGTCTTTCTGGTGTCAAGGCCCAGATTGTATCGGCTCCTGAAGGATGTACTGCAGAGTTGAAAGTTCCGGCGACTATTGAAGGAGGTGCCACTGCCAACCTGACGTACTCTATCAATAGTACAGTACCCACGAAAGGCAATGACTGGGAGCATTTAGTGCTGCGTGTCACCTCTTCTGAGGGTGCCAACCTGGACATCTTGCTATACTATTATGCCCGTATGGGTGTAGGCAATCTGGTGGTTGAGTCACAGACTCTAACGACAACGATGCTGAAGGAGAAAGGCCGTGACTATAGTTTCACGTTGACCAATACAGGTAAGGGTAACACGGGTGCCATCACGCTGGACCTGCCGGGTTGGATGAGTAGTCTGACCGGCAAGACGATGGCAGGCCTGAATCAGAACGATACAGCCACTGTGGTACTGCGCTTCATGCCTACGAGTGACATGCAGTTGAATGTTCCTGTCACCGGACGGATAGGCATCAACTGTGAGAACGGTAACGGTACCTTCATCAACTTCACCGTCACCCCAGTGTCGGAGGCTACTGGAACGCTTGTGGTCGATGTGACCGATGAATATACCTATTATACAGATGAGGCACCCCATGTGGCCGGGGCGCAGGTGGTTGTCCGCAATCCTGTTACTGGTGCATTGGTGACCCAGGGCCTGAGCGATGCCAAGGGACTGTTCACCATTGAGAATTTGCCTGAGGGCTATTATCAGATCAATGTGTCTGCTGATAAGCATGATTCCTACACCAACACCGTCCTGGTTGACCCAGGCGTCACCACCACCAAGGTGGTCACATTGAGTTATCAGGCCATCAGCGTCAGTTGGGATGTTGTGGAAACAGAAGTGGAGGATGAATATGAGATCGTGACGACGGTGAAGTATGAGACCAATGTGCCTGCACCGGTGATAGAGATCATTGCGCCCGACAAGATCGATGCAGAGAGTTTGGGTGTCGGTGAGAGTCTCGTATATTATGTCGTATTGACGAACAAGGGATTGATTACTGGACAGGAAACCCAATTCTATGTGCCGGAGATGGTAGATGATTTCAAGTTTGAGCCGATGTTAGACGTGACAGGTATGGACTTGGCACCACAACAGAGCATAACCATCCCGGTGAAGGTGACGCGTGTGTCTCCTTCTGAGGCCAGGGCGCGTAAGGCTGGCAGTTCCGCTGGAGATGGCTGTACGTATAAAAATCGTGTTGAATGTACCTATGTCTGCGGTAATGACGGCAAACCGAAGAAGGTTTCCGAGAAGACTGTGCAGTTCAAGTCGTGCAGAGGGAAAATCTATCAGATTTACGATGACTATACTTTTGATGGCTTAGGTGCACCTAATGGTGGCGGCTGGTACACGGTGTATGGTCAGGAGTCGAACAACAACCGCGTCGCTCCCAATTCTGACTGTAGAGAGTGTGGCAACAAGATCATGAAGTGGGCAACGGATTGTGCCATGTCGTTTGTTCCTTTCGGTGGTGGCTGTTCATATGGATTAGCCACAGGCACAGGAAAGATTATGGCGGAACAGGCAGATGCATTTGACTACCTCTCATTAATAGCAACAGGAGCGCGCTGTGGTGTGGAAGGCTTTGCTGTCATCACCTCTACCATCGGAATTGGTGTGGCTGCGCTCCCCATATATGCACTCGTTGGTGCGGGCTTGAGTGGGTTGAGTTGTTTGCTTACGTTCGAAGGAAGATGCGCAATGAACCTGGCAGCCAAAGGTTTAGGTTTTGGTGCTGCCAAGGATGCTGCGAAGAACGGGTCAGGAGTCAGAAGACAAAACTCTGGAATCAGAAAGGCTTCGGATGATTCTGAGGAACCGTCGTATGTGACGCGCTTTGCCGAGGCTGCGAGGATTCAACTGAAAGGCCAGGTAGGTTTTTATGGTTACATGGTTGAGGTGCTCGGCGACTCATTGTGGCTCTATGATTCCTCTTTTAAGGAGATGTACGAACTGTTGCAGGCTGCAGAGGCTCAGAAGAGCAATTGGACACTGGAGGCATTGAAGCCTTATCAGCCTGAGGGTATTAGCGACGAGTTGATGACACGTTTCGTAGAGCGTCTGAACAATACCAATGACTATCTGAAGAACGGTACTCCGCATGAGAACATCATCCAGCGCTCGGAGTTGGTGGATATGTTGGATCTGATAGCCGAGGCTGAGATGGAGGCTCGCGAATTAGGCTATGCCTCGATAGAGGATATGTGGGCTACGGAGACAGAGGTGTTCCAGCGGGAGAATGAGAAGGGCAGCAATTCTGTCTGCTCCACTATCTCGCTACAGATTTCGCAGACCATGACAATGACGCGTCAGGCTTTCCGTGGTACGCTGACTGTGTATAATGGAAACCAGAACATGGCTATGAAGGATGTGAAACTGAGGTTGAACGTCACGAATATGGAAACAGGTCTCATTGCCACGTCCAAGGAGTTTGAGATGCATACGGAGAGTCTGAATGTCTTTGAGGGTGACCTTGACATGGAGAGCGGATGGACACTTGCTGCCGATGCTACGGGTACAGCAACCATCTTGTTTATTCCATCGAAGTTCGCTGCGCCGACAACACCAGTGGAGTACTCGTTTGGCGGTACACTCTCATATACCGATCCTTATTCGGGTTTGGAGGTGACCCGAGAGTTGTATCCCGTGACACTGACGGTGAAGCCATCGCCAGAACTTGACTTGACCTACTTTATGCAGCGTGACATTTATGGTGATGATGCTCTGACAGAGACTGTAGAGCCGATGGTACCAGCGGAGTTTGCCGTCGTCATGAACAACAAGGGCTATGGCGATGCTACCAATGTCAAGATGGTGACTAAGCAGCCGGAAATCATTGAGAACGAGAAGGGACTCTATATCGACTTTGAGTTCATCTCGTCGCAACTGAACGGACAAGAGAAGACACTGGCTATGGGCGAGACCATCCCAACTGAGTTTGGAACCATTCCAGCCCATTCGCAGGCTTATGCTCAGTGGTGGCTGCAGAGTTCATTACTGGGTCATTTCGTTGATTATGATATCAAGGCCACTCATGTTTCCAGTTATGGTAATGAGAATCTCTCGCTACTCGACCAGGTGACCATCCATGAGTTGATTCATGGCTTTACACCTCCCGTCACCCAATCGTCATCCATCACTCCGCGTGCTTTCTTGGTGAACGATGTGACGGATGCTCAGGATTTGCCTGATCAGGTGTATTTTACAGATGCGACCCAAGAGGAGGTATTCATTGCTGTTGATGCTGTGGCCACCAAGCAGAGCGATACCGAGTATCTGTTGACTGTCACGCCGTCATCAACAGGCTGGAACTACGGGTATCTGCTTGACCCGACGGCGGGTAGGCAGAAACTTATCAAGGTGGTACGGCAAAGTGACCAGAAGGAGATTCCTCTGGATAACATCTGGCAGACGGATCGTATATTGAATGATGGAAAAGACTGGGATTATGTGAAACGCCTGCACTTCGTGGGTAATATGCCTATCGAAGGAGAGTCCTTCCTGTTGACCTTTGAACCGAGACCCGAAGTGGAACTTGTTGTGGAGAGTATCACCGGCGTTCCTGCGGAAGGTGTGCTTCAACAGACACCGTTGACCGAAGTGACGGTGAGGTTCAATAAGGCTGTCAAGGCCAAGACATTCACAACGGATGATGTGACGCTGGCATGTCAGGGAGTGAAACTCGACGTTTCTAAGATTGCCATTACGAAAAAGAGCGATAAGGTGTTCAAACTTGGCCTGACAGAGTTGACTTCAGGGAACGGCTATTATGTGTTGACCATACAGACAGCCGGTATCACCGATACGGAAGGCTTTAACGGGGCTGTTGGCAAACAAGCCTCGTGGGTACAGTATTCTGACGGGAAGGTGAACCTTGAGATCAAGGCCGATCCTGCTGATGGCGGTAAGGTCACCCCGGCCTCTGGACGGTATGACTATAACCAACCTATCAAGTTGACTGCCAAGCCAGCCAAGGGATATGATTTCTCTCAGTGGACGGTAGGGGCAGATGCGTCTGTCTTATCCGACAAGGCTCAGTTTGACTATCGTCCGACGGGCGATGCTACCCTGACTGCTGTCTTTACTCCTCAGTTCTATGAGGTAACACTCAACTATAATTCTAATGGCGGTACGGTTACTGGTGGCGGCTCGGGTCGCTATACCTATGGCACGACTCTCACGTTGACAGCAACGGCCAATGACGGCTATCAGTTCGATGGTTGGAAGGTCGGTGGTGCCAAGAAGGGCTCTGATCCTGTGCTGACATGGAAGGTGAGTGGCGAGACCGTTATTGAGGCTGTTTTCACGGCGTTGGGTACGGCGACGCTGACTGGTCGCGTGACAAGTGCCGTCGATGATACGCCTGTTGCAGGTGCTGTTGTCACATTGACGCACGAAGACATCGTCTATTCTGCCACTACCGACACCTATGGCCGCTACTCGCTGAACGTGACCGACCGGTCACTCTCCTATGCTTCGAAGTGTGAGGCAGAAGGCTATATGTGGAGTGCATCCAGTGATATCTGGTTCTCTACAGCGGGCAAGCAAACCAAGGATTTTGCGCTGTTGCGTGGAGCCACAGTCATCCTGCCGGCAGATAGTATCTGTGCCTTCTCGACACCTGTTGCGCTTGACTTCTCCAAAGTACCTACTGCGAAAGCGTTTATTGCTGCCCGCTATGAAGCCGGCAGTTTCGTTCTGGAGTGTGTGAAGAAGGTTCCTGCCGGAGAGGGTCTGGTGCTGAAGGGTTCTGCCAATACCCGTATAGATATCCCAGAGGCAAGTAATGTCCCTGCGGGTTCTGTTGCTGACAATATGCTTTCTGGCACAGCCTCAGAGCCTTTCACCGTGGGTGATGATGATGTCTATGTGTTGAAGGAAGTCGAGAGTCAGGGGACAAACGCGAGAAGCCGTGCACCGGAAACTGGAAGTCCTGTATTCGTACGGGTTGCCAAGGGTGTCGTAGTGCCGAAGAACAAGGCATATATCCTTTATACGATAGCCAATCAGCCTGACATCGTACCTATCATCTGGGATGAGGCCACGTTGATCAGGACGTTGACTATAGACGAGAATGGTGAGGAGAAACATTATGACCTCAATGGCCGTCGTATTTATCGGGTTGCCAAGGGAGTGCATATAGTCAATGGTAAGAAAATGGTGGTGAAATAGAGTCATGATGTAAAAAAAGAACGATTTCTTTTGCATTTCGCCCGTTTATTTGTAACTTTGTCGCCCAAATGTTGAGATTATGGAATCAAAGTTAGTAATTTACAATACGTTGACGCGGCAGAAAGAGCGTTTCGAGCCGTTACACGCACCCAATGTGGGTATGTATGTCTGCGGACCCACGGTCTATGGCGATCCCCATCTGGGACACGCCCGTCCTGCCATCACCTTCGACCTGGTGTTCCGCTATCTGAAGCACCTGGGTTATAAGGTTCGTTATGTGCGTAACATCACCGATGTGGGGCATCTGGAGCATGATGCCGACGAGGGTGAGGATAAGATTGCCAAGAAGGCCCGACTGGAGCAGTTGGAGCCGATGGAGATTGCGCAGTACTACACCAACCGCTACCATCAGGCGATGGATGCACTGAATGTGCTGCGTCCTTCTATCGAGCCGCATGCCACTGGTCATATCATCGAACAGCAGCAGTTGGTGCAACAGATTCTCGACAATGGCTTTGCCTACGAAAGTAATGGCTCAATCTACTTCGACATCGAAGCCTACAACAAAAAGTATAAGTATGGTATTCTTTCTGGTCGTTCGCTGGAGAATATCAAGGACGAGAGCCGTGAGTTGGCGGGTGTAGGCGAGAAACGCAATCAGGCCGACTTCGCCTTGTGGAAGAAGGCACAGCCTGAGCACATCATGCGCTGGCCATCGCCTTGGAGCGACGGTTTCCCCGGCTGGCACTGTGAGTGCACCGCTATGGGACGCAAATACTTAGGCGAGGAGTTCGATATCCATGGTGGCGGCATGGACCTCATCTTCCCCCACCACGAGTGTGAGATAGCACAGGCTCAGGCATCGATGGGTCATCCTGCCGTGAAATACTGGATGCACAACAATATGTTAACCATCAACGGCCAGAAAATGGGCAAGTCGTATAACAACTTCATCACGCTGGAGCAGTTCTTTACGGGCAATCATCCGTTGCTCGAGAAGGCCTACTCACCCATGACCATCCGTTTCTTCGTGCTCTCAGCCCACTATCGTGGCACTGTCGATTTTTCGAACGAGGCTTTGGAGGCTGCTGAGAAAGGTCTGGAGAAACTGATGAATGCCATTAGTGACCTCGAGCGCCTGTCGAGTGCGTCGTCGGGTCATGACGACAAACAGCAGTGTGACGCCGAGACCGAGAAGGTCGTAAAGACCCTTCGCCAGCGTTGCTACGATGCCATGAACGACGACTTCGCTACACCACAGGTGATCAGTTATCTCTTCGAGGCTTGTACCACCATTAACAAACTTGTTGACCACAAGGCCACAATCTGTGCGGATTGCCTGAAAGAACTGAAGGAGGTGATGCATCTCTTCGCTTTCGACATCCTCGGTTTGTCAATGCACAATGCACAATGGGGGCAATGCCCGTGAGGAGGCTTTTGGAAAGGTGGTGGATATGGTGCTTGAGTTGCGTGCCAAGGCCAAGGCTGACAAGGATTGGGCTACCAGCGATAAGATCCGTGACGAACTGGCTGCTGCCGGTTTCGAGGTCAAGGACACCAAAGACGGCGTCACCTGGAAACTCTTGAAGTGAGAAGGTGAGAAGGTGAGAAAGTGAGAAGGTGAGAAAGTGAGAAGGTGAGAAGGTGAGATAGTGAGCCTACGGGAGACCGTAGGCTTTTTTGGTCATCTCAACGGCGACGGTGTGCTTCTTGAAATCGTCGAACGAGATGTATTCCAGTCCCTTGTATGGACGGTCGGTACCCCACGAGTTTTTCATGATGAAATACTTTTCCCCTTCATCATCGTGGGCGATGCCAACGATGGCCATGCTGTGGCTCTTGTCCTCCCAGCATACCCCGTGGTGCTGGCGTACGGCGTGTTCTGTCTTTGCAAACAACGAGTCGATGGGGATGTTCAGGTAACGGTCGTGCAACCAGTTGTCGGGCGTATCCAGTTCTGATACCTCATCATAGGGTTTGTCATCGTCACACATCAGTTGCAGATATTCCCCAGGTGCACAGACGCTGCGGGCAAACTCCTGTGGTGTGTATTCTGCTCCCAGCATAAACACGAATCTGGGGGCAGGGGTGTCTACCGAGCGCATGGCATCATAGCCTACAATACCGTATTTTTCCATCAGTCGGAGCAGGGTGGCAGCCTCGCCCCGTTTGCTCTTGGGTGCCTCAGGCTCCTGCTCCATCATCTTCTCTATATAATAAGGTGAGAGGTTCACGGAGTCGCCCCAAGCCAAATGCTCTGTCTCAATGGTGGCAAGCATGGCGTAGATCCAGCATGTCTCACTGTCGCCCTGGTCCTTGATGGGTGTCATGCGGTTTAATATCTCGTTGGTATAGTGCTTGGGCTCCTGTTTGGTACAGCCAGTCAGCAGCGCAAGAATAATCATCAGATAGGCAATTCTTTTCATTTTCAGATGCAAAAGTAATAAATAATCTCCGATAATCTGTGTAATCTGTGGCTTTTTTTGTAATTTTGCGGCCAGATGAAGATAAAAGACTTTGAAATCATGGCGCCTGTGGGCTCGCGCGAGTCGTTGGCCGCAGCCATTCAGGCAGGGGCAGACAGTATCTACTTCGGCATTGAGAAGTTGAACATGCGGGCGCATTCCGCCTCTACGTTCACTATCGACGACCTGCGCGACATCGCCCGTCAGTGCGACGAGCACGGTATCAAGAGTTACCTCACCGTCAACACCATTATCTACGGTGAGGATATCCCCCTGATGCACGAGATCATCGATGCCGCCAAGGAGGCGGGCATCTCTGCTGTCATCGCCTCCGACGTGGCGGTGATGACCTATTGTAATCGGGTGGGGCAGGAGGTGCACCTCTCCACGCAGTTGAACATCTCGAACATTGAGGCCCTGCGCTTCTATGCCCAGTTTGCCGATGTGGTAGTGCTGGCCCGTGAACTGAATATGGATCAGGTGGCAGAGATTTACCGTCAGGTGGAGGCCGAGCATATCTGTGGTCCGAGCGGAGAACAGATCCGCATCGAGATGTTCTGTCACGGAGCCCTCTGCATGGCCATCAGCGGCAAGTGCTATATGAGTCTCCATGCCGCCAACCGTTCTGCTAATCGTGGCGAGTGCATCCAGGTGTGTCGTCGCAGTTATACCGCTACTGACAATGAGACGGGTTACCAACTCGCCATCGACAACAAGTATATCATGTCGCCCAAGGATCTGAAGACCGTCCGTTTCATCGATAAGATGATGCATGCTGGTGTGCGCGTCTTTAAGATAGAGGGTCGCGCCCGTGGACCTGAGTATGTATATACCGTCGTGAAGTGCTACAAGGAGGCGATTCAGGCTGTGCTCGACGACACCTTTACGGACGCAAAGAAGGACGAGTGGGACGAACGCCTTGCTACCGTTTTCAACCGTGGCTTTTGGGACGGTTACTATCAGGGGCAACTCATGGGCGAGTGGAACAAGAACTACGGTTCGAACGCCACCGAGCGCAAGGTCTATATCGGCAAGGGTGTGAAATACTTCTCCAAACTTGGTGTGGCAGAATTTACCGTTGAGGCCAGCACTTTCAAGGTGGGTGACAAGATGCTCATCACCGGCCCCACCACAGGTGTCATCTATGTTACCGCTGATGAGATCCACGATGACAACGGTCCTGTAGAAGTGGCACAGCAAGGCACCAAGGTCTCTATTGCAGTTCCCGCCAAGGTCCGTCCCAGCGATAAACTCTTCAAACTAGTCTCTGATATGTGATGTTTTTTAAAGACAAATCAAATTCTCCAGATAATGTGATCATAAAAATACGGGCAAAAAATACGCAATCTCTTTGCTAAATCGAAATTTTACATTATCTTTGCAACATAATTTGGACAGCAATGACAATTAACGAGATACAGGACGAGATTATAGAGGAATTTGCCGGGTTTGACGACTGGATGGACAAGTACCAGTTGCTCATTGACTTGGGCAACGAACAGGAGCCGTTGGAGGATCAATACAAGACGGAGCAGAACTTGATTGACGGATGCCAGAGCCGCGTATGGCTGCAGGCGGATATGGAGGACGGCAAGATTCACTTCAAAGCGGAAAGCGATGCGCTGATTGTAAAGGGTATCGTGAGCCTGCTGATCCGTGTGCTAAGCGACCATACCCCCCAGGAGATACTGGATGCCGACCTCTATTTCATCGACGAGATCGGACTGAAGGAGCATCTGTCGCCGACCCGCAGCAACGGACTCCTGGCGATGGTGAAGCAAATGCGGATGTATGCGCTGGCCTTCAGCGCCAAGACTGAGACAAACTGAGATAAAATTCAACAAAACAATAGGATTATGAAAAAGGTTTTATTATTCATGGCAATGATGGTCTCAATGACAAGTTTCGCCCAAAAGAAACTGGTGCTTTATTTTTCTGAGTCAGGAACTACCAAGACTGTGGCAGAGGAGTTGCAGAAACAACTCGGAGCCGACATAGAGAGTATCCTCCCCGAAGAGCCTTATTCAGGTAATTTTCAGGCGACGATGCAGCGTGTACAAAAGGAGAATCAGAGTGGGACGTTACCCAAGATCAAACCCCTCAAGGCGAAGATTGCCGACTACGATATTATCTTCTTAGGCTATCCCATCTGGGGTGGTACATATGCCTCGCCCGTTGCCTCGCTCCTCAAAGAGCAGGACTTTGCCGGTAAGAAAATTGTGCCTTTCTGTACTTTCGGTAGTGGTGGTTTGAATACCTCGGCCGATGCCCTTGTGAAGGCATTGCCCAAGGCCCAGATACAGGCTGGCTATGGTGTCCGTGCTGCCAGAGTGGCAGCAGCAGAGAAAGAACTGAACAGGTTCCTGATAGAGAATGGCTATAAGAAAGGCCATGTAGCCAAACTGCCCGCCTATTCCGAGCAGAAGCCTGTGACGGATGCAGAGAGGGCTATCTTCGACGCTGCCTGCTCCAGTTATCAGTTCCACCTGGGTACGCCCCTGACCTGTGGAAAACGTACCACTGACGACAGCATCGACTACGAGTTCAAGGTGAAGAGTCAGGGCTTTGGCGGCGGCGGTGAGCAGACCTCTACCATCTACGTGACGATGGGCAAGGAGGCTGGTGCCAAGCCGGAGTTTACGCAAGTGGTGCGCTAAGGATTGCTAAACAATCATAGAATGGCTAAGAACGCAAAATGGTCGGATGATTATTGGCTCCTGCTGATGCAGATCTACCTGCAGAAACCAGTGGGTATCAAACCGATGTACAGTAAGAAGATGGTGAAACTGAGTCTGGAACTGCACATCGCGCCCAACATCCTTTTTGCACGGATGTGTCAGATTGCCAACTTGGAGACGCCACGTATCGAGCGTATCTGGGAGGCCTATGGCAACAATCCCCAAAAACTCTCTCGGGCCGTGAAACTCTGGCGAGAGATGCGGGGTTATGGCCATGCGGATGCCTTCTTTGAGGGTGTGGAGGTGAACGAGACCTTTGAGCGTGACTTCCGTCCTGTGGCCGGCAAGAGTAGTATGACCCCCATGATGCTTATCCTCATCCTCGATCTTTATTTCCGTCTGACCCCCATCACGATGGTCGTCGAGACCCCGGAGATACAGGAACTGGCACGGCTGATGAAGGTGCGCCCCTTTGAGGTGGTCGATGCGATGGAGGTGTTCCAGCACTGCGACCCCTATCTGAACAGGAAGGATGTAACCTTCAGTCCGTTGCTCCTGCCGTGTACGGAGGTATGGCGGCGTTTCGGCAATGCCAATACGGAGGAACTGGCCTCGTATGCGGCACAATTGAAAGAATACTTTAAATAATGGCGCAGAGTCAGATACAGGAACAGAGACAGACGCAGGGGCAGAAACTGGCACAGTCGATCTCCCACCAGCAGTTGTTGCAGGCCACGCTCGTGGAACTGCCCATCACCCAACTGGTGGACCGTATCAATACGGAGATGAACGATAATCCCGCCTTGGAGGTGGATGCAGGCTATGATACTCCTGATTATCTGGAGTATGCGGAATCTCCAGATGATCCGGACCCCTCTGACGACTTTACAGCCAGTACCGAGCGCGAGGAACGGCAGTCGGCCTTGGATGAGGCTCTTGCCGGCATCGGGCGCGACGATGAGGAACTGCCAGTCTATCATGGGGGCAACAACGTGGCTGAGGATCGTGAGGAGATGGTCTACGGACAGAGCGAGTCGTTCTATGACCAGTTGATGGAACAGGTGGGGGAGACGGAACTGACCGACCGTCAGCGGGATATCATGGAGTATCTGATTGGTTCGTTGGATGACGACGGATTACTGCGAAAACCGTCGGATGTCATCAGCGACGAACTTGCCATCTATCATAATATCGACGCTAGCCATCAGGAGATAGAACACGTACTGAAAGTTCTGCAGGACTTCGATCCTGCGGGTATCGGTGCCCGTTCGTTGCAGGAGTGCCTACTGATACAGATCAGCCGTCGTGACGACTCGAAGGTAAAGACGCTGATGCAACAGGTCATCGCCAACTATTTCGAAGCCTTCACCAAGAAGCACTGGGACAAGATACAGGCAGCCCTCTCCCTCACCGACATCCAGGCAGAAGCACTGTTTAAGGAACTGCGTAAGTTGAATCCCCGTCCAGGTGCCTCAATGGGTGAGACGGTGGGGCGCAGCATCCAGCAGATCACGCCCGATTTCATCATCGACACGCAGGATGACGGGACGGTCACCTTCACCCTCAACAATGGCGAGGTGCCTGAACTGAAGGTCTCGCAGTCGTTTGTTGATTCGATGAAGGAGTATCAGGACAACAAAGAGCAACTGAGTCGACAGACCAAGGAGGCGCTGCTCTATATCAAGAAGAAGGTGGATGCGGCCCAGGGTTTCATCGAGGCCATCAAGGTGCGTCGCCACACGCTGACTGTCACCATGCAGGCCATCATCTCGCTACAGCACCAGTTCTTCGTCGATGGTGACGAGGCTTCGCTGCGTCCGATGATCCTGAAGGATGTGGCTGAGAAGACGGGACTCGACCTGAGCACCATCTCGCGTGTCAGCAATTCGAAATATGCCCAGACGCGTTGGGGCACTTTCCCTTTGCGCCATTTCTTCAGCGACAGTTACGTGACGGAGAACGGTGAGGAATTGTCGACAAGGCAGATCAAGGCCGCTTTGCGAGATATTGTGGAGGCCGAGGACAGACAAAAGCCTTTGAGCGATGATGCCATCAAGGCCGAACTGGCTAAGAGGGGATATCCGATAGCCCGTCGTACGGTGGCCAAGTACCGTGAACAGTTGGGAATCCCCATTGCGAGGTTGAGAAGGTGAGAAAGTGAGAAGGTGAGAAAGTGAGAAGGTGAGATGAGACGGGAGAAGACGATCATATTGACTGCAAGGGTGGTGAGTCTGGTGTTCACGCCATTCTATCTTCCCATCTTGGGACTGATAGCCCTGTTTACGCTGAGTTATCTCCGACAGATGCCGTGGCCTTATAAGTTGCAGGTGCTCATCATGGTCTATATGTTCACCGTCCTGTTGCCCACCGTGCTGATCCACCTCTATCGCCGTTATCAGGGCTGGACGCTGATTCAGTTGGGCAACAAGGAGCGCCGTATGGTGCCGTATGTCATCAGTATCCTCTGTTATTTTGCCTGCGCCTACTGGATGGACTATCTGCATATCCCCCATTTCATGAGTAATATAGTGACGGCGGCGCTGTTCATCCAGATTGTCTGTGCCTTGATCAACGTGTGGTGGAAGATCTCTGCCCATATGGCGGCTATCGGAGGTGTGGCAGGTGCCTTGTTTGTCTTTGCCGAGGTGTTCGTCTTTAATCCCGTCTGGTGGCTCTGTCTTGTGTTTGTCGTGGCAGGTATTCTTGGAACCAGTCGTATGATCCTCCGTCAGCACTCGTTGCTGCAGGTAGTTGTCGGTTTTCTGGTGGGAATCATCTGTGCTATTGTTGGTATAATCTTTTTATAGAATATGAATCCGTTAGTAAGTATCATCATGGGCAGCACGAGCGACCTGCCCGTTATGGAAAAAGCCTGTAAGTTGCTCGATGAGATGCAGGTGCCTTTTGAAGTGAATGCCCTATCTGCCCATCGTACGCCGGATGCAGTGGAGGAGTTTGCCCGTACTGCCCAGGAACGTGGTGTCAAGGTGATTATTGCGGGTGCTGGTATGGCTGCAGCCTTGCCGGGTGTCATCGCTGCCTCCACTACGTTGCCAGTCATCGGTGTACCTATCAAGGGCATGCTCGATGGTCTTGATGCCTTGTTATCCATCGTCCAGATGCCTCCTGGAATCCCTGTGGCGACTGTCGGTGTGAACGGAGCGCAGAATGCGGCCATCCTCGCCGTGGAGATGATGGCTCTCAATGACCCGTCGCTGGCGCAACGGCTGGCTGTCTATAAGGGCAACCTGAAGATCAAGATTGAGAAAGCCAACGAGGAATTAGCACAACTGAAGTATGAGTATAAGACGAATTAGTACGGAGGCCCGTGTCGGAGGTATCGGTATTGGTGGCTCCAACCCCATCCGTATCCAGTCGATGGCGACGGTGGATACCAACGATACGGAGGGTTGCGTGGCCCAGGCCAAACGCATCATCGACGCTGGTGGTGAACTGGTGCGCTTCACCACGCAGGGAACCCGTGAGGCGGAGAATATGAAGAATATCTCGGCCCGTCTGAAGGCCGACGGTTATCAGACACCCCTTGTGGCCGACGTGCATTTCACGGCTCATACGGCCGATGTGGCTGCCCTGTACTGCGAGAAAGTGCGCATCAATCCAGGTAACTATGTCGACCCAGGTCGTACGTTCAAGCATCTGGAATATACCGATGAGGAGTATGCTGTCGAACTGCAGAAGATAGAGCGCCAGTTGGTGCCATTCCTGAACATCTGTAAGGAGCATCATACGGCTGTACGTATCGGTGTGAATCACGGCTCACTGTCGGACCGTATCATGTCGCGCTATGGCGATACGCCCGAGGGAATCGTGGAGAGTTGCATGGAGTTCCTGCGTATCTTCAAACGTGAACATTTCGATGACGTAGTCATCTCCATCAAGGCTTCGAATACCGTCGTGATGGTCACCACCGTCCGTCTGCTTGTCAAGACGATGGACAAGGAGGACATGCACTATCCGTTGCACCTTGGTGTCACGGAGGCTGGCGAAGGTGAAGACGGACGTATCAAGAGTGCCGTGGGTATTGGTGCCCTTTTGACTGAGGGTATTGGCGACACCATCCGTGTCTCTTTGAGCGAGGAGCCAGAGTGTGAGATTCCCGTCGCCCGTAAGTTGGTGGACATGATTGATGAGTGTGTTGCCTTGCGTGCGCAGGCTGAGGCTTCCATTAAAGACGATACCATCACCCTTACCCTTGGTGCACCTGACTGGGAAACACTGCAACTGAAGGCTGCAATGGCTGTTGGTGGCCTCCTTATCGACAAGAAAGCCACAAAACTCAAAATCATATTGGACAGCGGTAGCAAACTCTCAACTCTCAACTCTCAACTCTCAACTCTCTCTGACGCAATTCTTCAGGCCGCCCGCATCAAGTTCACCAAGACCGAATATATCTCCTGTCCAGGTTGTGGGCGCACGCTCTATAATCTTCAGGAGACTATTGCCAAGATCAAAGCCGCTACGAAAGAGTTTGTGGGACTGAAGATAGGTATCATGGGCTGTATCGTCAACGGCCCAGGTGAGATGGCTGATGCCGACTATGGCTATGTAGGTGCAGGAAGAGGGAAAATCTCCCTCTACAGGGCAAAAGAGTGTGTCGAGAAGAACATCCCTGAGTCCGAAGCCGTTGACAAACTCCTCGAACTCATCCGCAAAGACCGCCAGTGATAACTGGCAGTCTTTTTTTTTATTCTACCCGTAAGCACATCATTGTCAGGTCGTCGTTCGGCTCTGCACCATTGCGATGGCGTTCTACCTCTGTAGCCAGAGTCTTGATGACTTGTTTGGCATTGTCGAAGTGGGTGTTTTGCAGAATATGGAGCAAACGCTCGTCGCCAAACTGCTCCTGTTGTGGGTCCTCGGCTTCGTTGAGTCCGTCGGTATAGACAAACAAGGCACGTCCCTTGATGTTTTCTATCTCTTCGCCAACGTATTCCAGGTCGGACCATAGGCCGATGGGTGCGTTAACCTCCATCTGGAGGAATTCCCCCTGACTGTCTCCACCGCCTATCACGGGTGGGTTGTGGCCTGCGTTGCAGAACCAGAGATGACCTGTCTTCAGGTCAATCAGTCCTACAAACATGGTGATAAACATATTCTGCATATTGTCTTCCGACAAGGCTTGATTCATGCGTGTACATATATCGGCAGGATTCTTACCCTGGGTGGCAAAGGTGCGGAACAGTCGTGTGGCCTGTGCCATAAAGAGTGAGGCTGGTACGCCTTTGCCTGACACGTCGCCCACACAGAAATGGAGTCGGTCGCCCTGTAATACGTAGCAATAAAGATCACCACCTACTTCCCTTGCTGGTGTCATCAAGGCATAAAGGTCCAATCCCTTGCGATCAGGGAACACATTGGGCACCATAGACATCTGGATATCACGGGCAATACGCAGTTCACTCTCGATACGCTCCTTGACGGCACTCACTTCAGCCAGTCTGCGAGCGGCTCTTCGACGGTGAAGCGTGTAGATTGTGAAGAACACCACCAGTAGTACCATCGCTATCGCCGTACCAATAAGTCGCTGACGGGTCAGGTCGGCCTGTTGTTCTGCAATCTTCCGCTCTTTCTCCTGCGTCTCATACACCACAGCCAGTTCGGCCGCATCCTCCTGTCGGCTCTTCTCTTCTACGGTGTCGAGTAGGTTGATCAGTTTGTCGGCTATCCTGAGTGCTCCTTCGTTATGTCCCAGATGTCTCTGTGCCTTGAACTGTCCTCCAAGCACGCTGGTGAGGTACTTCATGGTGTATTGCGACTCATTGCTGACGTAGAACGAGTCTGATGCCTCTAGGGCTGCCATCATCTCGCTCCATTTTCCAGATGCCTCCAGGTAGGCTGATGACGTTTTCCGTCCCACAGGTGTGTGGGCATAATCGGTAGCCAGATAGGCCCGATAGTGTGCCTCAGCCTCCTTGGGTTGACCTGCGCAGACATACATCCTGGCTTCGGCTATCTCCTTGTCGGCTGTTGCCTGGTCTTTCACATAGTCTATGATGTTTTTTGTGGTCACCATCTGATCGTAGGCCTTCTCCAGTCGTGGTAACCATATTATTGCAGTTTCTATCTTGTCGTTGTCAATATTGTAGTTGATGGCATCGACAGCCATCATAAACAACTGATAGAACGACGAGAAACTATCGGCATTCACGAGCACTTCCTCATAGAGTTTGTAGGCCTGTTCGTAACTCTTGTTTCCCTCGTCGACATGTTTCAGGGCAAACTGACAACAGCCGATAGCCTCCAGATAGTCGGGCTTGTATTTGCGGGCTACAAACGAGGTGTCGTTATTGGACTCAGCCAGCGCCTCCGTCGCATACGTCATCGCACGTTCCGTATTCCCCATGTTCTGTTCTGAATTGATCAACAAGACATAGGCAAAATAGTGGTAACGGAGATTTTCATTCTTCAGGTTCTCATCTTTCACGGCACGGAGGGCAAACACCTCCGACACACGAGGCTGGAACTGTTCGCTGTACACTTGGGCACGTCGGCAGTTCGCCATACCCTCCGAATAATATCCTTCATCCTTCAGACTATCGATAAAGGCCAATGCCTGTTCTGGTTGGTCGGACATCATGTCGTAGAGTATTGAGGTCAGGCTGTCGATAGCCACATCTTTTTCCCATCTGCCATGCTGGCCCTTACAGCCAGTCATCAGCAGAACTACCGCTACAAAGATAAAAAGAGCCTGTTTCATGCTGTGTTTTTTTATTTCATTAGGATCTCGGAGAGTTCCTTCATGCCCTCAGAGGCACCTTTCTGGATCTGCTGGACACGTCCTCCTGCACGGACGGGGTTGGGATCAATGAGGTAGACGGGGATGCCAGGCTTGGCGTAGTGGAGTAGGCCAGCGGCTGGATAGACCACGAGCGAGGTGCCGATGATGATGAGAATATCGGCCTCCTGCACTTCCTCGGCAGCCAGCGAGATGTTTGGCACAGCCTCGCCAAAGAATACGATGAAGGGGCGTAACAATGAACCGTCGCCTGCCTTCGTGCCTGGTTCAATCTCGCAGTTATCAGGGGTCAGCGTCACCTGATAGCGTGGGTCGTCAACATCGCGGCTGGAGCAGACCTTCATCAGTTCGCCGTGCAGGTGGATGACCTTCGACGAACCAGCCATCTCGTGGAGGTTGTCGACATTCTGGGTGACGACGGTGACATCGTACTGTTCCTCGAGTTTGGCAACGAGACGATGGCCCTCGTTGGGCTGCACGCCCCAGCACTTTTTGCGGAGCATGTTGTAAAAGTTGGTTACGAGTGTGGGGTCAGCCTCCCAGCCTTCGTGGGTGGCCACCTTTGCAACGGGATAGTTCTCCCAAAGGCCGTCGGCATCACGGAAAGTCTTGAGTCCGCTCTCCACCGACATGCCTGCACCTGTCAATACAACAATCTTCTTCATAAGCAAAATGATTATATTCGCCTGCAAATTTACAAAAAGTGCTACAGATTTTACATTATTTTACTACTTTTTTGTATTAATCTGTGTTAATCTGTGCAATCTGTAACTAAAAAGTATTACCTTTGCAGCCGATTTTAGAAGTTACACATTATTAATAATAGAGAAAAGTAAAGAAAGAATGGACAAAGTAAGTTACGCTTTGGGTCTGGGTATCGGACAGCAATTGGCACAGATGGGTGCCGAGGGTATCAGTGCCGAAGACTTTGCAGCCGCCATCAAGGATGTGTTGGAGGGCAAGGAACTGAAGGTGTCGCATCGTGAGGCCCAGACCATCGTACAGGACTATTTTCAGAAACAGGAGCAGAAACTTCAGGCCCAGCGTGCTGAGGCCGGTAAGGTTCATAAGGAGGCTGGTGAAAAGTATCTGGCCGAGAATGCAAAGAAAGATGGTGTCATCACATTGCCCAGTGGCCTGCAATATCAGGTGCTGAAGGAAGGCAACGGCAAGAAGCCGACAGCCAAAGACACTGTGATGTGTCATTATGAGGGTTTCCTGATCGACGGCACGGTCTTCGACAGCAGTGTTCAGCGTGGAGAGCCCGCAACCTTCCCCCTACAGCAGGTCATCGCCGGATGGACGGAAGGCTTGCAGTTGATGCAGGAGGGCGCCAAGTACCGTTTCTTCATCCCCTACCGTCTGGGTTATGGCGAGGGTGGTGCCGGCAATTCCATACCACCGTTTGCAGCCCTGATTTTCGATGTAGAGTTAATACAAGTAGTATAGAAAGGTAAAAAAGTAAAAAGGTAAATATTTTAAAAATTTAAGCAATGAAAAAATTAATGTTTGTAGCCGTTATGGCTATTGCAGCCGCTGCATTTACCGGTTGCGGAAATTCTACTCCGAAGGCCAGCCTGAAGAGCGATGTTGATACAATGAGTTATGCCATCGGTCTGGCACAGACTCAGGGTTTGAAGGAATACCTCGTGGGTAGCCTGGGCGTTGACACAGCCTATATGGCTGAGTTCATCAAGGGTCTCAACGAGGGTGCCAACGCTGGCGACAATAAGAAGAAGGCTGCCTACTATGCAGGTATCCAGATCGGTCAGCAGATCTCTACCCGTATGATCAAGGGTATCAACCACGAGGTGTTCGGTGAGGATTCTACCAAGACCATCTCTATGAAGAACTTCATGGCTGGTTTCATCAGCGGTACAATCGGTAAGGGTGCCCTGATGACAGTCGACTCTGCCCAGCAGGTTGCTCAGACTCTGATGCAGACCATCAAGGCTAAGGAGATGGAGAAGACCTATGGTCCGAACAAGGAGGCTGGTGAGAAGTTCCTCGCTGCCAATGCCAAGAAGGACGGTGTGAAGACCCTGCCCAGCGGTGTGCAGTACAAGGTCATCAAGGAAGGCACTGGTGCCATCCCCGCCGACACCTCACTCGTGAAGGTTCACTATGAGGGCCGTCTGCTGAACGACTCCATCTTCGACAGTTCATACAAGCGTGGTGAGCCTATCAACCTGCGCTGCAACCAGACCATCAAGGGTTGGACCGATGCAATGGTTCACATGCCTGCCGGTTCTATCTGGGAGGTTTACATTCCTCAGGATCTCGCTTACGGTGAGCGTGAGCAGGGTATCATCAAGCCCTTCTCTATGTTGATTTTCAAGATTGAACTCCTTGAGGTTAATCCTAAGAAGTAATGAAGAAAGTGATTATACTGGCACTCGCCCTTGTGGCGGGTGCTTCTTTGTATCCTGTCAGTGCAGGAAAGAAGAAAGACAAGAAACAACCCGAAACACCTGTTGTGGAGCCTGTGCAGTTGACCACCAGCAGCGACTCTGTCAGTTATACAGCAGGTATGGATGCAACTAAGGGACTGGTTTCATTTTTGGTACAACAGGAGAAAGTAGACACTGCCTATATGGCTGACTTCCTGAAGGGATTTAAGGAAGTGGCGACTGCAGGCAATGACCTACAGAAGAGGGCTTATGCTGCTGGTATAGAGATTGCTGTTCAGGTGCGCGACCGCATTTTACCAGCTATGATGAAGGATTTCACTGATACGCCCGATTCTCTCATTGAGAGTCTTGTCTTTCGTGGCTTTACGGATGCCTTAGAGAATGATTCAACAATCTTCACTCATACTGATGCAGAGAGGTTCTTTAGAGAGCGTAGGGAAGTGAATATGGCAGCCAAAGAGGAGAAACTTTACGGTCCGAACCGTGATGCCGGCGAGACGTTCCTGGCAGAGAATGCCAAGAAGGAAGGCGTGGTCACCACGCGTAGTGGCCTGCAATACAAGGTGCTTGTGAAGGGTGAGGGCGAGATTCCCAAGGAAAAAGATAAGGTACAGGTACATTACGAGGGCCGTCTGGTGGACGGTACGGTATTCGACGCTTCCAAGAAGCATGGCGACAAACCTATTTCATTCCGTGCCGACCAGGTCATCAAGGGTTGGACGGAGGCTCTGACCATGATGCCTGTGGGTTCGAAGTGGCAACTTTATATCCCCTACAAATTGGCCTATGGCAATCGTAACCAAGGTGAGATTAAGCCTTACAGTGCCTTGATTTTCGACGTAGAACTCGTAGGAATCGTAAAGAGTGAAAAATAATGGAGAAAATAGATCATCTTGACAGGAAGATTCTGAGCATTCTCTCGAAGAATGCGCGAATCCCGTTTAAGGATGTGGCAGCCGAGTGTAATGTCTCGCGTGCCGCCATCCACCAGCGTGTGCAGCACCTCATTGAGGCCGATGTCATTACGGGTAGCGGCTTTGACGTGAATCCGAAGAGTCTGGGTTATAGTACCTGTACTTATGTGGGTATCAATCTGGAGAAAGGCTCGATGTATAAGGATGTGGTGGAGCGCCTGCAGCATATCCCCGAGGTGGTGGAGTGTCACTTTACCACAGGGCCTTACACGATGATGGTGAAACTCTATGCTCGCGACAACGAACAGTTGATGGACTTGTTGAATGGCAAGTTGCAGGGCATTCCCGGTGTCGTGGCCACAGAGACCCTTATCTCGCTTGAACAGAGTATCAAACGCGAGATTCCTGTCAATCAGGATGAAGAATAACGGGTATGGGTAAGTTTGAACTGCAGTCGTATCTCGACGGGGTCTATTCGCGTTTCCCAGAGGCAGAGTATCAGCCTGTCATCGGTATCACTGGGAATTTCGAGGATATCACCTGTAAACTGAGTCAGGGATACTACCAGTCGGTGGTGGCTGCTGGTGGTGTACCGATGATTATCCCACCTGTCGAGGATGCCAATACGCTGGTCAATACACTTGACCGCATCGACGCACTTATCCTGAGCGGTGGTGGCGACATTAACCCCCTCTTTGGTGGCGATGAGCCTTCACCGAGGTTGCGTGGCATCAACCAGAAGCGCGACTTGCCCGAACTGATGATTACCCGTCTGGCCTATAACCGACAGATACCTATCCTGGGTATCTGTCGTGGCATTCAGACGCTCGCCATCGCCCTTGGTGGCAAGGTGGCACAGGATATCAGTATCCAGGCCAACATCAAGCACTCGCAGGAGGCCGATCGTGCTGAGCAGACACACAGCGTGAAGATTAACGAAGACTCCATCTTATACAAACTCTATGGCGAGGAGAAGATCTATGTCAACTCCTTCCACCATCAGGCCGTGAAAGATCCGGGTGACAAGTTCCGGGTGGTGGCGAAGTCGTCTGACGGCATCGTTGAGGCGATGGAGAGCAGCGAGTTCAAGTCCATTATCGGTGTGCAGTGGCATCCAGAGTGTTTCGAAGAGGGCATGCCCTTGTTCCGTTGGTTGGTGGAAGAGGCAAAGGCATTCCGTCGTGCAAACGAACTGCATGACCGTGTGCTGACCCTCGACACCCATTGCGACACCCCGATGTTCTTCCCACAGGGTATTCATTTCGACCACCGAGACTCGAAGATTCTCGTCGACCTCCACAAGATGAGTGAGGGTCGTGAGGATGCCACTATCATGGTGGCCTATCTGCCCCAGCCGAAGATTGGAGAGACCTTCTCTTCACTCGTCGATTTTGACGTGCCTGGGCCATTGGAATATGCTGACCTCATCTTCGACAAGATAGAGGAGATCGTGGAGGCCAATCGCAAATACATCAGCATTGCCCGTACACCAGGCGACCTTTATGAGGACAAGCGCAACGGACGTAAGTCGATCATGCTTGGCATTGAGAACGGACTGGCCCTCAACGGGCAGTTGCAGAATCTGCAGCATTTTGCCCAGCGTGGCGTGGTCTATATGACGCTCTGCCATAATGGCGACAACGAGATATGTGACTCGGCCAAGGGCTGTAATACCCATGGCGGCGTGAGTCGTTTTGGCGAACAGGTGATTCGTGAGATGAACCGTCTTGGTATCATGGTCGACCTGAGCCATGCGGCTGAGAAGAGTTTTTATGATGCCTTAGAGATCAGTAGCATGCCTATCGTATGTAGCCACAGCAGTTGTCGTGCGCTCTGCGATCATCCCCGTAACCTGACGGATGACCAGTTGCGCGCCTTGGCTGCCAAGGGTGGTGTGGCACAGACCACGCTCTATCCCGGTTTCCTGAAAAAAGATGGTGAGGCTACCATTATGGATGCGATTGCCCATCTGGAACATGCCATCAAGATCATGGGTATCGACCATGTCGGACTGGGAACAGATTTCGACGGCGATGGTGGTGTGCGTGGCTTAGCCGATTCTTCCGAACTGATCAATTTTACCCGTCAGTTGCTGGTCCGCCGTTATAGTGAACGCGACATCCAGAAGATATGGGGTGGCAATTTCCTCCGTGTCATGGGAAAAGTACAAAATAAAAGGTAAAAAAGAGATGAAGATAAGAAGTTCGAACATAGGTAGGAAGAGGATGGTAGACATTTTACCCTTTTACCTTTTTACCTTTTTATTTTTTATAAGTTGCGGTAATCTTCGTAAACAGACCAGCGACAACAGTGTGCTGATGCAGCCTGTTGGTCCCGCTTTCTGCGCTGATAGTGCCTATCAGTTCTGTCAGCAGCAATGCGACTTCGGGCCTCGTACGATGAATAGTCAGGCACACGACGCCTGTGAACAGTGGATCGTCCAGAAATTTCAGTCGTATGGCATGACCGTCATTCCTCAGAAGGCCATACTCCAAGGTTACGACGGGATGCCGCTCCGTAGTACGAACATCATTGCCAGTTACAAGCCCGAACTCACCTCGCGTGTCTTGCTCTGTGCCCACTGGGACTCCCGTCCTTGGGCCGACAACGACCCCGACGAGGCCAACTGGCACAAGCCCGTGATGGCAGCCAACGATGGTGCCTCAGGCGTGGCCGTGATGCTCGAGATCGCCCGTCTGCTTCCAGACTCTTTGGCATTAGGCGTCGACTTTATCTGCTTTGATGCTGAGGATTATGGCTTCCCCCAATGGGAGACGAGTAAAGACCCAGGTAATACTTGGGCCTTGGGCTCACAGTACTGGTCGGCCAATCCCCATAAACAGGGCTATACTGCCCGTTACGGTATCTTACTCGACATGGTGGGCGGACAGGGCGCACAGTTCTATCAGGAGATTATGTCAAAACATTATGCAGGCAACATTGTCGACAAGGTGTGGCGTGCTGCTTCTGTGGTGGGATATGGCTCTTTCTTCCCCATGAAAGAGGGTATAGGCATCACCGACGACCATATCCCAGTGAATACCGTTGCCAAGATTCCTTGCATCGATATTATTCCCTATTATCCTTTTTGCGAACAGAGTAGTTTTGGTCCCACATGGCATACCGTCAACGACGATATGGCCCATATCGACAAGAATACTCTTTTGGCCGTCGGTCAGACTGTCATCCAGGTGCTCTTCTCTGAACAGTGATATTTCCTATGCGTCGGCAAAAACCTTGCCGTCGTCGAGGGTGATCTGTAGTTTCGTATATTCGCTGTGGAAATCGTTTTTCAGACGGTCGAGATAGCGGGCGCTTTCCCATTTGCACATCGGTAGGTCGTGGAGCAGGTAATTGCCGCAGGCTTCAGGGCGTGTGGCGGGTACCTCTGTCTGCGTGAGAATCCACTGAAGGCATTCAATGGTCAGGTGTCGCATATCCTCCACAGTGTAAGAACCAGTCATGATGATATACATACCCGTGAGGCATCCCATAGGACCAACATACACCACATCATCCTTCACTTCGCTGTTGCGGAACCACGTGGCCATCAGATGCTCTAAACTGTGCATGGCTGCTGGAGCCACGGCGGGTTCCTGATTAGGTTCCGTGATACGTAGGTCGAAAGTGGTAAAGCCTTTGTCTTCGCGTGAGACATAGATACCCGGTTTCAATTGGGTGTGGTCAATTGTAAAACTTTGTATGACTTCCATTTATTATATTGAACATTGAGGGTTTAATACTAAAGGCTTTCAACAAAAGACTTGGTGACGTGGAAGGACTTTTCTGCGATGGTGTTCCAAAAATCGTGATACTGCGAGGCATCGGTGTCGCGCAGGGGGATGTCGCTGATGACGCGGAACGAGATGAACGGCACCTTATAGATCAAGCACGTCTGTGCGATGGCGGCTGACTCCATATCCACGGCCTTTGCCTCGGGGAAGTGTCCGACGATTTCGCGCATCTTCTCCTTCGTATCCACAAACCAGTCGCCAGTGACGATAAGGCCAGGGTGTACCTTGATGTCCTTAAACAGGTCATTCAACTGCAGAGCCTTCTCCACTAACAGCGTATCAGCCTCGAAGCGGGCGGGCATGCCCTGTACCTGTCCGTAGACGGTCTTGCCCACGGCCTCGCCGCAATACACGTCGTGGTAGGCCAGATGTGTGCTGACCACCACATCTTGTATGTTGATGTCGTCGCCATTGCCACCGGCACAGCCTGTCGAGATAACCACGTCGGGATGAAATACGTTGATCATTTTGGCGGCCTGCAGGGCGGCGTTCACCTTGCCGATACCGCTCTTCTGCAGCAACACTTTACTTTCTGGAAACAAGGGACGGAGTTGCCTGAGTTCCTTCTCCATTGCTACGATAATTCCTATTCTCATAATTTTAAGCCTCCTAAGTTAGGGGGGGATGGTTTGAACAAGCGAATCAGACCATATCTATATTTGTTTAACTTTTAGGAGTCTGCGCCTGTTCAGACCCCTGTGGCCCCCTAACTTAGGGGGCGTATATGACGTTGACGCACGGCCTCGTACATCAGGATGGCTGCGCTGACGCTGACATTGAGTGAGTCGAGCCGTCCGAGCATGGGGATGCGGATATGCGCATTGGCGGCCTCGCGCCACTGTTGGGAGAGTCCCGTCGATTCCGTTCCCATGACGATGGCCGTCGCACGCCCCATGTCATAGTCGTAATAGTCGTAGGAGTCCTGTAACTGAGCCGTGAGGATGCGGATATGATGTTCCTTGAGGAAAGCGATACACTCTTTGGAGGTACAGACGGCTGTAGGCACACAGAAGACACCACCGATGCTGGCTCGGATGACGTTGGGATTATAGACATCTGTCAGCGGGTCGCACACGATGACGGCATCCACGTTTGCTGCCTCCGCCGTGCGCAGGATGGCTCCGAGGTTGCCGGGTTTCTCCACGCTTTCCAGCACGACGATGAGCGGCTCCTTCTTTAGAGAGAGGTCTTTCAACCTGTGCTCCTTGCATTTGACGACAGCGATGCTGCCCTCAGTGCTCTCACGATAGGCCATTTTCTCATACACCTGCGACGTGACGAAGGTGGCGGGGATGTCACCCGTGTAGTTCAGACTGTCTAACACAAACAGTTCCTTCACCTCGTAGCCGCAGGCGATGCAGTGCTCTATCTCGCGCTGTCCCTCCACGATGAAGAGTCCCTCCTCACGTCGTAGCGATGACTTCTGCTGTAGGGCCACAACGTGCTTGATGCGGGCGTTCTGGACGCTGGTGATGATATTTTCTTCCATATTCGCTGCAAAATTACAAAATTTCTTTGTAACTTTGCACGCAGAATAAAAAAACTTGCAAGTTATGAATGTATTGAAGAAGTGCCTGCCTGATGTGTTGGCAGTGCTGTTGTTTGTGGTTTTGGCCTTTGCCTATTTTTTCCCTGCCGATATCGAGGGACGTATCCTGTTCCGTCACGATGCCTCAGCAGGACGTGGTGCAGGGCAAGAAGGCATTGAGTATCTGCAGAAGACAGGCGAACGCTCGCGTTGGACGAACGCCCTTTTCGGCGGTATGCCGACGTATCAGATGGCACCCTCGTATAAGTCGACAGACAAGTTGCAGCAGGTCATCAACGCTTGGCACCTGTGGCTGCCGGAGAATGTGTGGTATGTCTTTGCCTATCTGCTTGGTTTCTATATCTTGCTCCGTGCGTTTGACTTCCGTCAGCATCTGGCTGCCCTTGGCTCCATCCTTTGGGCTTTCTCTACCTATTTCCTGATTATCATCGCTGCCGGCCACATCTGGAAGGTGTGGGCATTGGCTTACCTGCCGCCGATGATTGCGGGTCTTGTGCTCGCCTATCGGGGGAAATACCTTTGGGGCTTTATCGTGACGGCTATCTTCACGGCCTTCGAGATTAATGCCAACCATGTGCAGATGACGTATTACTATGGGTTTATCATGCTCTTCCTTATCATCGCCTGGCTTGTCGAGGCGGTACGTGAAGGGCAGATGGCGCGATTTGTCAAGGCCACAGCCGTCAGCCTCGCTGCCGTCGCCATTGGCGTGTGTCTGAACCTGTCGAATCTCTACCACACATGGCAGTATGGTCAGGAGTCGATGCGCGGCAAGAGCGAACTGGTGAAGCAGAACTCGGCCAACCAGACCAGTAGCGGTCTGGAGCGCGACTATATCACGCAGTGGAGTTACGGCATCGGCGAGACGTGGACGTTGCTCGTGCCGAACACAAAGGGTGGTGCCTCGGTACCGCTGAGTCGCAACGAGACGGCGATGGCAAAGGCCGACAATAATTTCTTAGCCATCTACGACCAGATAGGACAGTATTGGGGTGAACAGCCAGGCACCAGCGGACCGGTCTATGTCGGCGCGTTTGTGGTGTTCCTTTTCATCCTTGGATTGTTCATCGTGAAGGGACCGATAAAATGGGCATTGCTGGCTGCTACCATCCTTTCGATTATGCTCTCATGGGGCAAGAACTTCATGGGATTGACGGACTTCTTTCTCGACTACGTGCCGATGTATGCCAAGTTCCGTACGGTGGCCTCGATACTGGTTATCGCTGAATTCACCATCCCCTTGCTGGCTATGCTGGCTTTGAAAAAGTTCCTTGAAGAACCCGAACAGATGAAGCCTAGGATGAAATATGTGGGTATCAGTTTCCTCCTGACGGGCGGTATCGCCATGCTCTTCTCGCTGATGCCATCAATGTTCTTCAGCAGTTTTATCTCTACGAGTGAGTTGCAGGCCTTGCAAGGTCTGCCTGGCGAGTACCTGCAGCCTGTGATGACCAACCTGACGGAGATGCGTCAGGCCATGTTCACCAGCGATGCCCTGCGTTCGTTCTATATCATCCTGGTGGGTACGGGCATCCTGCTGGCAGTTGCATACGGTAAACTGAAGAAGGAGTATGCCGTCTCCATCATTCTGGTGCTCTGTCTAGTGGATCTGTGGACGGTCAACAAACGCTATCTGAACGACGAGATGTTCGTGCCCAAGAGCGATCGTGAGGCCCCGCAACAGATGACGCAGACCGACGAGCAAATCCTGCACGACAAGAGCCTTGACTATCGTGTGCTGAACCTTGCTTCGAACACGTTCAACGAGAATGAGACTTCCTACTACCATAAGAGCATTGGTGGTTATCATGCTGCCAAGTTGCGCCGTTATCAGGAGATGATTGAGCAGTATATCTCGCCGGAGATGCAGCAGATGATGAATGCTGTGGCTGAGGCAGGCGGTGATATGACTCAGGTGGCGGGCGACAGCATCTTCCCCGTGCTTAACATGCTCAATACGAAGTATATTATCTTCCCGTTGCAGGGCGGACAGACCGTGCCTCTGCAGAATCCCTATACCTACGGCAATGCGTGGTTCGTTGACAAGATCCAGTATGTGCAGAATGCCAATGAAGAGATACTTGGCGTAGGAAAAATCAATCTGCGCCATGAAGCCGTGGCCGATGCGAAATTCAAGACACAACTCGGTGAGGCTGTCGTACAGGATACGGCAAGTATCGTTACCATCAAGGCCTACGAGCCGAACCAGTTGACATACGACGTGAACTCCGGTAAGGGTGGTGTTGTCGTCTTCTCCGAGGTCTATTATCCAGGCTGGACGGCTACCATCGACGGAGAACCTGCGGAGTTGGGACGTGTGAACTATATCCTTAGAGCCCTCAATGTCAAGCCCGGCAAACATGAAGTGGTGTTGAGTTTCTTCCCCAAGTCAGTAAAGGTGACGGAGACCATTGCCTATGTGGCCTATGGCCTGTTGATTTTTGTGGCAGGTTGTATGTATGAGTGGCAGCGCCGGAAAAAGAAAGGTGAGAAAGTTGAAGGGTGAGAAGGTGAGGAAACTGTTGTCGTTGCCACCGAATCTGGTGGATGCCTTTCATGAGGTGACAGGGCTTAGTTGCGATGAGTATTTCTGCACCTGTGACCCTATCGGCCACCGTCTGGGTAGCGGTGGAGGAACCGTCTGGGCGTTGCAGCAGGCTAAGGAATGGCTGGGAGACGAAAGGTGCATCATCCTACATGCTGGAGGACAGAGCAAACGCCTGCCGTCGTATGCCGTTTCAGGGAAGATTCTTATTCCGATACCTGTGTTTCGTTGGGAGCGCGGACAGCGGCTTTCTCAAAATCTGTTGAGTCTGCAACTGCCTCTTTATGAAAAAATAATGTCCATGGCACCCGAGCGCATCCGTACGATGGTGGTGAGTGGCGATGTGCTTATCCGCACCACGCAACCCCTGCAACCCATCCCCGATGCCGATGTCGTATGCTATGGGCTCTGGCTCGACGCTTCCGTTGCCAAGAACCATGGCGTGTTCGTGAGCGACCGCCGTACACCCTCCGTGTTGAAGCAGATGCTGCAGAAGCCCTCGGTACAGACCCTCACCGACTTGCAGCGCGACCATTTCTATCTGACCGATATCGGTATCTGGCTGCTCAGTGACAGGGCTGTGGCCCTGCTCGCAAAGCGTAGCAATCTCAAAGAATACGACCTCTATTCTGATTTCGGATGCTGCCTCGGTACTGAACCCACCCTTGACGACCCTGAATTGCGCCGACTCTCTGTGGCTATCGTGCCATTGGGAGGTGGAGAGTTCTATCACTTTGGAACCACGCAGGAGATGATATCCTCTACGATGCGGCTCCAGAATCTTGTCAACGACCAGCGGGAGATCATGCATTTGGATCGTAAGCCGCACTCGTCCATCTTCGTGCAGAATGCAATTATGAAGATACCTTTCACGGAGGAGAATACGAACATCTGGATTGAGAACAGTTATATTGGTTCCAAATGGCATCTGACGCACGACAATGTGGTGACGGGTGTGCCTGAGAACGACTGGGAGATTACCCTTGAACCAGGGGAGTGTATCGACGTGGTGCCAGTGGGCGATGCCGACTATGAGGTGCGACGCTACCTTATTGACGAGCCGCTTAACAGTAACGAACTGGCTGAACGTGCAAACTTGAGAAGACTTTTTGCCCAGCGACAGGCATTCCGGAAGCAGAACTGGAGTGCGCTCGCCAAGAACTGGCGCCATAGCGTGTTTTACCAACTCGATCTCGCTGATGCTGCCGAGGAGTTCCAGAAATACCAGATACCCCTTCCGGAAGCCCTTCCTGAGGATGCCCCGCTGATGACGCGCATCCATAACGCTATGTTCCGTGGGGAGAGCGATCAGGCTTTTGCCCTGCTCCGTCAGGGACTGACTCAGAGGGATCAGATGGGGTCAACAAACACAAAAGAACCGTCCCTCTGTGTTGCCGATGACCAGATCGTATGGGGACGCAGTCCTGTACGTATCGATATTGCCGGCGGTTGGACGGATACACCGCCATATTGTCTGATGGAGGGTGGCAACGTGATCAATTTCGCCATCGAACTCAATGGGCAGCCTCCGCTTCAGGCTTATGTCAAGCCATCGAAGGAATACCGTATTGTGCTGCGTAGTATCGACCTTGGAGCGATGGAGGTGGTGGAGACGACAGAACAACTGATGGACTTCATGCATGTAGGTTCACCTTTCTCTATCCCCAAGGCGGCACTGGTCCTTGCAGGTTTCAGTTCGGCTTCTGTGCCCTTAAAAGCGCAACTTGAATCTTTTGGTTCAGGCATTGAAATCACACTGCTCTCTGCTATTCCTGCAGGTAGTGGCTTAGGTACGTCGAGCATCCTGGCGGCTACTGTCCTGGGTGCACTGAATGATTTCTGTGGGCTTGGTTGGGACAAGAACGAGATAGGCCATCGTACCCTGATGTTGGAACAGATGCTGACGACAGGTGGTGGCTGGCAGGATCAGTTCGGTGGGGTTCTTGGTGGCGTGAAACTGTTACAGACAGGCAGGGGCTTTGACCAAAGTCCGCAGGTGAGATGGTTGCCGAATGATCTGTGGACGCAACCTGAATACAGAGCCTGCCACCTCTTATATTATACGGGCATCACCCGTACCGCCAAACAGATACTCGCTGAGATCGTACGGAGGATGTTCCTCAACCACAATGAGGAGTTGCGCTTGCTCCGTGAGATGAAGGAACACACGACGACCATGTATGAGGCCATCCAACGGAATGACTTCCTGCAGATGGGACAACTCATGAGGAAGACGTGGCTTCAGAACCAGATGCTTGACAGTGGGACAAATCCACCTGCAGTGGCAGCCCTGACAGATCTCATTGATGATCTGTGCCTCGGCTACAAACTGCCCGGAGCAGGTGGTGGAGGTTATCTGTATATGATTGCCAAAGACCCTGACGCTGCTGCCAGGATCAAACAGATACTGACGGAAAAGAGGATAAACAAGAATGCCCGTTTTGTAGAGATGTCGCTTTCGACAAAGGGACTGCAGATTAGTAGAAGTTGATGGAGTTTAGGACGATAGTGGATATACCGGAACTTGGGTTCCGTATCAGACCTTTTGAGAAAATGCTCTTCGTGGGGTCTTGCTTCGCTGACAGCATAGGTCGTCGCTTTCAGGAAGAGCAGTTCCGTGTGACGGTTAATCCATACGGTGTCATGTATAATCCCGCCTCTATCTTGCATACTGTTGAACGGTTGACAGAAGGTACTGCGACGGATTTGCAATCCTTTACGACCGCCTTTTTGACGCTTGGCACCAATCATGTCTATCGCTTGAAGGAAACGGGCGAGATTGTGGACAACTGTCAGAAGCGTCCTCAGACACTCTTCACGGAAGAGGAACTCTCTGTAGATGAATGTGCAGGTTATCTGCAGAAGACCGTCGATCTCCTCCGTCAGATGAATCCCGATATACATATTGTCTTGACCGTCAGCCCCATCCGTTATCGTAAATACGGGTATCATGGTTCTCGACTTTCCAAGGCCACCCTGCTTCTGGCGGTGGAGAGAGTTTTAGGGGATCTAAGAATACTAGGCATTCCTAGGGAATCTAGGATAGCCTATTTCCCCGCCTATGAGATAATAAACGACGAATTGCGCGACTACCGTTTCTATCAGGAGGATATGTTGCATCCGTCGCAGCAGGCTGTGGAGTATATCTGGGAACGTCTGGTGGAAACCTGTCTTTCTGATGAGGCCAAGGTCTTCTTGGAAGAGTGGCGACCCGTCAAACAGGCCTTGAATCATAGGCCCTTTGATCCCGAATCCGACGAATACCGTCGTTTCCAGGAGCAGATTAGGCTTCGCTTAAAAAGTTTACAAGAGAAATATCCAGCATTAAAAGAAATATGAACTATTCAATAGAGAAAATCACAACGCTGATTGGAGCGCGGCGCATCGGTACTGCCGATGCACAGATAGGATGGCTGCTTACGGACAGTCGTTCTCTTTGTTTCCCTGAGGAAACACTTTTCTTTGCGTTGAAGTCGGCCCGCAACGACGGTCATAAATATATCAGCGACCTCTATCGAAGAGGTGTGCGTAATTTCGTAGTAGAATCGAGAGGCATTCAGGAGTTCTGTCCCAATGGAGAGGTGGAGAGCATGAAGGATGCCAACTTCCTCATCGTTCCTTCGCCGTTGGCAGCGTTGCAGCGACTGGCTGAGCGTCATCGCGACGAGTTCGACATCCCGATAGTGGGTATTACGGGTTCCAACGGCAAGACGATGGTGAAAGAATGGCTCTATCAGGTGCTCCTGCCCTCGCAGAAGATTGTGCGCTCACCGAAGAGTTACAATTCACAGATAGGCGTACCCCTCTCTGTATGGTTGCTCAACGAACAGACGGAGGTAGGAATCTTCGAGGCAGGTATCTCTGAACCTGGAGAGATGATGGCTCTGAGGGATATCATTCAGCCAACGGTGGGTGTGTTCACCTCCCTGGGTGCGGCCCATCAGGAGAACTTCCGTTCGATGGAGGAGAAATGTATGGAGAAACTCGAACTGATGCATGATACGCAGGCGATGATATATTGTTCTGACAACGACATCGTGAGCCGTTGTATCCGTCGGATGCACTATAAGGGTGAGAAGATAGCATGGTCGCAGTGCGATGAGCAGGTGGCGATGTTAGTGAAGTCTGTCGAAGGGAAGACCATCTCCTATCGTTATAAGGGCAAGGAAGGCACCTTCGACATTCCTTTCAGTGATGAGGCTTCTATAGAAGACTGTATCACCTGTGCTGCTACAGCACTGTATCTTGGCGTGACACCGCAGCAGTTGGCTGAGCGTATGCCGTCGTTGGAGCCAGTGGCCATGCGCCTGGAAGTGAAGGAGGGACAGCGGGGATGTATCCTCGTGAACGATTCGTATAACTCCGATATCAACTCACTCGACATTGCCCTCGACTTCCTGAACCGAAGGATAGAGACGGGTAGCCACTCGCAACTCAAGAAAACCATCGTGCTCAGTGATATGTATCAGACAGGTATCGCTCCTGAGGCGCTCTACGCCCAGGTGTCGGATCTCTGCGTGAAGCGAGGCATACAGAAGTTCATAGGCATTGGTACGGAACTCTCTGCACAGGCAGACAGGATTCAGATCAGCGATAAACAGTTCTTCCAGGACGTGCAGCACTTCCTCTCAAGTGATGTGTTCAGTAACCTGCGTAATGAACTGATCCTGCTCAAAGGTGCCCGTCCGTTCGGCTTTGACCAGATTACGGAACAACTGGAGCAGAAGGTGCATGAGACGATACTTGAGGTGAACCTCAATGCTCTTGTCGACAACCTGAACTATTACCGTTCGTTCTTAAAGCCTGAGACCAAGATGGTGTGCATGATCAAGGCCGACGCCTATGGCGCTGGTGCTGTGGAGATAGGAAAGACACTACAGGATCACCGTGTTGACTATCTGGCTGTGGCGGTAGCCGACGAGGGCGTGGAATTGCGCAAGGCCGGTATCACGGCAAACATCATGATTATGAACCCTGAGATGACGGCTTTCAAGACGATGTTCGACTACGACCTTGAGCCGGAGGTCTACTCCTTCCGTCTGCTCGATGCCCTTATCAAGGCTGCACGCAAGGAGGGTATCACGGGATGGCCTGTACATATCAAGTTCGACACGGGCATGCACCGTCTGGGCTTTGATCCCATAAATGACATCGACGAGTTGATCGACCGCCTGAAGCATCAGAATGCCATCATCCCACGTAGTGTGTTCAGTCATTTCGTGGGTTCCGACAGCGACGGCTTCGACGAGTTCTCCGCCCATCAGTTTGCACTCTTCGAGGAGGGTAGCAAGAAGTTGCAGGCGGCCTTCAGTCATAAGATCCTGCGGCACATGGACAACTCGGCAGGCATTGAGCATTTCCCGGAGCGTCAGATGGATATGTGTCGTCTGGGAATCGGCCTGTATGGTGTCGATCCTCGCGACAATCGTATCTTGTCAACCGTGTCTACCCTAAAGACTACGATTCTGCAGTTACGCCATGTGGCAGCAGGTGAGACGGTTGGCTACAGTCGTAAAGGGAAAATAGAAAGGGACAGCATGATAGCCGCTATCCCTATAGGCTATGCCGACGGATTGAACCGTCATCTTGGCAATCGTCGTTGTTACTGTCTTGTCAATGGGCAGAAGGCTGAATACGTGGGTAATATCTGCATGGATGTGGCCTTGATTGACGTGACGGACATCGACTGTCGTGAGGGTGACCAGGTGGAGATCTTCGGAGAACATCTGCCTGTGACGGTGCTCTCCGATGTGCTCGACACGATTCCCTACGAAGTTCTAACAGGCGTTTCCAACCGCGTCAAGCGTGTCTATTTCCAGGATTAGAGCAGTTAAACGGTAATCTCGCCCGATCCTAAGCAACGGTGGTGGTTCTCGTCGTAGATGACGCAGAACTGCCCTGGTGCCACCCCGTGAATCTTTTCCTTCGAATGGACGGTGAAGGCATGCTCGCCTGTCCATTCCAAGGTGGCAGGGTGATACTCCGGTGTATGACGTATCTTGAAGGTGACATCGACGACACTGACCTGAGTCGTCAGCCAATGGAAATCATGAACGGCAAAGTCCTGCTTATACGCCGTCTCGGGGTCATAGCCATGCGAGACATAGAGGATGTTTTGTGCCACGTCCTTCTTTACCACAAACCAGGGGCCGCCTCCAAAGCCCATTCCCTTGCGCTGACCGATGGTATGGAACCAGAGTCCCTTGTGCTCGCCGATACGCTTGCCCGTTTCCAACTCTATCACATCACCAGGCTGTTCGCCCAAATAACGACGGATATAGTCGTTGTAGTTGATCTTTCCCAGGAAACAGATGCCCTGCGAGTCCTTGCGCTTCGCATTCACGAGATGCTCCTGCTCGGCGATGATACGCACCTCGTCTTTCATATAGTGTCCGATGGGGAAGAGTGCCTTCCGGAGTTGCCAGTCGGCTATCTGTGCCAGGAAGTCCGTCTGGTCCTTCACGGGGTCGGGACTTGTCACAAGCCACTTCCTGCCTTCAGCGTCAATCTCCGTCTGGGCATAGTGCCCTGTGGCTATCAGGTCGTAGTCGTGCCCCCGTTTCTCGTCGAAGGCCCCGAACTTAATCAGGCGATTGCACATCACGTCAGGGTTGGGCGTCAGGCCGGCACGCACCTTGTCCATCGTGTATTTCGTCACCTGATCCCAGTACTCCCTGTGACAATCGATGACCTCCAGTTTACAACCATATTTATGTGCCACTGCCGTAGCCATTTCCAGGTCTTCCTCACTGGAACAGTCCCATTCCTCTTCTTCCTCAGGGCCGATCTTGATGTAGAAGCAGTCGGGATGCAAACCGAGTTTCGCAAACTCATACACCACCACACTACTGTCCACACCTCCTGAAAGCAGCACGGCAATCTTCTTGTTCTCTATCTCTGCTATATTCATTCTTCCTCTATTTCGGTTCCACATGTACGGCCACGTGCGTCTCCTCTCCATAATGCTGTCTCAGCAAGTCCTCCACTTCCGAGGCCTTGTCGTGGGCTTCTTTCAAGGGAATGTCGCCATCCATCAGGATATGCAGTTCGATGGCATAGTGGTTTCCGATCCTACGGGTACGCAGGTCGTGCGGTTCCGCCACACCCGGCAGGGATGCCACCAGACGAAGCATCTCTTCCTCCACCGCATCGGGGAGCGACTGTTCCATCAGGTCGCCAATGCCATTGCGCAACAGGTCGACAGACACCTTCACGATAAACAAACCTACGATGACGGAAGCCACAGGGTCGAGTACCGTCCACCGCTGTCCTAAGAAGATGGCACCTCCGATACCTATTGCCGTGCCTGTCGACGACAAGGCGTCGCTACGGTGATGCCACGCATTCGCCTCTACAGCCTGAGAATTCAACTGACGGGCCTTGGTCATTGAATAGCGATAGACACCTTCCTTTAGGAACACAGACAACAAGGCCGCCCACAATGCCAGCATACCCGGTGCTTCCAGTTGTTCGCCATTGGCCCAGGCGATGATTTTCGTCATACCGCTATACACAATGCCTACTGCCACTGCCAACAATGCCATACCGATGATGGTCATTGCCAGCGTCTCGTACTTGCCGTGTCCATAGTCGTGTGACTTGTCTTCTGGTTTGCCACTGATACGGACAAACACTATAACGATAATATCCGTCACGAAATCAGACAGTGAGTGGATGGCGTCAGCCACCATGGCGGCACTATGACCTACAATACCAGCCACGAACTTGAAGAGCAGCAGGATTACATTCACTGCCCCTCCTACCAGCGTCACCTTGTATATCTCCTTATATCGTTCCATCGCTGCAAAATTAATAATAAGTATGCAAATAACCAAATTTAAGTCATAAAGATTGTTAAAGTTATAGGCAAATCCATTGTCGGATGAAAAATAGTGCATATCTTTGCGATATCAAATTGATATCATATTGAATTAAAGAATCAAACATCAAACATTAAGGATTATGGAAACAAAAGAGTATGCATTCAAAGGAATGGTGATGAACGGCTTCGTGATGCTGTTCTTCAATCTGGTAGTTATTATCTTAGCCATTGTCGGTATTGTGAATAGTATTATCGAACTGGATCAAACTAACGGGCATCAGGGCGGTTGGCTATTGGGTGGTTGTGGCCTGCTCATCCTCATTAATATAATAATGTGGTGCGGACACATGCAGTTGGAGCCCAACGAGGCCAGAGTGACCACGTGGTTCGGTAAGTACAGCGGCACCTTTGCCAAGACGGGATTCTACTGGATCAACCCGTTCTACGGCACCAAGAAAGTGAGTCTCCGTGCCCGTAACCTCGATGCCGAGCCTATCAAGGTGAACGACAAGACGGGTAATCCCGTGATGATCGGTCTCGTGCTGGTGTGGAAACTGAAGGACACCTATAAGGCCCTCTTCGAAGTGGACACCCAGACGATGGCAGCCACTCCCAACACTGTCGGCTCAGACACCAAAGGACTGATGAACGCCCTGGAGAACTTCGTCCGTGTACAGAGTGATGCTGCCCTCCGTCAGGTGGCTGGCCAGTATGCCTACGATGATGAAGACAACAAGCGCGAAGACGAGCCTACCCTGCGTTCAAGTGCCGACGAGATCAACCAGCAGTTGGAGGAGAAACTTGACGAGCGTCTGGCCTTGGCTGGTATCGAGGTGGTGGAAGCCCGCATCAATTACCTCGCCTACGCCCCCGAGATTGCTGCCGTGATGCTCCGTCGCCAGCAGGCTTCGGCCATCATCACCGCCCGTGAGAAGATTGTAGAGGGTGCTGTGTCGATGGTGAAGATGGCGCTCGACAAACTCTCGAAGGACAATATCGTCGACCTGGATGACGACAAGAAGGCTGCGATGGTAAGCAACCTGCTCGTAGTGCTTTGCGGCGACGATTCTGCTCAGCCGGTAGTGAACACAGGTACATTAAACCACTAATTCATGGCAGAGAAGAGCACCAAGAGTTTTATCCTCCGCGTTGACGCTGAGACGATGAATGCGATAGAGGCCTGGGCTGCGGACGAGTTCCGCAGCACCAACGGCCAGTTGCAGTGGATCATCACCGAAGCCCTGCGCAAAGCCAAGCGCCTGCCCAAGAAGAAGCAAAACAATGGAACAGAACAAATTTGATTTGAAATCAGTAAAGGTCCACCGCACGCTCGAAGGAACCATCTTCGAGACAGCGGCAGCCATCATAATGGTCGTCACATGGGCCATTGCCATCGCTACCCATCAGATGGACTTAGATGAGGTGAAGGGCAGTTTTATGGGTGTCATATTCGGAACGATAGCAGTCGCCGTCGCGCTGATAGGTGCCTATTTCCCCAGTCACATCAACGTTGCCAACGTCAAACTGGAGAACATCCGTCAGGTGGAGTGGGCCATTCGCATGTGTCGTGTCCTTGCCATCGAACTCGCGTTGTTGATTTTGGCAATAGTGTCTTTCGGAAAGAATATCACTGACGGCCCTTGGATGCTGATTCCTGTAGGAATCATCATCATGACAGCCCTCTTTTTCACCCAGGTTGTCCGCAAAGCCAGATAGGATCTGCTCCGTTTAGCGATAGATGGTCACACTGCCGCCGTCACTCTGGCAGTATTTCCGTAGCAGTTGCTGGATGAAGCGGGCATTGTCCGTCACACGCGCCTCGTTGCCGTCGTATCCGTTGATGAGCACCACGAGGTGGGTGGTGCTGAGTGTCATCTTCGTCCGTTCGTGGTCGCTGGTGGGGGTGCCTACACCCCCTTCGGCGTCACGGTATACGGGCAGTCCGGCAATGTTGATGATGCCTCTGCCAATCCCCTCGTAAGGCTCCCCTTCGCGCCCGACTCCCAGTGTCAGCGTGTCTCCCACGAACTTGTCCGCGTCGAAGCCGCCGATGCTGTAGCCAAAGGCGATGGAGGCCAGGTTCACCAGGTCTACCAGCGTGTCTATCTGATAGAGTTCCTTGCCTTGCAGCATCCGTCGGATCAGTTGTTCACTGGCCGGACGGTAGCGGGATGGGTCTTTGCCGCAGGCCTTGTAGACATTGCGTGTGGCGGCGATACCGGGCAGTTGCTTCAACGACTCAGTAGTGAGTTCGTTGCGGAACCGCTCCTCGAGGGCGTGTATCTCATCCCATAGTTCGGCGCAGTAGGGGGTATTCACCACCTGCGCCTCGACGGCGGCCCCCACAAAGGTGGGGCAGACGCTCTCAATCTCCTGTGATACGATAATCTTCATTCTGTATTTACTTTATCTGCACAGGATCAGCCCGCCATTGGGTTGCAGGGTCACCTTCGCCTTGCCTTTCTTGTCTATCTTGAGGGTGGTGAGTGTGGGTTCACCGCTCTTCTTGTCGTCTATGTAGTAGTTGAGCGTCTCGCCAGCGGCAAACATCGGCAGGTCGAGGGTCAGCGTCAGCGGCTCTTTCTCAGCGGAAAGTCCGGCCACGTACCACTGTCCGTTGGTGGCCTTACGGGCCAGGACGACATATCTGCCAGGATAACCGTCGATGTAGCGTGTCTCCTCCCAGGTCGTCGGCAGCGTCTTCAGGAAGTCCATCTCAAACTGCGGCAGTTCCTGCAGGTTGTTGGGTTGCATGGCCACACACTGCACCGAGGTCTGCATGATGAGTCCGGAGGCCATCTCGAAGATGTCGGTGGTCTTGCGCGTGTGGCGGCTCTTGTTGTCGCGCGACATCCATTTGTTCATGATGATGCCGCCCCAGTCCATCGAGGCTGTGGCGTTGCGACAGAAAGGATGGAGGGTGAGGTCGAACGACTCGCTGATGGTGGCTCCTTCGCCGAAGTACAGGTTCTCGGAAGCCAGCACAGCCTCCGAGGCTACGTAGTTGGGGTACATCCGCTCCCAACCGCGTGGGATGGTGCAGCCGTGGAATACGACCTGCAACCCGTAGCGGTTAGCGTCGCTGAGGATATCCTCGTAGAGTCGCATCACCTCTTGTTTGTCGCCTCCGAAGAAGTCCACCTTGATGCCCTTTACGCCGATGCTCTGCATCCACTTCATCTCCCGTTCGCGGGCGATGGCGGTGTTCATGCAGTCACGGGGTGTCTGTGGCGCATCGTTGGCGAAGCCGTTGCTGTTGTACCATAGCAGCAGGTGTACACCTTTCGACTGGGCGTATTTCGAGAGTTCCGCAATGCGGTCACGCCCGATCTGCGTGTCCCACCAGTTATCTACGAGACAGTACTCGAAGCCCATCGCCGAGGCGAGGTCGATGAACTGCACCTGGTCGTCGTAGTTGATGCTGTTGTCCTGCCAGAGCAGCCAACTCCATGTGTAGCGGCCCGGGCAGTAGTCGGTGCTGGGTTGGTAGCGCGGCTCTACCACATCGTAACTGATGGTGGTCTCCACGATGGGTTTGAGCGTCGTGCCGAGGGTGACAGTGCGCCAGGGTGTCTCGCCGGGCAGGGGGATGGCGGCGAAGTCGGAGCCGAAGCCGTTGTTCTCGCCCGCATCGGGGTAGGCCACGGTATAGCCCGTGCCAGCCTGATAATCAGAAAGGTGGCTTCCGCAGTAGTTCGAGCCTACGCCCGTCTCAGCCACCAGTGCCCAGCCCGTTGGGAGGTGGAAAAGAGCCGGAAAGATATATCCATGCCCGTACTGCGACGGCTTGTCCATCGGCGCGTCGGCGCTGTAGCCCTCTTCATAACTCGGCTTCGTCTGCTCCCAACCGCTTTCAGGGCCTATCTGTGGCGAGATGAAGGTCGTGGTGCCGTCGGGGAATGAGAAACTGCTCAATTCGCTCAGTATCCGTACGCGTTTCATCTCCTTGCGACCTACGTTCTGGCGGGGCAAGGCGTAGCGGAACGCGATGTCGTTGTTGCTCACCTGGAACGTGATGCTCATCTTCCTGCCATCCTTGTTCTCCACGTCGAGTGTCAGCGTGTTGGCCTGGTAGTCGCCCTTCGAGGCCTTCGTGCCGCGCATCTGGTACTGTTTGCTCACGGCATCACTCTTCTGCCCCTTCAGCGTCAGGTCGCGCGTCAGGTCGCCGATGCTCGTCTTCAGGCCGAGGGCCGACTTCTCCAGCATCCTCTGTCCGTCGAGCGTGGCGTCGTAGTATAGCCTGCCGCCGTCGCAACTCACGTTTACCACCAGTCGCCCGTCGGGCGATGTCACTTTCACATCCTCCGCCAGTGCGGGGCTTGTCATCATGCAGCACAGTGCGGCTGCCAGTGTCGTCAGAATCTTCTTCATATTCTTCTATCTTTAGTTTTGTCTAACTGCAAAGGTACTATTTGCGAATCAATGTAGACCCCACAGGTTATAAGGTTCGTGTTGCCCCCATCGTGTCTGCATGAGCGGCTCGATGGCCGTCATGCCCATGTCGTTGCCGGCCGCTGAAGTCGCAGTGATGTTGCCCAGCATTCTGATTTGTTCGGCATAGTCCTGCAGCCATGCGCTCATGTTGTCGGGTATGCGGCTGGCATCGAAACAGCCAGTCAGGCTGTATCCCAGCACTGGCAGGGTACGGTCGTCGGCCGATGCGATCACGTAGCCGCCTCCCTCGATGTTGAAGGCGTAGAGTTCAGGTATCCCTGTGGGTACAGCCTGCATGTTTATATTCTTCTGGGCACGGGCTGCGGCCTGTCCGTCACCTCTCTTCTGGAGCATGAAAGAGCGTGCGTTGCCTAATGCCTGCTGTTGGCTGATTTCTGCTGCAGAGAGCGCCAGGCTCGTCATGAGCAGCCATACAATGGTATAGAATTTTTTCATGTCTGTTTGTTTTATTTGGCCGCGAAATTACGAAAAAAAGCCGAAAGTTCCAAGACTTTCGGCCAATTTTTATGTCACGTCTTTCTTAATGGCAAAATATAGTGCAAACCCGTAGAAAAAGTTTCTTTTGGATTGGAAAAACATGGGTAACGGAGAATTTTCTCCGCCTGATAATTAAAAAAATGAGGGAAAATGACGTTATTATCGAAAAATAAAGTAATTTTGCAAATTGAAGTATATGATTTCCTTAATAACAATTGCGATATGGAACTAAAAATTAAAACGACTCTTCTTTTGCTAGCAAGTTTGTTTATGAGTTTGCTGAGTGCATCTGCTCAGACTAAAATCGATGCTGAATTGTATGCAAAATGTGTCACCTCTGACGAGATCACAACAGTAAATGATGGTCAAGCCATTGGCAATTTTGATGTGCCCGGCGAACAATTAATCTATAATGTCAATGTACAAGAAACAGGTTTTTATCAATTCTCTTTTAAGTACATAACTGGGAGAGACGGGCTTCTCCGTATTCAGACGGATGACGGTTCTTATTTCGTATATAGTTTGGACGCTTACCGTTTGTTGGGAGACGATTGGGATCAATTGCCAATAAATGACTGGTATGAGTTCCCAATAGTGAACGGCCCCTCTTTCTATCTGACAGCAGGTGAACACACGATTACCGTTACAAATGAGGACGCAGTGATGAACATTGATTATTTCTTAATGCAGGAATCAGATGTGACGGATAAAACGGTTGCTTTTGTGAAAACGGTTCCCTCAAAGGTTAATCTGACGCCTTATGGTGAAACGGCCATCTATCCTATCTCTTATAATGCATCAGGAGAAATGATCGCTGTTCCTGTGACATGATCGAGCAATGCTGTGAATGGCATCTATAAAGCAGGAAATTCTGAAACTACCGACGTGGTGACAGTTACTGTCGGTGGCGTTTCTAAGGAAGTAGGTGTTTCTGTAGAAAAACCAGAGAAGAAAAGAGAGTTCGTCGTATCAAGACATGGAAACTTAAATACAAGTAAAGGGTATGTGTGCGATGCAAGCAGTAATAAAGTTTGCCTGATGGGAACGAGTTTCTATTGGAGTTGTTCGGCACCATTGTGGTGGTGCAAAGAGACCGTAGATTATTTGGTGGACCAATATAGTGTTCAAATTATCCGGCTACCCGTCGCCATTGCACCATGTGGCATTAACGGACAAGATCGTCCTGGCAATCCACTTGAGACTTGGAACAAGGACTGTTACTACTATCGTCCGGAATATACAAAGAAAATGGTGGACGAGGTAGTAAAGGCTGCCATTGAGAATGACATCTACGTGATTATCGATTTCCACGAACATTATGCTGAAGAATGGGTAAATTTGGCACAGGAATTCTTCTCCTATTTTGCAAAAAAATGGGGAAAGTATCCAAATGTCATGTATGAAATATATAATGAGCCCATGTGTGATAACGGAACAGTTATACAATATGCAAAGCAAATTATTCCTGCGATTCGTTTCAACGACCCGGATAATATCATTATAGTGGGTTCCAGTCAATACGCTAGAGAACCTGATGAAGTGACTGCTGCCGGACAAGGCCAAATGAATATTGCCTATTCTTGGCATGGATATGTTCCGTATGGTCATCAGAATGATTGGAGTTCTGATAATTCTCTTACATGGAACACGTCGATTCCTGTAATCGCAACTGAATGGGGGCTGGCCAATAATAAAAATGATGGAGGTTTGTTTGACATATTCAAGTCGAGAGGCGTTATCAATTGTTTTTGGTCTATGAGTAACATAGGAGGAGACGATGCTAAGTGGTCTGTTTTGAAAAGCGAATGCTACAAAAAATCAGGATGGACAGACGAAGACATGACAGAAAACGGAGCGTATATGTTGGAGCAAACGAGAGGATGGTTGACTTATAAACCTACTACTTCTTGGGATGATGCTTCGGAGTTGTCCATGTCTATCTGTTCTGATAAGGGATTCTCTTTGCAAGAAAAAGAAACAACCTTGTCCGGCTCTGCAAAGGGAGGTACAGGAAACTATTCATATACATGGATACAATTGAAAGGGCCTAATACAGCCATCATTGCTTCTCCTAATTCGGCAGAGACAAAAGTGTCGGGTTTGGCCAACGGTGTGTACACTTTCATGCTTAGTGTCAATGATGGGGAGGATGAATTGTTTGAAATTGTTTCTGTTTACCCTAAGGGCGATGCCGATGGTGACGGACAGGTAACCGCTGCCGATATCGTAGCCATGACGAAATACATGATGGGCAATATGCCCGCCGGCTTCAGCAAGGCTAATGCCGACGTCAACCTCGACGGCGTCATCAACATCGCCGACATCGTGGCTGTGTCGAACATCCTCCTCAACGACTAACGTTTCGGATAGGGCTCGGCAGCCATGTTTTAAAGGAGCCCTTGGCGCGAGGCCAAGGGCTCCTTTTTCCCTTGCATTATCGGAGGGGGGAGCGGAGGATTTTTCAATTTTTTCAAAAAAATCGGGAAAAAACTTGGAAGATTCAAATAAAAGATGTATATTTGCAACGTGAATCGGTTGTGCGGGGGCACAATGTCAAGGGACATCATATCGACACTGATACTACAATTTCACTGGATTAGAAAAAAGTATTCACATTTAAAACAGTTGCGATATGAAAACAATGTCTTCAAACCCTGCGGGAGGGTCTTTACATTCCCGCTTGTTGGGAACCCAAGTGGTGTTGGCAGGACGATCGGCGCTTCTGCCAAACGACGATGTACCTATCATAGTGCAAAAGATGACAATGGGACAGATCAATGCTATCCCTACGGATCGCTTTGCAGTGTCACTGGTTGAGGCAACGGGAACGGGGCCTTCTTTTAGATTGAAAGGCCCGATGGAGAGGTACAGGTTGCGCCAAATGAAGCGACACGGCCTTCTGAATGGAGGGATCAGGACGACTGGTCTTGTACGGAGATTGTCGGGCTCAGTCGCGCCTGGGGATGACGGGTCGAGGCAGTATACCACTTTGATTGCCTTGGCAAAAGAAGTGATACACAACGCTGACGACCTGTATTTCATTAACCGCAGACTTATTCGCGATTCCGGTGGCGAACCGCCGGGCAGCGACCTCTTCCTTCCGCCTATTGACGCAGGCCTGATGTCGGACTGCATCAAGAAAATCGTCCTCAACATCTTCGGCTACGGTGACAAGGGAGAGGTCTGCGGCGGGAAAATAAAACTGGTTGAGTTTTGCCTGCTGATGCATTACTATTTCATACGCATTAAGATTCTGAACAATACCTCGCGCCAGCCGTTTTGCGAGTATTTGGAGAAATTTGTGTTCACAGGCCAGAAGAGGTTCACTGCCAAGACGTTCAACAACAACGCGAACAGCGTCAATTATTCAAAAATGGAACCCCTCTTCATCGATGAAGCGCGTATGTCCTTCAACTTCAAGAACCATCCTAACCCTGACGGGACGCTCAAGGCCGTTTTCCAGGAGGTCGGCTGTATTTTCCACAACTCTCCCTACTTTAACAAAATAAGGGAGATACGAACCAATGTCGACAATTTCAGGTTTTAACCCCTGTACATCGGTATTTCGCGGATATCCACCCAACAGAGGTTCCTTGACGGGACCTCTGTTTTTTTTCCAATCCAAAATCGGCTTTTTCCAATCGCTAGGAGGGCGTAATAATATTGCTTACCTTTGCCCCCGAAATCATCGAAACAGTATTTGGAAATGGAAACTCAAAGACATCTCAAGCACATCTCATGGACTACTCATGGATTACTCATGGACTTCTCTATGATTGCCCTAAGACATCTCAGAACCATCCCGGTGCTGTGGGTAATGATTACTATTGTTTCATTTAATTCTTTATTCACTATGTCACAGATGAATCAAGAAATGTACGGTGCTTCCGGCAAATGCGGAAACAAGACGTACTACCAGCGTGACGGTAAGACCATCGGTCGTATCATCGTCACGCCGAAGAATCCGAAATCGGATGCGCAGACACTACAGCGCATCCTAGTGAAGGTGGTTGGCATGGTATACGCCATGTTGAAGGCCATCTGTAACCACAGTTTCGAGGGCTTTAGCAACGGAGCGAAGTGTGCGGAGCGCTTCCGTTCGCTAAACCTGCGCTATCTGCGTGAGCGCGCAACGGCCCTCCAGCAGTCCGGCCAGAGCCTGGCCCAGTTCTATCAGTTCGCTCCCCTGCAGAGCGGTTTGTGTACGCCCTTCGCCGCCATCATCTCACAGGGCCATCTACCCAAGGTGACTGTGGGCATCGATGCCGAGGGTGGCCATGTGGCGTATGTCAACACGCCCGGCCGCACCTATGCAGACTTTGTCAAGGCATGGGGCCTGCAACGAGGCGATCAAGTCAGTTTTGTGACCGTTCAGAAAAACGAAGGTGAGTACGAGGCCTATCTCGCACGTATCGTACTTAACCCCCGCAATGACGACGGATCAGGTGCTCCGATGTCGACCGAGATTGTCGATAGCGAGGGTGAGTTCCCCTGCTCTAACTGGAAGAACCGCCTGAACTTCTCCACTTTCGAGTTCGACACCGACCACTTCAACTTCGTGCTGGGCAATGGTGGTATTGTGGTGGCAGCCGGTATCATCATCAGCCGCAAGGACAAGAGTGGCGACTGGTTCCGCAGCAATTGCCAACTCGTGCTGAATGAGGCAGGATTCGGCAGCGACTTGTGCAGCCTGGCCGAGGCCGTCGAGTCCAGTTACGTTTCGTCGGACATCGACATGGAGTCGGAACTCTATCTCAACAATGCAGGTACAGGCGGTACAGGCTCTACTGGCGATGTCACCCCCAGTGGCGGCAGCGGCGGTGTGACTCCCGGTGAGCCCACCTACAACACCATGGCCGCCATCAACGGTGTCAGCCAGAGCATTGCCGGCGGCAGCGTGACGGCAACGGCTCCTGTCACAACGGTAGCCATCAGCGGCAACAACCTCGGTGAGGTGGTGTTCACCGCCAAGGTGGACGGCACGGGCGATGCCATCAACCCCACCAGCCACAATGCCAACGGCGCTACCTTCAGCGGGCTGAACGTAGAGGCAGGCCACAGCCTCGTGGTCTATCGTGGCGGCACCGTCTGGTTCACCATCAGCGCTCAGGAGTCCGGCGGCAGCGGCTTCGACGAAGGATAAGCCACGGCGATTCCGGCACATCTCTGGTGACGGAAGTGCAGGGTAAATGTATCAGGGGGTCGGAGAATTTCTCCGGCCCCTTCATTTTCAAAAATACTCAAATTAATTTGGTATTTTGTTCACTTATTCGTAACTTTGCCGCCATTATTGACATGTAGGCATTAATCATTAATAAAACGCCATAAATAATTATGTTAAAAAGGAAATTGATTTTATCTGTCGCCATGATACTTTTCTGCGTTGTCACGTGGGCCCAGAGTTCCGCAATGCCCGTGGTAACCGAGAAGTCCACCGACGCTAACGAAATGCCTCTGACGCTGGAAGCCATCGCCGACGGTACCGTGACCTTCACCAACAAGGCAGCAGGTGCCGTGACCTACAAGGTCAGCGGCGATGATGAAGTGAAGACCGTAGAGTCAGGCACTGAGGCCAACATCACCCTGACAGCCGGCCAGAAGGCCAGTTTCTTTGGCGACAATGACACCTATGGCGAGAGTTTCGGCAAAATCAGCAGAATAAACTGCACAGCCGACTGCTACATCTATGGCAACATTATGAGTCTGATAAATAGCAAGAATTACCCGACGGCCACCGAACTAACGAGAGAGAGCACGTTCACCGGTCTGTTCAGTATCAATACCCACATCAAGAACCATCCTTCAAAAGAACTGTTGCTCCCTGCCACGACCCTGACCGAGAACTGCTACGAGAACATGTTCCAGGACTGTACAGCCTTGACCGAGGCCCCCGCTCTGCCTGCCACAAAGATGGAAAGTGCGTGCTATAAAGCCATGTTCTACGGCTGCACTGCACTGACCAAGGCTCCCGCCCTGCCTGCCACGCAGTTGGACGAATGGTGCTATAACGCCATGTTCTGGGGTTGCACATCGCTGACCGAGGCCCCCGACCTGCCCGCCATGAAGATGGAATGGTGCTGCTATTACTTCATGTTCTACGGCTGCACCAGTCTGACCAAGGCCCCCGTTCTGCCTGCCCAAAAGTTGGATGAAGGATGCTATGGCGACATGTTCAACGGTTGCGAGAAACTTAGTAGCGTGACCTGTCTGGCCACTGATATTACTGCCAATTATTGTACCAGCGGTTGGCTCAGTGGAGTGGCCGCCAAAGGCACGATCATCACAAAAGCGGGGGCAAACTGGACGTCGGGTGCGAGCGGCATACCCGAAGGCTGGACAGAAATCTACGAAAAAACCGACGACGGCCCGCTCATGCTCGAGGCCATTGCCGACGGCACCGTGGCCTTCCTTAACAACGCAGCGGGCCCTGTGACCTACAGGGTCAGCGGCGATGAAGTGAAGACCATCGATGCCGAGACCTACACCGAGATCACCATGAAGGCAGGACAGCAAGTATGGTTCAGCAGCGATAACACATCTTATTACGCCAGCAACAACATTCAATGCGATGCCGACTGTTACGTCTATGGCAACGTCATGAGCCTGATCAGCAGCAAAGACTACAAGACGGTCACCGAGATACCGGAAGGAGTAGATTTCTTTGGTTTGTTCAGGGGCAACACCCACATCAAGAACCATCCCGTCCACAAACTGCTGCTGCCAGCGACGAAGTTGTCCAAAATGTGCTACTCTGGCATGTTCAACGGATGCACAGGACTCACAGAGGCCCCTGCCCTGCCTGCCACGGAGTTGGAACAATCATGCTACAGCGAGATGTTCTTGGGCTGCACGTCGCTGACCAAGGCCCCAGAACTCCCGGCCACCACGTTGGCCAATGGGTGCTACTCTGCCATGTTCCAGGAGTGCACAGCACTGACCAAGGCTCCCGTCCTGCCAGCCACTGAACTGGCAAGAGATTGCTATTGCTACATGTTCAAAGACTGTGAGAAACTTAGCAGCGTCACCTGCCTGGCCACCGACATATCGGCAGACAACTGTACGTTGGAGTGGCTCACAGGAGTGGCCGACAAGGGGACGTTCACCCAGGCACCAGGCATGACGGCCTGGACAAGGGGCGAGAACGGCATCCCTGAAGGCTGGACGGTGACGGACACGCTACAGAACGACATCATGGGCGACGCTAACAATGACGGAGAGGTAACCGCTGCTGACATCGTAGCCATAACGAACTACATCATAGGCAATACGCCCGCCGGCTTCAGCAAGGCTAATGCTGACGTCAACCTCGACGGTGTCATCAACATCGCCGACATCGTGGCTGTGTCGAACATCATCCTCAACGACTAAGAATTCGGTGCAACGAAAATTTTAATTATACAGACTATTTAGAATAAGGGAGGATTATAGATATGAAACAGACAATTAAGTTGAATACCATTTATAGTGCAGACCTTTACACCAGGTCAAGAGCATCAGAACTGCGAGCTTGTATTAATGAAAACGCTACCGAAGTTACGCTCGATTTCGAAGGCATCGGCTTTATGTCACGATCGTTTGCCGACGAGGTTTGCAACATCATGGATGATAACAAGAACATCAAATTCGAGTTCATCAATAGAAAAGTCGATGTTGAGGTTATGATGAATAAAGTTGCTGAGGGCCGTAGCCAAGAACGCAAACGAGGCATCAGCAATGCTACAATCCATAAATTCAAGGATATGGAAAGTCTATCTGAGTATCTCATTGCTATGTAGCATAAAATGGATATTAACTCACAAGGTGTCAGACACTTTGTGATGAAAACATCCCGCTCATCCCGCCTATCCCACACGTAAGATTTTTTACTTTCAGTGTGGGATAGGTGGGATGAGCGGGTAAAAAAGTCGTTACGACAGTACTAATTTTCGATACGACGTTTCCTGATACGCTTTTTGTTATTTTAACGGAGGAAATGAGGCATAATCCAAATTAATTGTATATCTTTGCACAAAATATTATATACGACAATGAAACAGAAACTAATTACCTTTTTCGCAACATTGCTGTGCAGCATGTTTTTGGCGATCACCCATGCACAGGCAGCACAAGTTTACACCGTCTACGATGCATCGACGAAGACGCTCATCTATTACTACGGCAACAACTATGACGCAGGGAACCCCTACCATGAGTTGTACGACCCCGTCAATAATCCCAAAGCCTTGCGCTTCGAGGCCTACCACGGCCAGGTGAAGAGAGCCGTCATCCACCCATCGATGAAGAATGCGCCACTGACATCGATGAGGAGGATGTTCTACGGAGGATTTAATTCAGAAACCAAAGAATACTACTCTCTGACTAACATGACGGCCATTGAGGGGCTGGAGTATCTCAACACTTCTAATACGACGGATATGGAGTTTATGTTCTTTGAATGCCAAGCCCTGGAATTCCTCAACCTCAGTTCGTTCAACACGGCCAAGGTGACAAATATGCACAGTATGTTCTGGCATTGCAATGTCCTGACCACCCTCGATCTGATGTCGTTCAACACCGCCAAGGTGACGGATATGCGCAATATGTTCGATAGTTGCTATAAATTGACTTCACTCGACCTCAGTTCGTTCGACATTTCCAAGGTGACGGATATGAGTTACATGTTCTATGGATGCTCAAAATTGACCACCATTTATTGCAATGACGACTGGAGCACGAGTGCAACATTGACTAGTTCCCAAAAAATGTTCTACTATTGCAAAGCATTAGTCGGCGGCAAGGGAACAACCTACGACGCGGAAGTCATTGACAAGACCTACGCCCGGCCTGACGGTGGCCCAGAGGCTCCCGGCTACTTCACAAAGAGGACAGTCTATACTGTCTATGATGATGCAACGCAGACGCTGACCTATTATTATGACAGCAACTATAACGCTGCCAATACATACCATGAAGTGTACGACCCCATCAATCTACATGATGCCGTGCGCTTCACGGAATACTACGACAAAGTGAAGAAAGTAGTGATCGACCCGTCGATGAAAAATGCACCGCTCACGTCGACGAGGAAGATGTTCCAAGGTGGATTCAATGAAGCCACCAATACATCCCAAAGCCTGACATCCATGACGACCATTGTGGGACTGGAGAACCTTAACACGTCAAAGATGACGAGCCTGACGATGATGTTCTTCAAGTGCCCAGCCCTGAAATCCGTCGACCTCACGTCGTTCGACATTTCCAAGGTGACGGATATGAGCCACATGTTCAATGGATGCTCGTCGTTGACCACCATTTATTGCAATGACGACTGGAGCAAGAGTGCTGCGGTGAAAGACTCTAAATATATGTTCGCCGATTGCACGGCATTGGTTGGCGGCAAGGGTACGCCTTTCAACGAGAATGTCGTTGACAAGACCTATGCCCGCCTGGATGGCGGTTCCAGCGCCCCAGGCTACTTCACTAAGGAGCGGGATATATATACCGTCTATGACGAGGCAACGCAGACGCTGACCTACCGTTACGACAACGACTATAGGGCTGTCAATACATACCATGAGTTGTACGACCCCATCAACAGTCCTAACGCCCTGCGTTTCATGGAATACCACGACCAGGTGAAGAAGGCCGTCATCGACTCGTCGATGAAGGAGGCACCGCTGATCTCGACGTATAGAATGTTTTACGGCGGATATAATTCAGAAACCGACGAAGAATACAACCTGACTCAGATGACGACCATTGAGGGACTGGAGAACCTTAACACGACCAAAACAACGTTTATGGCTGCGATGTTCTGGAACTGCTTTGCCCTGAAATCCCTCGACTTCAGTTCGTTCGACACTTCTAATGTGATGTTTATGACTGCGATGTTCTATAGATGCGATGCCCTGACATCCCTCGACCTCACTTCGTTCAATATCTCAAAAGTGACAGGTATGGATGGTATGTTCGCTGGCTGTACTGCATTGACCACCATTTATTGCGCTGACGACTGGAGTAAGAGCACAACGTTGACTGATTCTAAAGGAATGTTCACTGGTTGCGAAGCGTTGGTTGGCGGCGAGGGAACAGCCTACAACAGTTCATATACAGACGCGACCTATGCCCGCCTGGATGGCGGTCTGAAAGCCCCGGGCTATTTCACCAGCAAGTCGAAGGCCAAGAAGGTGTATACCGTGTTTGACCCAACGAAACAGACACTGACCTACCGTTACGACAACGACTATTACCTGAGTGATCCCTTCCAAGAATTATACGATCCTATTAATAATCCCAATGCCTTGCGCTTTGAGGCCTACCACGATCAGGTGAAGAAAGCCATTATCGACCCATCGATAAAAGAGGCTCCGCTGACGTCAATGAGAAGGATGTTCTATGGAGGACATAATTCAGAAACCTCAGAATATTACGCTCTGACTAACATGACGGCCATTGAGGGACTGGAGAATCTTAATACGGCCCAAGTGACGAGTATTGAAAGTATGTTCAATAGATGCTCGTCGTTGACATCCCTCGACCTCAGTTCGTTCAACACTACCAAAGTGAAGGCTATGGGTTGGATGTTCGATGGCTGCTCTGGCCTGAGATCCATCGACCTCAGTTCGTTCAACACCTCTAACGTGACGGTCATGGAACAGATGTTCTATGGCTGCTCTGGCCTGACCTCCCTCGACCTTAGTTCGTTCGACGTGAGTAAGGTTAAATATACGGACTTTATGTTCTATGCTTGTAAAAAATTGACCACCATTTATTGCGCTGACGACTGGAGCACGAGTGCAACATTGACTAGTTCCAAAAATATGTTCTATAATTGCAAAGCATTAGTCGGCGGCAAGGGAACAACCTACGACGCGGAAGTTGTTGACAAGACCTACGCCCGTCCTGACGATGGCGCGGAGGCTCCCGGCTACTTCACTAAGAGGGAAGTATATACCGTGTACAACTCTAAAAAGAAGACGCTGACCTACTACTATGACGACAAGCGGGAGTCGCGTACTGGCGTGACCGAGTTGTACGATCCCGTCAAAGAACCCAATGCCATTCGCTTCACGGGCTACTACGACCAGGTGAAGAAGGCCGTGATTGACCCCTCGATGAAGAGTGCCCCGTTGAAATCAATGAGGAACATGTTCTATGGCGGCTTTAATGATGAAGGCTTCCATGAGCAAAGCCTGTCTGCTATGACGACCATCGAAGGGCTGGAGAACCTGAATACGGCCCATGTGACGGACATGTATAGAATGTTCTATTATTGCCAGTCGCTGACCTCAATCGACCTCAGTGCGTTCAATACCTCCAACGTCACAGATATGTATTCCATGTTCATAGGCTGCAAGGGCCTCCAGACGCTTAATCTCACTTCGTTCGACATCAGCAAGGTGGCGAATATGCGTCAGATGTTCGCCAGTTGTTCGGGGTTGACAACCATCTATTGCAACGGCTACTGGAACGAAAGCCCGGCTTTGACCGATTCCTATATGATGTTCTACGGCTGCAATAAATTGGTGGGCGGACAGGGTACGGTGCTCATAGAGGATAAAAAGATGGATGCTACCTACGCCCGTCCAGACGGCGGTCTGGAGGCTCCTGGCTACTTCACCATTCCCGCTACCCTCAAGGGCGATGCCGATTGTGACGGAGAGGTAACCTCTGCCGACATCGTAGCCATGACGGACTACATCATGGGCAATCCGCCCGCTGACTTCAGCAAGGCCAATGCCGACGTGAACCTCGATGGTGTCATCAACATCGCCGACATCGTGGCTGTGTCGAACATCATCATGAACAACTAAGAAAAGTAATACGACAATGAAACAGAAACTATTTACCCTTTTCGCAACATTGCTGTGCAGCATGTTTTTGGCGATCACCCATGCACAGGCAGCACAAGTTTACACCGTCTACGATGCATCGACGAAGACGCTCACATATTACTACGACAACAACTATGACGCAGGTGACCCCTACCATGAGTTGTACGACCCTGTCAATAATCCTAATGCCATGCGTTTCACGGACTATTACAGAGATGTGGAGAAAGCCGTCGTCGACCCATCGATGAAGAAGGCATCATTGACATCCATGAAAAGTATGTTCTATGGCGGATATGACGAGGAGACAGAAGCCAACCATGCATTGAGAAACATGACGGTTATCGAAGGCTTGGAGAATCTCAACACTTCCAAGGTGACGAATATGGAATCGATGTTTGAGTTTTGTAAGGGTCTGACATCACTGGATCTAAGATCGTTCAATACCGCCAAAGTAAAGAACATGGCGAGAATGTTCCGCCTGTGCTCTGCCCTGACATCACTGGATCTCAGTTCGTTCAACACCGCCAATGTTGAGAACATGGCGAGTATGTTCTACCAGTGCTCTGACTTGACATCACTGAGTCTCAGTTCGTTCAACACTGCAAAGGTAAAGAATATGGAATTAATGTTCGCATTTTGCTCTGCCCTGAAATCACTGGATATCAGAAACTTCAATGTCGCCAATGTAACGAAGCGGTGGACGATGTTCGAGAGGTGCCTGTCTCTGAATACGATCTATTGCAGCAATGACTGGTCAGATAATGAGGCCATTAGCTCAAGAGAATTGTTCGAAGATTGTACTTCACTGGTGGGCGGCAAGGGAACGGTTTACGACGAATCACATACAGACCTCGCTTATGCCCATCCTGACGAAGGCACGAGGAATCCGGGCTACTTCACCCTCCCGACACCGAAAGTTTACACCGTCTACGATGCATCGACGCAGACGCTCACCTATTACTACGACAACAACTATGACGTAGGGAACCCCTACCATGAGTTTTACGACCCAGTGAATAACCCTAAAGCCGTGCGCTTCAATGACTATGCCGAGGATGTGAAGAAAGCCGTCATCGACCCGTCGATGAAGAATGCGCCACTGACATCGATGGAGAACATGTTCTATGGCAGGACAAACCCAGAGACAAACCATGACAATAGCCTATCGAATATGGAGTCCATCGAAGGCTTGGAGAATCTCAATACTGCCAATGTGACGAGCATGAGGGGAATGTTCGAGGGCTGCTCCGCCCTGACATCGCTGAATCTCAGGTCGTTCAACACCATCAAAGTTGAGGATATGGCGAGAATGTTCGTTGAATGCGCAGGTCTCACCTCGCTCGACCTCAGTAATTTCATCACCTCCAATGTGAAGAATATGGCGGCTATGTTCGGTGAATGCAAAGCCCTGACATTACTGGACCTCAGTTCGTTCGACACCTCCAACGTTGAGAGCATGGTCAATATGTTCTATGGTTGTGAAGCACTGACCTCGCTCGACATCAGCAACTTCAATGTTGCCAAAGTAACGACTATTAGGGGAATATTCAGTAATTGCAAATCTCTGAAGTCCATCTATTGCAGCAATGACTGGTCAGATAATGATGCCATTAGCGGGAGTGAAATTTTCGATGGCTGCACCTCACTGGCGGGCGGCAAGGGATCGACCTACGACATATCTCATATAAACATAGCCTATGCCCGTCCTGACGAAGGCATGAGGAGACCGGGCTACTTCACCCTCCCTGCGCCGAAAGTATATACTGCGTTTAATGAAACGACGCAGACGCTCACCTATTATTATAACAGCAACTATGACGCAGAGAACCGCTACCATGAGTTGTACGACCCTGCCAACGACCCAGGTGCCTTGCGTTTCATGGACTATTCGTTGGATGTGAAGAAAGCCGTCATCGACGGGTCGATGAACCAAACACATTTGTCATCTATGGAGAATATGTTCTATGGCGGAGATGTTGATCACGCACTCCTCAAGATGACGGCCATCGAAGGCTTGGAGAATCTCCAGACCGCCAGGGTGACGAATATGGAGAAGATGTTCTACGGCTGCTATTACGTGAAATCACTGGATCTCAGTTCGTTCAACACCGCCAACGTTGAGAACATGTCGTTTATGTTCTTCGGCTGCGCTTCTATGACATCACTGGATATCAGTTCGTTCAACACCGCCAATGTGAAATATATGGAAAATATGTTCTACGGCTGCCTTTCCTTACCATCACTGGATCTCAGGAATTTCAACATTGCCAACGTTGAGAATATGGCGGAAATGTTCGGAAGTTGCACGTCTCTGCATACGATCTATTGCAGAGATGACTGGTCTGAAAATAGTGCCATTGTCGGGAGAAACATGTTCGATGGCTGCACCTCACTGGTGGGCGGCAAGGAAACGGCCTACGACAAATCGCATGTAGACCTGACCTATGCCCGTCCTGACGGAGGCACGAGGAATCCGGGCTACTTCACTCTTCCACTCTCGGTATATACCGTATACGATGAGGCAACCCAGACGCTGACCTATTATTTCGATGAGAACTATAACCCAAAGAACCCCTACCACGAACTGTACGACCCGGCAAGAGATCCCGATGCCGTGCGCTTCACAGGCTACTACGATAAAGTGACCAAAGCCGTGATCGACCCCTCGATGATGGATGCTACCCTGACGTCGATGGAGAATATGTTCTTCGGCGGGGTTAACCCCGAGACATTCTCTTTCTATAGCCTTTCGAAACTGAAGACCATCGAAGGACTGGAGAACCTCAACACCTTCACCGTAACGAATATGAGGAGTATGTTCACCATGTGCTTGTCGCTGACTTCGCTCGACCTCAGTTCGTTCAATACAAAGAACGTAACGGATATGAACAGCATGTTCTTTAACTGCAGTGCGCTCCAGACGGTCGATGTCAGTTCATTCGATGTCAGAAAAGTGACGAATATGGGGTTAATGTTCGCCAGTTGCTCGAAGTTGACAACCATCTATTGCAATAGTGACTGGAGCACAACAAGCCAGGCACTGACCAATTCCTATATGATGTTCTCTGGCTGCAATAAGATTGTTGGCGGCATGGGAACGACGCTCATCGATGATGGCTATAAGGATGCAACCTACGCCCGTCCCGACGGCGGCCTGGAGGCTCCTGGCTACTTCACCATTCCCGCTACCCTCAAGGGCGACGCCGATGGTGACGGAAAGGTAACCTCTGCCGACATCGTAGCCATGACGGACTACATCATGGGCAATACGCCAGCAGGCTTCAGCAAGGCCAATGCCGACGTGAACCTCGACGGTGTCATCGACATCGCCGACATCGTGGCTGTGTCGAACATCATCAAGGACAATTAAACTTTCAAACTATGAAGATAAAACTTTTTTCTCTCCTTACCGTCATGCTGATGGCGATTACGGCTCATGCACAACACGAGTATGTTGACCTCGGCTTGCCCAGCGGTACCCTTTGGGCAACGACTAATATCGGTGCCATCAATCCTGCCGACTATGGCGACTACTTCGCCTGGGGCGAGAAAGAGACAAAGAGCAACTACGATTGGAGTACCTACAAGTGGTGCAAAGGCTCTGAAAGCACATTGACTAAGTACTGCACAGACAACAGTTATGGCTATAACGGATTCACAGATGGCTTGACCAGAATTCTGCCGGAAGACGATGCTGCCACAGCCAATTGGGGCAGCAACTGGCAGATGCCAACCAAAGTACAATTTGAAGAACTCATTAGTTCGAGTTACACCACGACGGAGTGGACTTCAAAGACAGGTAAAGAGGGCTTCCTGAACTATGGTTTGCTGATTACGAGCAAGAGCAACGGCAATAGCATCTTCCTGCCAGCCTCGGGCGAGCGTGTTGAAACATATAGTGCCTCCGGAGTAGATACTTATGGCGATTACTGGTCAAGGGACAACAAATCCGCAGCCTCTTACGTTCTGCAATTTAATTCAAAAAGAAGCAATTCCAGCAGTCTTATTTTTCGCAACTTGGGTCTAAGTATCCGCCCTGTGTATGTTCCACATTATAAGACCTGTCCTGACAACAACCATCCCCACCTCATAGACCTCGGTTTGCCGAGCGGTGCGAAGTGGAGTTGCTGCAATCTCGGTGCAAGCACGCCAGAAACTTTTGGCGACTACTTTGCCTGGGGCGAGACAGTGCCAAAGAACGACTACACCTGGAGCAACTACAAATGGTGCAAAGGCTCAGACCATAAACTGACAAAGTACTGTCCTTCAAACAGCAGTAATGGTTATAACGGCTTTGCAGATGACTTGACCGAACTTATGCCGGAGGACGATGCAGCGACAGCCAATTGGGGTGGCGAGTGGCAAATGCCGAGCAAGGAACAAATGGAAGAACTCCTCAATAGCAGCAACACTACGGTAAAGTGGACTCAAAATGGTTACGAAAACTATGGTTTTCTGATTACGAGCAAGAGCAACGGCAATAGCATATTCCTGCCTGCCGGCGGTTGCTACGGAGAGAATTCTAACCATCTCCCAGGGTCAGACTATCCCAAAGGTTTTTACTGGGCACGGACAATTAATTCTTCTTTAATTGCGGATGGCCTTTGGCTCAACCAAGACGAAATTGAAACTTCTGGAAATTACCGCTACGCTGGTCAGAGCGTCCGCCCGGTGCGCTCTTCGGATGTGGTCTATAGCGAGTTTGTGGAAACTACAGGAACCCTTACCTTCTATTATGACAATAAGCGTTACTCCCGCACAGGTGTGACCGAACTGTTCGACCCAAATACCTCTTTGTCTAAACGTTTCATTGGTTACAATGACAAGGTGCTCAAGGTCGTCATCAACTCTTCGATGAAGAATGCTTCTATGACTTCTATGAAAGGGTTGTTCTATAATTTAAATGCGGTAACCAGCATCGAAGGATTGCAGAATCTCAATACCCAGAACGTGACGGACATGGGATATATGTTCTGGGGATGCACAAGTTTGTCGACGCTCGACCTCAGTTCCTTCAATACCCAGAACGTGACGGACATGAGTAATATGTTCTTCAATTGTGGTTCTCTGACAATCATTTTCTCCAGCAGTGACTGGAGTAACAACGGTGCGAAATCAGTCGATATGTTTAGCAGTTGCATATCTCTGGCAGGAGGCAAGGGAACAACATACGACGAATCGCTTGTTGACGCGACCTACGCCCGTCCTGACGGAGGAAAGGCGAATCCGGGCTACTTCACTCTCCCAATACCAGTATATACCGTATACAATGAAGCAACCCAGACACTGACCTATTATTGCGATGAAAACTATGACGCAAGTAATCCCTACCACGAACTGTACGACCCAATGAACGCCCCCGATGCCGTGCGTTTCACTGGCTATTACAGGAAAGTGAAGAAAGCCGTTATCGACCCGTCGATGAAGGATGCTCCCCTCATCTCAATGTATGGTATGTTCTTTGGAGGCATACATAACGAAACATACGCATTCCAAACCCTGTCGAATATGACAACTATCGAGGGAATGGAGAACCTCAATACAGCCAATGTAACAAGGATGGATTATATGTTCGAGGGCTGCAGTGCACTTCAGACTGTCGATGTCAGTTCGTTCGACATCAGCAAAGTGACAAAGATGGACATGATGTTCAGTGACTGCAATAATCTGACCACCATCTATTGCGCTACTGACTGGAGCACGAGCACCGCCACATCCAGCAATATGTTCTATGGCTGCACATCGCTTGTAGGCGGAGAGGGAACAACCTACAATAGTTCTTATAAAGACAAGACCTACGCCCGTCCCGACGGTGGCAAGAAGAGTCCCGGCTACTTCACCGATTCCACTATCCTCAAGGGCGACGCCGATGGTGACGGAAAGGTAACCGCTGCCGACATCGTAGCCATGACGAACTACATCATGGGCAATCCGCCCGCTGACTTCAGCAAGGCCAATGCCGACATCAACCTCGATGGTGTCATCGACATCGCCGACATCGTGGCTGTGTCGAACATCATCCTCAACGACTAAGAATTCGGTGCAACGAAAAACAGAGGAGCCCTTGGCGTGATGACCAAGGGCTCCTTTGTTTGTCTATTTGCGGGTATCAGAGCAACTGGTCGCTCTCGATGTCCTTGAAGTACTTGTAGGTCGAGACCTTCAGTTCGTCGGCAGCCTCCTCGTCGCTGACGATGATGCCGTGCTCATGCATTTGCAGGGCAGAGATGGTCCACATGTGGTTGACGGCACCCTCGACGGCAGCCTGCAGGGCGCGAGCCTTGCCGTGGCCGTTCACCAGGATCATCACCTCACGGGCATCCATCACGGTGCCTACGCCTACTGTCAGGGCATGGGCAGGTACGTTCTCGGGCTTTCCACCGAAGAAACGGCTGTTGGCGATACGGGTGTCGGTGGTGAGGGTCTTCATACGGGTGCGGCTGCGGAGTGAAGAACCCGGCTCGTTGAAGGCGATGTGACCATCGGGGCCGATACCTCCGATGAAGAGGTCGATACCACCTGCCTCCTCAATCATCTCCTCATAGTGCTTGCACTCGACCTGCAGGTCGGGGGCGTTGCCGTTGAGGATATGGATATTCTCCTTCGGGCAGTCGATGTGGTCGAACAGGTTACGGGCCATGAAGGCGTGGTAACTCTCTGGATGTGTCTCGGGCAGGCCGACATACTCATCCATATTGAAGGTAAGCACATTCTTGAACGATACTTTGCCAGTGCGGCAGGCCTCGACGAGGGCATTATACATGCCTACGGGAGAAGAACCGGTGGGGAGACCGAGCACAAACTTGTGGTCGGGTGTCGGATTGAACTCATTGATACGCTTAATCACGTGGTTTGCTGCCCACTGTGACATCTTCTGATAGTCAGATTGGATAATTACTCTCATAATCGTTTTGTTTTTGGTTCGTTAAAAATCTGCTGCAAAAGTACAAAAAAATCTGTTTTTCAACACAAATTCCACAGATTTTTTACAAAAAAACCTATTAATCTGTGTTAATAGATGGCTTCTGTGGCAGAAATTGTCTATCTTTGTAGCCAGAATATGAAAGAATTTGTAATATCGGAAGCCAAGGCCGAGACAGCGGTGCTGGTAGGACTCATCACCAAAGAGCAGGACGAGGCTAAGACCAAGGAATATCTCGACGAACTGGAGTTTCTGGCAGATACTGCCGGAGCCGTCACTGTGAGGCGTTTCACCCAGAAGGTGGGAGGCCCCAGTCAGACGACCTATGTGGGTAGTGGTAAACTGCAGGAAATCAAGGCATACATCAAGCAACAACAGGATGCCTACGACGAATGGGTTGATTCGAGGAGTGAGGAGTGTGGAGTGTGGAGTGAGAATAGTTCAAACGCTGAGAGTAATCTCACTCCTCGCTCCTCACTCCACACTCCTCAACCAGTAGGAATGGTGATCTTCGATGATGAACTCTCTGCCAAGCAGATACGCAATATCGAGAAGGAACTGCAAGTGAAGATCCTCGACCGTACTTCTCTGATCTTGGATATCTTCGCCATGCGGGCACAGACGGCTGAGGCCAAGGCGCAGGTGGAGTTGGCGCAGCACCGTTATATGCTGCCTCGACTGCAACGGCTATGGACGCACCTGGAGCGTCAGGGTGGCGGTTCTGGTTCTGGTGGCGGTAAGGGCTCCGTAGGTTTGCGTGGTCCTGGTGAGACGCAGTTGGAGATGGACCGTCGTATCATCCTCCAGCGCATCACCCTGCTGAAGCAGCGCCTGGCTGAGATCGACAAGCAGAAGACCACCCAGCGCAAGAACAGGGGTCGCTTGATCCGTGTGGCACTAGTGGGCTATACCAACGTGGGAAAGAGTACGATGATGAACCTACTGGCCAAGAGTGAGGTGTTTGCAGAGAACAAACTCTTCGCCACCCTCGATACGACGGTGCGCAAGATGACCATCGACAACCTGCCCTTCCTCTTGGCTGATACCGTCGGTTTCATCCGTAAACTGCCCTCCGACCTGGTGGAGAGTTTCAAGAGTACCCTCGACGAGGTGCGAGAGGCTGACCTGTTGGTGCATGTGGTGGACATCTCACATCCCGACTTCGAGGATCAGATCCGTGTGGTGGAGAATACACTGAAGGAATTGGGCTGTTCCGATACGCCCTCGATGATTGTGTTCAACAAGATCGATGCCTATACCTGGGTGCCGAAGGAGGACGACGACCTGACACCTGAGACCAAGGAGAATATCACCCTCGCCGACCTGGAGAAGACTTGGATGGCCCGCTCTTCTAATTACCTGGAGTGCTTGTTTATTTCTGCCCGAGAGAAGGAGAATATTGACGAACTGAGAGACGTGTTGTATAAGCGGGTGCGCGAACTGCACGTCCAGAAATATCCGTATAACGATTTTTTATATCAAGATTATGAGTAATTACAGAAACTTAACACAGACCGAGATTGATGTATTAGAGAACAATGTCTGCTGGGCAGAGGACTGGCAGCGAGTGATGGTGGCCGAAGGCTTCAAACCCTATAATTTCCATCGCGTCATCTTCTATGGCGATATCCGCTTGGGTGAATTCAACAAGCAGGTGGAGGTGAGTAAGGGCTTCTTCAAGCACTCCGGCATCAATGATGCCACGCTCCGTAATGTCACTGTGGGCAACGACTGTCTGATTGAGAAAGTGGGTAACTATATTAACAACTATACCATCGGCAACGACTGTTATATCTCCAATATTTGCACGTTGGAAACGACAGAGGACGCGACATTCGGCGAGGGTAGCATCATCTCCGTGCTGAACGAGATGGGCGATGGCAATGTGACCATCTTCCGCGAACTGAACAGTCAGTTGGCTTCCTTCATGGTGAAGCATAATAGCGACAAGGTGCTGAAGAAGACGCTCCAGCAGATGATTGAGGACGAGTTGCGCGTGTCGCGTCCAGATCGTGGCAATATCGGCAACAACGTGAAGATCATCAATGCCAAGGATATCACCAACACCATCATCAAGGGAGACTGTGAGATCAGTGGTACGTCAAGGCTCTCGGAGTGTACGGTGATGTCGTCGATGGATGCGCCGGTATTTATCGGAACGGGTGTGATCTGTGAGAACTCGATTATCTGTGATGGTTGCAGCATCAATAACTCCGTGAAGATGCAGGACTGTTTCGTAGGTGAGGCCTGTCAGATTACCAACGGCTTCACGGCAGAGGCCAGCCTTTTCTTCGCCAACTCATTCATGGCCAACGGTGAGGCCTGCGCTGCCTTCTGCGGCCCGTTCTCTGCCTCACACCATAAGAGTTCATTGCTGATTGGTGGTGAGTTCTCATTCTATAATGCCGGCTCGAACACCAACTTCTCGAACCATGCCTATAAGATGGGACCTCTGCACTATGGTACCCTTGAGCGTGGCACTAAGACCGCCTCCGGCGGCTATATCCTGATGCCTGCCACCATCGGTGCCTTCAGTGTCTGCTTTGGTAAACTGATGCACCATCCTGACACCCGTAACCTGCCGTTCTCTTATCTGGTGGCATACGGTGATGACTGTTATCTCGTGCCGGGTCGTAACATCACGACGGTGGGTCTCTATCGAGACATCAAGAAATGGCCGAAGCGTGACAAGCGCTCGAAGCAGTCGAGGAAGAGTATCATCAACTTCGACTGGCTGTCGCCGTTTACCGTTGGAGAGATCATGCAGGGCATCGAGATCCTGGAGTCCCTGCGTAAGGCCTCAGGCGACAATGTCTCTACTTATAATTTCCATGAGTACGTCATCAATGCTTCTTCCCTCCGTAAGGGACTGAAATACTACGATATCGCCCTGCGCATCTATATGGGTGCCGTGCTGAAACGCGCCCAGAAGGAAGGATTCTTCGGATGTCCTAAGAGCAATGTGGGCAAAGGCCGCTGGGTAGATCTCAGCGGACTGCTCTTGCCAGAGAGCGAGGAACAGCGCATCGTCGATGATATCAAGAACGGTACCATCGAGAACGTCCAGCAGATACTCGACAGGTTTGTCGACATCAACGACCACTACAGTGACTACCGCTGGGCCTGGTCTTACCAGATGATACTCGACTACTATGGATTGGAAGAGATTACGCCAGCAGATGCAGAGCGGATCCGTGAGGACTATGTGAAGGCCCGTCGTGCCTGGATAGCCGAGATCCGTAAGGATGCTGAGAAGGAGTATCAGATGGGTGATGTGGAACAGGATGTCTATGAGGATTTCTTGAGTAAACTGGATCATGAGATAGATTATGAAAATTGAGGATATGAAAACAAGAGTATTATTGGTTTTGGGTGCTTTGCTGGTGCTCGGAATGAGTTCCTGCAGCAAGTACAAGTACGAGAAAGTGGAGGGTGATCTGGCGCAGACGCGTATCTATACCCTTGAGAATGGACTGAAGGTGTATCTGAGTGTTAACAAGGATGAACCGCGTATTCAGACGTATATCGCCGTGCGTACGGGTTCGAAGAACGATCCCGCAGAGACCACCGGTCTGGCACATTATCTGGAGCACCTGATGTTTAAGGGCACCAATCAGTTTGGTACCAACAACGCAGAGGCTGAGGCGCCCCTGCTCGACGAGATTGAGAAGCGCTATGAGACTTATCGCAAACTGACCGATCCAGAGGCTCGTAAACAGGCCTATCATGAGATCGACTCGCTGAGTCAGGAGGCCGCAAAGTACTTCATTCCCAACGAGTATGACAAGTTGATGGCTGCCATCGGTGCGGAGGGAACGAATGCTTACACTTCGTTTGATGTGACCTGTTATACAGAGGACATCCCTGCCAACGAGGTGGAGAACTGGGCCAAGATTCAGAGCGACCGCTTTAAGAATATGGTAATTCGTGGTTTCCACACGGAACTGGAGGCTGTGTATGAGGAGTATAACATCGGACTGTCGAGCGACATGACCAAGTTGTACTATACAATGACTAAGATGCTGTTCCCCAATCATCCCTATGGCTTACAAACCGTAATCGGAACCCAGGATCACCTGAAGAACCCCTCGATTACCAATATCAAGAACTATTTCAAGAAATGGTACGTGCCCAACAATGTGGCCATCTGTATGAGTGGCGACCTGGATCCGGACAAGACCATGGAAATACTCGAGAAGTACTTTGCCGACTGGCAGCCTGGCGATGATGTCAACCAGCCAGAGTTTGGCGAACTGACTGAACTCTCTCAGCCCAAGGATACCACCGTGATTGGTCAGGAGGCCGAGCAGATATGGATGGGATGGCGTGCCGATAAGGCCAACAGCCTTCAGGCAGACACGCTGGATCTGATGGAGAACGTGCTGAGCAACGGTAAGGCAGGACTCTTTGACCTCGACTTGGTGCAGACCATGAAGATGCAAAGAGCCAATGGTACCTGTGAGTTGATGCACGACCACGGTGCCTTCCTGCTGATGGGTACTCCGAAGGAGGGACAGACACTGGAAGAGGTGAGAAGTCTGCTGCTGGAAGAGATCGACAAACTGAAGAAGGGCGACTTCCCTGATAATCTGTTGACCAGCATCATCAATAACATGAAGCGTCACCACTATGAGTTGTTGGAGAGCAACGAGGGTAGGGCTGATATGTTTGTCGATGCCTTTATCAACGAGGTGGACTGGCAACAGAAGGTGGGCCGCATTGACCGTATCTCGAAGATTACCAAGCAGGAGGTGGTCGACTTTGCCAACCGTTTCTTTACCGATGGCTATGTCACGGTGTTTAAGAAGCAGGGCATCGACCCCAACCAGAAGAAGATAGAGAAGCCTGCCATCACGCCGATTCAGGCCAATCGCGACCAGGTGAGCGACTTCGTGAAAGCAATTCAGGAGGCAAAGGTGGATCCCATACAGCCTAAGTTCGTGGATTATCAGAAGGATATGACTACTGGCAAGACGGGTTACGACCAGCCCTTGTACTACGTGAAGAACAATACCAACGGACTCTTTGAACTGGTGTTCCACTACGACTTCGGACAGAGTGCTGACTGTCGTTATGACGTGGCCGCTGACTATTTCAAATATCTGGGTACTGAAAAACTCTCAGCAGCAGATCTGCGTCAGAAGTTCTATGAGTTGGCTTGCGACTGCTACGTGAGTGTGGGTGAAGAGGATATTAACGTCGGTCTCTCTGGTCTCAGCGAGAATATGGAATCCGCACTGGCACTCTTGCAGGATGTGATGCAGAATGCGAAGGTGGATAAGGAAGCCTACAACGAGATGGTGGGCGTGACACTGAAGCGCAGGAACGATGTCAAGAAGGATCAGCGTAATTACTTTGAATTCCTGTACAGATATGCCACGCAGGGTGAGCGTAATGCCTATCGTGACATGATGCCAGAGCAGGAACTGAAGGATACCGATCCGCAGGTGTTCGTCGACCTGCTGAAGGGCCTTGGACAGTATCAGCACACGGTGCTCTATTACGGTCCGCTGGATGAGGCGAAGGTGTCGGAATCGGTCAACAAACTGTTTGCAAAGGATCTGAAAGCCGGGCCTGAAAACAATCCTTATCTGAATCAGTTGGCTAACGAGAACGAGATCTGGATTGCACCATACGAGGCCAAGAACATCTACATGCGTATGTATCATAATGAGGGTCGCGACTGGGATCCTGACGAGTCGGGTGTACGTGTCCTGTTCAATGAGTACTTTGGTGGAGGCATGAACGGCATCGTGTTCCAGGAGATGCGTGAGACGCGCGGTTTGGCTTATAATGCCTATGCCCGTTATAACCGTCCGACGGTGAAGGGACGTAAGGAGTCGTTTATGACGCATATCATCACCCAGAACGATAAGATGATGGATGCCGTAAACCACTTCAATGAGATTATGAACCAGATGCCCGCCAGCGAGAATGCCTTCCAGATAGCGAAGGATGCGCTGACTAAGCAGATTGCAAGTGAGCGTATCAATAAGATGAATATCATTTGGAACTATATCGCTGCCAAGAAACTGGGTCTCGACTACGACCTGAATGCTAAGATCTATGAGCAGTTGCCACAGATAACGTTGCAGAACGTGGTTGATTTTGCCAAGAATCAGATTGCCAACAAGCCCTATCGTTACATTATCCTTGGCGATGAGAAGGAACTCGATATGAAGGCTTTAGGCCAGATTGGTCCCATTCGCCGTCTTACAACGCAAGAGGTGTTTGGGTATTAATTATTTGCCCCCTAAGTTAGGGGGCTACAGGGGTCTGAACAGGCGCAGACTTCTGAAGTCAAACATATTAATGGTCTGATGAACGCTTGTTCAGACCCCCATCCCCCTAACTTAGGGGGCTTAGAGTATGGCTAATAATGTAGAATTCAAGTATGCCCCGATGTTTCAGGTGGGCGAGGACAAGACGGAGTACCGCTTGTTGAGTAAGGAAGGCGTGACAACCGCCGAGTTTGAGGGAAAGACGATTGTGAAAGTCTCTAAGGAGGCACTGACACTGCTTGCCCAGCAGGCCTTCCACGATGTGGAGTTCATGCTGCGTCGTGAGCATAACCTGCAGGTGGCCAAGATACTGACCGATCCTGAGGCCAGTGAGAATGATAAGTACGTGGCCCTGCAGTTCCTGCGTAATGCCGAGGTGGCTGCACGTGGTATCCTGCCGTTCTGTCAGGATACGGGTACGGCTATCATCCATGGCGAGAAAGGTCAGCAGATATGGACGGGCTTCGAGGACGAAGAGGCGCTGAGCCTGGGTGTGTTCAATACCTTTACCCAGGACAACCTGCGCTACTCGCAGAACGCTCCTTTGAACATGTACGACGAGGTGAACACCCGTTGTAACCTGCCTGCCCAGATTGATATCGAGGCCACAGAGGGTGCAGAGTATAAGTTCGTGATGGTGGCCAAGGGTGGTGGCTCTGCCAACAAGACCTACTTCTATCCCATGACCAAGGCTACCATCCAGAACGAGGGTACGCTCATCCCATTCCTGGTTGAGAAGATGAAGTCGCTGGGTACGGCTGCTTGTCCGCCTTATCACATCGCATTCGTGATTGGTGGTACATCGGCAGAGAAGAACCTGTTGACGGTGAAACTTGCTTCCATCAAGTATTATGATGGCCTGCCTACAACAGGCGATGAGACAGGTCGTGCCTTCCGCGATGTAGACCTCGAGGAGAAACTGCTGAAGGAGGCTCATAAGATTGGTTTGGGTGCCCAGTTCGGTGGTAAGTACCTGGCTCACGACATCCGTGTCGTCCGTCTGCCTCGTCATGGTGCCTCTTGTCCGATTGGCATGGGTGTATCTTGTTCTGCCGACAGAAATATCAAGGCAAAGATCAATGCCGACGGTATCTGGTTGGAGAAGATGGACTCGAATCCCTCTGAGTTGATTCCTGCTGAGTATGCGAAGGCAGGTGAGGGTGCGAACACCATCACCATCGACCTGAACGAGGGTATCGATGCCGTTCGCAAGGAACTGTCGAAGTATCCTGTCTCTACCCGTGTCAACCTGAAGGGAACCATCATCGTGGCCCGCGATATCGCCCACGCTAAGTTGAAGGCTCGTCTGGATGCTGGTGAGGGACTGCCCGACTACTTCAAGAAGTATCCTGTGCTCTATGCAGGTCCTGCCAAGACGCCAGAGGGCTATCCCTGTGGTTCGATGGGGCCCACGACAGCCAACCGTATGGATCCCTATGTGGATGAGTTCCAGTCCTTGGGTGCTTCACTCGTGATGATTGCCAAGGGTAATCGTAGCGATGTGGTGACAGAGGCTTGTAAGAAGTATGGTGGCTTCTATCTGGGCAGTATCGGTGGTGTGGCCGCTGTGCTCTCTCAGAGCAGCATCAAGAGTATCGAGTGCGTGGAGTATCCCGAGTTGGGTATGGAGGCTGTCTGGAAGATTGATGTCGAAGACTTCCCTGCATTCATCCTCGTGGATGACAAGGGCAACGACTTCTTCAAGACCCTGAAGCCCTGGACGCCGTGCGCTCGCTAATCGGAATGTTGATGATGTGTCTTTGTCTGACTGCCAACGCAGCCAGACAAAAGACGCGTCGTCTGCCCGATGGCACTGTCGTTCATACGACGCGCAGTGCCACTGTTCGTCGTTCCCTGCCAAGACCTCGTACGTCATGGGACTCTCAGAAGACCTATCGTGTGCCAGTGCTACTGATGTCGTTTGCCGACTGTGACTTCAGTGCAGAGCATGATCAGGCATTCTACAACGACCTGTTTAATAAGCCGGGCTTCAACCTCGGAGCAGGCCTGGGGTGTGTGGCCGACTATTTCCGTGACCAGTCGCGAGGGCAGTTCAATGTGGTGTTCGATGTGGTGGGTCCCATCAAACTGACATCGAATCAGAAGTCCAATAGTACCCCAAACTATGGCGTGAGTCAGATAAAGGAAACCATCAAGATAGCGAATGAGCAGTTGGACTATACTGACTATGACTGGGATGGTTCTGGTAAGGTGGAATCGGTCATTATCGTCTATGCCGGCTATGGTGGCAATGAGGATATGAAAATGACCGATGGTTGTATCTGGCCGAATACGGATAATCTCAATATGACACTCGATGGGGTGGCTGTGAAAGGCTATTCTGCCAGTCCTGAGTTGTGGTCTGATGAGACCTCCTGTGGCATTGGCACCATCTGTCACGAGTTCTGTCATGTGTTGGGACTCCCCGATCTATATCCTACCTCTGGCAGCGAGTTTTCTGTCGTCGACGAGTGGGATCTGATGGATGGTGGCAACTATGCCGATGATGGCTGGTGTCCGCCTAATCTGTCCATTCAAGAACGGGCGTATCTGGGGTGGCAGGATCCTGAGGACCTGACGGAGGCAAGGACGATAACGGACATGCCTTCCTTCGACAGAAGCGGGAAAGCCTATCGGATTGTCAACGAAGCCCATCCCTCAGAGTATTATCTGTTGGAGAACCGTCAGTGGGAAGGCTGGGATTTCATGCTGCCGAATCATGGTCTGCTGATTACCCATGTCGACTTCAGCGAAAGTGTCTGGCGAGGGAATACTGTCAATAGTGTTTCTTCCCACCACCGCTATGAGTATTTCCATGCCGATAATCTTGACTACAACTATTACGATGCTCTCTATCCAAGTAGTACGGATATTTATGGCTCTGACGGACGGAACCTGCGCCTACAGTACACCAGTTATCCCTATGTCGATGCCGAGGGGGGGAGCCATGATGCTTTGACAGACACGTCGATCCCTGCTGCCACCATCTTCAATCCGCGTGCTGATGGTGTATCGCTTATGGGTAAGTCGATAACGGATATCTGTGAGGAAGACGGTCATGTCTCTTTCATCTTCACTGCGACATCCACCGGCATCGTATCCCTTTCTGTCGATGCCTGTCCTGTGGCTTGGTACGACCTCCATGGACGTCAACTCCCAGGTCCTCCGACGAATGGCTTGTATATCATAAGATATAGTGACGGCTCCACCAGAAAAGTATTCCGATGAAACGTATCCTCCTGTTCCTGTTTTCTGCACTCTGTCCGCTGTTCTTTTCGCAGGCACAGCCGATGAAACCCTGTGGTACTTCTGTATTGGCCCGCAGGCATTCGACGGATGTTGGGGGCTCACAGGCACGACTCAGGAAATCGTCTCAACAGAATGCCTATCTGGGCGAGAAGCGTGGACTGATTATTCTCGTGGATTTTCCAAACGCCAAGTTCCAGGACGAAAATCCGCATCAGACATGGTCTGATATTGCCAATCTCTGTGGCTATGCTAAGAATAATGCTCCAGGCAGTGTCAGCGATTTCTTCTATGATCAGAGTTACGGCCAGTTCCGGCTTTTGTTCGATGTCGTTGGTCCTATTGAGGCTAAGCATGAGTATGCCTATTATGGTCAGAACCAAGACTGGGGGCCTCCTACGGGGTGGTTCGACAAAAATGTAGGGGAACTGGTGGAGGAAGTCTGTGTGGCAGCCTCTGATCAGGTGCACTTTGCCGACTATGACTGGGATACCGACGGTAATGTGGAACAGGTGTTCCTGTTGTATGCCGGCCATGGGGAGAACGACTACTGGAGTAAAGATTCCACTGTGATCTGGCCACACATGGCTTCTCTGATTGAAGACTGGGGCTATGAAGGTGGACTGGTGTTGCAGGACGTGCGTATCAATGCATACGCCTGTGCCAGTGAACTCAACCGCTTCAACAAGTTGGCTGGCATAGGAACATTCTGTCATGAGTTCAGCCATTGTCTCGGCCTGCCCGATCTATATGATACAGAGAAAGGATACTCAGTCCTGGGGGATTACGACGTGATGGATCAGGGCAGTTATAGTGGCAGTGGTTGGTGTCCTGTGGGGTATTCCTCATACGAACGCTATGCCTGTGGCTGGCTGACACCCGTTGAGGTGACTGATCCCCATTCCCTCATTGGCTTCGACCCTGACGATGAAATGACAGGTGAGTTGAGCGCTCGTGCTGTCAAACCACTGATCAGATATCCTGATGCTTGTATCTATCGCAGTTCTCCTGAGGCCAACGACTATTATCTGATAGAGTACCGTCTGAAGGAGTCTTGGGATAAATACCTCCCAGAGGCAGGCCTGTTGGCGTGGCATATTGACTATGATGAACAGTCGTGGTATGAAAACACGGTCAACAACGACCCCGATCATCTGCGTGTGGATTATATGAGTCCCGATGAAATCATGACTTCGGGTATCAAAGGAGTTCTGCGCGATGACAATCGTGAACCGTGTGCCGTCTATGATATTCAGGGTCATCGCCTTGTTGCGCTTCCTGTCACCCCGGGACTCTATATCCTCCGTTATCCTGACGGTTCCACAAAAAAGGTGTCCCGCTAATTGCGGAACACCAGTCCTTCTCCAAACTCGTCTATGATGATCGGCTTCGAACGATCCACCTTGTCGGCCAGGAGTTTCTTCGAGAGGTCGTTGAGCACGAACTGCTGGATGGCCCGTTTCACAGGTCGTGCGCCAAAGTCAGGATCATAGCCCTCTTCTGCCAGATAGGCGATGGCTTGAGGCGTACACTCCAGTCTGATGCCCTGCGGCTCCAGCATATCCGTCACCTTCTTCATCTGCAGGCGCACCACATCTGCTATCTGCTCCTTCGTCAGTGGCGTGAAGGTGATGATCTCGTCGATACGGTTCAAGAACTCAGGTCGCATCGTGGCCTTCAGTTGCTCACGTGTGGCGTTCGAGGTCATGATGATGATGGTGTTCTTGAAGTTGGCCGTACGACCTTTGTTGTCTGTCAGTCGTCCGTCGTCCAGTACCTGCAACAGGATATTGAACACATCAGGATGGGCCTTTTCAATCTCGTCGAACAACACGACGGAGTAAGGCTTCCGTCTGACGGCCTCCGTCAGTTGACCACCCTCGTCGTAGCCCACATATCCTGGAGGCGCACCAATCAGACGCGACACACTGTATTTTTCCTGATATTCACTCATGTCGATACGCGTCATCATCGTCTCGTCGTTGAAGAGGTAGTCGGCCAGCGTCTTGGCGAGTTCCGTCTTACCTACACCCGTGGTACCGAGGAAGATAAACGAGGCGATGGGGCGCTTGGGATCCTGAAGCCCAGCACGGCTACGGCGCACGGCATCAGAGACAGCCGTGATGGCCTCTTCCTGACCAATCACACGCTTGTGCAGTTCTTCCTCCAGATGCAGCAGTTTCTCGCGCTCACTCTGCATCATACGCGTCACAGGGATGCCCGTCCAACGCGATACCACCTCTGCGATATCGTCAGCCGTCACCTCCTCGCGCACCAGTGAGTCGCCATTCTGGGCATTTGCCAGTTGCGTCTGGATGTTCTTGATATCATCCTCGAGCACCTTCAGTTTCGAGTAGCGGATCTCAGCCACCTTGCCATAGTCGCCCTCGCGCTCAGCACGCTCTGCCTCGAGTTTCAGGTTCTCCATCTCTTGCTTGTCCTGCTGGATCTTGTTGATGAGTTGGCGCTCGCCCTCCCATTTGGCACGGAACTGGGTCTCCTGTTCCTTCAGTTCGGCGATGTCGCGGTCAAGTTGCTGGATTTTTGAGGAGTGAGGAGTGTGGAGTGTGGAGTGAGATGTGTCTGAGTCCGGAGTATTCTCACTCCTCACTCCTCCCTCCACACTCCTCGAATTCTCTCTAGAGATGGCCTCGCGCTCAATCTCAAGTTGAGCCAGGCGACGGGTGATTTCGTCGAGTTCCTCAGGCACGCTGTCACGCTCCATACGCAGTTTGGCGGCTGCCTCGTCCATGAGGTCGATGGCCTTGTCAGGCAGGAACCGTTCGCTGATATAACGCTCTGAGAGTTGCACGGCAGCGATACAGGCATCATCCTGGATACGCACCTTGTGGTGGTTCTCGTAACGCTCCTTCAAGCCACGCAGGATTGAGATAGCCGAGAGTTCATCGGGTTCGTCGACCATCACCGTCTGGAAACGACGTTCGAGGGCCTTGTCCTTCTCGAAGTATTTTTGATATTCGTTGAGTGTGGTGGCACCGATGGCACGCAGTTCACCACGGGCCAGGGCAGGCTTCAGGATGTTGGCGGCATCCATCGCACCCTCACCGCCACCGGCACCCACGAGGGTGTGTATCTCGTCGATGAAGAGGATGATGCGCCCCTCTGCCTTCGTCACCTCGTTGATGACGCTTTTCAGACGCTCCTCAAATTCGCCTTTATACTTCGCACCTGCCACCAGCGCACCCATATCGAGCGAGTAGACCTGTTTGTCTTTCAGGTTCTCAGGCACGTCACCACGTACGATACGACCTGCCAGTCCTTCCACGATGGCTGTCTTACCCGTACCCGGCTCACCAATCAAGATAGGGTTGTTCTTCGTACGACGCGAGAGGATCTGCAACAGTCGGCGTATCTCATCGTCACGACCTATCACAGGGTCGAGTTTACCCTGACGGGCAAGATCCACGAGGTTCTTGGCGTACTTCTCCAGACTCTGGTAGTTGTCGTCGGCACTCTGCGACTGCACCTTCTGTCCCTGGCGCAGTTCCTGAATGGCCTTCTGCATGTCCTTTTCCGTACAACCGGCATCCTTCATGATGCGTGAGGCCGTAGAGTTCACGTTGAGCAGGGCCAACAGGATCGGCTCCACACTGACGAACTCGTCGCCAGTCTTTTGGGCCGTCTCTTGTGCGCGCACCAGTACATTATTACTTTCATTCGAGAGATATGGCTGTCCGCCCTGCACCTTCGCCAGGTGCTTGATCTCCTGCTCAACGAGCATCTCGATCTGCTGGGCATTCACGCCGAGTTTCTGGAAGATGAAGGTACATACGTCCTTCGCCTTCTCCAATACGCCCTTCAGTATATGTACAGGCTCTATCACCTGTTGACCGTTCAACTGTGCCGTATTCACAGCCTGTTGCACGGCCTCCTGGGCTTTGATGGTAAATTTGTCTAATGTCATAATTTGTCCTCCTTTTATTTTTTGAATTGTCTCTGCAAAAGGAGGCTCAAAGAGTATGCCGTACCACCTACAACCGACAAATCGTCAGATATTCATGCCGTTTTGTCGGATGTCTCAAAAAACGCACACTCCCTGATATTACAACGCAAAGAAGTCAAAGAAGTACATGACTGCCGCCTGTCTCTGGTCGCTCATATTCTCCACCTTTCCTATAATTGAGCCACTCTTGCGGATGTCACCGTTCTTCTCTACTTTGCCTACGATTGAACCACTGATACGTACGTCGCCGTTTGACTCAATCTTGCCAATGATGCTACCACGCTTGCGAATGTCGCCGTTCTTTTCAATCTTACCCTCAATAGAACCGTTGACTCTGATGTCACCATTTGACTCAAAGCGTCCTTTTATAGAGCCATTGATACGCACGTCGCCGTTCGATTCAATCTTACCGACAATCGAACCACCTTTCCGTAGTGTCATGTCACCTGCATTGGCATTCACGCAAACACCTATCAGCAGCACCAAGGCTACTAACAGTCTCATCATAAAGTTTTTTCTCTGTCTCATAATAATATACAACACAAGATTTCATCTGCAAAGATACGAATATGTGAGCAAAAATCCAAATATTTTTTTATATTTATCTGTATCAAAGTATAAAGTCTAATAACCTTGCCTTATTTGAAAATAACCCGTCCTTATCGTCTGATAGGGGCGGGTCGTCTCATAAACAATCTTAATTTTTTGGGATGAAGTGTATCATTTCTGAGATTTTTGTTTATCTTTGTCGTTCAATAGAATATAAAACCTAAATTATTAATGAAATGAGGATTAATCATATTGCAATGTATGTGAACGACCTTGAAGCAGCAAGGGACTTCTTCGTGAGATATTTTGAAGCCAAGTCGAGCGACAAGTACCATAACCCTAAAACAGGCTTCCGTTCATACTTCATGACTTTCGATGACGGTTCGAAACTGGAGTTGATGAACCGACCTGTGATGTTGGACTATACGAAGAAACCCAATCGGACGGGTTATGCCCACCTTTCTATCTCAGTAGGCAGTAAGGAAAAGGTCGACGACCTGACGGAACGTCTCGAAGCAGAAGGCTACCACGTAGAGTGCGAGCCTCGTGCGACAGGCGACGGTTTCTATGAGAGTTGTGTGAAAGGTGTTGAAGACAACTTGATAGAGATTACCATCTGATTCAGTTCTCAGCAAGAATAATCCCCGTCAAATGATTGGCGGGGATTATTGTTGACAGGCGTTTTTTACATCGTGACCTCTACCACGTGTTTGCCAGCAGAGTAGGGGATGACGGTGCCATCTACGGGCTTGCCATCGAGGGTGATGGATTTGATGCCCTTATGGGCCCCATTCGGATGGATGGTGATCTCGTAGTCGGCCTCGCGGAACTTACGCTGAACGGTATAGTCGGTGGCTGTCTCAGGCAGACAAGGATCGATGCGGATACCGTCATAGTCGGGCTTGATGCCGAGGATGAACTCAGAGACGGTGTACCACATCCATGCGGCGGTACCTGTCAACCACGAGTTCTTTCCCTCGCCAGGCTTGAAGGCGTCCTTACCGGCTACCATCTGACAATTGACGTAGGGCTCCACCTTGTGTAGCGTCTGGTATTTCTCCTCGACGTACGAAGGCAGGATCTTAGCATAGTGGCTCCAGGCATCGTTACCGCGACCTGCGATACATTCACCAATGATGACCCAAGGATTGTTGTGGCAGAAGATACCGGCATTCTCCTTGTAGCCCTCGGGATATGAAGAAATCTCACCGTATTCGTAGATGTACTTCGTGAAGGCGGGGTTGTTGAGCACCATACCGTGTTCGCACTCGAGGTATTTCTTACAGGAGTCGAGCGACTTGGCCACCATACCCTCTTCGGCTCCGATCTCAGCCATCGTACACCAGCCTTGCGACTCGATGAAGATCTTGGCTTCCTCGCACTCGTTGGAGCCGATCTTACGACCATAGAAGTCGTAGGCACGGAGATACCACTCACCATCCCAGCCGTGCTTTTTCACAGCCTCTATCATGGCGTCGACGGCAGCCTGCATACGGGCAGCCTCGTCGGAGAAATATCCGGACTTTCCGGGATCTTCGGATATTCCGGAGAGTTGCTTGCAAAGGGCGACGTAGTCCTTGCCCGTTACCACGAACAGACCTGCAATCATCAGTGATTCGGCCTTGGTGCCCTCGCTTACGTTCTCGGTGGTCTGGAAACTCTCGTTAGGATCCCATGAGAAGCAGTTCAGGTTCAGACAGTCGTTCCAGTCGGCACGTCCGATGAGTGGCAGCATGTGGGGCCCCAGGTTCTTGATGACATGGTCCATCGAGATCTTCAGGTGCTCGAAGAGCGTCACCTCCGTACCGGGCTGGTTGTCGAAGGGCACCATCTCATCGAGGATAGAGAAGTCGCCCGTCTCCTTGATATAGGCCACCGTACCGAAGATGAGCCAGCAGGGGTCATCGTTGAAACCACCACCGATGTCGTTGTTGCCACGTTTGGTGAGAGGCTGGTACTGGTGATAGCAGCCACCATCCGGGAACTGCGTGGAGGCGATGTCGATGATGCGCTGACGGGCACGGGGCGGTATCTGGTGTACGAAGCCCACGAGGTCCTGATTCGAGTCGCGGAAGCCCATGCCACGACCTACGCCACTCTCGAAGAAACTTGCGCTACGCGAGAAGTTGAAGGTGACCATACATTGGTACTGGTTCCAGATGTTCACCATGCGGTCGAGTTTGTCGTTGCCTGTCTTCACCTTATAGATATTAAGCAGGGCATCCCAGTACTCGCAGAGTTCGGCAAAAGCCTTGTCCACCTTCTCGGTAGTATCGAGTTCGGCTATCAGTGCATGAGCCTTCTTCTTGTTGATGACCTGGGGCTTCTCGAATTTCTCGTCCTGCTCATTTTCGATGTAACCCAGCAGGAAGACGAAGTCTTTGCTCTCGCCTGGTTTCAGTGTCACCTCGATGTAATGCGAAGCGATGGGACTCCAACCGTGGGCGTGGCTGTTGCGAGGCTTACCCTCCATCACCACCTGGGGATCAGCGAACTCGTTGTAGAGGCCTACGAAGGTTTCGCGATCGGTATCGAAGCCCTGGATGGGGGTATTGACATGATAGAAGGCATAATGGTTACGACGTTCGCGATACTCAGTCTTGTGATAAATCGTCGAGCCCTCGATCTCTACTTCACCCGTAGAGAAGTTACGCTGGAAATTCTCCATATCCGTAGCGGCATTCCAGAGGCACCACTCCTCAAACGAGAAGAGTTTCAGGGTTTTGGTCTCAGCAGACTCGTTCTTCAGGGTCAGTTTCTGCACCTCGCACCATTTCTTCAGCGGTACGAAGAAGAGCACGCTGGCCTCCACACCATTTTTCTTACCCGTGATGCGGGTGTAACTCATACCATGACGGCACTCGTAGAAGTCGAGCGGTGTCTTGCAAGGCTTCCACCCCGGATTCCAAACGGTATCGCCATCTTTGATATAGAAATAGCGGCCACCATTATCCATCGGCACGTTGTTGTAGCGATAGCGGGTGATACGACGGAACTTGGCGTCCTTGTAGAAACTGTAACCTCCTGCGGTGTTACTAATCAGAGAGAAAAAGTCTTCATTGCCCAGATAGTTGATCCAGGGCCAAGGGGTCTGCGGGTCTGTGATCACATACTCGCGGTGCTGGTCGTCAAAGTGACCATAACGTTTCTGTTGTTCCATTGCTTCGATTGTTTTTGTTATAATTGCTTTGCAAAGATACAAACATATTCTGATTATTCCAAATCTTTATGAGAATAGTGTTACCAATAAGCAAGATAATATTGTTGGCTTTATTTCTCGATGAGGATGCGGGCATCGACGGCGACGACATCATTCTCGTCGGCGAGGAGCGGGTTGAGGTCCATCTCCTTGATCTCCGTCGCGAAGCGGAGCAGGGTGGAGAGGCGCACGATGATCTCGGCATACTTCTGTTCGTTGATACCCTTCTGGCCTCGTGTACCTTTTAATATCTTATAGCCACGCAGCGAGTGAACCATGGAATAAGCCTCAGCATAACTCAGGGGAGCCAGACCTGACGACACATCTTTCAGTACCTCGACGAAGATGCCTCCCAGACCACAGAGTACGACGTGCCCGAAGCGTTCCTCGTACTTGGCACCGATGAAGAGTTCCGTGCCACGCAGCATCTTCTGAACCATCACGCCTGTGGCATCTTGGATCTGCATCATCCGTTCAAATTCCAGGGCGAGATGCTCCGCCGTTCGGATGTTCAGGGCCACACCGCCCACATCGCTCTTATGGACGGGTCCCACCACCTTGGCGACGACAGGATAGCCCACCCGTTCGGCAAAGGCCGTCAGTTCCTCTTTCGAGGTGCTGACCATCTCAGGTACAAGTGGGATGCCTGCACAGGAGAGCAGTTCTCGCACAGCGTCAGGAGCCAGATAACCACTCGTAATGCCCTCAAATTTCAGGCGTCGTGTCTCACGGTAGATGATATCCCTGATTCTGGGGACATCAACACCATAGAGTTCCAGTTCTGTGGGAGCAGGCGGTGGAGTACGCATGATCTGACTGAGGGCTGTTGCCAGTGTCACCTCATCGCTGAAGTTCACATGGCCCTTAGCCAGGAACTCCGCCACTTCCGCACCAGCGGTATGCAGACTGGGCAGGACGGGGAAGATGGGTTTCTTGCAGGTCTTGATCTTCTGGTCGAGTACATCGTAGGCCTCATAGAGTTGAGTGAGGCCAGGGGTGCCGTAGATAACGGCGATGGCATCGATATTGTCGAACTTGTGTTCGCAGTAGTCGATGATAATACCCAGTTGTTCTGCCGTGCCCGTGGCGAGGAAGTCGATAGGGTTGGCCACGGAGGAGCCGGGGAAGAGCAGCGCCTTTAGTTCTTCGGTAGGGGATGGGTTATCCGGATTATCCGGTCTTTCCGGGGTGATTAGGGACGGCACGCAGAGGCCGCCTTTTGAGAGGGCATCCGTGAGCATTACGCCAGGGCCGCCCGCATGGGTGACGATAGCGAAATTCCTGCCGTTGAGTGGGGGCAGGGTGAAGATACAACCCACCGTCGTCAGTTCCTCACGGGAGAAGCAGCGTACGATGCCTGCCTTGCGGAAGAGAGCCTCAACGGCAGAGTCGCTGCTGGCGATGGCACCTGTATGACTCGATGCGGCTCTGCTACCACTCTCGGAAGAGCCTGCCTTGATGGCAGCGATGCGACAGCCCTTGCGGATGAGGCTGCTGGCATGGAAGAGCAGTTTGTCTGGGTTGGAGATATTCTCGATATAGAGTAGTTTCACCTTCGAGTTGGTCTCTGGGTTGAAATGCTCGTCCATATACTGCAACACGTCCTCAATGCCGATCTGCTTGCCGTTGCCGATGCTCCACACAGAATTGAACTGCAATCCCTTGATGACGGCACTCTCCAGGATGAAGACTGCTGTGGCACCAGAGCCGCTGACAAAGTCGGCCCCGCTGGGATGCAGGTTGGGGATGGGCAGGGTGAAGACACTGTGGTGGTTGCGGTTCAGCAGTCCGATGCAGTTGGGCCCGATGAGGGCCGCCCCATACTGTTCGCAGGTGTCGAGGATACGTTGTTCGAGTGCTGCTCCTTGCTTCGTCTCCTCGCCAAAACCGGCAGAGATGATGATAAAGGCGCGTGTCTGCTTCTCCTTGGCCAACAACTCCACGTAGTCGGGACAGAAACGGGCTGCCACCACAAGGATGGCCAGTTCGGTAGGAGGTAGTTCACGGGCATCGTGAAACGTCTTGATGCCCTGCACCTCGTCTTCCTTCGGATTCACGATGCGCAGCGTGCCACTATAACCACCACTGATAAGATTTCGCACGATAGAGCCGCCGGGCTTATGTACGTTGTTAGAGCCGCCGATAACGACGATGCTCTGGGGGTTTAGTAGTTCTTGGTTTATCATAAGTGTTGCAATTTGGTGCAAAGATAATATAATATTTCATAAATTCCAAATGTTATTCAAAGAAATTCGCTACCTTTGCATAGTTGAATTAAAAAACATCAGGATGATGAAGAAGTTTATAGTCCTTTTAATTTCGTTAGTTATGCCATTTGCATTATTTGGTCAGACATACAGTGCCCTCTGGAAGAAAGTGGAGCAGGCTGGTGAGAAAGACCTGCCCAAGACCCAGTATGAGGTGTTGCAGCAGATTGTGGAGAAGGCTTCGAAGGAAAAGGCCTACGGACAGTTGTTGAAGGCAGAACTGATGGGTGCGCAGGTGATGAGATCGATTGCCCCCGACTCGTTGAAGCCGGCGATGGAGCGCATGAGTGAACGGTGTGAGACGATACAGGACGAGGTACTGAAGACCATCTACCAGACGGTGCTCTACAAGGTATACAACGACAATATCATTCTGTTTGTGACACCCGGCAAGGGTACCAGTGAACCGGCGTACAAGAAGCCGGAACTGACGGAAAACCTCTGCCGGAAACTCGCCCAGGTGAAGGACACAACCTACGACCCCTTCGTGAAAGAGGGAACAGACAGCAAGATCTTCGACCACGACTTGCTGAGTGTGGTGGGCTATGAACTGTACGACTTTGAACCCCTGTACAAATATTATCAGAAGGCAGGCAACCGGGCTGCGACCTGTGTGGTGGCTGCCAAGTTGTACGAATGGGATGCAGGGTATGTGGACAAACTGGACTCGTTGATGGAAGCCTATGGCGACCTGCCCGAGGCCGGAGAACTGGCCCTGGTCCGTTATCGTCTCACCAAAAGGGATATGACGGCAGAAGAGAAGATCCGCTATATCGACAATGCCCTGCGACGCTGGGGCGGTTGGAAGCGGATGAACACGTTCCGTAATGAGGAGAAAGACCTCACCAACCCACAGTACCGTGTGGCCTACGATCTTCAGGTGAACCAGCCGATGCAGGAGATGAAGATCAAGTTGGAAGAGTTGCGCAACGTGTCGTCGCTCTTGATGAAAGTCTATCGCGTGAAGGCCCATGGCGACATCGATATCCGTCCGAGTTATCCCGAGGGTTATAAGAAAATCAAGCCCCTGTTGAGTGAGACATCCGTGAAGGTGGATCGCGTGTTTCTGGGCAAGCAGCCCTATGAGATCTTCAAGGACTCCCTGACACTCGAGGGACTGCCTATAGGCGTCTATATGCTGGAGTTCACGACGAACCCCTCCACACAGGTGATCCGTCAACTCTATTTCGTGACGGATGTCTATACGATGGCAGAGAGTCTGCCCGATAAGACGACCCGTTATGTGGTGGTCAGTGCCACCACGGGACAGCCTATCGCCAACGCCCACCTGCGCATCCAGGAGTATATATCCTATAATAAATATGACACCTCGAATGTGAGGGTGAACGACAAGGGCGAGTATCTGTACAAGAGCAAGCACAACGGACGTTGCGAGGTGTTTGCCTTTACCGACGACGACAAGTTCTGTCCGGAGATGAATGTCGCCAACCGATACAGGTATTACGAAGAAAACTATAACCCGGACCGTACGAATGTGTTTACCGACAGGTCCATCTACCGTCCCGGACAGACGGTGCACGCGGCAGCGATGATGTATAAGGTGACGGATGGCTATAAGCACGATGTCATCCAAGGCAGACAGTTGACATTCCACCTGCTCGATGCCAACAGGAAAGAGGTGAAGAAAGAGACAGCCCGGACGGATGCCTACGGCGTGTGTGCCGTTGATTTCACGTTGCCCTCCACAGGAATGACGGGTGGGTACAGCATCCGCGTGAACAATGAAACGGCCTACTTCAGAGTCGAGGAATACAAGCGTCCTTCGTTCAAGGTGGAGTTCCCGGAGGTGAATCAACACTACGAGGCCGGTGACACGGTGGTGGTGCGCGGCAAGGCCCTGACCTATGCTGGCGTACCCGTTCAGGGTGCCGAGGTGGAATACACGGTGGAGCGCAGGACGGCCTACTGGTGGTGGCGTTCCCTGCGTTACTATGATATGGATGTTCTGGGCATAGGACGTAATAGCGAGGAGGTGTTCAGCGGAGAGGCGGTGACCGACGCTGACGGTACCTTCCCCGTGGAGATGCCGCTGATCATCCCTGAGAGTGAGTATCCGTTGTTCTTTAACTTTGTGGTTAGAGCAGAAGTGACGGATGCGGCAGGTGAGTCCCATATAGAGGTCTTCTCGTTGCCGTTGGGTAACCGCAAGACGGCCCTGAGTGTCGATGTCGAGGACCAGATGCTGTTGGAGAGCAATCCCACGATGACCTTCCATCTGCGTAATGCCGCCGGCAAGGATATCGATGCCAGTGTGAAATACAGGATAGATGGCAATCGGAGGTGGTTGGACTGGCCGACGCAGAGAAAGATTGAACTGTCGGGGATGCACCTGAAGAGTGGTAAGCATACCGTAGAGGCCATCTGCGAAGGCGACACGTTGAAGCAAGACTTCGTGGTATTCTCCGAGGAAGATCTGAAGCCAGCCACCGAAACCGACGACTGGCTGTGGGTATCGAGTTATCAGTTCCTGGACGACAGGACGCCTGTCACCGTTCAGGTGGGCTCGTCGGACAAGGATGTGCACATCGTCTATAGTATCGTCGCCGATGACAAGATCTTAGAGACAGGGGCTGTGGATAAGTCCAACGAACTCATCAACCGTAAGTTTGTCTATAAGGAGGAATATGGCGATGGCGTCACATTGAACTATGCCTGGGTGAAGAACGGCAAGTGCTACACGCATCAGGAACAGATCATGCGTCCGATGCCCTTCAAAAAACTCAAACTGGAGTGGAGCACCTTCCGTGACCGATTGACACCGGGACAGGAGGAAGAGTGGACGCTCACCGTCAAACATCTTGACGATACGCCTGCCGACGCCATGCTGATGGCAACACTCTATGACGAGAGTCTGGATCAGTTGGCGAAGCACCAATGGTACTTCTCCCCCTTTATCACCCGTAAGTTGTCATTCACAGAGTGGACCTTCGCCAAAAAGTATCCTGTATCGCTGGCAGGTTCTTATGCTTGGTCGCGGATGTCAGAGCGGGATCTTGTACTGAGTCATTTCGACAAGACTGTCTTCCCCAACTACGGTTATATTGGCTACAATAGTACCAGACGGGTGAGGGGTGCCTCCGTCCTGGAAAAAAGGGTTATGGGAGCCGGACTGCCTGTGGCGGAGGATATGGCTGTCCTCGAAGAGGCTGTCGTCGCGAAGGTGGCTGCCTACGAGAGTGCCTCGCCGCAGAATGCGGTCACGGGTATCGACACAGGTGACGAGGAAGACAAGTCCTTGCAGGGACGTATTGCCGGATTGGATATCGTTCGTCCGGACGCGGAGGAAAAGGAACCACCCGTACAGATCCGAGAGAACCTCAACGAGACCGCCTTCTTCTATCCCCAGTTGACGACGGATGCAGAGGGTAGGGTAGCCATAAAGTTCACGTTGCCGGAGAGTCTCACCACCTGGCGCTTCATAGGTCTGGCCCATACGAAGGATATTTGTTTCGGTACACTCGAAGGCAGTGCCGTGGCCCAGAAGGATGTGATGATACAACCCAACATGCCACGTTTCATCCGTGAGGGTGACGAGGCTACCATCACGGCCCGTATCTTCAATATCGGTGACCACGACATCAGTGGCAAGGCCACCCTGCGACTCATCGACCCAGAGACTGACAAGGTGGTCTATGAGTCCAGCGAGCCCTTCTCACTCAATGCCGGTGCCACCACCACCGCCTCTTTCTCACTTTCTCACCTTCTCACCTCCTCACCTTCTAACCTTTATGTCTGTCAGGTAACGGCAGTAGGTGATGGTTTCAGCGATGGCGAACAGCACTATCTGCCGCTGTTGCCTGCTACGGAACGTGTCCTCGTCACCGTACCTTTCACCCAGATAGAACCTGGTACGAAGACCATCGACCTGTCGCATTTGATTCCTGTCGATGGGACGAACGGTAAACTGACGATGGAATACACCAATAATCCTGCGTGGCTGATGATCCAGGCACTGCCCTATATCGGCAAACCCATTGACGACGACGTGATCTCACAGGCCACATCCTATTATGCCAACAGCATCGGACAGTACCTCATCGACCAGAACCCGAAGGCGAAGACAGTCTTTGAACTCTGGCAGCAGGAGACAGGTAACGAGACCTCGCTGATGAGTGCCTTGGAGAAGAACCAGGACTTGAAGGAACTGGTTCTCAATGAGACACCCTGGGTGATGGATGCCGATGGCGAGGCAGAACAGAAGCAGCGTCTGGCAGACTTCTTCGACACGAATACGATGCAGAAGCGCCTCTCGTCTGCCCTCAACAAGATGCAGAAACTCCAACAGCCCGAAGGCAGTTGGTCTTGGTGGCCTGATATGCCTGGTTCCTTCTATATGACAGTGGCTGTCTCTGAGATGCTGGTGCGTCTGAATGCCCTTACTGGTACGAAGACACAGACACAGGAGATGCTCAACGCTGCTTTTAAGTTTATGGGCCGCGAGGTGGTGGATATCGTGAAGGAGATGAAGAAATGGGAGAAGAAGGGACACAAACCGTCATTCCCGAGTCTCAAGTGTTTGCAGTGGCTCTATCTCTGTACCCTCGACGGACGTACGCTGCCGTCGGATGTGCAGGCCGCCAACGCCTACCTGATGCCACTCCTGAAGAAAGAGATCAAGAACCAGAGCATCTACGAGAAGGCCCTGACAGCCGTTATTCTCTCGGCCTCGCCTCAGACTCAGGCAAGCGACCGCAAGAAGGCTCTCGAGTATGTGAAGAGTCTGAAGGAATATACTGTCTACCGTGAGGAGATGGGCCGTTACTACGATACGCCGCGAGCCGGATATTCGTGGTACGACTATAAGATTCCTACGCAGACGATGGCCATCGAGGCCCTGCAGCGTCTTTCGCCTGATGACCAGCAGACCATCCAGGAGATGCAGCGTTGGCTCCTCCAGTCGAAGCGTACACAGGCTTGGGATACCCCCATCAACAGCGTGAATGCCGTCTACGCCTTCCTCAATGGCACACCGCTACTGCTGAGTGCCGACAATGCCGCTATCACCGTGGATGCCAAGCCTCTGGAGATGCCGAAGGCTACGGCAGCCATTGGCTATGTGAAGGCACCTGTGCCTGTGGAGGGCAAGACGCTGACGGTGGATAAGACCTCGGAAGGCACCTCATGGGGAGCCGTCTATGCACAGTTCACACAACCCACGAAGTCCGTCGCCGACCAGTCGTCTGGCCTGAAGGTCACCCGTGAGATCTTGGGTGAGGGCCGTAAGGTGGGCGACCGTGTCACCGTCCGCATCACCATCGAGGCAGACCGTGACTACGACTTCGTACAGGTGGTTGACAAGCGTGCTGCCTGTCTGGAACCCGTGAATCAGTTGAGCGGCTATCACAATGGCTCCTACTGCACACCACGCGACTATTCGACGAATTATTATTTCGACGTCATGTCTAAGGGTAAGCACGTCATTGAGACGGAATACTATATTGACCGTCCTGGAATCTATGAGACGGGCACTTGCACAGTGCAGTGCGCCTACGCCCCTGAGTTCCATGGCATCACGAAGTCACAAACCATCAGAATAGAAAAGTAAAAAGGTAAAAAAGTAAATAAACAGACATACAATGAGTATAATATTTAGTAAGGTAGAAATAAAAGTAAAATGGGTATGGGTAATGGTTTTACCTTTTTACCTTTTTACCTTTTTACCTTTAAATGCCCAGACCTTAGAGGTCTCACAGGCGAAGGTCAACGCTGGCCGTACAGGATTCCAACAACCCATCACGGCTACCTTCGAACTCCGTAACAAAGGTCGTCGTAAACTCGTCATCGAGAGTGTGAAGCCCGACTGCGGCTGTACAGCGGTGGAATACCCCAAGGAGGTAGGCGCAGGCGAAAAGTTCACCATCAAGATGACCTATGATGCCAAGATGCTGGGACACTTCCAGAAGATGGCTGCCGTGGTCAGCAACGGTTCCCAGAAACCTGTCTATCTGACGATGCGGGGTGTCGTGGTACCTGAGGTGCTCGACTATACTGGCAATTATCCCCTCTCGATGGGAAATATGCTGTACGACAATAATATCCTGGAGTTCGATGATGTCAACAAAGGCGACACCCCGATGCAGGAGATCCATGTGATGAACAATGGTGAAGAGCCGATGCAGCCCCATCTGATGCACCTGCCACCATACCTCTCTGCCACCACGAAGCCGGAGATCCTGGAACCGGGCAAGGGCGGCACCATCTCCATAACACTCAACTCCGACAAGTTGCGTGACTTCGGACTGACGCAGACCTCTGTCTATCTGGCCAGTCGGTTGGGTGAGAAAGTCAGCAAGGACAGTGAGATACCCGTCTCTGTGATACTGTTGCCCCATCTGCAGGACTATGATGAGTTCAGCAAGGCTCTCGCTCCACAACTCCAGATGTCGGCTACGGATGTTGATTTCACCGACTTTGGCGGCAAATCAAAGAAGACGGTGGAACTGTTGCTTACCAACACGGGTAAGACCACGCTGAAGATCTCCTCCATGCAACTCTTTACCACAGGACTGAAGGTGACGCTGGACAAGCAGGAACTGGATCCAGGGATGTATGCGACACTGAAGGTGACGGGTTATGCCGACGACCTCCAGAAACTGCGCACCAAGCCCCGTATCCTGATGATTACCAACGACCCCGATCACGCCAAGGTTGTTATAAATATTAATGTGAAGTAATATGGAGCATCCTGAGAATAGTTCAGAATATGCAGGTCTGCAAGTCAACAGTGGTGTCAAGCAGCCCCCTATCGTCAATCCCTACCTGAGGCGAAACAAACGCCGTGAACTTACGCCGGCAGAGATGGTGGAGGGCATTCTCAAAGGCGATGTCACCATTCTCTCGCAGGCCGTGACCCTTATCGAGAGTGTCAACCCCGACCATCAGGCCAAGGCGCAGGAGGTCATCAACAAGTGTCTGCCCTATAGTGGCAACTCCGTCCGCGTGGGTATCAGTGGCGTGCCTGGCGCAGGAAAGTCAACGAGTATCGATGAGTTCGGTATCCATGTGCTCAAGGAGAAAGGCGGCAAACTTGCCGTCCTCGCCATCGACCCCTCGTCGGAACGTACCAAGGGCAGCATCCTTGGCGATAAGACGCGTATGGAGAAACTGGCTCTGCATCCCGACTCCTTCATCCGTCCTTCCCCATCTGCAGGCTCGTTGGGTGGTGTGGCACGAAAGACCCGTGAGACCATCATCCTCTGTGAGGCGGCAGGTTTCGACAAGATATTCGTCGAGACCGTCGGCGTAGGACAGAGCGAGACCGCCTGCCATTCGATGGTGGATTTCTTCCTGCTCATCCAGGTGGCAGGTACAGGTGATGAACTTCAGGGCATCAAGCGCGGTATCATGGAGATCAGCGACGGCATCGTCATCAACAAGTGCGACGGCGACAACGTGGACCGTTGCCAGATGGCGGCTACGAATTTCCGTAACGCGCTCCATTTCTTTCCTATGCCCGATAGCGGGTGGAGTCCGAAGGTACTCTGCTACAGCGGTTTCTACGGAACGGGCGTAAAGGAAATCTGGGATATGATCTACGAGTATTTCGACTTCGTGAAGGCCAACGGCTATTTCGACTACCGTCGCAACGAGCAGTCGAAGTACTGGATGTACGAGAGCATCAACGAGCATCTGCGGCTCAACTTCTACAACAACCCCGCCATCAAGGCGCAGTTGCAGCCTGCAGAGCAGATGGTTCTCGCAGGCCAGAAGACCTCCTTCGTCGCCGCCCAGGACCTGCTTGATTTATATTTTAGTTCCCTAAAATCCTAGGAAAACCTAGGTAATCCTAGGTGATCCTAGAAAAATTAAAAAAATGATTCAAATCGAAATCGATAATGGCAGCGGCTTCTGCTTCGGGGTGACCACCGCCATCAACAAAGCCGAGGAAGAACTGGCTTCCCAACGTGTTTCGGGGGATTTGCAGTCCTCCGATAAGCCAATGCTCTATTGCCTCGGTGATATCGTACACAACGGCATGGAGTGTGAGCGTCTTCGCGAGATGGGACTTATCACCATCAACCACGAAGATCTCCGCGAACTGCACGACGTGAAAGTGCTTCTGCGAGCCCATGGTGAACCGCCAGAGACCTACGAACTGGCTCGTCGCAACAATATCGAGATCATCGATGCCACCTGTCCTGTGGTGCTCCAACTCCAAAAGCGCATCAAGCAGCAACACGAGTCGGGCAAGGCACAGATTGTCATCTTCGGCAAGAAAGGTCATGCCGAGGTTCTCGGACTGGTGGGGCAGACCCAAAGCACCGCTATCGTCATCGAGAGTTTCGACGAGGTGAAGAAACTCGACTTTACCAGAGATATCTGTCTGTATAGCCAGACCACGAAGTCGCTTGACGAGTTCCACCGTATCATCGACTACATCCAGATGCATATCTCCCCGGAGGCTACCTTCAAGAGTTTCGATACCATCTGTCGTTCCGTTGCCAACCGCATGCCGAACATCTCGCAGTTTGCCACCCGCCACGACTTGATCCTCTTCGTCTGTGGACGCAAGAGCAGTAATGGGAAGGTGCTCTTCAACGAGTGTCTGCGCGTGAACCCTAACACCCATCTGATAGAAGGCCCGCAGGAGATACAGAACGAGTGGTTGGAGGGCATCCAGACGGTAGGCATCTGCGGCGCTACCTCCACCCCCAAGTGGCTGATGGAACAATGCCGTGACACCATACAAAAAATGCAGGCCCTTTGACCTGCATTTTTATCGTATGCCGAAAGTTTATCCATTTTTTCTCGCATTTTTCTTGCATCGTTCAATAATTCTTCGTATCTTTGCACCCATCATATCTCCAATACATCTCCAATATATCTCCAATA
>JAFZUS010000112.1 GCA_017618275.1 Prevotella sp.
TAACTTTTGGAAGGGGCTGCAAAGATACCAATTTTTCCATCAGGGAGAGAGGGATTTTCCCTCTTTCTCCTGAAAAAAGATTTCTCTTTTCAGTTCCTTGTTATTTTCTCCAAAAGTTGCATTTCTTAATTGAACTTACGCCCAAATCACGGGCATAAAAATGCAAGGGTGGCAAAACCTTCCCGCATTCAGGGCATACTCATTCAAAAAATGACCAAACAGTCAGAGCCTTTGGCGCTGGCTGCCTAAAAACTAATAGGGTGAAAGAAATGGCCAAAAGAATAAAAAAAGCCGCTGGGGATGTCCTCAGCGGCTAATCGTATTAGTATCATTCGTGTGATTACAACCCTGCGGCGGCAATCCACTCGTAGATGCAACTGACAACACCGAAGAGGGCGATGCCTGCGGTGCAGATGCCAAGGGCAATCTTCGTACCTTCGTCGCTCTGGAAGGTTGGCAGCGGACTATCGGTCTTCGTGATATACATGGCCTTGACGATGAGCAGGTAGTAGTAGAGTGACACTACCGTGTTGACCAAGGCGATGAAGACAACGAAATAGGCTGCGGGATCACCGTTCTGCACGCCAGACATGAACACGAAGAACTTCGAGAACATACCGGCGAACGGCGGGATACCAGCCAACGAGAACAGAGCCAGCGTCATCAGGAACGACAACTTGGGGTTGGTCTGATAGAAACCGTTGTAGGCAGCCATATCGGTGCGTCCGTCGTTATTGCGCTCCACCACGTTGATGACGGTGAAGACAGCCATATTGGCGACGATATAGACAAGCACATAGTAGGTCAGCGCAGCCACGCCGAGTTGATTGTTGCCAACGACGGCAAGCATGATATAACCGGCCTGTGAGATACTCGAGAATGCCATGAATCGTTTGAGTTCGTTCTGACGGATGGCAAACAGGTTGGCTACCGTGATGGAGAGTACGATGACGATATAGAGCATATAGTCCCAGTACTCAACCATCGGCTGGAACACTTTCATCAAGATGATGCACAGTGTGATAGCGGCGGCACCCTTGGAGATGACGCTCAGATAGCCCGTCACTGGGGTTGGTGCACCCTGATAGGTGTCAGCCGTCCAGAAGTGGAAGGGCACGAGCGAAATCTTGAAGCCAAGACCGCTGAAGAAGAACACCAGACCCATGATGGTCAGTGGCTCAGCAGTAATGGTAGCGGCCACATCGTCGAAGTAGAGTGTACCTGTAGCAGCATAGATGAACGAGATACCGAACAGCATCACGCCACTGGAGAACGTTGCCACGAGGATGTATTTGGCGGCACCCTCAGCACTGTTCTTATTCTTATCGAAGGCCACCATACAGGCCAGAGGCACGGAAGCCATCTCAAGACCGAGGAAGAACAGCAGGAAGTTGCCAGATGACATCATGACAAACATACCCAGCAGGGTGCTGAGGATGAGCATATAGAACTCACCAGCGATACGCTGACGGGTCTCTACCCACGACTGCGACATAATCACTACAATGATCGTACCAAAGGTAAGCACTAACTTCATCACGTTCACAGCCTGAGTAGCCACATACAGACCGCCAAAGGCTGTAACTGTATCCTCCTGTCTCATCGCACTGGAAATGGCGAGGCCAATACTCATCAACATGAAAATAGTCAGACGTCCCAGTGTTGTATTACTTTTCTCCCCACGGAACTCACCGTTCTTTGAGAAAGCAAAATCGAATGCAAACACAATGATCAATGCTATTACCAGAGCAAACTCTGGAAGCATATATAAGAATTGTCCGTAATTCATATCTTATTCCCTCCTTTCTTTACATGACACCAATTGACTCCAAGATTGTTCCAGCGGCAGGCGAGATCATATCGCTGAAGATGAACGGCGCACATCCCAGACCGGCCACGCAGAAGATGAGGCAGATAACAGCGACGCGCTCATCCCATGTCGCATCGGTGAGTTCGAGGAAGTGCTTGTTCTCTACCTCGCCATAGAGGATCTTACCGACAACACGCAGGATGTAGACGGCCGTAACGACAATCGACATACAGGCGATGATGGTAGCCACCATACGGAACGAGGTGTTAGGATCGCCACTCATCGGTTCAGCACCGAAAGCACCTACGAAGATGGTCATCTCGGCGATGAAGCCAGAGAATCCGGGAAGACCCAGATTAGCCAGACCTGCAATCACATAACCCACAGCGAGGAATGGCATAATTTTCATCAGGCCAGCCAACTCGCGGATGTCACGGGTATGAGTACGTCCGTAGATCATACCAATCAGGGCAAAGAAGAGAGCCGTCATCAGACCGTGAGACAACATCTGGAGAACAGCACCCGTCACAGCCGTCTGACTCATCATCAGCAAGGCGAAGAGTACAAGTCCGCAGTGCGACACGGAAGAGTAAGCATTGATATACTTCAGGTCGGTCTGTACACAGGCACTCAGCGCACCATAGACTACCGAGATCGTGGTGAGGATGAGGAAGATCCATGAGAGATCCTGGGCAGCCTCAGGCAACAGGTACATCGCCACACGGAAACAACCATAACCTCCCAGTTTCATCAGCACACCAGCGTGCAGCATTGATACTGCTGTAGGCGCAGAGGCGTGACCATCAGGAGACCATGTGTGGAACGGGAACAGGGCTCCCAGCACACCGAATCCGATGAAGATGAAGGGGAAGAACACTGTCTGGATGTCAACAGGAATACAGTGATTGGCGGCAATCGTCGTCAGTTCAAACGTGTAACTGCCACTATACTGACCATTGAAGAAATAGATACCCAGCAGACCGAGAATCAGCAGGGCCGATCCTCCCATCAGCATCAGGGTCAGTTTCATGGCCGAATACTCTTTGCGACCAGAACCCCAGACACCAATCAACAGATACATCGGGATCAGAGCCACCTCGTAGAACATGAACATCGTGAAGAGGTCGGTAGAGATAAAGAATCCGAACACACCCGTTGACAGCAACGTGAACCAAAGGAAGTACTCCTTTGTGAGAGGCTTCAACTGCCAAGAGGCAAAGGTACCCGTGAACACGATGATACTCGACAGGAGCAGCATCACGACAGAAATGCCATCGACACCAACACTATAAGCGATATTCAGGGGCTTGAACCAGGGCACACTATATGTGAGCAGCATCTCGGCTGTGTTACCAGCAGCACGCTCCTGAACAAAATAGATGGTCAACCATATAGAGAGGGCCAGCAGACACGAAGCACCTGTCACCATCACACCACGCACCTGATTCAGGTTCTTGGCAAGCCATAGACCCAACAACATCAGGGCGGGGATTATTACGAAAACACTTAATATACTCATATCTTTAGATGCATAAAAGGATTAACGTTAATGCTACAGAACCAGTGAGGAACCAGACGGCATACTGGCGGACATCGCCACTCTGCCAACTGCGGATGCTCTCGCCAGCCTCATTGGCACCCCACGCCATGAAGTTGAACGTACCGTCGACGATGTGACGGTCGAACCAGGCGATTGGTGTTGAAACGCAACGGAAGATGATACGATGAGTGACATACTGCCAGATCTCGTCCTGATAGAAGCGCTTGTAGGCTGCACGATGCAGTTTGGGGAACGTCTTGTAGAGGCGGTCGGCAATAGGCTGGCTCTCACCTTTATAAATATAGGTGGCGAGACAGATGCTCAGAATCGCGATAACGGTAGAGGTAAGTGCAATCTGTGTGTCAAAATGGATGGCATAATCAGTACCTTCTGCAGAAACGAAACTGCCGAAAGAAACCAAATGAGCGAATGCGCTGTCGTGATCCATAAGTCCACCAATTGTTGAGAGTACACCCACACCAACGGTGATCACACAGAGTACAATCAAAGGAATGGTCATTGTCAATGGAGCCTCGTGCGGTGTATGATGCTCGTGGGCCTCCACATTCTCAGTACCCCAGAAAATACCGTAGTACAGACGGAACATATAGAAGGCAGTCATGGCGGCAATACCGGTCATGATCCAACCAACTACTGGGCTGTACTCCATGCAGGCGGTAATAATCTCATCCTTTGAACTGAAGCCCGAGAAGAATGGAATACCAGCAATAGCCAGACATGAGATGAGGAAGGTGATGTGGGTCACAGGCATATATTTGCGCAAGCCACCCATCAACGCCATCTCGTTCGAGTGGACAGCATGGATGATACATCCGGCGCCCAAGAACAGACAAGCCTTGAACATGGCATGGGTGAACAGGTGGAACATACCTGCCATATAACCCAACTGAGCGTGGTTGTCAAGAACGGCACCGTGATGACCTGGCAGCGATACGCCAAGGGCAACCATCATAAAGGCAATCTGTGAGATCGTTGAGAAGGCGAGCACACGCTTGATATCACTCTGGGCACAAGCCACAGCAGCCGCATAGAAAGCGGTGAACACACCCACCCAGACCACAATGCTCATGGCCTCTGGGGCATACTGAATCCACAAGGGGAACATACGGGCAATCTGGAACACACCAGCCACCACCATCGTAGCAGCGTGGATGAGTGCAGATACAGGTGTCGGACCCTCCATAGCATCGGGCAACCAGATGTGCAACGGGAACATGGCAGACTTACCGGCACCACCAATGAACATCAGCACCAACGCAGTAGGAATGATGAAGCCACCTGCTGCCACAGCCTTGACAATGTTTCCCTCGATGAATGGTGTTGTGCCCTGGCCCATCACGATGTCGCCAGCAAACGAGAAACTGAACGAATCGACGAAGTAGCCGAAGGTCAGGATACCCACGAGGAAGAACATATCGGCAAAGCGGGTCACGATGAACGCCTTCTTAGAGGCCGCGATGGCTGGCTTCAAAGGATAGTAGAATCCGATGAGCAGGTAAGACGAGACACCTACAAGTTCCCAGAACATATACATCTGGAAAATGTTGGTGGCCAGCACCAAGCCCAGCATCGACATCGTGAAGAGACTCAGGAAAGCGTAGTAACGCTGGAAGCCCTTCTCGCCATGCATATAACCGAATGAATAGATATGAACCATCAGTGATACCGTCGAGATCACAATCAGCATCACAACGCTGATAGGATCCAACAGGATACCGAGGTCGAAGTGCAGGTTGCCTAAAGGCAGCCACGTGAAATTATACGGAACAAACGTCTGATACACCCCGTTCACGCGGTCAGCACCGAAATACTGGAATGCCGTGAGGTATGAGAGTATCGTGACGATTCCCAGTGAACAGGTGCCGATGAGTCCGGCCACCTTGTGCTTCATCTTCATGCCAGCCAGTCCAAGAATGATGAACGACAGCAGCGGCAGAAGCATGATGAATAATGTGTAACTAAACATAATCTTTACCGTTTTTTATCGTTTCATA
>JAFZUS010000113.1 GCA_017618275.1 Prevotella sp.
CATGCGGTGGACATTGCGTCATGCCAAGTGGTGTCTTTCTGCCGCAGCCCTTGCATTGGTGGCGATTGCCGTATTGTTCCCGTTCATCAAGAAAGAGCGGATGCCTCAGATGGAGCAGGAGGATGCCATGATGAATGTCGATTGGAATGCGGGCATTTCAGCAGAAGAGAATGACCGAAGGATACAGGAACTGATGAATGTGGTGAAGCCGAGCTTTGAAACCCGCACAACCATGGTGGGGGCACAGGAATTCATTCTCTCGCACACCAAAGACATTACAGGCAGTGAGGCAGTAGTATATTTCAAGGCACACACGCAAGAAGGGCTGGATTCAGTGAAGAATGCCCTCTATCGCTACGTGGAGAAGCATGAACCAAAGGCAAAGGTGGAATTTGACATTTCGGGCAATCTCTATGACATCATCTTCCAAACGGACAAACCTGACTTGGAAATTCATCTGCAGAGGACAGAAGGAGGGCGTCCCTCGGTGGCGGAAGCAAAAAGATGGGTGGATAGTCTCAGATGCCGTTTCCCTTCAGTGGAGATACCGCCTGTAGCGACGGAAGAGAACCTGCAATATACGGCAGATCCCGAGAGGTTGGCTTACTGTCATGTGACCTATCAGCAAGTGTATGGACGGTTGAAGGAACTGGTGGGTAGCAACAAAGTGTATGAGATAGCCAATGGTGCCCAAAATGTGCCAGTTATCATTGGAGGACGTAACCTTAACGATAATCCTAACGATACCCTTAACTGCCAACTATCGGCAGAGGCCGTGATGCAACAGGTCATCGTGAACAATGAAGGAGTGGAGATTCCGCTTTCTTATCTGATGGATATGCATAGGGTGGAGAACTTCAAACGACTCAGTGCAGGAGGAGAGGGTGAATATTATCCCATCACGATAGAAAAGGCATCGGATGAGGAGGTTGAGTCAATGGTGGCATATTGTCGTTTGTTGTCAACTCTCAATAATAAGGCACGATGCTCGTTTCATGGCAACTATTTCGATTCGAGGGAGATGATCCGCGAACTGGTGATGGTGCTCATTGTAGCTGTGCTATTGCTGTACTTCATCTTGGCGGCACAATTCGAGAACCTGCTCCAACCTGCCATCATCTTGACGGAGATTATCATAGATGTCAGTGTGGTGATGGTGGTGCTGTGGATGGTGGGTGAGTCACTCAATATCATGTCAATGATTGGATTGGTGGTCATGAGTGGCATTATCATTAACGATTCCATCTTGAAGGTCGATACTATCAACAAGTTGTACCGTTCGGGTGTTCCATTGCTGAAAGCGGTCTGGACAGCCGGACATCGGCGACTGAAGCCCATCGTGATGACCTCACTTACCACGATTCTGGCATTGTTACCATTCCTCCATAAGGGGGACATGGGTTCCGCCATGCAGTTTCCGCTTTCATTGACCCTCATTATCGGCATGACCGTGGGAACACTGGTCAGCCTGTTCTTTGTGCCGTTGGTGTATTGGGTGGTGTATGGAAGGTTTAAGTTTAGAGTTTAGAGTGATGAAGCATTCGTTTTCCATATTGTTGACGATGGGCATTCTGATGCTTATAGGTGTGGCACTGATTCCTCGATTGGACGTTGCCGACAAGCCTCGTCCCCGTCAAGGGAAGACGCTCACGGTGTCTTACAGTTGGTGGGGCGCCTCGGCAAAGGTCATTGAGCAAAATGTCACCTCACGCATAGAAGGGTTGGTGAGTTCTGTGAAGGGGGTGGAATCCGTGTCGTCCGTGTCCTATTTCGGCTCAGGAAATGTCACTGTCCAACTAAAGAAAGAAGCATCGGTGTCCAGTGTGAAGTTCGAGATTGCATCTTTGTTGAGGCAGGTGCGCGACAAGTTTCCCAAGGGCGTTTCCTATCCCATCCTCTCTGGCGGTGAAGTCATTACCGGCAAATCGGATGATGAGAAAAACAAGCCGTTGCTGACTTACCTGATTCAGGCAGACATGGCTGGAAGAGAGATCCGCAAGCATGTGGAGAGAGAACTGAAGCCACAGTTGGAAAAAGAAGA
>JAFZUS010000114.1 GCA_017618275.1 Prevotella sp.
CTCGAGTCCTGCATAGGCCGATGCTACCAATCCTTCTACGCTGCTGTCATCCAGCTGCTCGGCTGTGAACTGTCCCTGAGGAACGGTGTCGAGCATATCGTTACATGATGTGAAACTGCCAACCAGCAGACTTGCACAGATGAATTTATATATTGCTTTCATAACCTTTTTTCTTTTTAACTTTTTTACCTTTTTACTTCTTTACCTTTATCAGAACTGTACGTTCAATCCTACAGAGAATGTACGTGCTCTTGGGTATGGGCCGTTGTCGATACGAGCACCATAGGTTGCGAGGGGTACTTCAGGATCAAGTCCGCTGTAGTTGGTAATTGTGAACACATTCTCAACCTGGCCGTAAAGACTCAGAGCCGAAAGACCGATGGTCTTCATCCAAGGCTGATCAAAGCGGTAAGAGAGTTTGATGTACTTACACTTCATGTAGCTTCCATCTTCTACGAAGTAGGTGCTCATACGAGTTTCGTTGTTGTCGTCGACTGTAGTCAGAGCAGGAATTGAAGCACCTGTGTTCTCTGTTGTCCAGGCACTCAGGGTCTTGATACCACGGTTTGTATAAAGGTTACCGTAAGTCATAAACTCCAGCTGCTTGCGAGTGCCGTTGTAGATATCGAACCCAAACTCGCCTGAGAAGAAGGTAGAAAGACTCCAGTTCTTATAGTTGGCTGTCAGTGTGAGACCCATGCCGAAGTCAGGATTTGGATCGCCAATGATGCAACGGTCTGCCTCGTCAACTACGCCATCACCAGTGATGTCGCGATACTTCAGTCGACCTACGCCCTTACCTTCCTGAATAGCGTGGTTGCTAACCTCGTCTGCGTTCTGGAAGATGCCGTCAACAACATATCCGTAGTAAACGCCCATAGGCTGTCCTTCAATCAGACGGAAGTCTCCACCAATTACGCTAACCTCATCGTTCAGTCGAACCAGCTTGTTGCGATACATCGACATGTTAAGACTGCCATCCCATGAGAAGTCGCCATACTGTGGAGAGTGGTAACCCAGGTTCATTTCGAAACCGTGGTTCTTCATCTCACCAGTGTTCATGTAGTGGGCTGCGTTCTCACCTGCTACTGAAAGTACAGGAGGAATAGTAATCATGTCCTTGGTGTTCTTCCAATAGTAATCAATGCTCAGGTTGATGCTGTTGTCGAAGAGGTAAGCATCAAGTCCAAGGTTGGTCTGAGTTGTGGTCTCCCACTTCAGATCAGGACTACCAGTTGTTGCCACCTTGATACCACTTACGATGTTGGTGTTAGTACCGTTCAAGTCGTAAGCACCGTTACCCATATCATAAACGTAGGTAGAGAAAGCAGCGTAGTTGTTGCTGATAGCCGAGTTACCATTTTGTCCCCAAGCCAAGCGAACCTTTACGTTGTCTATAATCTTATTCTTTGGCCAGAACTTCTCTTCGCTCAAGCGCCAAGCACCAGAGAATGCTGGGAATACACCAGAGTTGTGATCCTTCGACAGACGAGATGTCTGGTCACGACGCAGGGTTGCAGAGAAGAGGTAACGATCAGCAAAGTTATAGTCAATCTTACCGAAGAGCGAGAAGAGAGCCCACTCCTGCTTGCCACC
>JAFZUS010000115.1 GCA_017618275.1 Prevotella sp.
AAGAGGTTAGCGAAGCAATACTCGTTCGGGATGACTGTAATCTCTCCCACTTCGTCTATCAGGCTCATCACGCTTCCGCTGGCGGAGGCGGTACCTTCGATATCAAACTGGATGCGTTGCGTCTCGGTGGAGAATCCGGACGGGTTATTACCCTTGAACAGGATCTTATCCCCCTTCTTCGCCAAGGTGACAGGCGTGCCGGGAACCATCTCCGTCCACGTCTCGCCGCCGTCCGTCGAATACTTCAGGTCAACACCCGTAGAAGGGAGGTTCCTTCTCATGGCCGGTCTCTTCTCCCCGCCCACAGAGGCAACGGCAGACTCATCCGAGCGCTGCGTATAAGGGGCTGGCTGGATGTCACCGCCGCCCGCTTCACCTTCCGTGACCGTGACGCTGACGTTATCCTCCTCGGCCGTGAACGTCAGATAGTTGGTTTCGCCCTCAACATAATATTTCACTGTCCAACCCTCAGGTATCCTAGACTCTCCATACTCAAGAGCCAATGTTTTCGGGCAGACGAACGTGCCGGCAGGGGCTACGTTTTGGGTCCATAGAGAGGTGCAATCCTCAGCGTCAGACCAATTAACAAATGAGACATGGATTTCAGACAGGTTGGTGCAACCTTCGAACATATTAGCATAACAAGCAAGAGCTAACGTCGTAGCCGGCAACGTCGGGGCCTGCGTCAAACTGGTGCAGCCTGAGAACATCTCAGAATAACAACCAATCGCTAACGTCGTAGCCGGCAATGCCGGGGCCTGCGTCAGGCTCGTGCAGCCTGAGAACATCTCCTCATAACAACCTCTCTCCAAAGTCGTAGCCGGCAATTCAGGGGCTTGTGTCAGGCTGGTGCAACCAGCGAACATCCTAGAGCAACAACCAACATTCATTGTTGTAGCCGACAATGGAGGGGCCTGCGTCAGGCTGGCGCAACCCTCGAACATACTATGATAACTTTGATAAAACAACGTCGTGGCTGGCAATACCGGGGCTTGCGTCAGGCTCGTGCAACCGAAGAACATCTCATAATAGCAAGCACCATCTAATGTCGTAGCCGGCAATGCGGGAGCTTGCGCCAAACTGGTGCAACCTGAGAACATATCATAATAACAATTAGCGGCTAATGTCATAGCTGGCAGTTCGGGAGCTTGTGTCAGGCTGGTGCAACCATAGAACATTCTTTCATAACAATCATTAACCACTGTCGTCGCAGGCAATGCCGGAGCTTGCGTCAGGTTGGTGCAACCGGAGAACATTCCATAATAACAACCATCCGCTAATATTGTCGCTGGCAGTTCCGGAGCTTGCGTCAGGCTCGTACAACCGGAGAACATCTTAAAATAACAGTTATTAGCTAATGTCGTCGCAGGCAATTCAGGGGCTTGCGTCAGGCTGGCGCAATCGGAGAACAGGCCTCTAAAACATTCAATCTCAGTGATTCCCTCATAAAGGCCGATTCCATCGATTAAACTCATCACACTTCCGCTGGCGGCAATAGCACCCGTCATGACGAAGTGGACGTAATCATCCCCCAAACTCCCCAGTCCATCTCCATTACGTCCTTTGAACAGAGCCTTATCGCCTTTTTTTGCCAACACGACCGTATTGCCCTCCTCTAAGGCGGTCCAGGTCTCCCCACCGTCTAACGAATACCGCATGTCAACACTATTTTTCTTGTTCACGATGCCGAACGAAGAGCCATCCTCCTCCGCCGTGAAGGTGAGGTAGTTGGGCTCAACAGAGACCGTGTCACCGACATATTTCACCGTCCAACCTTCCGGTATTCTGCTCTCCCCATATTCCAGGGCCAAGATGTACGGGCAAATGAAGGTGCCGGTAGGGGCAACGTTTTTGACCCATCCAGAAGTCCTCGAACCAGAAGCCCAACCGATAAACGAGACATTGATTTCCGACAAATTGGTGCACCCTGAGAACATTCCATCATAAGCAGTTTTAGCCAATTGCGTAGCAGGCAATGCAGGGGCCTTGGTCAGGCTGATACAGTTGGCGAACATGGATTCGTAACATCCTTCCGCCAACGTCGTAGCCGGCAACTCGGGCGCTTGCTCCAGGCTGGTACAGTTGATGAACATTCTCACATAACAATATCCAGGCAATGTCGTGGCCGGCAATGCGGGAGCCTGCGTCAGACTGGTGCAACCGCCGAACATTCCATAATAGCACATATAAGTCAATGTCGTGGCAGGCAATGCGGGAGCCTGCGTCAGGCCAGTGCAATCGGAGAACATTGCCGCATAACAACCGCCATCTAATATCATAGCTGGCAATTCGGGCGCTTGCGTCAGGCTCGTGCATTTGGCGAACATTTCCGAATAACAATTTTCCTTCAACGTTGTGGCAGGCAATTCAGGCGCTTGTGTCAGACGGGTGCAACCATAGAACATATCATAATAACAACGATCCGCCAATGTCATAGCCGGCAATGCGGGCGCTTGCGTCAAACTGGTGCAACCAGAGAATATTGCTCTGTAACAATTTTCAGTCAAGGTCGTGGCTGGCAATTCAGGGGCTTGCGTCAGACTGGCGCAACCTTTAAACAAGCTATTGAAACAGTTCTCCTTAGGAATTTCCGTAGAAAGGCCAGTTCCATCGATTAGGCTCATCACACTACCGCTGGCGGCCACCTTCCCTGTCATCGTAAAAGTTGAACATTGATTCCAACTACTTGAAAGCCCTTCGGGATTATCTCCTCTGAGCAAGGCATGGTCTCCCTTATGGGCCAATATGACCGTGTCGCCATCCGCTAATGCGGTCCACGTCTCCCCGCCGTCCAATGAATACTGCAAGTTCGGTTTTTTATTTCCGCACACGATTCCGAAGGTAGAGCCATCCTCCTCAGCCGTGAAGGTGAGGTAGTTCGCCGCACTCGCCACGCATGCGGCGCAGAGCATCATCATGAAAGCTGTAAATATTTTCTTCATAAGCTAAAAATTTTTTCTACTTAAACTTCTCGCCAGCGCATCCTTACCCGACCCGCACGACCTGAGCCCCAACGGGGCGGTGACAACACAGGCAGGGGTGTAAACCCCTGTGAATGATGCGGCGGTGCAATCATAGCCCTGAAAGGGCGACACCCTGGTATTTATAACCGAATTGCGTTGGTGCCCCTTAACGCACCAACACATCCGATGTACCATTATTCGTCCGGACCACATAAACGCCCTTGGACGGAACGCTCAACGCACGCTCCTCATCCGCGGAGCTGGAGACCGCCACCCGCTTGCCCGACAGATCATAGAGGGAAACCTCCCCCTCCGCACCGCGCACAAAGATAGTTAAATCATCGCTCCATACGGTGACACCATCGGCCAAGGCTGAGCTTACGCCAGAGCCTTCATCCACATATTTCACCGTCCACCCTTCCGGTATTCTGTCCACTCCATACTCAAGCGGCAAGGCTTTCGGGCAGATGAAGGTGCCGGTAGGGGCTACGTCCTCAACCCAGTTACTGGTAGGATAATTGGCATCATTCCAATTATCAAAAGAGACATGAATTTGTGATAGACTGGTGCAACCATAGAACATAAGCGAATAGCATTGCTCAGCCAACGTAGTAGCTGGCAATTCTGGTGCTTGCGTGAGGCTGGTGCAACCATAGAACATATCATCATAACAATACTCTGCCAATGTCGTAGCAGGTAATTCAGGTGCTTGCGTCAGATTAGTGCAACCATTAAACATATAAGAATAGCACCATTCAGCCAAAGTAGTAGCAGGTAATTCGGGAGCTTGCGTTAAATTAGTGCAACCTGAGAACATACCCTCATAGCAAGCTTCAGCCAACGTAGTAGCTGGTAATTCTGATGCCTCTTTTAAGTTTGTACACTCAGAGAACATACCCTCATAACAATATTCAGCCAACGTAGTAGCAGGTAGTTCGGGTGCTTGCGTCAGATTAGCACAACCTGAGAACATGCCGGCATAGCAACTTTCAGCCAACGTAGTAGCTGGTAATTCTGGTGCTTTTGTCAGATTAGCGCAACCTAAGAACATGCCACCATAGCAACTTTCAGCCAACGTAGTAGCAGGCAATTCAGGAGCCTGTGTAAGGCTGGAACACCTATAGAAGAGCCGGAAGAAACAGTATCCAGAAGGAATAACAGTTGTGTTGCCTACTCCATCAATTAGACTCATTACACTACCATTAGCGGCGATTTTTCCAGTCATTGTGAATTTTCTGCACCGACTCACGAAATTGAAACCATTAGGATTGTATCCTCGGATCAAAGCTTTGTCTCCCTTATGGGCTAACGTGACTGAGTATTCTTCAGTCAAAGCATTCCATGTCTCTCCACCATCCAATGAATACAGCACGTCAAAATTCTTATAGTTTTCCACGATTCCAAACGTAGAACTATCCTCCTCAGCTGTGAAGGTGAGGTAGTTGGCACTATCAGGAGTAATATCATCGATAAATTTCAACGTCCACCCTTCTGGTATTCTATTCACTCCACACTCAAGTGGCAACGTCTTCGAGCAGATGAAGAGTCCTGTTGGAGCCACGTTTTTGACCCAATTATAAGTTCCATCATTAATAGGCCACTCCTCGAAGGCGACATCGATTTGAGATAGGCTTGTGCAACCATAGAACATCTCTTCACAGCAATATTTTCCTTCAATTTCTGTCACTGACAATTTTGGGGCTTTTGTAAGGCTTGTGCAACCCTTGAACATGCTATTATAACAATTCCAGACAAGTTTTGTTGCTGGCAATTCGGGTGCTTGTATCAGGTTTGTGCAACGGTAAAACATAGAGCTATAACAATATTCAGTCAATGTCGTTGCAGGCAATGCAGGTGCATGCGTCAGACTCGTACAGCCAGCAAATAAATTATTGAAACAATAAGTATTAGGAATTGTAGTAGAAACGCCTGCCCCATCGATCAGACTCATCACACTACCGCTGGCAGCTATCTTTCCCGTCATCGTAAAAGACGAGTATTTACTGCTCCCATTTGAGAATCCTTCCAGATTTTTTCCCTTCAGCAAGGCCCTGTCTCCCTTATGGGCCAATGTGATGATATCTCCTGCAGCAAGTGCGGTCCATGTCACTCCGCCATCTAATGAATACTGCACATTGGGATTATTTCCACGCTCATTTATGATTCTGAACGTGGAACTATCCTCCTCCGCAGCGAAGGTGAGGTAGTTAGGTTTAATCACAATTGTATCGTCGAGATATTTCACCGTCCAACCTTCCGGTATCCTATTCACTCCATATTCAAGAGCCAAAGCCTTCGGACAGATGAAGGTGCCAGTTGGGGCTACGTTTTCGACCCATCTAGTGGTGGGATAATTAACATCACTCCAATCATCAAATGAGACATGAATCTCGGACAGACTGGTGCAACCCGAGAACATATTAAAATAACAATACACAACCAACATCGTAGCTGGCAATGTTGGAGCTTGCGTCAGTCTGGTGCAACCTGAGAACATGTATTCGTAACAACATTCAACCAACATCGTAGCAGGTAGTTCTGGTGCTTGTGTCAAACTGGTGCAACCTGAGAACATGTATTCGTAACAACGTTCAGCCAACATAGTAGCAGGCAGTTCTGGTGCTTGCGTCAAACTGGTGCAATTCCAGAAAAGACCATAGAAACAATCATTAGCAGGGATAACAAGGGTTTCGCCTATGCCGTCAATCAGGCTCATCACACTGCCGCTGGCGGCGATAGCACCTGTCATGACGAAGTGGGCATTATTCTTTACATCACTTGCCAGTCCTTTCTCATTATATCCTCTGATGAGTGCTTTGTCTCCTTTTTTTGCCAATAGGATTGTATCTCCAACCATCAATTCCGACCATGTCTCCCCTCCGTCTAAGGAGTATTGTACATCGTATTGTACATCTGGCTCGAGATAGTAGGAAATTCCAAACGTGGAGCCATCCTCCTCAGCCGTAAAAGTGAGGTAATTGGCCGCGCTCGCCATGCAGACGGCGCAAAGCAACATCATGAAAGCAGTAATTATTTTTCTCATAAGCTGTAATTTTTTATTCTACACTAATATTTCCCCGCCGGCGCCGCCTTAGCGCACCAGCACGGACCTCTCCCCTCCGCTCGTCCGGACCACATAAACGCCCTTGGATGGCACGCACAGCGCACGCTCCTCATCCTTGGAGTTGGAGGTCGCGACTATCCTGCCCGTCATGTCATAGAGGGAGACCTCCCCTTCCGCACCGCGCACAAAGATGGTTAAATCATCAGTCCATACGGTGACACCATCGGCCAAGGCTGAGCTTACGCCAGAGCCTTCATCCACATATTTCACCGTCCAACCCTCCGGTATCCTATCCTCTCCATACTCAAGAGCCAATGCTTTCGGACAGATGAAGGTGCCGGTAGGGGCTACGTTTGCGACCCAAAGACCAGTCCCCATACCATAATCCCAATCTTCAAATGAGACATTGATTTCCGATAGGCTGGCGCAACCTGAGAACATGTCTCTATAACAAGCGGCATCCAATTTCGTAGCAGGTAATTCAGGGGCTTGCGTCAGACTGGTGCAACCTGAGAACATGGAACGATAACAGCACTCTGTCAACGTCATTGCAGGCAATTCAGGGGCTTCAGTTAGACTGGTGCAACCTGAGAACATGGAACGATAACAGCCTTCAACCAATGTCGTGGCAGGTAATTCAGGGGCTTGCGTCAGACTGGTGCAACCTTTGAACATAGATTCATAACAAAGACCCTCCAACGTCATTACAGGCAATTCAGGGGCTTGCGTCAGGCTGGTGCAACCTGAGAACATACTAGAATAACAAGAATTAGCCAACGTCATTGCAGGCAATTCAGGGGCTTCAGTTAGACTAGTGCAACCGTAGAACATACTGGAATAACAATAATCAGCCAATGTCATAGCAGGCAATTCAGGGGCTTGCGTCAGACTGGTGCAACCTGAGAACAACTCACAGAAACAAGCAGCAGCAGGGACAACAAGGGTTTTGCCCATGCCGTCAATCAGGCTCATCACACTGCCGCTGGCGGCTATCTTTCCTGTCATCGTAAAAGATGAGTATTTAGAATACGCCTCCTTTGAGAATCCTTCCGGATTATCTCCCCTCAACAAAGCCTTGTCTCCCTTATGGGACAACGTGACGGTATCTCCTGCAGCCAGTGCAGTCCATGTCTTCCCACCGTCCAAGGAATACTGGATGTCAGGATTATTTTTTCCGTTATTCACAATTCCAAACGTAGAGCCATCCTCCTCGGCCGTGAAGGTGAGGTAGTTGGTCTCAGCCGCAACCGTATCATCGATATATTTCACCGTCCAACCTTCCGGAATTCTGCCATCTCCATACTCAAGAGGCAATGCTTTCGGGCAGATGAAGGTGCCGGTAGGGGCTACGTTTGCGACCCAAAGACCAGTCCCCATACCATAATCCCAATCTTCAAATGAGACATTGATTTCCGATAGGCTAGTGCAACCCGAGAACATCTCCCAGTAACAACCTTCCAATAACGTTGTGGCTGGCAATTTTGGAGCTTGCGTCAGACCAGTGCAACCATTGAACATATTCGCATAACAAACATAATCCAATGTCGTGGCCGGCAATTCCGGCGCTTGCGTCAAGCTGGTGCAACCGGAGAACATACCATCATAACAGGATTCTGTCAATATCGTGGCTGGCAATTCAGGGGCTTGCGTCAGGCTGGTGCAATCCTTAAATAAATTCACGAAACAAGAATTCCCCAAAATTTCCGCAGAAAGTCCTGTTCCACAGATTAGACTCATCACACTACCGCTGGCGGCCACTTTCCCTGTCATCTTAAAGGTTGGTTGATAAAAGCTCTTTGAGAACCCTTGTGGATTGTCTCCCTTCAGCAAGGCCTTGTCTCCCTTATGGGCTAATAAGACCGAGTCGCCCCCAGCCAAGGCAGTCCATGTCTTCCCACCGTCCAAAGAATACTGCAAGTCTGGGTTGTTGCCAGCGTTGTTCACGATTCCGAACGTGGAACCATCCTCCTCTGCCGTGAAGGTGAG
>JAFZUS010000020.1 GCA_017618275.1 Prevotella sp.
CAAGCGGTTTGGTATCCGACTGCAAAGATACAACTTTTTTTGAATGTCGATACCTCTTAACCCAAGTTCTTATCGTATGCGGGTTAACATTGTAGTACTCTGCCAGTTCTTCTACGCTGTTGTCGCCACTTAAAAATACTGAGACAATCTCGTCTCTTTTCTCCTTCGGAGTCCTTTGATACATTCTTTTCATAAGTTTAACACATTTATTAAGTTCCTAAATGTGTCAACCTATATCAGTATAAGACACACAGTGTGCTGGGGCAAGATCAGCCGTCTGAAACTCTCCCAACATTTTAGTGTGAAATATTTGGGAAAAAGTGATGGTAGTTTGCGGGAAAATGTGTACCTTTGCAGCGGATTAATCAATTGAACACCATAAAATCATGAGAAAAAACAGATTATCTCTTGTCAGGGCAGTGCTTACACTGTTCATGGGAGCGACTACCGTATTGACGGCAGAGGCCGCTTCATCGACTATTGACATCACTTTCAAGGGCAGCGGCGAGGCCACTACCGTACAAAGTGTGACAGTAACTAACTTGACGCATACCGACATTGCACCGGTAACACTCTCCGGTTCCTACATCCTGCGTCTGGCCTATACCTCAAGTTCGTCGGACTTGAAGGGCGACCTCAACGGCGACGGAAATGTGGATGCTGCCGACATCACGGCCTGCGTCGGTGCCATCGCCGGCAATCCCACCTATCAGAAGAATGCCGACGTCAACGGCGACAAGGTGATCAACATTGCCGACGTGCTGTGCATCACCAACATCATCAACGGCTCTACCGCCTCGGCACGTGCCGCCGGAGACTGGTCATTCCAAAAGGCCTCCAAGAAGGTGAAAAAAATGAAATTCAATGAGGGCGACGTGCTGCGCTTCGAGGGAACCTCTGGCGAGATGCGCACCATCGTGGTCAACGCTCCGAAGCAAGACCATACCATATCCTTCTGCTTCTATTCCTGTAAGGATGCCAGCGGCAACACCTACCCCATCATCGAGGCCGGAGGTCTGCTCTGGATGGCAGAGGACCTGAAGTGCATGAAAGGCATCTCCGTTCAAAGCCAGGCTGCCAGATATGCCGATGCAGCACGCAATGGGGGCATGAATCTTGCCCTGAAAATGAGCAACGACGACATCTATTACACCTATTCCGCTGCAAAGAAGGCACTGCCCGAAGGCTGGTCGCTCCCCACACTGGGCGAGTTGGATGCCTTTGTGAAGAAATTAGGCGGCTACGACGAGGCTGGCGACAAGATGCAACGCGCTGGCGACCATCCCTTATCGTTCCCCAGTAAGATCGGTGATCTGCCCGACTCGCTGCAACTGAGCATCAATGCGATGGGATATGTCGGTGAGGACGGCATAACGACCGACTACAGCAGCGGCTACATCATGACCGGTACCCGCGAGAATGGCGAGGCGATCTGCATGAGGATTACCGACGGCTATAAACAGGGCTTTATAACTACAAAAGACGGAAACGGCAAGGATGTCCCCTTGACACTTAAGAGATGCCAAGCCGTACATGTGCGCGGCGTGCGCCCCGCTCCCAGCCCCTACACCGACATGATGGTAGCGCTCTGCGGCAAGACGGCCGGAGCCCGTGAGGCAACCAGAGCCGAGGCTGACGGCAGCGCTGAGAAGAATCCCTGGACCGGTGAGGTGAACCCCTACACGGGCACACCCTACGGTGCATACTACACTGTCGATAACTCTATGAAATGGATATTCGCCGACATTAAGGGACAACACTTCGTCTACGACCAGAACTTTGCGAATGCAAACCGCGGCATCTACCGTTATGACGACACACAGTTCTCGCAGATGGCTGAAGCCGACAGTTGGGAGAAGGATGACAACGGGAGGTTCTTGAACATCACCCGACTGAAGAAGATGTGTGCGCAGAAGATGGCTGACGGCACCTTCCATACCCTTAGGGTTTCTTTCGACCAGAGCGTGCGCGCCCCGGAGGTTGACAATGCTTGGAATAACAAATATATGCAGTGGTTGGCCCGCGATATAGAGAATCGCCCCGGCTCGCTCATTTTGCAGGAATACGGCAATCAGGAGCAGGGCTTCGCCCTCCAAAAGACCATTACGCTGCCCGGCACCTATACTATGGTGGAGGTGTATGGTTCTGAAAAATCTTTTTCAGATAATAGTGGAAACTTATGGTACACAGAAAATAACGGTCAATACGGAGATGAGATCTCCCTTAATGAATTCTATATGAAGCGCCTGAACCTTCTGGCTGCCGACTTCAACCAGGATGGCACAGACGACATTGTGGTGGGCTTCTGCGACAAGTGGATGGTGCTCGACGGAAGGGACTACACCACTGTGCTGGCTAAGCGCACCTTCCCCACCGACTGCGTGCGTGCCTGCGTGGGTGACCTTGATGAGAACGGCTACACCGACCTCGGCTTCATCTACCAGTACAACAATCAAATCAATGTGCGCGTGCTGATGGACGATGTCAGCAAGATGGACGAGACCCAGAACCCCGACATCAATGTCGCTGCCAGTTACGCTGCCACACTGCCTGTGGCTAAGGACGACATCACCTCGTTTCTTGACATCAAGTTTGGCGACATTACCAACACAGGCAACAGCGTGTTATGTCTGGTCGTGCCTTTTGCAGAGTCTCTGAAATCCACTTTCTATGTCCTGGACAGAGGAGTGGGCAACATGCTTAATCAGACCTATAAACTGGATGAGCAAAGTTCTGTGGTAAGATCAGTACGTCGTGATTTAGATGAGGGTGCGATATACAAACATACCTGCAATTATCCCAACAGCACGATTGCCGTGGTTCACACCCGCGGATTGGGCGAACGCCCAGACGTGCTGCTGCATGGCGGACTTTATCGCCTTGACAACAGCAACAAATTTGTGCCCGTACAGATAGAGGGTGTAAAGAACAACCAGATTATCGACGCCGTCATTCCCAGCGACTGTGTGGCAGTAGGACGCTTCACCGCTGACCTTCCTGACGGCTATGAGCAATTGGCCTATCTTGGTCATTATTATACTAGCATAGAAACGGCTATGTTTTTCGGCTCCGGTAGCGGGAAATTTGTTCAAGGTTGCGCTGCTTCGGTATGTTCCAATCTATTGACACCTGTGCCGTCTAATGGAACAATGAAACGTAAAGCGGGGAATGCGAAAGCCTCTGTTAACATAGGTGTTTTCGAACCCTATATTTTTTCACCTATGGATGGTCCTAAACTAAGATTATGCGCCTATTTCCCAGCGTTCTGCGCTCCATCTTACAGCGACTTGGATGTTCGCCGCTTCAAGTTAGTGTCGTGCCAGGCCACAATGACCGAGCCGCGCATCAAGTACATGCTTGCCGCCGCCCCCTACTATAAGGGCTACGAATACACCAACGGTCCTTCTACGGGGTGGGCGAAAGCAACAAGCGAGACTATTGCGGAAGGCCATTCCAACGGCACCAAGGCATCGCTGATCTTTGGCTACGAGCAGGAGAACAAGATTTCCGTCTTCGGCATAGAGATAGGCAAGTTCGGCTTTGAGTTTGAGACAGAGATCAGCCACGAATGGGAGAAGAGCGTCAATACCGCCACCACCTTCACCTGGGAGTCGGGCTGCTCGACTGATGAAGACGATGTGGTGGGTCTGTCGATGACGCCCGTATGGCTCTACACCTACGAATGTATCGACAGCAACAATCCTGACAACATCGGCGAGAAACTGGTCTGCGGCGCACCGTCCACTCCGCGCGACCTGTCAATCACGCTGACCGACTACATGAAGTTGCGTGGCGACCGTGATGAAATACCCGACCTGAGCACGGTGTTCACCCATACCCCGGGCTATCCCTTCACCTATATCGACAACCCTGATGATCTGGAGCGTATGGGCAGGGGCCACATTTGGAGCAATAATAACAAGAACCAATACATGTCGACGGGTTCGGGTAGCACCAATTCGTTGAGTATCTCAATGACGGGTTCTGTAGAAGAAGAAACGACGAACACCTTCAGCCTTGAGATGTCGCTTGTAGGCTTTGTAGGAGCATTGAACAACACGGTGAAGGCCGGTGTCGGCGCTGGCTATACCCACACCTGGTCTACCAGTTACACCACGGAAAAAGGCACCACAGTATCGGGCTCTGTGCCCACGCCGAAGCAACTGGGCGGCGTGCCGATGTTCAATTGGAACCTCTGCCGCTACGTCATGAACGTCGGTGGCCAGGAGTTCCCCGTAGTCAACTACGTGGTGACGCATTAATAATGCAAACATTATATGCCTGAAAAAAGGATCTCTCAGTTTGCTCAAATCAGAGCGGCTGAGAGATCTTTTTTTCGCACACAAAAAGGACGGTTCCTTCTTTGGGGAAAGAGTATCGGATGATGGAAGAAGGCTATCCTCGCAAGACTTTGATAAACTCGTCGATGCCCACCACGTCGATGTAGGGAAAAGGTGTCTGCTTGAGAATATCGTAGTGATGGTCTTCTGTAACGATATAGCGGGCATTAGCCTTGAAAGCACAATCTACGAATTTGTCATCATCGGGGTCTGCTGTAATAAGATGAAGATGATAGTAAACCTGAACCATCTTGGTGTTGGGCAAGTCAATGATAGCGGTTATAACGTTCGAGGCAATCTCTGGTCCAACTTTCTGAGTGAGAATCTCCTCATACTCAGCAAGAATCTCATTCGTGACACAAAGTGTGTACTTTCCGTCGACGAAATCGCGCCAAACAGAATAGTAGGCACTACGCCGCGAAAGCGACATCAGCAGACAATTGGTATCGAGAACGATGTTCATTACTGCTTGTATGGTGTGCGCATGTGTTCAGCCTTCCACTCTTCCATCACGCTATCGTTGAGTACACCATCGTCCCAAAGACGGTCGATGGCATCCTCGGCTCGCTTGGCGAAATACTGGCCAAGCATGCGGCGGATGTCTTGCATCTCCGTTTCTGATGATACTCTGGACACCAATTCCAGCATCTCAATCTGGAATGGAGTGAACGGCTTTGCCTGTAAAGTTGCTGCTTCCATAACGATTCTCCTTTATATACTATTTGGCTGCAAATATAATATAATTCTCTGAAACAAACAAATAAAACAATAAAAACTTACATTTTATGACGAAACTTGAAAACTATACAGCATTATTGAGCGCTAGCATCCGTGCCCCGCAGAGGCAGCGCCTGCTATCAACAGGGCTGCCCATGTGCGGATATTGCTGAAGTTCTGTGTCATAGTTATTTGTTTATCTGATTTCGAACCTCACACGGGGACAGACCCCGTGTGTCCTCAAAAGAGTACACAAAAGGGACGGCTCTTTGCAACAAAAGCCGTCCCGATGTTATTTTAGAAACGTCCCATTTTTATTATTACGGTTGATAGGTGTAAGGGCTAGTACTGATACCGTCTGGATATACAGTACCACCGATAGTCACCGTACCGCAAGTGCCGTTATATGCCTTTCCGATGCTGTTGGTAGCATTAGAGCCCTTCGTAGCAGTAACACGGGTCACGGTGTTCTGAATAGTGATGGTGCCACAAGAGGATTCACTGGTGCCCATGCCTATACCGGAAGCATAACTTCCACCAGTTGCCTCAACCGTCCCTCCGCTGATTTCAATTGCTCCACAAGAAGAATTATTGTAGCCGCTTCCAATACCAGCACCATAACCTCCCCCTTGGGCCGTTACCGAGCCGCCGCTAATCTTGATATCACCACAAATGGTACGATTGACGCCGCTTCCGATGCCGGCACTATCATAACCGCCCGTAGCAGTAACTGTGCCACCGCTGATTTCGATATCACCGCAATTGGAGCCTGAGCCTGCGCCATTACCAATGCCCGTTCCCCCAGAACCACCTTTGGCAGTGACTTTGCCGCCGCTGATGGTGATAGCTTCGCAAGTAGAACCAGAGCCGCAGCCGATACCGGGGGCATTATAGCCGCCCGTAGCCGTAATCGTACCACCGCTGATGCTGATGACTCCGCAAGTGGAGGAACCATAGGTGCCGCCTCCTATACCTGCAGCACCAACATAATTGCCATTTCCGCCCGTTGCCGTAACTGTGCCGCCGCTGATGGTAATATTGCCGCAGGATGTAGAACGTCCAGCACCGATACCAGCAGCAGCATCGGCGCCGGTGGCTATAACCGTACCGCTATTGATGGTGATGTTGCCGCAGGAGATACTAGAGCCACCGCCTATGCCGGCACCGTAACCGTTGCTGCTGGCATCGAGCGTTCCCGTTCCTTGTATGGTGAGCGTATATTCCTTGCCCTCACCAGCGCGTTTTGCAGCCTGAATGCCAGGGTAGGAATGGTAGAATCCCTTCACGGTGTTTGTTGTACCATCTGCCAAATTAATAGTAGCGTCGCCCAAGCATGTGAGGCCAGCCCATCGGTAACTACCGTCATTTGTGCCGTTGATAGTGACGCCGTTCAGCGTCACCGCTGCGCCGTCGGCGATGGAAATCTTCTTGTTCACACCCAGCGTTCCTGTCACAACGTCGCCATCAAACAACGTGGTGTTCTCAGTTACGTTTGTCAGATTAACTAAGTCACGATTCATCTTCACCGAAATATCGTAGTAACTACCAGCGACCAAATTAGCCCCGGTCTTGTTATAAGAATAGGAGATGCCGCCAACAGTTGTACTGAGGTTCACGGTGCCGGTGGGGGGAATGGCCACGAAGAGCACATTTGTAGCAGACGTTGGCGTGATGGTATAGTCGTTGGTACCGTCGTTAACAGTCAGCGCAGTTGACGCAGGGATATTAACGTTGGAACCGTCGGCCTTCTGCTTCAGCGTGAACTTCACGATGGCCTGCTGATTCACAAAATTGGCATTACCAGTGGTGACACTGGTGCCAGAGACTGTAGCGGTAACGTTGGCCTCAGCGTAGTCGCAATGAGAAGCAATGTATTCCAATGTGCCGTTCTGATTCTCATAGTCCGGGCTGCAGAATTTTAGTTGCAGTTTGTCGCCGTCTTCGATAGTACCAGTGAGATTGCCTTTCAATGTTGTGGATACACCGCTACTCTGAGCAACAAGTGTACCTTCGAGATCGGCACCCTTTGTGACATTATAAACCGTCACAGCCTCACCAGCAGCCCATGTGGCATTAAGGGTAGAACCGTCAGGGGTCAGGGCACGGGTGCCTTCGCCTCCCTTTGAAGCCTGCACGGTCATGGTGTAGGTCTTCGGACCTGTCGGCTGCTGGGGTTCTTCTTTAACGATGTCATCGCTACTTGAACAAGCGGCAATGGCTACTCCTGTTATCAGCATAACAGAGAAAAAGCGGATGTAATTAAGATATCTCTTCATGGTCATGCCCTCCTTATTTCCATTCCCATACACCTTGATCGTCTTTCTCACTTTGGTCTACGTCGGCATTACCGTTGCTGTAACTATCGCGTATACCTCGCGTACTCTGCATGAGCATACCAGTTTGACGTAATTTGACGACCTGCATCGTCGGCTTCATGTAATCTTTTCGTTTCATTTCTGTGTTATTGTTTAAAAGTTTTTTGTTAGTTATTCATCTCATTGGGAACCTCACACTGGGACAGTCCCCATGTGTCATTGTTTTAGTTCACGTCGCGAACGAGGCGGACGGAGTAGCCATATTGGCGCTGAGTGGCACCGAAATTAATATTATATTCATCGATGTCTTTATACCAACAATAGGGGATCTCTGCGTTTTTATATACATCACTAGCCCAATATCTGAGACAATCTAAAGTCACGGTTGTGCCGTTACGAGAACCTGCTGCAGGCAAAAATACTACGCCTGCAGCCTCCATAGCCTCCCATTGCTCACTTGTATAGATATTGCCGTTAAAGTCTTGGTAGTATTGACTCACACTTTTGAACGCCTGGCTACCGTTATTTTTCATCGGATCAACAAACTCGTCAGGCAGCAGAATGATGCCATATACGCCCGCGACCCTTGCATAACCATACTTGTCTTTTCCGGTATTATAATGGAGGAGATAGTGCCACTCATCATAGGTCAGCGTACGCCAGCCGGAATTTTGGGCATTGCCACCATTGGTGATGGCGTTGTACCCCCAGTCGTGCTTCAGACCTTCATTTTTTTTGTTGCCGTAATCAGAATAGGTGGTACTGTTGTAGATGCCGTAATTGTTGAATGACGACGAGTTACCGTTCCATCCGAACAGGTCAACCGTGCCGTTGGTCGAAACGGTCATTGAACCGTTAATCGCTGTGTTGGCAGTAGCATTGCCGACATAGTCCCACTGGTGCTCTGCAAATGACCATGTCCAGTTCGCGCCAAGGTCGGTAGTGGTTGCACGCAGGTTGCCCTTTGAGAAATACACTTGCTTGCCACTTGCGTTAACGGTAAACTTGCCGCTAAGGGCACCGATGGGGGGAATAATCGTCCAGCCGGAAGGGATGCCACTAACGCCTGTACCCCAGTTCGTACTTGCTGCCTTGGTGAAAGTACCGCTTGCGGCAACATTATTGAGCCATTCAGTTGTGCAATCCGCAGCAGAGATATCGGTGGCTAGGCATGTTATCCGATTCAGGCTTGTGCAATTCATAAACATCTGTGCGTAACAACCCGCAGATAAGGTCGTAGCAGGAAGGTCAGGTGCAGTTGTAAGGTTCGTACAGCCCATAAACATCTGGTAATAGCACATGCCTGCTAGCGTTGTGGCCTGCAAGGCGGGAGCGGAGGTTAAGCCTGTGCAGCCCATGAACATGTCTCCATAGCAATAACCTGCCAGAATGGTGGCTGGAAGATTCGGCGCAGAGCCAAGGCTGGTACAGCCGCTGAACATAAACTGGTAGCAGGCATTTGCCAATGATGTGGCAGGAAGGGCTGGAGCCGTGGTCAACCCAGAGCACCCGAAGAACATTCCCATATAGCAGTCGTCAGCCATTGTCATCGCAGGCAGAACGGGTGCCGAGGTTAAACTGGAGCAACCATTGAACATATATGCGTAACAATAGTCGCTCAGCCCAGTTGCCGGTAATACCAGCGCTTTGGATTCATGGTTATAAATTTGGGTACAGCCATAAAACAGCCTGCAGAAAGCGTATGAGTTAACAGAAGTGGCAGTTGGATATTCAGTTTCGCTCAACAGGCTCATGACATTTCCGTATACGTAGGCAGACCCATCGCACGAGAATTTACTGCAATTTCCATCGGACGGGGTTGATGCCATCGCATTGTTTTCTCCGCGGAATGAGACTTTGTCTCCTGTATTTGCAAGTGTAATTGGAGATGAATATGTTTCCCAATCTATTCCGTTCCTACTGAACTTCAATATAGCGTCGGCCTTTGCATTAAAAGTTATTGTGGTGTTGGGATTCTTGGCCTCGAAGGTGAGAGGTGTATAACGATCATCGTAGGCCATTTTCACAGTAATCTCGTAGTACTTACCTTGGGTAAAGGTCACTCCCGACTTCTCATAAATGTAGTGGTCGCCACCATCGGTAGCGGTAAGGGTGATGGCCTTATCGCTGATGGCAGGAATGGCCACGAAGAGTACATTGGTAGCCGAAGCGGGCGTTACGGTATAGTCGTTGGTGCCGTCGCTAATGGTTAGTGCCGCTGCTGCCGGGATTACGAGATTGGAATTGTCTGTCTTTTTCTTCAACGTAAATTTCACAATGGCCTGCTGGTTCACGAAGTTAGCATCGTCAGTGGTGACACTGGTGCCAGAGACTGTAGCGGTAACGTTGGCCTCAGCGTAGTCGCAATGAGAAGCAATGTATTCCAATGTGCCGTCCTGCGAAGCGTAAGAGGGGCTGAGGAACTTGAGTTTCAATTCATCACCGTTATTAATGGTGCCTTTAAGTGTTCCTTTCAGCGTGGTCTCTGGGCCACTGCTCTGGGCCGTCAATGTGCCCAGACTGGTTTCGCCCTTATACACCGTCACTTCCTCACCTGCATCCCACGTTGCATTGAGCACGTGCGGAGTTGTTGACTCATCGAGCGACAGCGCACGGGTGCCTTCGCCTCCCTTACTTGCCTGCACGGTCATGGTGTAGGTCTTCGGCCCAGTTGGTTGCTGGGGTTCTTCTTTTACGATGTCGTCGCTGTCTGAACAAGCGGAAAGAACTGCTCCTGTTATCAGCAAAACGGAGAAGATGCGGATGTAATTAAGATATCTCTTCATAGTCATGCCCTCCTTATTTCCATTCCCATACACCTTGTTCGTCTTTCTCACTATCTTCAACGTCGGCATTACCGTTGCTGTAACTATCGCGTAAACCTCGTACGCTCTGCTGCATAAGCATACCAGTTTGACGTAACTTGACGACCTGCATCATCGGCTTCATGTAATCCTTTCGTTTCATTTATCAATAATCTGGCTTAAAAATGATTTTGCTGCGGCAGGCTTCAATATCGCCGTCCTTGCAGATGCGGACGCAGTATTCATGGTCGCCCGTCTGTTCGCGATAGAATGAAAGTTGGTCGCCGGCATGGGCCTCGGCCACGTAGGCAATCTCGAAGCGACGGATGCTGTGCGCCTTGTACCAGTCGAGCGGCCAGAGGTCGAGGACGTGCTCGATGTACTTCACGGAATTGATGTGGCCGTTGATGTCGACATCGTTATACTGGGTGTCGATGGTGCGGACAAACTCTGCATTCTCGGACATCTTCACTCGCCCACCCTTGTCAATGGGACAGTCCTTGTCCTTCACGATCCAATCGTTGATGGCACCATTGTCGATGGCAAAGATATCCGTAGGCTGACGGCTCTCCGTATCGATCATCGCCCAGATACTGCGGCCATAGCCGTATACCCTACCATCCTCCCCCACTACACGGAAGTTACGACTGGTGAAATAGCGCATGGCCGACTCCACCCACGTCTCCACATTGAACTTGGTGTACATCTGTGGCATCTCATCCATCTCGATGGCCAGACGGGAGAGTACCCACGAACGGTTCATCGTCATCAGATACTTCATGCCGAAGCCACGGGCCGAGGAATGAAAGTCGGCCGCATTGAGCATGTGGTTACCCAGATGACCCATGAAGAGCCGCTGCGAGACATCGCAGTGGAACGGCTCAGCCATAAACTCGTATGATCCTATCTTATCCATTGTTCAGCCTCCCAGCCCCTACTTAGGGGGTTTGTTCTCTCTCTTCTAAGAACGCACTGACCTGCTCCTGCATGCCACGAGTAACGGCAATACGGCCCGAGCGGGTGTACTGCAACACACAACCAAAGGTATCCAAAGCACGGAAGAGTGAGATGATATCCTCCGTGATGCCATGCTTCATGACGATGGTATAGGTGGGGTTCACCTCGATGATCTGGGCATCAAAACGCCGAATGGTACGGGATATCTCAGGATTCTCCAATACGATATCGGTGGCCAGTTTATAGAGACCCGACTCACGGATAAACAACTGGTCGTCGGTGAAATAGTTGGCCTTCACCACATCGATCTTCTTCTCTATCTGACGGACGATCTTGACAATCTCATCCTCGTTGCTGCTCCATGCGGTGATGGTGTACTTATGCACACCGGGAATACTTGATGCCGACACGTTCAGACTCTCGATATTCACCTGTCGACGGGTGAACACGGCCGTCACCTGATTCAGAATACCGGCCACATTCTCTGAATACACCAATAAGGTATAGAGTTTTCTTTCTTCCTTTTTCACTTTTTTACCTTTTTACTTTTTTACCCTTATCAAATCTCTAACATCATTTTATCGACATCCATGCCTGGAGGTGTCATTGGCAACACATTGTCTTCCTCCTTGATGGCACACTCGAGGATAAACGGTCCATCCGTCGTGAGCATCTTCTTGATGGCAGCAGCAAGGTCCTTGCGGTCGGTAACCGCCTGATAGGGAATACCATAGCCCTGCGCTATATGGCTGTAGTCGGGGTTCATCATCTTCGTGAACGACTTGCGACGCAGCCAGAACATATCCTGCCACTGACGCACATTGCCCAGATAGTGGTTGTTCATGACAATCATCTTGACCGGCGCCTTCTGTTCCATGATGGTGCCGAGTTCCTCGATACACATCTGGAAACCGCCGTCGCCCATAAAGCAGCAGACGGTGCGCTCAGGGGCCGCAAAGGTGGCACCGATGGCGGCAGGCATGCCATAACCCATCGTACCGAGACCGCCACTGGTGCAGATGCTCCGCTTGTGGTGGTACTTGAAATAACGGGTGGCAAAGAGTTGATTCTGACCCACATCCGTCACGAGGACAGCATCGTCGGGGGCCTGTTCTGCCACCGCATGAACAATCTCACCCATCAACAGCGGTCCCTCCTTGGGATGGATGGCGGGCTCTATCACTTTCGTACGTTCCTGTTCATCGAGAGCCTTGAACGAATCGCGCCACGCCTGGTGGTCAGCCTTATTTATCAGCGAGGTGAGTGCCGGCAGCGACTCCTTACAGTCGGCCACCACAGCCACATCGGTCTTCACGTTCTTGTCAATCTCACTGCGGTCGATATCGAGGTGGATGATCTTCGCCTGTTTGGCGTAGGTCTTCAGGTTACCCGTCACACGGTCGCTGAAACGCATACCGATGGCGATGAGTACGTCGCACTCCTGTTCCTTCAGGTTCACGGCGTAATTGCCGTGCATACCCAGCATACCCACATTGAGGGGATGATTCGACGGCAGTGCCGAAAGACCCAACATCGTACGTCCGGCAGGGATATCAGCCTTCTCAAGGAAGGCCTTCAGTTCACTCTGGGCATTACCCAGTTCCACGCCCTGTCCTACGAGTGCCAAAGGTTTCTTGGCATTGTTGATCAGTTCTGCTGCCTGGCGCACAGCCTCCTCCTCCAGTTTCGGATAAGGCACGTATGAACGGATAAAATCTACCTTCTGGGGATTATAGTCTATCTCCTCGACCTGGGCATTCTTGGCGAAGTCGAGCACCACAGGCCCCGGGCGCCCTGTCCGGGCGATATAGAAAGCACGACTGACGGCCCACGCCACATCCTCAGCATGACGGATCTGATAACTCCATTTGGATATCGGCTGCGACACACCCACAAGGTCTACTTCCTGGAACGCATCAGTTCCAAGGGCCGAGATGGGCACCTGTCCTGCAATGACCACTATCGGCGTAGAGTCGAGCATGGCATCAGCGATACCCGTCAGGGTATTCGTCACACCAGGGCCGCTGGTCACCAAGGCCACTCCCACCTTACCAGACACTCTGGCATAGCCTTCGGCTGCATGGGTGGCACCCTGTTCATGGCGCACCAGGATATGGTCAAAACACTTCTTTTCGCCTCGCGTATAATCGAAGAGCGCATCATAGACGGGCATGATAGAGCCACCAGGATATCCGAAGATGGTCTTCACCCCTTCTGCCTGCAAGGCTCGCATCAGCGCCTTCGATCCGGTTATTTTATCTTTCATTTCAGTTTTTTTTATTTTTATAGGCATTCCTAGGATCACCTAGGATCACCTAGGAGTGCCTAGGATTGCCCAGAACTCCTAGTCAATAATCCTAATACCTCCTTTATCAGCCGAGGATACGCTCTGGGCATAGGCGCGGAGGGCCTTCGATACCACACGGTTGCGCTTCAGCGGCTGCTGCGGACGGGCGGCCAGTTCCTCATCACTGAGTTTCACGTTGATACTGCGGCTGGGGATATCGATGACGATGATGTCGCCATCCTTGATCTTGCCGATGTTTCCACCATTGGCAGCCTCAGGCGAGATATGTCCGATGGAGAGACCGGAGGTACCGCCCGAGAAACGACCGTCGGTAATCAGCGCACACTCCTTACCGAGATGCATCGACTTGATATAACTCGTGGGATAGAGCATCTCCTGCATACCAGGACCGCCCTTGGGACCCTCGTGGGTGATGACCACACAGTCGCCTGATTTTACCTTGCCGCCGAGGATGCCCTCACAGGCATCTTCCTGAGAGTCGAACACGACGGCAGGACCTTCGAAGTGCCAAAGGCTCTCATCCACGCCTGCAGTCTTGACCACACAACCGTCCTGGGCGATGTTTCCGAAGAGGACAGCCAGACCGCCATCCTTGGTATAGGCATGTTCGAGGTCACGGATACAACCGTTGGCACGGTCGGTATCGAGACTCTCCCACTCTTCCGACTGCGAGCCCATCTTCGTAGAGAAGCGGTTGCCGGGAGCAGAGTAATAAAGACCTACCCCCAACCCCTCACTTCTAGGGAGGGGTTTGGGGAGGGTCTCTATATCATATTCCTTCATAGCCTCAGACAGCGTCATACCATCCACGCGGATGGCAGAGCCGTCGATGAGACCACCCTTATTCAGTTCATTGAGGATGCCGAGGATACCTCCCGCACGACCACACTCCTGCACACTGTACTTCTGCGTGTTGGGAGCAAGTTTGCAGAGACAGGGCACCTTACGGCTCAGCGCATCGATATCCTTCATGGTGAAGTCTGCTCCGGCCTCCTGAGCCACAGCCAACAGATGAAGCACGGTATTGGTACTTCCACCCATCGCAATATCCAACGACATGGCATTCATAAAGGCCTTGCGGGTAGCGATATTACGAGGCAATACGCTCTCGTCGCCGTCCTCATAATAGGCAAAGGCGTTCTTCACCACCTGACGGGCAGCGGCCTTGAAGAGTTCAATGCGGTTGGTATGGGTGGCAAGGATAGTACCGTTGCCAGGCAACGAAAGACCGATGGCCTCCGTCAACGAGTTCATCGAATTGGCAGTGAACATGCCCGAACAAGAACCACATCCCGGACAAGCACAAGCCTCGATCTCCTTCATCTCCTCGTCGGATACAGAGGGGTCGGCACCCTTGACCATCGCCGTAATCAGGTCGGCATTCTCACCACGCCATCTGCCGGCCTCCATCGGACCACCAGAACAGAACACCGTGGGGATATTCAGACGCATGGATGCCATCAGCATACCTGGCGTCACCTTGTCACAGTTGGAGATGCAGATCATCGCGTCTGCCTTATGGGCATTCACCATATATTCCACAGAGTCGGCAATGATGTCGCGAGAAGGAAGCGAGTAAAGCATACCGTCATGCCCCATGGCAATACCATCGTCGATGGCAATGGTATTAAACTCGGCGGCAAAACAGCCCATCTTCTCAATCTCTGCCTTTACGATCTGACCTATCTCATGCAGATGCGTATGACCTGGTACAAACTGGGTAAACGAGTTGACGACGGCTATAATCGGTTTGCCAAACTGTTCCTGTTTCATGCCTGTGGCCACCCAGAGAGCCCTGGCTCCGGCCATTCTTCTTCCTTCCGTGCAAACAGCACTTCTCAGTTGATGTTTCATAAATCGTGAGTTAATTTAGTTTGCAAAGATACATTAAAATCCCCTAATTCCCAACATTTTAATCTTTTTTTTGAAGAAAACATTTGGATTATTGAGATGAATGTATTATTTTTGCAAACGAAAAATGATAATATCTACAAACAACCAAATTTTTATTTTATGAATATCGGACGGAACATCAGGGAAGTGATGAAGAAAAAAGGGATGAGTGTGACCCAGTTATCCAAGGAGATACCTTGTGAAAGAACGAATGTCTATAATATCTTCAACAGGAAAGACATCAGCACAAAACTGCTTTGGAGAATCTCAGAAGTATTAGACTACAATTTCTTTGAAGATTGCTCCGATGAGTACATCAAGAAATCCCGGAAGTAAGAAAAGAAAAACGGCCTGAGCGAACGCTCAAGCCGTTTTTCTTATTATCTGTTTCACTATTATTTTGTCGTATCAGTGAACGTTGCCACACGGTTGAAGTCTATCTCATCGAAGAGTTCGTCTGTGGCACCCATACCCTGAGTGGTCAAACGGCTGGCAGAAATGCCGTAACGAGTGACAAGCGCATTCTTCACAGAAGCAGCGCGAGCCTCAGACAGTTTCTGGTTCAACTCAGGATTACCCTCAGGAGAAGCATAACCCTTGATCAGAATCTGCGACTCCGGGTGATTCTTCATATACTTTGCAATCATAGCCACACTGGCCATCTGGGCAGCATCCACACTACTCTTTCCCTGACCAAAGATTACCGTAGGCTGAAGCACGTTATTGTTGACCTTTACCACCTTCGTGACATTTGTCACCACCGTCGGCTTCACATTCTTAGCAACTTCCAAAGAGTCCTCAAGAGTGCCAATCATACGGATTCCCTGAGCGATACGCTTGTCCTTAGCCACCAACTCGCCCTTCAACTCATTGATGAATGTATTCAAGTCGTCTATTTCAGTCTGGTCGCGCAGACTTGCAGTCTTGAAATTGTGCGTACCATTACTATTACCGAACTTGTAGTTGATACCCACAAACAACTGGATTGCCGCCGTGTTCAGATCATAGTTGCAACGATGATTGACAGTCAGGTCATAACTGATGGCCGGTTCTACATAGAACTGCCATGCACGGGCTTTATCCACATTCAGGAGGAAGTCAAGTCCGAACTTTGATGCCAAGCCATTCATCCTCCTATTCACTGCATCAGATACATGTTTCCATCCCAGACCGCCAAGGGCCACCACCTCAAAAGGACGAGGCTGTCCCGGATAGCCACCAAACCAGTTGCTGAGGTTCAATGTACCAAGGAAATTCAGATTGAAGCCCTTCAACCTCTTGGCTTGACTGTAATTAAAGTTCTTGTCACGAAGGAACAAATCACCTTCCAAGGCCCAACCTGCGACCGGGGTCCAATAACGCCCGACACGAAGGCCGACAGACGGATTCAAAGACCCGCCAAAATCATTGTTGTGGGTGATTTTTGAACTAAGCCCTCCCTTGATTCCAAGGTACCAGTTGTCAGTGGTCTTGCTGTCTTCAAGCGCTTGCTGTGAATAAGCAGACTGGAATGACAGCAGCGTCACCATCAACATGAAAAGAGTCTTTTTCATAAATTCCTTATTATTTATTTGACTTCTTCAATAATCTTAGCACCTTCCTTCAAGGCTTCCATGTTCAAGGGGATGAGGTCGTGATGGCGCTCGGGCAGCGTCTTCTTCAGAGCCTTCTCCACACCCTTGTCGCTCACGACGGGAGCCACCTTCAGCAGACCGCCAAGTACAATCATGTTAAACACCTTGCCGTTCTTCATCTCAGCAGCCTTGTCCATAGCGCTGATCTGATAGATGGTAATGTCCTTGCGGGTCGGCGGGTTGATGATGCCGAAGCCATCATAGATCAGGATGCCACCAGGCTTGATCTTCGGCTCAAACTTCTCCAGTGAAGGCTGGTTCAGTACGACAGCAATGTCGTACTTGCTGAGGATGGGCGAAGAGATACGCTCGTCGCTGACGATGACTGTTACGTTGGCTGTACCACCACGCTGCTCAGGACCGTAGGCAGGCATCCAGGTCACCTCCTTATCCTCCATCAGTCCACTATAGGCCAAGATCTTACCCATCGAGAGCACACCCTGACCTCCGAAACCACTGATAATTATTTCCTTTTTCATTTGTCTGTCGTATCTTTTAAGTCACCTTTGGGATAGAAGGCGAACATATTCTCCTTCATCCATTCATTTGCCTTAGCAGGAGAGAGTTTCCAACCACTGTTACAGGTAGAGACAAACTCCACGAGTGAACTACCCTTACCTGCCATCGAAGCCTCGAAAGCCTTGCGCAGGGCCTTCTTCGCCTTCAGGATAGAAGCCACGCTCTCGACACTCTGACGAGTGACGTAGCAGGTACCTTCCAAACCGGCAGCGATATCAGCCATCTTCAGGGGATAGCCATGCAACTGCGGATCACGGCCATAAGGACAAGTAGAGGTTTTCTGACCAATCAGCGTCGTAGGAGCCATCTGACCGCCCGTCATGCCATAAATGGCATTGTTGACGAAGATAATCACGATGTTCTCGCCACGGTTCAAGGCGTGGATGGTCTCACAAGTACCGATACAGGCGAGGTCGCCGTCACCCTGATAGGTGAACACCAGACGGTCAGGCCAGCAACGCTTGATACCCGTTGCAATAGCGGGCGCACGTCCGTGGGCAGCCTCCTGCCAGTCGATGTCAATATAATCATAGGCAAACACGGCGCAACCCACAGGGCTCACGCCTACGGCCTTGTCTTCCATACCCATTTCCTCAATGACTTCGGCAATGAGTTTATGCACCACACCGTGACTACAACCCGGGCAGTAGTGCATATTTTTGTCGTTCATCAGCGTCGGCTTCTTGCAGACAATGTTCTCTGGTAAAACTATTTGATTTCTATCCATAATTCTTTTCTTTTTTCTAGGTATTCCTAGGAGGGCCTAGGCTATCCTAGGTTTTCCTAGAATAATTTCTTTTTTAAAGCCTCGACGATTTCTTCCGGCTCAGGGACAATACCGCCCAGACGACCGAACTGCTCTACAGGGATGGCACCGTTCACGGCGAGGCGCACATCCTGAACCATCTGTCCGGCGTTGATCTCAGCCACAAGGATACCCTTCTTGCCCTTTGCCAACTGGGCAATCTCCTTTGTGGGGAACGGCCACAGCGTGATCGGACGGAACAAACCCACCTTGATACCCTCTTCACGGGCAATCTCGATGGCTTTCTCACCGATACGGGCGGCAGAGCCAAAGGCCACAATCACATATTCTGCATCGTCGCAGTGCTGGGTCTCGTAGCGAACCTCGTTCTCACGGATCTTCGCATACTTTTCCTGCAAGGCGATATTACGGGCCTCCATAGCCTCCGGCTTTAGTTCGAGCGAGGTAATCACCACACGCTTGCGATCCTTCGGTTTACCGGTCGATGCCCAGAGACACTGTGCAATCACCTCCTCGTCGGTACGACGGGGCTTAAACGGGGGCAGCACCACCTTCTCCATCATCTGACCGATCACACCGTCAGAGAGGATCATGGCAGGATTACGATACTTGAAGGCCAGTTCGAAGGCCAGATCGACAAAGTCGGCCATCTCCTGCACAGAAGCGGGAGCCAGCACGATCACATTATAGTCGCCGTTACCACCGCCACGGGTAGCCTGGAAATAGTCACCCTGTGAAGGTTGGATGGTTCCCAGACCGGGACCGCCACGCTGCACATTGACAAACACGCCCGGCAACTCGGCACCGGCCATATAAGTGATACCTTCCTGCATCAGGGCGATACCAGGAGAACTTGACGAGGTCATGGCACGCTTACCGGCTCCGGCAGCGCCATAGACCATATAGATAGAAGCCAACTCACTCTCAGCCTGCACCACCTGCATACCGGTGGTCTCCCAGGGCTTCAACTCAGCCAGCGTCTCAATCACTTCACTCTGCGGAGTAATAGGATAGCCGAAATAGCCGTCGCATCCGCAACGAATAGCAGCGTGGGCAATCGCCTCGTTACCTTTCATCAATACAACTTCTTTTTCCATACCTTACTCCTCCACTTTTTTACGATACACTGTGATACATCCGTCGGGGCAGACTATACCGCACGAGGCACAGCCCACACAGGCCTCCTCGTTGACAGCCTCCACATACGGGTAACCGTGCAGATTCACTTTGTTGGCCAGTGCGATGACCTTCTGAGGACAGGCAATGATGCACAACTGGCATCCCTTGCATCTCTCAGTGTTCACCACAATAGCACCTTTCATTTTTGCCATATTATCCTGTTATTAATGCATTAATTTCTGAAATTGGCTGCAAAGGTACTAATAAGTGAACGAAAAACCAAAGAAAACCGATGAAAAGTTGCAAAAAACAAATTATTCTTGTATTTCACCAAGGCCAGGTAAAGGGTTAATACCCAGCGATGGCATCAAAGATGAATGTTCACGTCGAGGCCGAACTGGAGAGGGTTGGCCCGTTGTGCAAAGTAGCGGGTACCACCGGCGGCTGACGACTGGACAGCGAAGGTGTTGTACTTCGTGTCAGTGAGGTTGCGACCCCAAAGGGTGACGATGACAGGACCGAAGTCGTAGTCGGCATGGGCTCCAAGGGTGGCATATAGTTTCTGATAGTAAGTGTTGGCCTCATCCCACCAGATCTTGCCCTGACCTGCGACATTGGCTCCGATGGTGAACTTGCCGATATGCCAGTCGGCCATAGCACTAAACGTATGCTGAGGCACAAAGGGAACGTAGTTATCCTTATAGTCAAAATGAATCGGCATTCTGGAGGTGTTTCCTGGATTGTCGTATTCATCATATTCATCGAATTTGGCACTGGTGAAAGCGTAGGTAATGCCCCAGTCGAGGGCATTATCGGCAACCTTCCCACGCAGAGCAAGTTCAGCACCGAGGGAGTGACTCTTGCCCGCATTCACCATGATACGGCCGTAGTTGCTGTTGGGCTCCATGATGGAGAGTTGCTGGTTGCGTATCTGCATGTAGTAGATGGCAAGGTCGAAGTGAGTGCTGCCGCCAAAGAGGTTCAGGTGGGTACCAATCTCGTAGTTCCACGACTCCTCAGGCTTATAGGCGATAGTCTCCTCAATGGCATCGTAGTCAGCAGCAGTATGTTCCACATCGTAGTCGCCCTGCATGGCTTTCTGCTGGTTTGCATTGAGGTCTGTCTGCAGGATGTCACTGAACATCTGGATGTTGTACCCACCGGTGCGATAGCCTTTCGACACGAGGGCATAGACATTACCAATATTCTTATCGAAACTATAGGTGAGTCCCAACTTCGGCAGCAACTGGGTATATGTCTTCTGACGGCTGTCGATGACGTGCGAGGTAAGGTGGTAGGTGGCCTGACGCTCTGCGGTTCCACCCGTCATGTTCATATAAGCAAGGGCATCGTACTCAATCTTGACCTTATCAACGTTGAAGCGCAAGCCGAGAGTAATCTTAAAACGGTCGCCTAAGAGGATGTTCGACTCGTGGAAGGCGGCAAAGTTCATTGAAGGAGTCTTAAAGGACTCAGGCACAGCCATCTCGGCACTCATTGAGACACCGCCGATGGCTGCCTCTACGGCCTTCTCAGCAGCAGCCTGTGCCGACTTCTCGGCAGCGGCCTGTGCAGCCGCCTCAGGCATACCCTGAGCCAACATCTGTTCAAGCATCTGGTTGTACATCTGCTGATACATACGCGGGTACATCGACTGGCGCATGGCTCCCTGCATGGCATTAGTGATAGCCGTACCGATGGGACCGGTAATGGCATCACCGAAATAGACGGGCGCATCTGTACGGAGCCACTGGTACGAACCGAAGAGTCCGCTGGCATGCTGCCAGTTGCTCTTGTCATGAGAGCGGAGCACAAACTCCTGAGTGAGAGCATTCATCTTCTGACGCTGTTCAAGACGCAGATAGTCGGGAGCCATATAGTCCTGATCCATCAGCATCCGGTCTTGCAGGAACTGGTAACTGGTGGTAGAGGTGAAGAGGAGTTTTTCTGTGTTGTAACTGATATTCAGGCCTGTGTTGAGCATGTTACGTTTGTAGCCGTTCATGATGGTCGTGGCAGGGGCTTCGACATGACTGCAGGAAGGATCGGTAAGGAATTCCATGCCGTAGCCATCGCCCACTTCTTGGATCTCGCCATAACCAAAACCGTTCTGCGAAACCCACTGGTAATCAGCCGTCCAGTCGAAAGTGAGTTTCTGATTCGGATGGAAAATGAGGCGCGCCTTACCACCCGCCTCCAGGCTCTTGTCGTTCTTCTCGTCGAACTGCGTATTGTTGATAAATCCCTTCAATCCGTTGTAGAAACCAGCCACCGTAAAGGCGAGTATCTCGCTGGGGCGATGGTAATGGGCCACCTCGACATTGCGGTAGAGGCCGTTGCCGATGCCCAAGCGGATGTCAGTTCCCTGGTAATTCATCGGGTTCTTGGAGTAGACGCGCACCAAACCGCCCTCGGTGTTCTGTCCGTAGAGCGTACCCTGAGGGCCACGCAGGACATCCACACGGTCCAACATATAGAAATGGTTGTTAAAGGCTGATTTCGACATAAGGGGGATGTTGTCATAATAGACTCCCACGGCGGGATTGTTGATACGTGACCCGATGCCACGCACATACATCGACGAAGTGAGCCGCGAACCATAGGCCGGCATCACAAATGAAGGTACGTACTGAGAGAGTTGGCTCAGGTCGTGAACATTCAACTGCTGCATCTGTTCACTGCCAAACACGCTACTACTCAGGGGCTGCAGGCGCAGGCGTACCTGTTCCTTAGGCTGAGCCACAATAGTCACTTCATCGAGATCGACCACACGGCTAGTGTCAGCAATCGCCTCGTCACTGGGATTCACAAGCGTAGAGCCGGCAGCCATCAACTGGCAGCCCATTGCCCAAAACAAAATTATAATCTTTTTCATCATCGTTCATTTTACCGACTCGCAGCCGGTGTCTCAATTTCGGCTGCAAAGGTACGGCTTTTTCCTGAGCCGTGCAATCCTCATTTATAAGGATTTTTGCAGGGAGAGACGGTATAAAGCGAACACAAAGTAGGCAATCAGTAACGGATAACCTATATAATATAAGGTGGTAAGACTGAAGATGACATAATCGACAGCACAGACAGCCGCCAGACCTCCGAGATAAAGGATAACCTGACCCAACGACAGACGGTGGCGCACATCGTCGATAGTGGCAATAGCCACGATAACGATGGCCCAGACAGAGGTGATGAAGAGTCCGAGGTGCCAAGGCAGGACGAAGGGATTGAGCGAAGGATGATAGTAGAAGTGACGCCACGACTCTGGGGCAAAGAGTTGGATGCTACTATAAAGCACTGCCGAAGAAGCGACCAACAGACAGAGCAGTGTGGGATAGAACGAGGGGATATCGTTGAAGTGAACGATTTTTGCTCCCTTGCGCATCAGACGACGCAGGCCATAGGCTCCCCCCACCAACACACAGATACCCAGGAAGATGAGCAGGTGGGAGTCGGAGAAGAAATCGATGAACTGGCTGATCGGATCGTCGGGTGACACATTAGCCAGCAAATCGGACTCATGCACCCATCCAAAGGTGTGTTGGTCACGAGCCACCTTCACCCACACAGAATCGATGGAGTCGGCAGGCACGGTCTTGATGTCTGCCACCACCAGATGGTCGTGCCTGCGAAGGATGATGGTATCGACCATCGACAGCATCGGCATGGTGACATCACCAGCCTGAAACTCTGCAGAGAGGATCTCCGGCACGGACATCATCTCCTGCTGCTGTTCTAATACGGGGAGAGAGTCCTTGCTCACCACGAAGTTGTAGCCCTGCGTATAGTGGTGGGTGGTATAGAAGGAGATGGAGTCGAGTTGCTGTTCCGTCAAGTCCCAGGCATCAGGTGTCAGAGGACCCTGATTGTAACACGCTATGCTAAATAATAAGTGATAAATAATAAATAACAAACTTATCACTAACTGCTTAATCCTCCGCATAGACATTCATCTGACAATGTTGACAATCGAACTCAAGACGGAAACGGCGACCATCGCCTAATACCAAAGAGAGGGGCTCACGCCAGATAGGGCGTTTGCCACCATGTTTGACGCAATAACCCAACGCATAGCGGATGCAATGTCGACACTGCATGATAGGACCTAAAACACCTTTCAGTTCGTAGGCCGTCAGTTCATGAGTGCCATAGAACTGTTGGGAGAGACGGTTGGAGATATTGTACAGGTAAGGATATGAGTAATGAGAAATGAGAAATGAGGAATGTTGATTACTTCTATAAACAAAGTCTGGGCTTGTAGGGATATCATCATTTCTTATTTCACATTTCTCACTTTTCATTCGCTCTACGAGCGTCCGACGCATGTCGGAGAGAAGGCTGTTGGGGATGAAATAATTGAAGTCTTCAGGGATATCAACTTCCTCGCAAGTGAAAATAGTGTCACCCAACTTAGTGAGTTGGCGGATGATGTTCTCGCGAGGGGACTTCTTGGCTTGCTGGTGTTCGGCCATGATGTGAATCACGGTGTGGTTTGCAGACAATTCGAAGCCATCGGCAACAGCACGGAGTGAGAGACGGATGGGAATCTTACGCTCGGCACTCGAACGTGACAACAGACGGTCGAACTCCTGATCACTATTACGAAAGAGGCGTACACCAGGGCGCAACCCCTGAGGCATCCGGTAAGGATAGATACGGTTGCCCACTACCCTGTTCGCACGGAAGCCTTCCAGTTGGCGTTCCTCGTTAAAGAAACAAAGTCCATCGCCATTAGCAAAACTGGCAGTACCTGCCACATTGAAACTATCATAGCGAATTTCCTTTACAGTTCCGACAAATCCGCCAATGGCCTTCGGGGTATCGAAAGAGGCAATGTCCGGCTGACGGCCATGCAGAAAATAGGTGGTATAGCCACGATTGAAAGTTCTGTTGAGATCAGGAGTGAACGTATAACGGCACACTCCCTGTGAACTGCGACAGTATTGGTCAGGATGGCGGCGAATAATCTGGTTAAGCCGTTGACTATATGCAGCAGTAACATTCTTTACATAAGACACATCCTTCAGACGTCCCTCTATCTTGAACGATGTGGCACCAGCCTCGATGAGTTCCTCCAGATGGTCGCTCTGGTTCATATCTTTCAGGGAAAGCAAATGCCGATCGTGTTCCACTTCCCTACCCTCTGCATCGACCAATGAGAATTTCATCCTACAGAACTGAGCACACTCCCCACGGTTGGCACTGCGACCAAAACAATACTGGGAGGCATAGCAGATGCCAGAGTAACTGACACACAGGGCTCCATGCACAAAGACTTCGAGTTCAACGTCAGGCACCTCGCGATGGATGGTAGCAATCTCTTCCACAGAGAGTTCTCTGGCCAAGACAACACGAGAGAAACCCAGGTCGCGAAGCCAGCGCACCTTCTCCGGCGTACGATTGTCTGTCTGTGTACTGGCATGTAATACGGGGAATGAGTAATCCTCATTTCTCATTTCTAATTCCTCATTCCTCATTTCAAGCAGCGCCATATCCTGAACGAGAATAGCATCTACGCCTACCTGTTGCAAATCCTGCAGAAGTTGGCGCGTAGACTCCAGTTCATTGTCGAAGAGAATGGTATTGACTGTGACATAGACCTTCACACCGAAAGGGTGCGCATAGTCACAGAGTCGGCGGATATCATCGACACTATTACCAGCAGCGGCTCTGGCTCCGAAGCGCGAGGCTCCAATATAAACAGCATCGGCACCGTGGTCGATAGCCGCAATGCCACACTCCAGATTCTTTGCCGGGGCAAGTAGTTCTAATGCTCTCAATTATTTAATATCCTCAATATTATAAGGTGTCTCTTGATAGACATAATAGTTCACCCAGTTGGTGTAGAACAGGTTGGCATGTGAGCGCCACGACACCATCGGTGGATTCTTCGGGTCGTTATTCCGGTAGTAGTTCAGCGGAGGTGCCACATCCTTACGGATGTCCTTGTCACGCCTATATTCCTTGTCGAGCGTGTTGGGCGCATACTCCAGATGGCCTGTGATGAAGAACTCTCGCCCACCCCTTGCCATCACGATACTGACACCGCTCTCCTCTGATTCGGCAATCAGGTTCAGTTCCGGATTAGCGAGAATATCCTCACGGTGGATCTCCGTATGACGGCTGTGAGGCATCATGAACTCATCGTCGAACCCTCTGAAGATAGGCAGACGGGGATCCAAGGGCTTCTGTGGGAAGATGCCAAACATCTTCATCGGCAACGGATACTTGGGAATACCATAATAATAATAGAGTCCTGCCTGTGCAGCCCAACATATATATAAGGTACTCGTGACGTGCGTGCGCGCCCACGCGAAGATCTCGGTAATCTCGTCCCAATAACTGACATCCTCGAACTCCAACTGCTCTACTGGAGCACCGGTAATAATCATACCATCATACTTCTCCTGACGCATCTCGGCAAAGTCACGATAGAACATCATCATATGCTCTATCGGCGTATTCTTCGGCGTATGGCTCTTCAACTTCATGAAACTGACATCCAACTGTAAGGGCGTATTCGAGAGCAGACGAATCAGGTCTGTCTCCGTCGTAATCTTCAACGGCATCAAGTTGAGAATGGCTATGCGCAACGGACGGATATCCTGCGAATGAGCACGGGTATCATCCATCACGAAAATATTCTCTTGTTTCAACAGGTCTATGGCCGGAAGTCTATCTGGTAATCTTAATGGCATATCTCTTTTACCTTTTTACTTATTATCCTTTTTTATTTTTTTACCTTTTTACTTTTATCAGACAGGCTGACACATTATCAAAGCCTCCCCGTACGATAGCAGCATTGCAGAGATCATTGGCATCAGCGCCTTCCGTCAAAAGTATGTTCAAACGATGGTCGCTCATCATATCGGTCAATCCGTCGCTGCAGAGCAGGAAAGCATCGCCATCCTGAATGTCCTCTATCTGTACCAAATCAATATAGGAACTAGTGCATCCGCCGCCAATACAGTTAGTGATAATACTGGAATGCTTCTTGTTGCCCATCAGACTACTCAGCGAGTGATCGGTAGTCAACTGCACTAGTTCTTCATTTCTAATACGGTAAAGACGACTGTCTCCACAGTTCATGGAATAGAAAGCCCCCTCGTAATAGGCCAGTGCCACAAGAGTGGTTCCCATCCCCTTATACTGTTCATTAGCCTTTCCCTTCGAGTCGAGAACGATATTGATGGATTCAAGCCACTCCATAATCATCTCAATAAAAGAACTGGCATCAAGCCCCACTGGAAGGTCGTTGAAAAAAAACTGCAAGTTGTGAAGCACGTCACTACTTGCCACCTCTCCGCTCAGATGACCTCCCATGCCATCGGCAACAGCCATCATATAACGGTCTCCATCCCCCAGTTCAAGTAGTGTGCGGTATTCGTCGTTTCGGATGAACTGGTGACCCACGAGGATCATGTCCTCATTATCATGTCTCACACAGCCGATTCTACAGGCTGCTGATATTTCCAATTCTATCATAGAGTCTTAAATGCTATCTGACTATCACCTGCAAATTGATATTTGCGATAGTCAGGATATCACCATTGTTAAGGGCCATGTCCACATCCGGCTGCAACGGACGCTGATTAACCTTCGTACCGTTTGAAGAGTGCTTGTCGGTAATCAACCAGCCGCTACCGGCCTTGTATTTCAACTGGGCATGAACACCAGAGACATAGGCATGCTGTTCGAAGAATTGGGTGTAAGGGCCTTTACGACGACCTATGACAGCACCATTAATACCCACGATACGGATATTCAGGCTGTCGTTGGCCAGCGTCAGCACAGGGACACCTGACGAAGACGAACGCGGGTGCACCAGCGGAACAGCCACGCCCCCTACGACAGATGCCGTCACAGCGGACACATTAGCCTGAAGGCTCTCAGACATGCCCGGATGAGCCTGGGATGGCTGCCGCTGTTCATTCGGAGACACCATCAGTCCTCCACAGCGTGTACAACGACGGCCTATACCCACGTGTCCACACTGGTTACAAAACAACAACGCCTGTCCACACTGGTCACAGAAATGGGAGTCATTGTCAATCTCTTCTTTACATGTAGGACAAATAATCATATCTCTTATTCAATATCTTCTGGTAATATTAACTGATAGGTCTCCTTCGTCACCTGATCTGGCGGTAACTGAGACACACGCTCAGAGAGTTTCTGGATGGTCGAGTCAAGCAGGTTACGCATCTCACGGGCATTACCCCAGTTCGCATTCTTGTTGACAACCATGCGATAGATCTTATCCAACAACTTGAACTCTGCTTCCTGTGATAATGTGTACTGGTCTTTCTGGGCCATACCTTTGTAGATGGCCAGTAACTCGTCTTCATTATAGTCGTCGATCTGCAACTTATGGGTAAAGCGGCTGGCAAGACCAAGATTGATCTGCATGAACTCCTCCATCTTATCCTTGTAGCCTGCTGCAATGACCACGAACTTACCACGATCATCCTCCATACGCTTCATCAGGGTATCGATGGCTTCCTTGCCATACATATCGCCACCGTCACTCAGCGTATAGGCCTCGTCGATGAAGAGGATACCACCCATGGCCTTGTCACACATATTGTTGACAATCTTAGGTGTCTCACCCATATACTTACCGACAAGTGTTGCACGACTAGACTCAATGACACGGGCTGTCGGCAGGATATCCATAGCCTGAAGCACCTCACCCATCTTACGGGCAATGGAGGTCTTACCAGTACCAGGATTACCTGTCAGGATGAAATTCATCGACATCTGCTGAACACTACCGGCACCAGCAGCAGCACGTTGCTTCATGAACATACTCTGTACGGCCAGACGACGGATAGAGTTCTTGACAGAACGCATGCCGACAAACTCGTCCAGTTCGTTGAGAACCTCATCAAGCGGACGGGCTGTCTCATTCTGAGCCATCGGCAGGTCAGCCGTAGTCAGCCGATACATATCCTCCTCCTTGAAGTTCGGGTCGTTCATCTGCGAGACAAGACGCTGACTCTGTTTCTCAACGGCCTCGTTGAAGATACGGCGTGCCTCACGGGCATTACCGAAGTTCTTGTCGCGACGCAAATAAAGTTGCTCAAACTGACGATGGATGGATGCCTTCGTATTCTCGTCGACAGTGAATTTCTTGCCAGCAGCCAGGTTGAGGAATATCTGTGTCAGTTCGTCTGGTGTATAGTCGTCGAAATGTATCGTCTGTGTGAACCGACTCTTCAAGCCTGGGTTGGTATCGATGAAGTCGTGCATCTGATCCGTGTAGCCTGCCACAATACAGATGAACTTTCCACGATCGTCTTCCAGACGCTTCAACAGGGTATCAATAGCCTCGGCGCCAAAGGAATCGCTATCGTTCGACTTCAAGGTATAAGCCTCATCGATAAACAGCACGCCACCGATAGCCTCATCCACCAACTGATTCGTCTTGATGGCCGTCTGTCCGGAATAGCCTGCCACCAGTTTAGCACGGTCGGCCTCCACCAGTTGTCCACGGGATACAATACCGAGTGTCTTGAAGACATCGGTCATAATTCGGGCCACAGTGGTCTTACCTGTACCAGGATTACCCGTGAAGACATAGTGCTTACCCTGGAAGGTATTGGTCTCTCCACGCTTGATCTGCAAGTTGAGGAAGGCAGCCAGGTTGGAAATCTCCTTCTTGACGGCACCAAGTCCCACTAGACCGTCAAGTGCCTTGAGACATTCCTTATAGTCAACCGTCTTCGGAGCCTCATACGGCACATCCTGGTCTTCAATTGTCATCAACTGCTCGTTACTCATCGATGAGATGTCTGCACCCTGCAGGCGCTGGGCCTGTTTCTTACAAATCTGATCGAAGAGAGTGCGCATCGTACGTCCGTTGGCAAAGTCCTTGCCACGTGAGTCGTACATCTCCTGGATCATCTTCTTCGTCTGGGCCTCAGCCTGTGGCGAGAAGATATATTTCTTCGCCTTTGCAAAGACGAGCATAATCTGATACAACTCATCGGGCGAGTAGTCCTCGATATTGAGGAAATAGTTGAAGCGGCTGCGGAAGCCCGGATTGATACGGAAGAGGTTTTCCATCTCCGTCCGGTAGCCGGCAGCGATGACTACGAACTTGCCACGATCATCCTCCATGCGCTTCATCAACTTCTCCAGAGCCTGGGCACCTTGGTTGTCACGGTCACCGGCAGAACTGACAGGAGCCAACGTGTAAGCCTCATCCACAAAGAGGATACCACCCATCGCCTTGTCGCAAAGCCGGTCTACCACCTTCGGGGTCTCTCCCTGATAGGGACTGACCATCTTGGCACGGTCGACTTCTACCACATGACCACTGTCCAGATAACCGATGGCAGCCAGAATCTCACCCAACTTACGGGCAATGGTGGTCTTACCTGTACCCGGATTACCTGTCAGGATGATATGCATCGACATCTTCTCCTGCTCACCCAATCCACGCTCCTGACGCTGAACGGCATTCTGTACGGCGTATGCTATCTCACGGACGGCACTCTTCACCTCGCTCATGCCGATGAAGTTGTCGAGATCCTTGAGTATGTCCTCAATCGTACGCTCCTCCGGCACATAACCCTTAATGTCTGATTTCTCCACGACCGTAGCCTGTGCACCTCGGGTGATAAACTGTGTGAAGATATCCTCAGCCGTTTTTGTTGCCAGATGGGCGTAGCCAAACGTCTCGTCCTTGATTTTTACCTGATATTTGAAGAAACGTTTCAGTTGATCGTCGGCCTCAGGTGTGAAGTCGGTAATGCCATAACGGATCTTCAGACTCATCTTACAAATATCCGTCAGTTCCGGATAGCCGGGCGACGGTAGACGGAACGTATACTTAAAACGATTCTTTACCGCTGGGTTGTTCTCTAAGAAATCATCCAATCCTTTGGGAAGACCGGACATCATCACAATCGGATTGTCCTCCCACTTGTCCATCTCAACAAACAACTTGTCGAGGGGATTCACCTGATTGGAATACTTATCAGGCAGGAGTTTCTGCACATTGTCAAAGAACAGAATACCGTCCTTTGCCTTCTTGATGTTATCATCCCATTTGTCAACGAAACGCTGATAGTCAACAGCATCTACCATCGTCAACTTCGGTCTTGCAATAATCTTATTCTGGTAGAAATAGTCACGGAGTATTTCTGCGAGCGCAGTCTTACCTGTACCTGTTTCACCGATAATGATTGCATTCACCGATACACGGGCTTTGGCAATGTCTTTTCTTGAACGCAAAAAAGTATAGGTGTCGACAATGGTCTTGAGTTGCTTTTTCACATCATCAAGACCAATGAGTCTGTCGAGCAGATTCTGACTGACCAGTGGCTGTCCGCACCACTTGCAGAATTTCGCTATGCTTCTGTTCTCTTTATGGCAATGTTCGCAAATCATTTAGTTTTCGTTGTTATCTATCTGTTGAATAATCTCTGTGGGACTGGCTCCTTCCAAGACTTCACTGCTGGGGTTCTTCAAATTCATCATACTCGGACTATACAAAATGAAAACTATCACAAAGATGAGAGCCAGGATACTCCACAACACATAGTGAAGTACACTCTCGCCACTGATAGAGCGCACCTGGTCAGTCACATCATCGAGAAGCCCGAACTTAGACCCCTTGAAGCGATATGATTTTGTTTTGAATGTATAATAGAGCGGCTCAAGCAACGTCGACTTGATGTCGTTATCGAGCACTTCTGATATCAACTTACTGTCAGCCTTCTGATCGCCACGGAAATCCGTCAGATGACAGACTAGAATGTAGACCAACGAGATGGCTACAATTGCCAGACTGAACAAAGAAGGATGCGACTGTACGATATACTTTAGAATAATAATAGGTATAAACGATGAAGCCAATCCTAACAGTCCCCACAAAAGCGAGAAGAAGAAGCCGTAACCACGGAAATAGGCCCTCGTTGCCACAATGATGGCCGTCATACCTCCCAACGGCAGACCAATGGTAAGGAACGGATGCGCCATCAGGTACTCATAATTCACACCGAAGATCAGCACCAACACGATCCACGCACCTGACAACGCATAAAAAATCCAGCGCCAGACATTCTCCTTACCCTTGGCACGTCTCCAATTACTCTTCACTTCCTTCACCCTGTCGGATGTCTCCTGGCGGGCATCCACAAAACGCTTATAATAGGTTTGTGTCTTGTCTATCTTCCCGATATCATTCAACCAGTCCTCCAACGTATGCTCATAGGAGTATTCCTCCATAAAGTCGGCATTGGGGTCTTCATGGTAGAATGCTGCCATCCACTGTATGAACGAACCGTTACGGATTTCCTGACGAATCATACCATAGTAACGAGGATCAATGTCCCGACCATCAGTCAGTTCCGTACCGTCAGACAACTGATAGACGGGAGTAGTACCCAGGATGCGGCAGAAACGGTAGAGCGCCGTCCTGGCGTCGTAGGCCCCCAGACGTTCCTTGTTCTCCTCGCTTTTGAAGTCAAAACAGCGGTTAGCCTCGTTGAGTATCTCGTTCCAGCCATGCAACTGGGCAAAATAACAGAAGCGACCTCCTGGCTCCAAGAAGTCTTCCATCTCCTTAACGAACTCCTCATCGCTCAGGCTCTGGGATTCTATCAAGCGGTCTTTCAACAAGTCGCCAACGCCGAGTGGCGTATGGGCAAACCGTAAGTCGTAGGCAGCCTCACGATCCAGGTTATATAGCACCTTGTAAGCCAACGACTTTGAATAGGGCTGCCCCTGCGTCAGGATACGAAGACTCTCACAGGCCATTTTGTCCTCATGACTGTACATCCACGACAGCAGACGTCCGTCTGTCAGACTATGCCAATCGTCATCAGTAATGGATTCCCTACCGAAAGCCTTCACAATTTCCTTGAGTGTGGATGACGGGAAACGGGCCATCAGAGGAATATCGGGATCTATCTCATAAACAACCCGCATGACTGCTATACGGGGATCAAAGCCTTCCTTCTTCTCGAAATAAGAACGCAGACGTTTAACATTACATTTCGTATGCGACTCCAAATAAAGGAAAAGCGTATCATTAGGATTGGTCAACAACATGCCGTACTCCTTGGAATAACTGAGCATCGACATCGCCACGCTGTGAATGTCATCACAGAAACTGCCTTTCACGTCCTTGTAGGCATAAGTTGGCTCCATCACGTAGATGGCAGCCATCAGTCCGGCATGCTGGTCGACGGGATACCTGTTGACCACGATATCTCTCACGATGGTACTGAGTTTCGTGTTGCCACACGATTCCAGCCAGTTGCCGATACGCCCGTTGTAGAGATAGCCGATAGCCAGTTTCTCATTCTCGATGAGCAGAGGCACCAACTCGTGTATGTTGTCAGCCACCAGATTACGATCTGGATCTACAATAAACGTCTTATATCTCAAGAAGGGTGACGAGATGTCCACCTGCGGACTCTCCCCTTCGAACCATTTCTCCACTTCGTTATATCCCCAACGATTGATAGGATTCACAGAGGTGAGACCCTGCACAATCATGCGCACACGGTCGGGCAACTCATTCAGGTGGGGCAGTCTGCCTTCGTTCTTCTGACGCATCATCACACGCTCATTACTACTCATGGGATTGCCGTCCAACCAGAGGGCCATCAGCGTGATTCCCAATGAATAGAAGTCGGCAGCAGGCGTAATCTCCACCACGCCGTCAATCACGTCGGCATACATCTCAGGAGCCGCATAGATTGGCGTACGGGCCTGGGTGGTGCGGTGCGACTTACCGTCCTGCTCCAACAGGCTGGAGATACCGAAGTCACCAAGCACCAGTTCTGTATGTTCCTTGTCACGGAAGAAGAAATTACTAGGCTTCACGTCCTTGTGCAGAATGCTGTTACCATGACAGTAGGCCAGTGCGGCAGCACCCTGAAGGGCAATCCTACGGAACTTGTCCAGATTGCCGTTGAGGTGATAGTGAGCCAGCGAACCTCCCACCAGATATTCCATCAACTCATAATAGCGGTGCTTGCCCTCCACGTAGGTCTTACCGTAGTCGATCAGACTGACAATCATCTCAAAGTCAAGATTATGAATGGTCTGAAGCAGTTTCTTGTTAACATCGAAATTCGGATAATAGACTTTCAGTACATAATCGCATCCATCTTTGTCAACAAGGAACACCTGCGCCTCACCGCTATTGTCACTCAGGCATTTCTGGTTGTGGTACCTCTCCCCTTTCAGGTTAAAGTAGTCACTGTCATTGTTCAGCACGGTATCATTTACCATCGGTTCAGAAGGACGCCTCGTCGTGTCCTCCGCCGGCATCATATTACCAGCAGATACAGAACTGGACATAGCACGCATCGTGCTGTCCATATTCATATTCGCGTCTTCTATCGTCGTAGGTCTCAGTGTACTCATTATATATCGTCTTTAATTTCTTGTCTTGAATTCTTGCCGAGGATAATCCACTTGCCTCCCATCTGCGGTTTGGCACAGCCACAAGGACTAGAATGCAACGCATGCTTAAAGTTACATTCCCATGCCAGACGGACACCTTGGGGCTTGCAGGCCATCGCGTAGTTACGCACCTTGGCCGGCTGAGACTGAGGGGGCTGGGCCATCTTCTCCAACAGTTCTGTCAGACGGTTCACACGTACGCTCTTCTTGGCGTCCAATTCTTCCTTCTTGACACGCTTGGAGGGTCTTTCCACCACAGGTGTCGTAGAACCTTTATCCTGAGCCAACAATGTCAGTACACGCTCACGCAACTTGCGGTTCAACTGGTCACGCACCAAGTCTTTCTCCGAAGAGAACGGGAGGGACATCTCCAGTTCATCCAACTCCTTGGCCAACTCCTGCATCTCTTTATACTCAGGCGTCATCTGCAGTTCTGCCAGCAACTGACGGGCATCTTCTGTCAAGGCTGTACCGCATTGCTTACAGAAAGCGAAGTCATTGAGGGTATGGCAGACAGGACATACTATTCCGCCTCTCGGGCTACCGCATTCCGGGCAGAAAGCCTCCTGACCTGAAAGATAGGCACCACAGAAAGAACAGACATCTGTTCGGATATAATGATGGCAGACCTCACAGAAATCAGCATCAGGATCTATTTCTGCTCCACAGTTCGGACAAGTCATCTTACCAAGAGGTTGTCCACAAGAAGCGCAGAACATTGCATCTGGTTCATTGACTGTACCACAATAAGGGCACTGTCTGCCATTTGCTGTCTGGAATAACACAGCCTGCTGCTGTTCCACAGCGGGGCTGTCCATTACCAGTTCTTCCCGCTGAAGTTCTTGTACCCCTCTATCGGTCCTATCCGGATTAAGTGTAATATCGTTCATAAAACTGGTTATTTAACTTAAGTTTGGCGCAAAGTTAATAAAAATTTCTTAAACCAAACAAAAAAACCGCCGTAAATTTACATTTACGACGGCATTTTTATGATAAAAGCCAATAAAAATACTAAAAACTACCACAATTGGAGTCTTTCTGCTTTCGGAATAAACATTTTATCGCCTTCTTTCACACCAAAAGCCTCATACCATGCATCAATGTGCGGAAGGGCTCCGTTGACACGCCAACGACCCAATGAATGGGGGTCACTCTTGGTGCGATTTCGGATCTCTTCATCCGTGATATTGCCTGCCCATACACCAGCATAAGCATGGAAGAAACGCTGGTCGGCCGTCAACCCGTCCTTCTCACCAAGGGGAGCCAACTTTGTTGCATTCTTATAAGCAGCCCAAGCCACCTGAAGACCACCGTGGTCGGCCAGGTTCTCACCTAATGTCAGACGACCGTTGGCATACAGTTCTGGCAACACCTCAATCTTCGAGAAGAAGTCGGCATACTTGTCTGTTCTTTCTGTAAAGTTCTTTCCATCCGTTTCTTTCCACCAGTCGTGCATATTTCCGTCCTTGTCGAAACGGCGACCCTGATCATCGAATCCATGGGTCATCTCATGACCTATCACCACACCGATGGCTCCATAATTGAAGGCATCATCTGCTGTCATATCAAAGAACGGATACTGCAGAATACCTGCTGGGAAACAAATCTCGTTAGTTGTAGGATTATAGTAGGCATTCACCGTCTGAGGATTCATGTGCCAATCATCACGATCAACGGGTTTTCCAACGGTATGATCTAAGCGCCATGCCAGCCAGAACTTAGCACACTCCTGCATATTTTCGTAATAAGATTTCGCAGGATCTATTTCCAATTTCGAAAGGTCTGTCCATTTGTCTGGATAGCCTACTTTCACATAGAAAGTATTCAGTTTCAGCAGGGCATTCACCTTCGTCGAGTCATCCATCCAGTCCTGGGCGGCGATACGTTCACCGAGGGCAATCTGCAGATTCTTCACCAGGGTAATCATACGCTGCTTGGCAGCCTCGGGGAAGTACTTCTCCGAATAGATCTTGCCTAAAGCCTCACCCATCACACGCTCCACCTGACTGGTGCTGCGCTTCCACAACGGGTGATTTTCCTTGCGACCCGAACGGATACGACCGTTGAAGTCGAAGTTCTCTGCCACCGTGGCATCACTCAGATAGTTGGCAGCGCCAGAGATAAAGCCCCACTCCATCACGTCACGGTACTCAGCAGGCTTGATGCCTGCCACCAATGCGTTGGCACCATCGAGGAAGGCTGGCTGTCCTACCACCATCTCCTGCAGATGCTTGGTCTCGACTCCTTGGGCATTCATCACCTTCACCAAAGGCAGGTTCGGATATCTGGTCTCAAACTCCTGAAGTGTCATCTTGTTGTAGTTGGCTTCTGGGTCACGAAGTTCTGTGCGCGACTTCGACACCTTGGCCAGAGCCGTCTCCACCTTCATGATGTTCTGCATCTTTTTCGTGGCTGCGCCTTTACTGAAGCCAAAGAGTTGGAACATCTTGACTACGTGTTTCTTAAAGGCCTCACGGATATCAGCCGTTGCCTTGTCATTGTCAAGGTAATACTCCTTCTGTCCCAATGACAAACCACCCTGATAAACGTTCAGAATATTCTGCGTGGCGTTCTTATCGTCAGCACCGAAACCACAGAAAAAGAACTCCTGCTCACCATAAGGGGCCCACTCCAGTTGGATATCCAACAACTGCTGATTGGTCTTGGCAGCCTCCAGTTTCTTGATCAGCGGCATCAGGGGAGCCACACCCTCGTTGTTACGCCGTGTGGAGTCCATAGCCAACTTGTAGAGGTCACTGAGTTTCTGCTCAATCGTACCCTTCTTGTAGGTGTTGCTCTGTAGTTCTTTCAGGATACCGTTGATACGCTTGTCGTTGTCCTCCTGAAGACGGTCAAAACTGCCATAACGGGAATAAGCCGCAGGCAGTGGATGAGCCTTCATCCAGCCACCACAGGCATACTCATAGAAATCATCACCAGGGCGCATGCTCTTGTCGAAATCAGCCGTATTCAGGCCCGACCCCAACGTATTCTGCGCCATTGTCATCATGGAAATGGTTGCCATTGCCATCATCATTACAATTCTTTTCATACTGTTCTTTTATTGTTTTGCGCCTGCAAAATTAGGCATTTTTTCTATTATAACGAAAAAAAAGCGAAAAAAAACGAATTACAAAATATGGATTCAGAGTGAGAGGAGTTCCTCGCTCAGGCGCTCCCAACGCTCCATCTCCTCATCGAGGGTGCGCTTGGTGGAGGTGTATTCGGTGACAAGCACCATATCGGAGGCGTTTTCTGGCTGCATCAGCAGTTCGTCGAGTTCCTTCAGGCGTGCCTCCATCTTTTCAATTTTGGCTTCCGACTCCTTCACGGCCTTTTCTGCGCGGTTCTTACGCTTTTGCTGTTCCTTGCGTTCTGCATAGGAGAGGGCTTTGGATATTTCTTCTGGCTGTGGATCAGCAGTCCGTGCAGGACGTACTGGGAGTTCGCTAGTGACGGACTGAGAGTTCGCTAGTGACGGACTATTTCCCACCTTACCCAACTCATTGAGTTCGCTGATCTTCTTCGTCTGAAGGAAGTCGTAAATTCCTCCGAGATGCTCCCTCACTCGTCCCCCACCAAACTCATAGACCTTTGTGACCAAGCCATCGAGAAACTCACGGTCGTGGGAAACGATAATCGCAGTTCCGTCGAAAGCCCTGATGGCCTCTTTGAGCACATCCTTTGAGGGCATATCAAGGTGGTTCGTGGGCTCGTCGAGGATCAACAGGTTCACGGGTTCCAACAGCAGGCGGATCATGGCCAAACGACTCCGTTCTCCCCCACTGAGAACCTTGACTTTTTTATCGGACTCCTCGCCACCAAACATAAAAGCCCCAAGGATATCGTTGATGCGCAAACGAATGTCACCCTTTGCCACGTTGTCAATCGTCTGGAATACGGTAATATTCTCATCCAGCAACTGCGCCTGATTCTGGGCGAAATAGCCGATCTGGATATTATGGCCTATCTTCAACTCGCCTGTATAGGGTATCTCGCCCATGATACACTTGACCAGCGTGGATTTGCCCTCACCGTTCTTACCCACAAACGCCACCTTCTCACCTCTCTTGATGGTTAGCGTCACATGATCAAATACGGTATGAGCGCCATAGTCCTTACGCACCTCGTCGCAGATGATGGGATAGTCGCCACTACGTAGACAAGGCGGAAACTTCAGATGCATAGCAGAATTATCCACCTCGTCGATCTCGATGGGGACAATTTTCTCCAGTTGCTTGATCTTCTGCTGCACCTGAACAGCCTTCGTGGCCTTATAGCGGAAGCGTTCGATAAAATCCTTCATATCAGCCACTTCCTTCTGTTGATTCTCGTAAGCCCTCAACTGCTGTTCACGACGTTCCTTGCGAAGCACAACGTACTCATTGTACTTCACCTTATAGTCTATAATCTGTCCGCAGGAGATCTCCAGCGTACGGTTCGAAACATTATTGATGAAGGCCCTGTCGTGACTGACCAAGACCACAGCACTTGAACTCTGAGCCAAGAATTGCTCCAACCACTGGATACTCTCGATGTCGAGGTGGTTGGTTGGCTCGTCAAGCAACAACACATCGGGCTTCTGTAAGAGAATCTTCGCCAGTTCGATACGCATACGCCAACCGCCAGAGAACTCAGACGTGGGCCGTTCAAAGTCTGTTCGCAAGAATCCGAGCCCCATCAGCGTCCGTTCTATCTCCGCCTCATAGTTCTCAGCCCCCAGCATCAGATAACGGTCATGTTCCGTTGTGTATTTCTCAATCAGCGCCAGATAACCCTCGCTCTCATAATCGGTCCGCTCAGCGAGTTCCTGGTTCATCTTGTCAAGATGGTCCTTCATCCTCGTGATATCGGCAAAAGCCTTCTGAGCCTCCTGCCTCACCGTCGTATCGTCCTGCAAGATCATCACCTGTGGCAGATAACCGATACGACAGTCGGCAGGCACACTCACGTTACCAGCCGTTGGTTTCTGCTGTCTGCAAAGGATTTTCAGTAGCGTCGACTTGCCTGCACCGTTCTTTCCCACCAGGGCAATACGGTCTCTATCGTTGACAACGAAACTCGCATCAGCGAACAGCGGCTTCACGCCAAACTCCACTTTCAGTCCTTCTACCGATATCATCGTTTGTCTACAAATTTATAATCCTTGTACTTCTCAGCAGGGAACCGCAACATCTCATCTGTAATACCACCTGACCTGAAGTTGGAGATCTTGATGGTGGTCCAGATAATGGAAATCTTGATACGCACACTGATCGGCTCGTAGGTCTGCCGTTTCACCAGCGCATGAATCTCCTTGATACCCTTCGCTCCTTTCTTGGCTTTCAAAGTCAGCATCAGTCCGTCCTCATGGTTGGCAATACTATATGTAAAGTTCTCTGGCACGAACTTGAACTTGCTCGAATACTTGTCCGACTTATTATTCTTTGCATCGTGGATCTCCACCTCTTTTTTCTTTTTCTTGATGGTATAGACCGTAGTGCCATCATTCCACGAATTCATCTTCGCATCAACGAACTTGCTCTTCTTACCTTTGTACCAGATATTTCCCCAGGTCTTATAGATACCCGTGATGTTCACGTCGTAGCGCAGGGTAGCCCCCTGATCGCCAAAGACTTGCAGGTATGCCTGATTGAATATACGCTTTGCCTGTCGCTCGTTAGCACTCTCTTCCGCCTGTATGGAAACAAGGGCCGACAATAGCAACATGACAACAAATATGATTCTATTTCTCATTTATTTTCCAGTTTCAGGGTGCAAAAGTACACATTTCTCACGGATTATTCGTATTTTTGCAGCATAAATTAACGATTTGTATGGAAAAGAACATCTTTGCGAAACTGATTGCCCAGCAACTGAACTTGCAAGAACGGGCTGTTGATAACACACTCGCCCTACTTGACGAGGGGTGTACCATCCCCTTTATCTCCCGTTACAGAAAGGAACGCACAGGAGGCCTTGACGAGGTTCAGATTGCTGCCATCAGCAATCAGTATGAACGCTTCAAGGAGATACAGAAGCGCAAGGAGACGGTGGTCAAGACTATCACCGATCTCGACAAGATGACACCCGAACTGGAGAAGCGCATCAAGGACTGTTGGGATGCCACCGAACTGGAGGATATCTACCTGCCCTACAAGCCCAAACGCAGGACAAGAGCACAGGTAGCCCGTGAACAAGGTTTGGAGCCTCTCGCCAAGATTCTCCTGCTCCAACGAGAGCGAGACCCAGAGCATGCTGCAAAGCGTTATGTATGTGGCGATGTTATCGCCACTCCCGCTGATGCCATCAAAGGTGCTCAGGACATCATTGCAGAAATGGTCAGCGAGGATGAACGCAGTCGCCAACAACTCCGAGGTGCCTTCCGTCGTCAGGCAGTCATTTCTTCAAAAGTAGTAAAGGCGAAGGCTGATAGTGATGAAGCAGCCAAATACAGCGACTACTTCGACTGGTCAGAGCCTCTGAAACGCTGTTCCTCTCATCGTCTTTTGGCCATGCGTCGTGGCGAGAGTGAGGGCATCCTCCGCATCAGCATCTCCCCCGATGATGACGAGTGTATCGAACGTCTCCAACACCATTATGTCTATGGCAACACACCATGTGGCAAATTAGTGGCAGAAGCGGTTGAGGATGGTTACAAACGTCTGCTCAAACCCTCCATCGAAACGGAGTTTGCTTCCCTCAGTAAGGAGAAAGCCGATGATGAGGCCATCCGCGTCTTCGCAGAAAACCTGCGCCAACTGCTGTTGGGCGCACCTTTGGGTCAGAAACGGGTGATGGGTATTGACCCTGGTTTCCGCACGGGTTGTAAGGTGGTGTGCCTCGACGCACAGGGCAATCTGCTTCACCATGAGGCCATCTTCCCCCATCCGCCTGTCAATAAACGTATGGAAGCAGCGATGAGTATCCAGAAGATGCTGAAGAAATACCAAATTGAAGCCATATCCATCGGCAACGGCACGGCTAGTCGCGAGACCAACAATTTCATTCGCGATGTCCTCGCAGGACGATATGATGTTTCCTCCTCCCCCAAGAAATCTGTTGGCGGTGATTTGCAATCCCCGCCCCAAGTCTTCACAGTTTCCGAAGATGGTGCCTCCGTCTATTCCGCCTCGAAGATTGCCCGTGACGAGTTTCCTGATGAGGATGTCACCGTACGTGGTGCTGTCTCCATAGGTCGTCGTCTGATGGATCCTCTCGCAGAACTTGTCAAGATCGACCCTAAGAGCATTGGCGTAGGACAGTACCAGCACGACGTGGATCAGACGAAACTCAAGCACTCGTTGGATCAGACCGTCGAGAGTTGCGTCAACAATGTGGGTGTCAACCTCAATACCGCCTCGCAACATCTGCTGATGTATGTCAGCGGTCTTGGTCCTACCCTCGCCAAGAACATCATCGATTATCGTAAGGAAAATGGTGCCTTCACCTCACGTGCTCAACTGAAAAAGGTGCCTCGCCTCGGACCATCCGCCTTCCAACAGTGTGCTGGTTTCCTCCGCATCCCTGGGGCCAAGAATCCGCTCGACAATTCTGCCGTCCATCCTGAGAGTTATGCCATCGTCGAACAGATGGCGAAGGATCAGGACTGTACCGTTGCAGACCTTATTAATAATAAGGACAAACGCGAGACTATCAACATCCAGCGATATGTAACAGCAGAAGTGGGCATCCCCACCCTGACGGATATCATGATGGAACTGGAAAAGCCTGGTCGCGACCCACGCCAACAAATTGAGGAGTTTGAGTTTGATTCGCGTGTAAACACCGTCGATGATCTCGTCGAGGGAATGGAGTTGCCTGGTATCGTCACCAACATCACCAACTTCGGAGCCTTCGTGGATATTGGCGTTCATCAGGATGGTCTCGTACATATCTCTCAGATGGCCAACCGTCGCATCGCCCATCCCACCGACGTGGTGAAACTCCATCAGCACATCCGTGTTCGTGTCATTGAAGTTGATCACCGTCGCAACCGCATCTCATTGAGTATGAAAGGATTTAGTTAGTGTTTACTGATTAAACATCGAAATCAGCAAGCATCTATCGTAGGCTGAACAGGAATTTCTGGTCAGTGTATTCCCATTGGGCGGTACCAAAGCGGATGAGGCGGGCAAGAAGAATGATAACCTTATGACGGGGGATACCCGAACGGCGGACAATCTGGTTGAGGGTAAGGCATTGGCCTTCCATAGCATCCAACAGTTTCCTGACGGTATCGGTATAGGTCATCATGGTGCCGTTTGGTGTCTGCGACTCGCGCCAGATAGCAAGATGTACAGGGGAGGCAACGATGTTCTCATCGGCAATGCGGAGGTAGGCGCGTGGCTTTTCATCTGCATTGACGACACAGATGGGACGTTTGTCGGATGGTGGGACGGTGGCGATAACGATGGTACGTCCATCGATGTGGTAAGTGTCGAACTTGATACTGGCCTCTGGACGACAATAGCGGTAGGCGGCCTGATGCATCATATAGATCTCCTCCTCAGAACGAACACCCGACATCTGACCGTCATCACGAACACCAATGAGTAATCGTCCTCCGTCTGTATTGGCGAAGGCTGATACCGATTTTGCCAATTTCAGGGCATCGGAAACACGATACTTGAAGTCCTGCTGCTGGTGTTCGCCCTCATTGATCAGGCTCTGAAGATACCTTTTGTCGTCCATACGACTGCAAAGATACGGAAAGTCGAATGAAATACAAAAGGAAAACTTTGGAAGTTTCAGAAATTATGTTTAATTTTGCAACAGAATATCAAATAAGTATCGCGCTATGAAGAAATTTTTGGTTTCTATCGTGTTGACTTGCTCAGCCATGGTTATGCTGAGTGGTTGTATCGTGTCGGAAGACAAGTTGACGGACAAGGTAAAGGAGGCGATGGTGGAATATGAACAAGAACAGGGTAAACGCCTTGTAGTGACTGACCTTAAACTCGAGAAGAGCGAAGGAAACAACTACAAGGGTGTACTGACAGGAAGGCTCGACGGTGTGGATGTGACCTATGACGTGACCGTCGATGATTCTGGCAGCGACTTCGACGTAGATTGGGAACCAAGGCAGTAAGACTGATTGGCCATACAGGTGACATATAGAAGGACGAGCCGATTGTCGATGCGCATCACGAAGAATGGCGATGTGCATGTATCGGCTCCCATTGGTCTGCCCAAGAAACAAGTCGTGGATTTTATTGAACAGCATCAAGACTGGATAGACGAAGCCAGAAAGAAAACCAGCGAGAGACAGAAACAACGGGCCAATTTCTACAATCAATTGTCTCTGACGACGCAGGCTCAAAGGATTGAGGCTTGGAAGAAGTTGAAGGTTATATTGGAACCAATGGTGGAGAAGTATTCAAAGGAGATGGGTGTCACCCCCTCTACGGTATCCTGCAAACCGATGATCTCCCGTTGGGGGCGATGCAACGTGTCTTAGCCTGACTGATGTTGACTCCCACAGAGCCTTAAATGTTAAATTATTAAAGTTATTTAAGCAAATGGTAAAGACAAAATTCAGTCGCTCTTTAAAGCGCAGTATCTGCATCGAGTACATGCAGAGTGGCAAGTCA
>JAFZUS010000116.1 GCA_017618275.1 Prevotella sp.
AATATAAAAATATATATAGGGTATTTTTGCCTGTTTTTCGATTTTCGCAACGGTGCGGCGGTGCGGTGGTGCGGTGTCTGGCTAAAAATGTTAATTTTAACATTTGAAATAAATTGGGAAAACGCTTGCAAGTATGCTGAATTTTTCGTACCTTTGCAACGTCAAATGAAAGGCATACAATCTCAGTTATCAAACGTAGAAATTGCAAGTATTAATATTAGAAAATGCACGCATTAATAGTAGCAAGTTTTTCTATTAGTAAGCACAGATAAGCGGATTCTGGCGATACAAGGAATAATTACCAAATTAGTTTACAAAGAATTAAAATCCTACCGTTGACAAGGAAAGTGGAGGACTCCGAGTTATTTGTACCCCTGACCTACGGTCGAAGATAGGATGCATCTTGGAAATAAAAGAAAAATAACTTTTTTCTTTGTATTTCGCTCGATTTTCACTACCTTTGCAGGCAAATTAAAATACACCATAACATGAAAATAGGATTCGACAACGAGAAATACCTCAAAATACAGAGCGAGCACATCCGGGAGCGCATCGCACAGTTTGATGGCAAACTCTATATGGAACTTGGCGGGAAACTGTTTGACGACCACCACGCCTCAAGGGTACTGCCTGGCTTCAAGCCCGACTCGAAACTCCGTATGCTGGCACAACTGCGCGACTCGATAGAGATACTGATCGTGATCAGCGCCGAGGACATCGAGAAGAACAAGGTGCGTGCCGACCTGGGCATCACCTACGACGAGGATGTGCTGCGCCTGCGCGACGAGTTTATGAGCCGACAGTTCATGGTGGGCTCAGTGGTCATCACCCACTACAACGGGCAGCATGCCGCCGACCAGTTCCGCCACCGCCTGGAGCGCGAAGGCATCAAGTCGTATATCCACTACCCCATCGACGGCTATCCCCACAACGTGGACCTCATTGCCAGCGACGAGGGATTCGGCAAGAACGACTATGTGGTGACCACCCGACCTCTGGTGATTGTGACGGCTCCCGGACCTGGCAGCGGCAAGATGGCCACCTGTCTCTCGCAACTCTACAACGAGAACAAACGGGGCATCCGGGCAGGCTATGCGAAGTTCGAGACTTTCCCCGTATGGAACCTGCCGCTGAAGCACCCCGTGAACATCGCCTACGAGGCAGCCACCGCCGACCTGAACGACGTGAACATGATCGACCCCTTCCATCTGGAGGCTTACGGCAAGACGGCCATCAACTACAATCGCGACATCGAGATATTCCCCGTGCTGAACGCACTCTTCGAGGGTATCTATGGCGAGAATCCCTATAAGTCGCCCACAGACATGGGCGTGAACATGGTGGGCTTCTGCATCAGCGACGACGAGGTGTGCTGCAAGGCCTCGAAGGACGAGATCATCCGCCGATACTATACAGCCACAAACAAACTGGCCGACGGCATTGACAACGAGAGTGAGGTGAGCAAGATCCGTCTGCTCTTCAACCAGGCGAAGATCACCACCGCCTTCCGCCCTGTCACCACTGCCGCCTACGAGAAGAAGATTGAGACAGGCCACTCGGCAGCCGCCATCGAACTGGAGGACGGCACCATCATCACCGCCAAGTCGAGTCCGCTGTTGGGATGCAGCGCCGCCCTGTTGCTCAACGCCACCAAATATCTGGCAGGTATCGACCACGAGGCCAAACTGATTCCGCAGAGTCTTATCGAACCCGTACAGAAGACGAAGACGGAATACCTGGGCGCCAAGAACCCACGCCTGCATACCGACGAGGTGCTCGTGGCCCTGAGCGTACTCTCGAACGATGACGAGAACTGTCGCAAGGCACTGGAGCAACTGCCTAAGTTGCGCGACTGTCAGGTACACTCCACAGTGATGCTGAGCGAGGTTGACCGTAAGATATTCAAGAAACTGGGTTGCGGCCTGACCTGCGACCCGGTGAAGAAGAAATAAAGAAAAGAAAGAAAGGCAACCGCTTGGTTGCCTTTCATTTTGTGTCGACACTTGGATTCGGACCAAGGACCCCCACCATGTCAAGGTGATACTCTAACCAACTGAGCTATGCCGACCTTTGATTTGCGGATGCAAAGGTACAAATTTTAATGCACAATGCACAATGCGCAACGAATAATTAAACATTATTTAACAACTAACGGGTATCTGCCCCCCACATCATCTTCTCACGGAGCGTATTGAAATACCGATGGTCTGAGCGCTTCACCACCTTGATGTCATAAGGCGCGCGACGGAGCGTGATCTTCGTGCCTTCCTTGCATTTCTCAGAGCGTCCGTCGATGGCCACGAGGAAATGATGGCTGCGACTCTCTACGTCGAGTTCGATAACAGACGAGTCGGGCAGCACGATGGGACGCACATTCAGGGAGTGCGGGGCAACGGCTGTCATAGAGAAGACCTTCGTGCCAGGAACGATGATAGGACCGCCATTGGAGAGGGAATAGGCCGTAGAGCCCGTGGGAGAGGATATCACCAGACCGTCGGCCTGATAGGTGTTCAGATACTGGCCGTTGATGCTGGCGCGGATGGAGATCATCGAGGCAGAGTCGCGCTTGAGGATAGCCACATCGTTGAGGGCGGTACTGTACTCACCCAACGGCTGTCCGTCGGCCTCTACCTGAATCAGGGCTCTCGACTCTACGGCAAAGTCGTCATTATGAAGTGCCTCCAAACAATGCTCGATATCGTCGGGGTTGATGTCTGCCAAGAATCCCAGACGACCCATATTGACACCCAGGATAGGGATATTCTTCTTCCCCACCCTGCTGGCAGACTTGAGGAACGTGCCGTCACCCCCCATGGAGATCACAAAGTCGGCATCAAAGTCATCGCCTGTGATGACCTTCGTGGCGTTGACATCAAGCCGCTGGTTGTCCTTCAGGAAATAATAATACTCCATGTCGACATAGAGGTCTGCTCCGTAGTTGGCGATACAGGAGAGCACCTTCTGGATGCTGGCCGACTTCTTGGCCTGATAGATATTGCCAAACAGGGCAAATCTGAGTTTCTGAGAATCCATAATCATCGGTTTTGGCTGCAAAGATACATTATTAAAATGAGAAATGAGAAATGAGAAATGAGAAATTATGATTACTTTACAAACTTTTTCACATTTCACTACTCATTTTCCACTTCTTTTTTGTATCTTTGCGGACAAATAAACCAAATATAGAAGATTATGGCAAAAGTTTATGTATTCTTAGCAGACGGCTTCGAGGATGTCGAGGCGCTGATTCCCATCGACGTGCTGCGTCGTGGCGGTGTGGAGGTTGTAACGGTGAGCACTACGGAGTTCCCACTCGTGGAGTCGGCTCACGGGGTGAATATCGAGGCCGACATCCAGTTTGAGCAGAGCGACTATGAAGATGCCGACCTGATCATGTTGCCTGGCGGTATGCCTGGAGCCAGCAACCTCTTCGAGCACGAGGGTGTATGCAAGGTGGTGATGGACCAGTTTGCTGCTGGCAAGAAAGTGGCTGCCATCTGTGCCGCCCCCGCCGTCGTACTGGCACAGTTGGGTATTCTCGATGGCAAGAAGGCCACCTGCTATCCCGGGTTCGAGAAAGTATTGGCAGAGGCAGGCGCTACCTACACAGGTGACCTCTTCACGGTGGACGGCAATGTCACCACCGGTGAGGGACCAGCCGCCGCCTTCCCATACGCCTACGAACTGCTGGCACAGTTGGTAGATAAGAAGACCTCCGACCAGATTGCGGAAGGAATGCGCTTCGTGCATTTATTAAGCCCCCTAAGTTAGGGGGATGGGGGTCTGAACAAGATAAACCCTGAGGAATATGAACAAAAAGAACAACAGAGACAAAGGTGGTCGTTCAGACCCCCAACCCCCTAACTTAGGGGGCTCTGATTATATCATTATAGTGGCAGGCGGGAAGGGACTGCGGATGGGGAGCGATATCCCCAAGCAGTTCCTACCCATCGGCGGAAAGCCAGTACTCATGCGGACCATCGAGCGGTTCCGCGAGTACTCAGCCGACCTGCAGATTATCCTCGTATTACCAGAGGCCCAGCAGGACTATTGGCGGGAACTCTGCAAGGAGTATCACTTCGAGGTGGCGTATCAGTTGGCGAATGGTGGACAGACACGTTTCCACTCCGTGCAGAATGGACTTGCCCTTGTGCCTGACGATGCACAAGGGGTGGTAGGTGTGCATGATGGCGTACGTCCCTTCCCCAGCATCGAGGTCATCCGTACCTGCTACGAGACTGCCCGCACCGCAAAGGCCGTCATCCCTGTCATCCCCGTTGTAGAGACGGTCAGAAGGATCAATCCGGAATCTCTGGATAACCCGGTGAATATAGCATCCGTCACCGTGCCTCGCAGCGAATACCGTCTTGTGCAGACGCCACAGACATTTGATATTCAGTTGCTCAAGGCAGCGAACCGCCAGCCCTATAACGACGGTTTTACGGATGATGCCAGCGTAGTGGAGAGTTATGGCCACGCCATCACCCTCGTAGAAGGCAACCGCGAGAACATCAAGATCACCACACCCTACGACATCGTCGTAGCGGAAGCATTGTGTAAACTATAGACAGTCCCTTTGGATATCTTAAGCCAAGACATCAAGTACTTGCCGGGCGTGGGGCCTCAACGCAAGAAGATGCTGAGCAACGAACTCCGCATTGAGACCTATGGCGACCTGTTGGAATATTATCCCTATAAATACGTGGACCGCTCGAAGGTCTACACCATCCACGAACTGACAGGCGACATGCCCTTTGTACAAGTGGTTGGTCATATCCTGAGTTTTGAGACTTTCCCCATGGGACCACGCAAGGAAAGAGTGGTGGCCCACTTTACGGACGGTACTGCCATTGCTGACCTCACCTGGTTTAACGGGGGGAAATATGCCAAACAGAACTACAAGATCGGCACGAAATACCTGGTGTTTGGCAAGCCCACCGTATTCAACAATCGCATCAACTTCACCCATCCCGACTTAGAAAGTTTAGAATGTAGAGTTGAGAGTGTTGAGTTTGCTACCGCCATAGATTCTGAAACTGACACAACAGCGGCAGCAAATTCAACACTCTACACTCTCAACTCTAAATTACGGTTGCAGCCTTACTACAACACGACGGAGAAGATGAAGAAGAGCGGGTTGAACTCACGGGCCATTGAACGACTGACCAAGACCCTCATCGAAAAACTCCCTCCGCTGACGGAAACGCTCCCAGACTTTATCATCGCTGAACGTCACCTGATGGGACGTGACGAGGCCTTCCGCATCGTACACTACCCCCAGAACGCCAAAGACCTGGAACGGGCTCGCGTGCGTCTGAAATTCGAAGAACTCTTCTATATCCAACTTAATATATTAAGGTACGCGAGTGACCAACGAAGGAAATACAGGGGCTATGTCTTTTCAGTCGTCGGCAATGCATTCAACACCTTCTATAGCCAGTATCTGCCTTTCCCCCTGACGGAAGCCCAGAAAAGGGTGATCCGTGAAATCCGCAAGGATACGGGCAGTGGGCGCCAGATGAACCGACTGTTGCAGGGTGATGTGGGCAGCGGAAAGACCCTTGTGGCGCTGATGTCTATGCTCATCGCCATCGACAATGGCTATCAGGCCTGTATCATGGCACCCACGGAAATCCTTGCTGAACAGCACCTACAGACAATCATGGCGTTTCTCAAGGATATGGACATAAGGGTGGCACTACTGACTGGTATCGTGAAAGGCAAGCGGCGCAAGGAAGTGTTAGACGGGCTGTTGGATGGTACTATTCATATATTGGTAGGCACCCATGCCGTGATAGAAGACACGGTGCAGTTTGCACGCTTAGGGTTTGTGGTCGTAGACGAACAGCACCGTTTTGGGGTGGCCCAGCGTGCCAAACTCTGGAGCAAAAGCGCCAATCCGCCTCATGTGCTCGTGATGACTGCCACCCCAATCCCCCGCACGTTGGCCATGACACTCTATGGTGACCTCGACGTCAGTGTGATTGACGAACTGCCACCAGGTCGTAAACCCGTGAGAACCACCCACGTCTTCGACTCCCGCATGACCTCCCTCTACGACGGTATCCGTCAGCAGATCAACGAAGGGCGACAGGTCTATATCGTCTTCCCCCTGATTGAAGAAAGCGAGAAGAGCGACCTGAAAAACCTTGAAGACGGCTTCGAAGTGTTAAAACAAGTCTTCCCTGAATTCCGGCTCAGCAAAGTGCATGGTAAGATGAAGCCCAAGGACAAGGAAGAGGAGATGCAGCGCTTTGTCTGCGGAGAGACACAGATCCTTGTAGCCACGACCGTGATTGAGGTGGGGGTCAACGTCCCCAATGCCTCCGTGATGGTGATTCTCGAAGCCCAGCGCTTCGGACTCTCGCAACTGCACCAACTCAGAGGACGCGTAGGACGAGGTGCCGACCAGAGTTTCTGTATCCTCGTCACCCCCTATAAACTCAGCGAGGACACCCGTAAACGCATCGACATCATGTGTGACACCAACGATGGTTTCCGTATTGCCGAAGCCGACCTGAAACTGCGTGGCCCAGGCGATTTGGAAGGTACGCAGCAGAGTGGCATGGCCTTCGACCTGAAGATAGCCGACATAGCCCGCGACGGCCAGTTGGTGCAGATGGCCCGCGACACGGCACAACCTATCATCGAGGAGGATCCTGAATGTAAATCCGACAAGTATGCAATCCTGTGGAAACGGCTACGGGAACTGCGTAAAACCAACATCAATTGGGGGGTGATTTCATAACATATTGAAGTTGCCTGCTTTACAATTGAGTGTTAAAACAAACCTAAACTTTGTTAACGTACACAACTTTTTGGCTCGTTTTCAGAATCTTTTTATTACCTTTGCACCGTAGTTTTCGCATTTGCGAAGTAAACTCTAACAAAATAATGATGATAAAGACCATTAAAACTACATTGATATTAGTCGTGATGTCGCTATCAGCCACCTCTTTGCAGGCTCAGGATCTGTTGGCACGTCAGGCTCCCGTAGATAAGAAAATGAAACAGGTTGACTCAGTTGCACTCAACCAGTTGATATATCAGGAGATGCTCGACAATCCTGCATCTGACCTGTATGACGAGTTTGATAATATCTCGACACATTATCGTGCCAATACGCCATTGCCCGATGAGGCAACCATCGACCTGCGCGGTTTCTGTATGCCGACACCCAGTCGCGTGATCACCTCGAACTTCGGTGCTCGTTGGGGACGTCAGCACAAGGGACTCGACATCAAGGTCTATATCGGTGACACCATCCGTGCTGCATTCAGCGGAAAGGTGCGTGTCGTGAGAAACGAAGGCGCTCGCAAGGGTTACGGTAAATATATCGTCATCCGCCACTATAACGGACTGGAGACCTACTATGGTCACCTGTCAAAGTGGCTTGTGGAAGAGAATCAGGAAGTGCGCGCTGGCGACCCCATCGCCCTTGGCGGTAATACAGGACGCAGTACAGGTTCGCACCTGCATTTCGAGACACGCCTCTGTGGTGTGGCCCTCAACCCAGCCCTGATGTTTGACTTCCGTAATCAGGACGTGACAGGCGACTTCTACACCTTCAAGCGCAGCAAGTATGCAGCAGAGTCGGCACAGGCTACCCGTCTGCGTGGTGCCAATGCCAGCACAAGTGGCGCAGGCCGTTTAGAGACTGCTGATGACGACGATACAGAAATGGCCATTGCCGCACCGGAGGTTTCCTTTGCACCTGAAGTACACTTCCACAAGGTGAAGAAGGGTGAGACCCTGCAGGCTATTGCCAAGAAGCGTGGTATGACTATCGACGCACTTTGCAAACTGAACCACATCGGGAAAAACATTCGCCTGATGCCTGGTCAGATTCTGAAATACAACTAAAGTTGAAGGTCATTAATTGACCTATCTTAACTACATCGCGGATTTATCTAATTTTCTGGAGAGAAATGTGATATAATCCGCGACTTTTTATTATCTTTGCACCCTAAATGCATTTATTATAACGTTATAAGAAAGAATATGGCTGACAGTAAGAAGATTAAGACCGCTTTGGTATCGGTCTTTCACAAGGACGGACTGGACGAATTGCTCAAGAAACTGAATGAGGAAGGCGTCAAGTTCCTGTCGACAGGTGGTACACAGAAATTTATAGAGTCACTGGGCTATGAGTGCCAGAAGGTGGAGGAAGTGACAACCTATCCTTCCATTTTAGGCGGACGCGTGAAGACGCTCCATCCGAAGGTGTTCGGAGGAATCCTGGGACGCCGTGACAATGAAGGCGACCTGGAGCAGATGAAGCGTTACGAGATTCCTGAGATTGATCTCGTCATCGTGGATCTGTATCCGTTTGAACAGACCGTTGCCAGCGGAGCATCAGAAGATGAAATCATCGAGAAGATTGATATTGGCGGTATCTCGCTCATCCGTGCAGGTGCCAAGAACTTCAACGATGTGGTGATTGTACCCAGCAAGGCAGAATACAGCGTACTGCTGGACATCCTGAACAAACAGGGTGCCGAGACGACGAAGGAGCAGCGCCGTATGTTCGCCACCCGTGCCTTTGGTGTCAGCAGCCACTATGACACCGCCATCCACGGTTGGTTCGACAAAAAGTAAAAAGGATAATAGGTAAAAAAGTAAAAACATGGGATTTTTTAGTTTCGTCCAGGAGATTGCGATGGACCTGGGCACAGCAAACACTATCATCATCAGCGACGACAAAATCGTGGTAGACGAGCCATCTGTCGTTGCCCTTGACCGTCATACCGACAAGATGATTGCCGTAGGTGCGAAGGCTAAGATGATGTATGAAAAGACGCACGACAACATCCGTACCATCCGTCCGCTGCGCGACGGCGTGATTGCCGACTTCTCTGCCTGTGAGCAGATGATGCGCGGACTGATCAAGATGGTACACACGGGTTCACGCCTGTTCTCACCTTCACTCCGTATGGTGATTGGCGTACCTTCTGGTTCTACTGAGGTGGAACTCCGTGCCGTTCGCGACTCTGCAGAGCACGCTGACGGACGTGATGTCTACCTGATCTTCGAGCCGATGGCTGCTGCCATTGGTATCGGTATCGACGTAGAGGCCCCGGAGGGCAATATGATTGTAGATATCGGCGGTGGTTCCACTGAGATTGCAGTGATCTCACTGGGCGGTATCGTCAGCAACAACTCCATCCGTACGGCTGGTGACGACCTGACGGCAGATATCCAGGAGTATATGAGTCGTCAGCACAATGTGAAGGTCAGTGAGCGTATGGCTGAGCGTATCAAGATCAACGTGGGTTCTGCCCTTACCGATCTGGGCGACGAGGCACCAGAGGACTTCATCGTGCATGGCCCGAACCGTATCACTGCCCTCCCCATGGAGGTTCCCGTATGTTATCAGGAGATAGCACACTGTCTGGACAAGACGGTGGCAAAGATTGAGAACGCCGTTCTCTCTGCCCTTGAGAACACCCCGCCAGAACTGTATGCAGACATCGTGAAGAACGGTATCTACCTCTCAGGAGGCGGAGCCCTGCTTCGTGGTCTTGACCGTCGTCTGGAAGAAAAGATCAACATTCCTTTCCACGTTCCCGAGGATCCTCTCCACAGCGTGGCAAAGGGTGCAGGTATCGCCCTTAAAAACGTAAACCGTTTCACTTTCCTGATGAGATAATCAAGCAAGGTTAGATGCACAACCTACTCGATTTCCTACAGAAATATCATCACTGGTTCCTCTTCGTGTTTTTGGAGGTAATCAGTGGTGTTATGCTGTTCAGATACAACAGTTATCAGGGAAGCGTGTGGTTGTCGTCTGCCAATGTGATGGCTGGCAAGGTCTACGAGGTGGAAAGCGGTATCACCTCTTTTTTCTCGATGACCAGAGCCAATGAGGAACTTACACTTCGCAACTTCTACCTGGAAAGACAGGTGGCACAGTTGCGAAGGCTCTACACTGATGCCACCAAGGACACGACGGTGGCTCAGCGCAATGAACTGCAGTTTCTGAGTCAGTTCAAGTTGATTCCCGCAAAGGTAGTATCCAACACCGTGAACAAACCCGACAACCTGATCACCATCAACAAGGGAAAGGCTGATGGCGTGGAGGTAGATATGGGTGTTGCCTGCGGCAACGGTATCGTGGGAGTGGTCTATCTTGTGTCCGACCATTATGCTGTGGTCATTCCCGTCTTAAACGCCAATTCGTCACGTATCAGTTGTGCCATCCGCAACCGCGACTATTTCGGTTATCTGCACTGGACGGGCGGAGACCCGACGATTGCTTACGTGGAAGATATCCCCCGTCATGCACATTTCAAGAAAGGCGAATGGATTGTCACCAGCGGTTACTCCTCTATCTTCCCCCCAGGCATTCTGGTAGGACAGATTGAGAAGGTATTCAACTCGAACGACGGACTGTCGTATAAACTGCAGACACGCCTGAGTACAGACTTCAGTTGTCTTCGGGATGTGATTGTCATCAGTGACAAGCATATACCGGAACGCGTCAGGTTGCTGGAAGCAGCCCGTGACTCTATCAGATTGAAAGGTAATTAGAGACTATGTCATTAGACCTGTTAAAACGGTTGGGGCTGTTTCTCGGCCTGTGTGTGGCTCAGATACTGATTCTGAATCATATACATCTCTTTGGCGTGGCCATCCCACTGTTGTATGTCTACTTTGTCATTACCTTTCATCGTAACACGCCGAAATGGGCCATCCTGCTCTGGAGTTTTGCCTTAGGACTGGCCATCGACGTATTCTCAAACACCCCCGGACTGGCGGCAGGCTGTCTGACCCTTATTGCCGTCCTACAGCCCTATCTGCTGGAACTGTTTGTCCCACGGGATTCTTTTGATGAACTTGAGGTGTCTGTCAAGATTCTGGGATGGGGTAATTTCACCCTCTTCAGTGCGATATTGATCCTCATCTTCTGTCTGGCATTCTTTGCCGTAGAGGCCTTTACTTTCTACAACTGGATACACTGGCTGCTCTGTGCAGGCAGTAGTGCCATCCTGACCTTGATATTGATTCTTGCCATTGAAAGTGTTCGTACGAAGTGAAGGACTATAATCTTGGAAACAGAAAATATGTGATTGGTGGGGTGGCTACATTGATTGTAGTCATCTATATTATCCGTCTGTTTACACTCCAGATTACCAGTGACGACTATAAGAAAAGCGCCGACTCGAATGCTTTCCTGAAAAAAGTGGAGTTTCCCTCAAGAGGTGTCATCTCAGACCGCAACGGCAAGTTGCTGGTGTATAACCAGCCCTCGTATGACATCATGGTTGTCATGAACGAGGCTAACGGACGACTGGACACCCTGGATTTCTGTCAGGCTCTGGATATCAGCAAGGAGGAATTCGATAAGCGCATGGCCACCATCAAGGACCGCAACCGGAATCCCGGCTATTCAAGATTCACCCAGCAGTTGTTTATGAGTCAGTTGTCTGACAAGGATTTCAGCATCTTCCAAGAGAAGATGTACCGTTTCCCAGGCTTCTACGTCCAGAAGCGCAGCGTCCGCCAGTACCAGTATAATATGGGAGCCCACATCTTGGGTGATGTGGCAGAGGTATCGCCAGCCGACATTGAGGAAGACGACTACTACCAGCCTGGTGACTATATCGGCAAACTCGGTGTGGAGCGTTCCTACGAGAAGCAGTTACGTGGCGAGAAGGGTATGCAAATCCTGCTGCGTGATGCCCACGGACGGATTCAGGGCAGATATCAGAATGGTGCCTTCGACAAGCGTCCTATTCCCGGCAAGAATCTCACCCTGAGCATCGATTATGATTTACAGGCTCTGGGCGAGCGACTGATGGAAGGAAAGATCGGCAGTATCGTGGCCATCGAGCCTTCCACAGGTGAGGTATTGTGCATGGTGTCTTCTCCCTCATATGATCCACGACTGATGGTGGGTCGTGAACGAAGCAAGAACCATAAGATCCTGAGTCAGGATGTATGGAAGCCCCTGCTGAATCGCAGTATCATGGGTCTCTATCCTCCTGGTTCCACCTTCAAGACCTCTCAGGGTCTGACCTTCCTTTCAGAAGGCATCATCACACCCTCGACCCCCTATCCCTGTGGTCACGGATTCAATTTCAAAGGTCTGCATGTAGGTTGTCACGGACATGCTGCACCCCTACCCCTCGTCCCTGCACTGAGTACCTCCTGTAACGGTTTCTTCTGCTGGGGACTCTACCACATGATCAATACCAACATCTCCAAGTATGGTTCTGTGCAAAACGCTATGAATACCTGGCGCGACTATATGGTCAGTATGGGATTCGGCTACAAATTGGGCATTGACCTTCCAGGTGAGAAGCGAGGCCTGATTCCCAATGCCCAATTCTACGACAAGGCTTATAAAGGCTCGTGGAACGGTTTGACGGTTATCTCCATCGCCATCGGACAGGGCGAGGTGTTGCTCACCCCCCTCCAGATAGCCAATCTTGGTGCCACCATCGCCAACAGAGGGTATTATTATGTGCCTCACGTGGTCAGGAAAGTACAGGGAGAACCGCTTGACACCACCTTCACCCGTCGGCATTTCACCAAGGCCAATCGCGAAGCCTACGAGTATATCGTGAAGGGTATGCGTTCATCGGCTTTGGGTGGAACCTGTAAGGAATTGTCAAGACACAGTTTTGTACCCTGCGGAAAGACTGGTACAGCCCAGAACCGCGGACACGACCACTCTGTGTTTATGGGTTTTGCCCCGATGGACAACCCGAAGATTGCTGTTGCCGTCTATGTGGAGAACGGCGGATGGGGTGCCACCTACGGTGTACCTATCGGTGGTCTGATTATGGAACAGTTTATCAATGGAAAACTTTCCCCCGCATCAGAGGCAAAGGCCCTGACTATCCAAAACAAGAGAATTGCGTATGGCTCGACAGACAGATAAACAACCCAGTGTGCTCCGTTCCATCGACTGGTGGACAATCCTCATCTACCTGGCTCTTCTGACCTTAGGATGGATGAGCGTCTGCGGTGCGAGTTATACCTATGGCGAGACGGATATTCTCAGCCTCGACAGCCGCTCTGGTATGCAGATTGTCTGGATAGGTACCTCGATTGTTCTGGGACTGGTTATCCTGTTGCTTGACGACCGTTTCTACGACACCTTTGCCTACGTCATCTTCGGTGTGATGCTGACACTGCTGTTTGTGACCATCTTCAATACCCACACCATCAAAGGCTCCCGATCATGGCTCGTGTTAGGTCCTCTGCGCCTTCAGCCTGCTGAGTTTGCGAAGTTCGCCACAGCATTGGCCCTATCAAAGTTTATGAGCATCTACGGCTATAACATCCACCAATGGAAGTATTTTGGCGCCACACTGGGCATTATCCTGTTTCCGATGCTGTTCATTATCTTGCAACGGGAAACGGGTTCCGCCCTTGTCTATCTGGCCTTCTTCCTCATGCTCTATCGGGAAGGTATGCCTGGCAGTATTCTGTTTACGGGAGTGGCTATGGTACTCTATTTCGTGGTGGGTATCCGCTTTGCTGATACCATGCTTCTATACACACCAACCTCGGTGGGTAAATTCGTCGTCCTGCTACTGATACACATTTTCTCAGGAGCCATGGTATTGGTCTATTGCGAAAACAAGAAAGATGCCATTCGCATACTGTTAGCCACTATCGGCATTACACTGGTATTCCTGCTGTTCTCGCTCTACGTCATCCCGTTTGATGTGGTTTTCGTACAATTGGTGGTGACGGCCCTTCTGATAGGCTATCTGCTTTGGCAGGCGGTAGTGAGTAGAATCAGGAACTACATGTGGATAGCGCTCTTCGCTCTTGGTTCCGTTGTCTTCTTCAATGCTGCCGACTATGTGCTGAATCACCTAATGGAACCTCACCAGCGGGTACGTATCAATGTGCTACTGGGTCTGGAAGAAGACCTAAAAGGAGCAGGCTATAATGTGCATCAGAGTCAGATTGCCATTGGTTCTGGAGGTATTGAGGGTAAAGGATTCCTGAATGGCACCCAGACAAAACTGAAGTACGTACCTGAACAAGATACTGATTTCATCTTCTGCACTGTCGGTGAGGAAGAGGGATTCATCGGGTCAGCATCAGTCCTGTTGCTGTTCCTGTTCTTGATTCTGCGCCTCATCCATCTGGCAGAACGACAACCCTACCGCTTTGGACGGGTATATGGCTATTCTGTGCTGAGCATTTTCCTATTCCATGTGTTTATCAATGTCGGCATGGTATTAGGTCTGACACCTGTTATCGGTATTCCTCTGCCATTCTTCAGTTACGGAGGCTCCTCATTATGGGGATTCACCATTCTGCTCTTCATCTTCCTGAGAATTGATGCAGGCAGGAACCTCGCGCGTTCCTAATAATTATATTATTGTCTGTCTAATCGGATTCCGACATCGGCGACCCCAGGCATAATCTCCCGCTTCATATTGTGTCTCACGGTGATATGCAGCGAATCACCCTCATGCAGTCTCAGCGTATTGACATGGAAATTATATTGATAGAAACTGATGCCCGTCCCTTTATGATTACCGTCCTTATCCACCAGATTGCAGTTCAGGGTATCATGATGCACATAGCCTGATGGCAGGATGGTCTGTTTGATGACAAGACTGAGCCCCATGAAGGGATATCTGGAATCAATTCGCAACCCCAGTTCCTCGCGGTACAAGCCTGCACTGACGGGAGGAATATCAAAGCATAGTGTGTCATTCTTCTCCCAACCCGCAACCGGTGCATGCTCATAGTGATAATAAATCGTCTTACGGTCACAAGAGGCCAGGCCTATTGCAACCGCAAGCATGATACCGAGACATATCCATCTCTTATTCCTTCGCATGGTTGTCCTGAGGAGCATCCGATGGTTTCTTCTTCTTTTTCTTCTTTTTCTTCGACTTATCGAATCTGCTGATATCACCTCCAGCCAAATCCACATGTTGTTTGACAGGCTTCTGATGACTATCCTCCTGAAGCGAGAGAGGCTTTTCACCCTGTTTGTTCATCTCGATGATCTCCTTGGCACGGACAGCGGTGATGGTCTCCACATTTGCAGCGATATTCTTATCTGTGGAATAAGACACGAGACCAGCCAGGATGTCACTCTTGAAGAGATAATAGTCGGCATCCTGCGTCTGAAGAACGATATCTTTGCCCGGCAGACGCTTACTGGCCTCCACATAATCGTCAACCTCATAGTTCAGGCAACATTTCAGTTTGGCACACATACCCGCCAGTTTCTGCGGATTAAGCGAGATATCCTGGAATCGGGCCGCATTGGTGCTGACACTGGAGAAGTTCTTTATCCAAGTGGCACAACAGAGTTCCCTTCCGCAGGGACCCGTACCGCCAATACGTCCAGCCTCCTGACGCGCACCAATCTGTTTCATCTCGATACGTACATGGAAGGCGGCTGCCAGATCCTTGATCAACTGTCGGAAGTCCACACGCTCGTCTGCGATATAGTAGAAGATAGCCTTATTGCCGTCGCCCTGATACTCCACATCGCCGATCTTCATCTGCAGACCGAGTCCCTTGGCAATCATACGACTCTCAATCATCGTAGAATGTTCACGGGCCTTAGCCTCGCGGAACTTCTGCATGTCAATCTCCCGTGCAATGCGGTAGATGCGCTTGATATCGTCAGCCGATTTCAGGTTGGCCTTCTTGATCTGTAGTTTCACCAGTCGACCAGTCAGTGTCACCACACCGATATCATGTCCCGGACTGGCTTCCACCGCCACAATATCTCCTTTCTTCAACGGCAGATTATTCACATTGTGATAATAGCCCTTACGGGTATGCTTGAACTGCACCTCCACCAAGTCGGTATCTTCGGCATTACCAGGAACATCGGCCAGCCAGTCGTATGTATTCAACTGACGGTCCTGACGCCCTACGGCCTGATGACAAAATCCTCGGTCACAGCCTACCACGATGGGCAATTCTTTTGTTTTGTCTGTCATATCTATTTTTGTATCAATAATACTATCATTTGCAGCGAAAAGTCGAAAAAGACAATCTTTGCATTGGCATTCTGTCCGATATCACGAATGGCGAGATTTGCCAGATCGCTAATGGGCAGGATATTCCCTTCGTTCACGAAACGGGCAAAGTTACGGGCAAAATTCTCTTCCTTCTCCGTCATATAGACCAACTCCTCCTGCTGGAAGTTATACATGAAGTTCTCACGGATCATCCTGAGGAAATAGGTCAGCCAGCGCTTTTGCTTCTCACGTCCGAATCCAGCCATCACCTCACTCCACTTGCGCAGGTCCTTGATCTTCCGTTGGTAAGCAAGACGCATCAGCGAGATGAACATATCCAGGAACTGCTCGTTCTCTGAGCCTACCTGCAACTCTTCCATCGCCTTCAACCAACTGCCATTGGCGAGTCTGGCTATACGGTGGGCTGCCTCTTCGCTGATACCACGTCGCTCCACGAGGGCCTGCTCGATACAGGCATCATCGATCTTCTTTACATCGATGCGCTGCACGCGACTGCGAATAGTTTCCAATAGTTTATCGGGGTCCTCACAAACCATGATGAACACAGTCTGCTGTGGCGGTTCCTCGATGAGTTTCAGCAATTTGTTGGCGCACTCGATATTCATACGCTCCGGTAGCCAGATGATGCTCACCTTATAACCGCCCTGACTCGACTTCAAGGAGAGTTTCCGCACCAGGTCGTCACTCTCGCCAGCGGTAATGATGGCCTGTTGGTTCTCACCACCCATTGCCTGCATCCAGTCGTCCATCGTGAAGTATGGGCCTCCCATCATCAACTCATGCCACTCTCTCGCAAAATCATCGCTCACAGGCTTGTGGTCAGTCGACATAGAAGGAAGTTTGATGGTCGGATAGGTAAAGTGAAGGTCTGGGTGCTCTAACTTGTCGAGCATGGCCTTCGACGATGTTCTGCCATCATCAAGCAACTGACAGCCAAAGGCCGTTGCCAACGCCATCTTCCCGACTCCTTGTGGTCCACAGAGCATCAAGGCATGTGGCAGGCGGTCTTCGCTAACCATCTGCATCAGGCGCTCCTGCACCTCCTTCTGCCCAATCACTTCACTCCAATGCATAATTCATAATGCACAATTCACAATTAAAGAAGTCGCTTTGCTACTTCTGCCACGCTATCCACCGCCGACACAGTATAGAAGTGAATGTTATTCACCCCATGCTGATACAGGTCGCGACACTGTTCTGTGGTCCATTCGATACCCAACTGCCGGGCATCCTCGTCAGTCTTGCACTTCACGATTTCCTTAGCCAACGGTTCTGGGATGTCACAATGGAATGTCTTCGGTACTACCGTCAACTGCGTCAGTTTCGCCAAAGGCTTGATGCCAGGGATGATGGGAATGGTGATGCCCATCGTGCGGGCTTTCTCCACGAAGGAGAAATATTTCTCATTGTCAAAGAACAACTGCGTCACAGCATACTGAGCCCCCAGATCCTGCTTCTGCTTCAGATATTCCATATCCATCTCCAGATTGGGTGCCTCCTCATGCTTTTCAGGATAGCAGGCAACGCCATAGTCGAAAGGACGACCCGGGTTCTTGATGGGTGAGCCATCTGCAAAGAATCCCTCATTGAAACGCTTCACCTGCTTCATCAGGTCTGTCGTATGGGCGTGACCTCCTGGAGTAGGTACAAACCGACTGTCCTCCTTCGCCTTGTCACCACGTAACAGCAACAGGTCGCTGATACCCAGGAACTGCAAGTCGAGCAGTTCATACTCGATATCCTCCACGGTGGCTCCGCTGCAAATCACATGGGGCTGTACGGGAATATGATAACGCTGCTGGATGGCAGCAGCAATGGCAATCGTACCAGGACGACGACGGATTCTGCTCCGTTCAAACTGTCCGTTTGCCAGTTCCCTGTAGACGAACTCTGAGTGATGGGTCGTGATATTAATATATGCAGGATCGAACTCCTTCAACTTGTCGATGTCGGCAAAGAGTCTGTCCGTACCCGTCCCCTTCAAAGGGGGCAGCACCTCAAAGGAGAACCGCCTACGGTCTTTATCTAAGTTCAGTATACTCATATTTCGGTGCAAAATTAATTAAAAATCCCCGAACTGCCAAGCAATTCGGGGATTTTCTTATTCGCCAAAGACTTCTTTCAGTTTATCATGCAATGCCTTTGCCCTAAGCCCACGAGCCACGATCTTACCCTGCGGGTCAATCAACAGGTTGTCAGGAATGCTGTTCACGCCATAGACCTCTGAAGCCACCGTATTCCAGCCCTTCAAGTCGGAGAGGTGCGTCCAAGGCATCTTCAACTCGGCGATATCCTTCACCCACGGTTCCTTCTTATTGTCGAACGACAGACCCACGATATCGAAACCTTTGTCGTGATATTTCTCGTATGCAGCCACCACATTCGGCATCTCAGCCTTACAGGGTCCGCACCAAGAGGCCCAGAAGTCCACGAGCACCCATTTGCCCTTGCCCACATACTCGCTCAGTTTGTGCATCTTACCGTCTGGGTCAGCCTCCTCCAAGTCGATGAACTGTTTCCCAACGAAAGCGTTCTTCCTCTCTTCCAGAGCCTTCTGATAGGCCTTTTCCCTCAGGCTTTCCTGCACGATGGGATGACTGGCCCAGACAGGCTTGGTGGCAAGGACGCTGTCAAGTTTCGCTTGTCCTAAATAACTCCGGTACTCGCTGAAAAAAGCCACGGGTATCATCGTCTCGCGTTCATCCTTGAAGACTTTCTCCACGCCCTCCATCATTTTCATCATGGCAATCATCAGTCCGCCAGCCAATTCCAGTTCCTTGGATTTGCGTTCCTCTTCCGACATAGTCTGAATCTTCATCATAAAATTGCTGTAAGGTGCATTGATATCTATGTCGTAGCGTGTGAGACGCTCGTTCTGGGGAGAGCCTTTCAACGTGCTGTCATTCAGGTTGATGGTCACGGGCGTACCATCATTAAAGAGCATCACACTCCACATGGCATCCTTTGTTGAAACGCCCATAAAGGCGTTCTTATCTGCATTGCCGCTCATCGAGAACTTGCCATTGGCAACGACCGTGCTATCGACTATCGAGCGGGTCAAACGGTCACGAAGATACACCGTCTTACCGTTTTCCTTACTGATTCCGTCAATGGAATACTTTACCTGTTGTGCCTCTGTGGGCAACGTTGCTGCGATAAGGGCAGCCATAAACAATACCTTTTTCATATTTGTGATAATTTAAAATTTTCGGTTGCAAAGTTAAGACTTTTTTCCCAAGCCTCCAAACTTTTCTATTCTCAATAGTTCGCGTCCTATTCGCAATAGTTCGCACCTCATGCATTCTTGTAGAAGTAATAGGCTAAGAATGACAAGCCAACAATCTTTACTAACATGTCGGGGTTGCCGGATGCAGCAATGTTCAGATTCATCGAAACTACGACAACTACCACAGCCATGAGCACTACAAATGCAAGAAGTGAATCAAACAGTTTTTGAGGAATCCTTATGACATTGATCACGTGAAGCAGTGCCAGTATTAAGACGATCCCTACTGCAACGTCTGAGGCATGGTACATATAGACCATCAAGTCGGTCATATTATCGATGTAGGAAAATCCGACGAAAACGGGGATGTTGGCAAGTATTGTAAGAATACTATAAAGGCTTATCAGCAAAATGAAGACTCCTTTGTGTTTTTTTGCAATCTTGACAGGCCCGCCTGTTTCCGGATCTATATCTATACCATGATGTTCCTTCTTGATGATATTGCGTCGGTACGAAGAACCTACGAAGTAACCTATCCCCAAAGGAATGGCCAATAGACAGAAGAAAATGATTCCCACGCCCCATCGGCCTTCTGCGACATAACTCATAAAGAAATATAAGGGGATAAACAGCACGATGATCGGAACGAACCATTTCGTCAACTTTTGGTACAAAGAATTCTTTTCACACAGCGTTTTTACATCCGATGTGGAATAATCATCTGTACGTGCCAATCTCAAAAGATACATTCCGAACAGCAATGTTGTAATCCAGTCAACGCCGAGCACGATGCTGCCCAACCCATTCAGTCGGTCATTGTAGTATTCTACAAATGCAATCAACGGCAATAACACCAGATTAATCATTAGAACCAGTTCTTTGGCATCCTTTCGTATGAAATTCATCCTACGACCCATTACCACACGGAGTTGCTCATCCGACACAATCTCCTGACCATCCAACCTTTCATCCATCAGGTTATAAGCGGCCTTCAGTTCATCCAACTCATGGAGTTCTAAAATATTCTCGTTCATAACTTTTACATTTTAATTGTTAGACATTGACTTGAGTTGTTCCTTGATGCGGAACAGACGACTGGTGACAGCAGCGGTAGAGAGACCCACAATCGCAGCGATCTCGTCGTACGGCATGCTCTCCAGCCAAAGAAGAATGATGGCGCGATCGAACAACTCAAGGCGATTGATCCTGTCGTACAGCATCTTGATCTGCCGACCACCTTCATCAGAAACACTCATCACATCCTTGTCGATCAGGAGCGGAACGGTTGGTACATTCCGTTTCTTGCCTCGCTCAATGTTGCAGCAGGTGTTCAGGCTCACACGCCAGATCCACGTCTTCGGGCTGCTGTCGCCACGGAACTTGGCAAAACCTTTCCAGAGGTTGACCAACACTTCCTGGAACAGGTCTTCCACATCGGTAGGATTGTCTGAGAAAAAGTAACATACCGTGTAAATCGTCTTACGGTATTCTCGGACCAGTTTTGTGAATTCTAATTCGATTTCTTTCATCTTTTTGGGAGTTTATTCAACCATTTAGTACCCAAAGTTTCAGATTCCTTTCAAGAAAATATCTAAAATAATGTTAAAGTCATGATTTCCTTCATTCAGTTGCAAATATACAAACTATTTATGAAATACAATGCGTAAAAGCAGAAAAATTCCGAAATTCCTTGGTTTTTACACGCTTTTTTCCTATCTTTGCACCTGAAACAAAAAGTATGCGACGTATAACAATCCTACTCTTATCCCTGTGGTGGACTATTGTAAGTACGGCACACGGTGCTATGCTTACGGAGCGTTATAACGTGTCGTATATTGACCTGAAGAATGGACTGCCCCACAATAATGTTAGTGCTGTATTCGTCGATTCCAACGGATTCCTGTGGGTAGGCACCTACGGCGGCGGCCTTGTGCGCTATGACGGTTATGGGATGATGATGCCTGTGATGTGGCTTAAAAGTAACTCCTGTAAGGGTATTGCAGAGGATCGTTTCAAGCGTCTCTGGGTGGCATTCGACGAAGGAACGAACATCATCAACCTGAACACGATGATGGGCATTACGCCTGAGTCCTTGCCCGATTCTGTCAGGACACTGCTGCGTGAGCCAAGCACCAAGGCATTTTGCGACGCACTGGGTCGCATCTGGCTGGTCACTTATTCGTCGGTGAATCTGCTGACTTTCGATGAGCAGGGACACATCAGTAAAGTGAGCGCCTATCGCTACCAGGGGAATACGCCCGATGTTTGCATACGTGATGTTGAGGGTAACGGCAAGCCCTGGATCGGCATTGACGGTGGACTCTACCGATTAGTGGAGAAAAACGGCAGTCTGATGCGCGAGGAGATCTCTCCGTTGTTCCGTTCCCTAAACGGTCTATATATCACGGATATGTTGAAACGGGGGAATGTTTTCTGGATCACGACGAACCACGGTCTTTACCGATATGACCCATACCAGCACAAGTTGGACCATTACGTGCATACTGCTATCGGAGGAGGTACATTGTCGCACGAATTCCTGTCGGCTCTTGCCCTGATGCCTGATAATACGCTACTCGTGGGTTCCCTCTCTGGTGTGAATGTCTATGACGACGCAACGGATCGCTTCTCCGTGTGGAATTCCGCCAGTCCACATCCGCTACAAAGCGATTTCGTGCATTGTCTCCTGGTGGACAAAGGACTGATTTGGATTGGTACGGAGTCAGGGGGCGTTGCCAAACTGGTACCGAGACAATTGCTACTGCAGAACTATGTCCACACCACATCGCCTACATCTATTTCTCCTAATCCAGTGAATGCAATGTATGTCGAACCCGACGGTACCCTCTGGGTGGGTACGGTGGAAGGTGGATTGAACATGAAGAAACAGGGACAGACAGGTTTTGTCCACATAACAAAGGGAAACTCAGCCCTGTCGCACAACAGCGTCTCAGTCCTGGAGGCTGATGACAAGGGACGTTTGTGGACAGGAACATGGGGCGGAGGTCTGAACATGGTAGATCTCGCTACAGGTGCTGTCCATCGGATGGAGATGACGGCAGAGGAGGCCCGCCTGACCAATTTCATCGGCGCTCTGGCATACGACGCGCGGAACAATGGGTTGTGGATAGGCAGCAACGATGGCATTTTCCTATATGATCTCAAAACAAGACAACTCGTGGAGCCTTTTGAAGGATGTGGGTTGATACGTGGGTGTATTGGCTCCGTGATCGACAGGGACGGAGTGCTCTGGATGGGGTGCATGCGAGGGGTTTGTGCAATAGACCTCAAATCGAAGAAAGGAGCGCAGTTTAGTTTCCGCAATCTCATGTATCGCCTGAACGACCCTGACTCACATATCTATGAAAAGATTTCATCCTTCTGCGAGAGCAGCGACGGCACACTCTGGTTAGGCAGCAACGGCTATGGCATATATCACCGGATTGTCGGAAAAGACGGTAAGGAATCTTTTGAGGTACTGACACAGGAGGACGGACTGGTGAACAATGCCGTAAAGGGTATTGTGGAGGATCAGAACGGGAAACTATGGATCACTACCCTGAACGGACTCTCAGTCTACGACCCACACATTAAGACTTTCACGAACTACTCCCAAGCAGACGGTCTGGCAAGTTCACAGTTCTATTGGAATTCGGCAGCAATCGCCAAATCAGGTATGATCTATTTGGGCAGTGAGGCTGGGCTGATAGAAGTGACCAGCGAGAATCCTGAGGCAACCTATCAAGGTCATCTCGTGTTTACCCACCTGATGGTGGACAATCAGGACATTCAAGCGGGGAGCAGTTATCTCGACGAAGACATCTCCATTGCAAAGGTCATCACACTTAGTGAGGGGAACCGCTCATTCTCAATCGATTTCGCTGCCCTGAACTATGGCTACGAGACACAAGGTTCTTTCAGTTACAGGATGAAGGGGTTCGACAACGAATGGACACTCCTGAAACCAGGCCAGCACTCCGTGAGATACAGCGTCCTTCCTGTGGGTAATTATTCCTTTGAGGTGAAATATGAGTCGTCTCTGTCATCAGTCGAAGAAGAAACCATCACAATAGATATCGTGGTGAAACCGCATTTCTGGAACAGTTGGTGGTTCCGTCTGCTGCTGGCATTTCTCTTCATAGGTCTGATAGTATATATTTATAATAGGTGGGTCACCGAGTTGAAACGTCGTGAAGCCGAACAGTTGCTCAGTCCCATACGGAAGGTATTGGAGGAATCGAGCAATCCCAAACATCTTCAGCAGCGCATTAGCAATATCCTCGACAATCAGGAACGCTATCAGAAAAGCGTAACCAAAAGTATGGAGGCAGACAAGGAGGAGGTACTCAGAAATACTCGTCCTATGATGGAACGAGTGATGGAGATTCTGGAACAAAACTATACCGATTCTGAATTTGGCGTTCAGGAGTTTTGTGATGCCTTAGGTATGAGCCGTAGTGTGGTCAGCAAGCATCTGAACGTAGAGGTTGGTCTTCCTGCAGGACAGTTTATCCGTAACTACAGATTGAATATGGCAAAGGAAATGCTTTCATCCAAAACAGGCAACCGCAATATTACTGAGATTGCCTATGCCGTTGGATTCAATGATCCGAAGTACTTCACTCGATGCTTTACTAAGATGTTCGGTGTGAGTCCGAGCACCTATAATGACAATTGACATATATCATTGACATATCTCAAGAAGTGGAAAAAACACACATAAATGGATAAAAAGCGTTTTGTCCACCATATAAATTGTTTTATCCACCCAACCAATACTGCTTATTACTAATTTTGCCTCCAGATTTTACTGATTACAAATTTTAATTTAACTTTCTAAACTAACAATTATGATGAGAAAACAAGTATTATTCTCTGTGATGTTCATCTTTGGTTTGCTGGGAGGACTGATCGTCTGTCCGGTTCCTGCGATGGCATCAGTGGCACAGCAGACTATCAAGGTCAGCGGCCAGGTTGTTGACCAAGATGGTGAGGGGCTTATTGGCGCTACCGTCAAGGTAAAGGGATCTCAGACTGGAGTGGTGACCGACTATGAAGGCAACTTCACTATCGACGCTCCCTCCAATGCCACACTTGTGGTGAGTTATGTGGGTTACAAGGATCGTGAGATTGCCGTACGTGGACGTGCGATCATTGAACAAATTCAACTTGAAGCAGATGCACAAGTGCTCGACCAGGTAGTGGTTGTGGGTTATGGTACTCAGAAGAAAGCCGACCTAACCGGTTCCGTGTCTGTTGTAAATGCTGAGGAACTGAAGCGCGTATCTCATTCCAACGTATCCACGATGCTCGAAGGTAAAGTGGCTGGTGTACAGATTACCTCTGACGGTCAGCCTGGTGCAGATCCATTGGTTCGTATCCGTGGTATCGGTACTTTGAATGGAAACCAGGCGCCTCTGTATGTTATCGACGGTGTACCTATGGGTACAACAATCCGCGATTTCTCTCCGAATGACATTGAGAGCATTCAAGTGCTGAAGGATGCTTCCGCCGGTGCCATCTACGGTTCGCGTGCAGCCAACGGTGTGGTAATTATCACCACTAAGAACGGTAAGAAAGAGCAGCCCCTGAAGGTCGAATATAAAGGCTATTTCGGTGTAGACCAGATTAAGAAGAATGTTTATGACCTGACGAATGCAGAGCAGTACAGCCAGTATCTCGGCATAGCCGCTGAGAATTCCGGCATCCCCGTTCCCGGCGGTTACAGCAAGGGCACAGATGGGAAATACCATTTCATGGATAACACCGATACTGATTGGCTTAGTGAGGCTTTTAAGACTGGTATTCGTCAGAACCACAGTGTGAATTTGAGTGGTGGCGGTGTGAATAATACCTATAACATTAGTCTTGATTATTATAATCAGAAAGGAACACTTGAGGGTGCTGGTCCTAACTTTGAGCGTTATACCGCTCGCGTGAACAACACGATGGACGTCAAGTTCATCAAGTTCCGCACCAGTCTTGTTTATTCACATTCCAACCAGGACAACCTTGCTGTATCGAATGCCAATGAGTACGTCCAGGGGCTTTATGGCAATCTGGGCAATGTACTGGGTGGTGTACTGAACATGCAGCCCACCATCAAGCCATACGACAGTTCCACATGGGTGCTCGATGACAAGGTTGGCAGTGCCAGCAGTTACCGCTACGACGCTTATGGCTATGGTGTGTATTACGATACGATCCATGGTGATATCTCAGCCATGAACCCCCTGCTGATTAATGAAATGCTGACACGAAACACGATCGTAGATCGTTTCTTAGGTACGGCTTCAGCCGATGTCGATTTGCTTGATATGCTGGGTGTCAAGAGCAAGAACCACAAACTGAATTACAAGATCAATCTCTCCTATAGCATGACCTCTTGTAACGACAAAACTTGGATTCCTGCCTGGATACAGAGTAATCGTGTCTATCTCGCCAAGGAGAACGAGCGTCTGACGAAGGCTCATCGTAAATATACCGATGCCCTGATTGAGAACACATTGACATACGATGGCAACATTGGTCTGCATCATATTAACCTTGTGGCCGGTCAGACCTACGAGCAGGAGAACACTAACACGCTGTCTGCAACAGGTGTCAACCTGTCGGAGCCCTATTTCCTGCAATTGCAGAATGCCAGTTCATGGAGTGCTGATAGTTATGAGTACAAGCATTCTCTGGCATCCTATCTGGCCCGTCTGAACTACGACTACGATGGCAAATACTTGCTCTCTGCCATCATCCGTCGCGATGGCAGTTCTCGTCTAACCAAGGATATCCGCTGGGATACCTTCACCTCTATTTCTTTAGGATGGCGTTTTGATAAGGAAGAGTTCTTCCCCATCGACCGCGACATCGTCAATATGTTCAAACTTCGTGCCAGTTATGGTGAACTTGGAAACGAGGCCTCTGTAGCCGACTATGCCATCTCTACCACCATGGCCCGCAACAACATGACCTATAGTTTCGGCAATCAGGCCGTTACGGGTTCAGCCGTTTCGACCTTCGTCAATGAGAACCTTGCCTGGGAAAAGAGAAAGACCATGAATATCGGTCTCGACCTGGCATTCTTTAATAATCGTATCGAGTTTACTGCTGAGTGGTACAAAAACAAGTCAGAGGATCTACTCTATGCTGTTCCCGTTCCAGCCAGTGCTGGTGTGGCCAACACGACTGTCACCATGAATGCCGCCTCATTGGAAAATAGCGGTTTTGAGTTCTCGGTAACCTACCGTAATCGCGACCATGCCTTGAAACATGAGATTAGCGCAAACTTGAGCACCCTGAAAAACAAGGTGACCTCGCTCGGTTTCGGGAAAGATCAGTATGTCACTGGTTCCTATATTACTCAGGTCGGTCAGGAAGTGGGTAAGTTCTATGGTTGGGACTATCAGGGTATTATCCGTACACAGAGCCAACTTGACCAGTTGAACGAGGCCGGTAGAATAAGACATAACGAACTCGAAATGGAAAAGCAGGCTGCCGATCCGGATTATACGCCAAATATAGTGGCAGAAGGCGGGTGGTCATACCAGCAGGGTGCCAATGTAGGTGACTGCTACTATGCTGATATCAATAACGATGGACAGATCAATGGCGAGGACCAGACCACTCTTGGCAGCGGTCTGCCAAAAGTGAACTTCGGTCTGAGCGCTCACCTGGAGTATAAGATCTTCGACCTGAGCATCTCAACGTTCGGTGCGCTTGGCTACCATGTGACCGATTATCTGTACAACACACTGAACTCCAGTTACGGCTATGGCAATAAGGATGTGAATATCCTCAATGCGAATCAGTGGGATGGTTCGACCTACGTCAGCAGCATCCCACGCACTTATCTGTCGAACGGTGGAACACTGGCATGGAACGACCTGTTCAGCGAACGTCAGATCCAAAATGCCGCCTATTGGAAGATTGCGAACATTGAACTTGGCTGCAATTTGCCTAACAAATGGTTCGGCAATTATGTGTCAGGTGTACGCGTCTATGTCTCTGCACAGAACCTCTTCACCATTACTGGCTACAAAGGCTACAATGTCGATTATGCCGGCGGTACCTTCACCCCAGGCTACAACTACTGTTCGTACCCCACAGCACGTAGTTTCATGGCAGGTCTGAACTTCACGTTCTAAAAAGCATGAAAGAATGAAAAAATGAAGTAATGAAAAATGAAAGTTATGAAGACAAATATATATAATAAGGTAATAGCAGGAGTAATCTACTGTCTCCTGGCTCCTGTCTCCAGTATCCTCTTTACGTCTTGCGACGACAAGTTGGATGTGTCCAATCCCAACCAGCAGACAACATCCACATTCGGCAATACGGCCGATGATCTGGAAGAGAACGTGATTGCTGCATACAATCACATTCGTATGGAGGGAACCTACGCCCGTGTAGGCTATACGATTGATGTATGCCGTGGTGATGAGGTGTGGAACTCCTCACAGGTATGGTATATGCCCTTCGATGACCTGAATGCACCTTTTACTGACGAAATCGGCCAGTGGTCGTGGCGTGACTGGTATTACACGATTAATGTATGTAACTACACCCTCTCGCGCTGCGGGGAAGACAACAGTATCCTCAACGAACAAATGAAGCGCATCAAGGGACAGATGTTGTTCCTCCGCGGTTTGGCTTACTATAATCTCACCGGATACTATCAGAACCCGATTCTGATTACCGATTATGCAACCTATTCCACCCTTAACGGTCTATATGGTACCAACAACACCTATGATGAGGCTTGGGATCAGGTAGAGAAGGATTTCAAGGAGGCCATAGAACTGTTGCCTACACGCGCTGAGGGCGGTGAGTGGGCCAAGGGCCGTGCCACCTCTGGTGCTGCTGCAGGCTATTATGCCCGTGCGCTGATGATGCGTCATAAGTACAGTGAGGCACTGACTGTGTTGAAGGCAATCATCAATGGCCAGTACGGCACTTATAGGTTGATGGCCAACTACGGTGACAACTTCCGTGAAGGGCCCAATTACGAGAACAACGAAGAGAGCCTCTTTGAGGTTCAATATCTGGACTACGGTTCTCAGGGTACCGACGACGAGTGGACACCAGTGAACACCAGTCCGAACGCCACGCAGGGGCATGCTATCGAAAGCAACTTCGGCCCTGGCGACTGTGGCGGTTGGGCAGACCTCTCTGCATCACCTTGGCTCTATAACCTCTTTAAGGCAGAGCGCACTACCAGCGGCTCACTTGACCCCCGTCTCTACTGGACTATCGGCACCTACGAGCCCGAATGGGAAGGCTTTGAGTACGGCAATGTCTGCTATACACTGCCGATAACAGCCGATGCCCCCTTTGTGACCAACAACAACTACGGTGGACTGCCTATCGCCAAGAACACCAATCTCCGTACAGGACTCTATGACAAGGTAGTGACTGGTCTGCATTGCGGTATCAACCTGCGCATGATGCGCTACAGCGATGTGCTGCTACGTGCCGCAGAGTGTGAAAATGAGGTGAACGGCCCTACACAGCAGGCTATCGATTGGATCAACCAGGTACGAAACCGTGCTCAGTTGGCCAGCCTGAAACTCTCAGACTTCAACACTGCCGACAAACTGTTTGAGCAAATTGCTAATGTGGAGCGTCCAAAGGAGTTCGGTTGTGAGTATGGTCGTGGATTCGACCTCATCCGTTGGGGATTCTTCTACGACAGCAATCGTCTGCAGCAGATCAGATCTCACGCCGTGGTGTTACGCACCAACGACAGGAGTACAGTGAAGGATGCTATCGACTACGACGCTCTGCCGAAGAATGGGGACGGTACGCTGACCAAGGAAACTAAGGAGCAGGGATACAAGACATCCTTCGACACTTGGGTTCAAGGTCATGAGTTCCTACCGATCTATCAGGGTACGCTGACCGACAATCCAAATCTCAAGGGTAACTCTGCCAATAATGGCACAAGTAATGCCGACAAACTGTATGGCCCTGTACACCCAGTGGTGAATCTGTAATTAATTGAAAAATGAAATAGATAATTGAAAATTGAAAGTTATGAAGACTAATATATATAATAAGGTATTGGCAGGAGCATTCTCTTACCTCTTACTTCTCACCTCTTACTTCTTTATGACTTCCTGTGAGGGTGGTGATCTGTATGGCATCGACTCTCCCGACTGGATCTCTGCAAAGGCAGACTCCATTGCTGCCGAGAAAGCCAAGAACCAGGGAGGTGATGATGTCATCGAAGGGCTTGAAGAGGACGTTTATACTGTAGGTGCTACCGACTATTCTACTGGCTGGTGGGCCGTATTCTCTAAGTATTATCAGATTCCCGAAGGTGGTAAGTGGATTGCTCAATTCAACCTGCATATCAATCCCAATGCCTCAAATACCTATAAGAATTTTGCGCTTATCATCTGCAATGATGCCGACCGTGGCTCAAACAAGGAGTATGGTGCTATCCGTTATGACTATCAGCCGAGTGGCAACTCAGAGTGGGGTGACTATATCGACCGTAGCCTCGCCACAAGTACACTTGAGTTTGCTACCGATACTGACAGTGGCGTAGATCAACTTGGAGGTAAGGTTACTCTGACCATCGACCGCACAGGAGGTGGTTTGATTGTGACGATGACCAATGGTAAGGTAACAAAGACCTACACGCAGACATCACCTCTGGTGAATCTTAATGATGACCAGTCTAACACCACCATCCGCGCCTTCCTTGTGCCCGAGGGATCGTTTATCGATTTCATCGGCTCTACCATTGAGCCTATCGGTGGTTTCACCTCTAAGGAAGATAAGCAGCCATTGTCGATGACACTCAATGGCGTACCCAAAAAGGTGCTTCAGGGTACAACATTAGAAGATGCCTTTGCCAATGTCACTGCCACCGTCCAGTTCGAGCAGGAGGTTTCTGCTACCATCAAGGCAACAGACCTGACATTCCAGGCTGTTCCAGACATGAATTCATTGGGTAAGAAGACTCTAGTTGCTGCCTACGCCAAGACATACAAGGGTGAAGGTGCTAATCCTGTTATTGCTTCCGCAGAGTTTGAGGTAGTCGATAAAATGTACACTAGTCTGGGTGCCACCGACAACTCTACAGGTTGGTGGGGTGCGCATTCTGAAAATATCAAGGTCAGACCTAAGGAGACTTTCGTCAGTACTTTTACCAACTACACCAGTGGTGCCAACAACTGGAACAACTTCGTAGTAGTGCTCTGCCGTGCAGATAACACCGAGTTTGCCGTTGTACGTGCTGACAACTACGGTTGGGGCGCTGGATATGAAAACAATCCAAACCTCATACTTAGTGGCGGTCAGGCTGACTGGAGGACTTGGCTCTCTGCCATGGACGGTGCCAAGGTGAACGTAGCAGTTACGAATAACGGCGACAACACTGCCGATGTTCAGGCTGTGATGCATGGTAATGACGGTAACATTTATACGCAGGAATATAAGGGAATCATTATCGATTCTGAGGACTTCTACTTCCGCTACACTGTTGACGGTTGCCACCTGGAGTTCGACACCGTAATTGGTGCTGACGACAACTCTACTGGCTGGTGGGGTGCGCACTCTGATGATTTCAACGTTCCTGTAGGTAAGACGGTAAGCACACGCATCAAGAACTTTACCAACGGTGCCAATAACTGGAACAACTTCGTGGTAGTTCTGACAAGCGATGGTGCTGCTGAGTATGCCGTGGTTCGTGCTGACAATTATGGCTGGGGTGCAAGTTATGAGAATAATCCCAACCTGACTACTAGTGGCGGACAGGCAGACTGGGGCGCATGGCTCTCGGCTATGGATGATGCTACCGTTACCGTATCTGTCACCAACAATGGAGGTTCTGCCGACGTGAGATGCGTCATGGTGGGCAACGATGGCCAGACCTACTATCAGGACTACCTCGGTATCAGTCCTATCTCCGATGACCTCTGGTTCCGCTTTACCGTTGACGGCTGTCACTTAGTATTTGAATAATTGATAATGAGAAAGTATCTGTATATACTACTGTCTGCACTGGTTCCCATGAGTGCTGTGGCCTACACGCTGAAACGTGTCAGCGTGCATGACCCCAGCATTGTGTGGGAGCCAGTATCCCAGACGTACTATATCTTCGGCTCTCATCGTGCAGCAGCCAAGACCACCGACCTGATGAGTTGGACAACGTTTACAGCACCTTGGGCCACAGCCACAAGCAACAATGCCGATCCTAATGTGGCCTTCACAAAGCCAGGGATTGCCTCTTCTGCTTTTGATGCCATCAAATGGTCGGCACGTGGAGGGACACAAGGTCAAGCCAAATACGATGTCACTGGCAACCAGTGGGCTCCTGACATCATCTGGAACAAGGCCATGAATAAGTGGTGTATGTACCTGAGCGTCAACGGAGACAACTGGTATTCTAGTATTATCCTGCTGACCGCCGACAACATCGAGGGGCCGTACCTCTACCAAGCCCCTGTGGTGATGAGTGGGTTCCACACAGGCACAGCCTACAAGGACACCGACTTGGAACAGGCCATCGGCACACAGGCTTCGCTGCCAGATCGTTATGCCGTAGGCAACAAGTGGGGCTCACGTTATCCTAATTGTATCGACCCGTGTGTGTTCTACGACGAGGAAGGCAAACTGTGGATGTCATACGGTTCGTGGAGCGGTGGTATATGGATGCTTGAACTCGACGAGAATACAGGTTTGCGCGATTATAATGTCACCTACACGTTGACAGGATCAGGCGACGGTGTCACCATTGACCCCTATTTCGGAAAGAAGATTGCGGGTGGATTCTACGTGTCTGGCGAAGCCAGTTATATCGAGTACATCGGCGGCTATTACTATCTGTTTGTCACCTACGGCGGACTGGCTGCCGGTGGCAATGCCAACGACTATAACAACGGTGGTTACCAGATGCGTGTGTTCCGCTCGGAGAAACCAGACGGACCGTATAACGACTCACGTAACAATAGCGCCGTATTCCCGTCCTATCTGTTGAACTTCGGTGTCAAGGAGAACGACAACTTCCGTGGTGTCAATATCTTTGGAGCCTACACCTCGTGGGGCAACCAGGCCAAGGGCAACTACGGCGAGCGTTCGCAAGGTCATAACTCCATCATCGCTGCCGAGGACGGACGAACTTATTTGGTCTATCACACCCGATTCCAGAACTGGGGGGAGAGCCATCAGGTACGTGTCCACCAGGTCTTCCAAAGCAAGAATGGCTGGTTGGTCGTCACTCCGTTCGAATACACGGGTGAGGAGGTAAAGAGTGCTGATATTGCCACTACCCAGCAGATAGCCACTGACCGCATTCCTGGTAAATACAAACTGCTTATTCATAAATACAAATTGAATCACACCAAGAAAGAGGCTTCGGAACCAACCGACATTGAACTCAAAGACGACGGTTCTGTTACTGGAGGTGCTACTGGAACATGGAAGATTGAGGAAGGCACATCTTATGTCACCCTCAAGATTAACAATACCTACTATCATGGCGTGATGGTTGAGCAGACATTAGAACCTACCGACACAAAGGCTCCAGCCTTTACGGCAATTGCCGCCACAACAGGGGAAACCGTATGGGGTTACCAGACGGAAGCCTCTGCTTCGGGCATCGCAAACATGACGATAGATAACGATTCTGCAACTGGTATTATCTACAACCTGAATGGTCGTCGAATCAAAAACGCACATAGTAAAGGAATTTATATCCGAAACGGCAAAAAATATTTAGTTAGATAATCATATGAGGAAAACAGCAATTTCCTTGATGCTGTTAGCCCTGGGTGTCACTCTGATGGCGCAGGGGCAACAGCATCACTTAAGACACATGCCTTTCACAACCGAAACGCCAATGGTGCATGACCCTGTGATGGCATACGAAGATAGTACCTATTATATCTTTGCCACTGGCATGGGTATCCAGCAGATGACCTCGCAGGATCGAAAGACATGGACGGTGAAACCAGAACCCCTGATGTCGGTGATTCCGAAGTGGACACGTGACTCCGTACCTGGTTTTACCCGTCATGTGTGGGCTCCTGATGTCATCCATTGGCATGATCGCTGGTGGCTCGCTTATAGTTGTTCTACCTTTGGACGTAATGGCTCGGCCATCGGGCTGCTCTCCACTCGATCACTGGCCTCTGGCCTGTGGGAGGATGAAGGGTGTATCGTGACCTCACAGGAGAAACGTGACAACTGGAACGCCATCGATCCAAATTTCATCATTGACGACAATGACCAGCCCTGGTTGGTGTGGGGATCTTTCTGGGATGGAATCCAACTGGTTCGTCTCGATACGACGATGCATATCGTCTCTTCCGTTCGGGCGGATTTGCAATCTGCCCGTCCCCGCACAATAGCCCGTCGCTATAATCTGAATAGTCAGGATGCCAGGGCTGCATTACCTATCAATCCGAATCCGCCCAAGAACCCCACTTCAGATTTCGCAGGTCCGAATGCCATTGAGGCACCGTTTATCTTCAAGCATGACGGCTGGTACTATCTGTTCGTCTCTTGGGACTATTGCTGTCAGGGCGCGAAGAGCAACTACCGCGTGGCTGTAGGCCGCAGCAGATATGTTGAGGGGCCATATCTCGACAGCAAAGGCTTTGATATGCGTTATGGAGGAGGTAATCTTTTCCTTGAAGGAGACAAGAAAGAGTATGAGGCTGCTGGTCATTGTGCCGTCTACCACATGGATGGTCAAGACATTTTTATCTGTCATGGCTACAGCGTTGCTCAGGAAGGCGCCTCTGTGCTTATCCAACGTCCCATCCATTGGACTCCTGATGGTTGGCCAGAACTGTAAGATAGGCAAGTGAGAAATAATAAGGCAAGGGGGCTGGCAAAACGCCAGCCCCCTTGCCTTATTATTTCTTCACCTTATACAATCGGAACGACATAGCGGGAATATCGTCAAGGAGCAGGGTAGTCCCCTTGCCAGCATCCAATCTCAGCGTGCCGTTCTTCGGCGTGATGCGCTCAGGATTATCAAGGGTATTCTCATCGTCCATACCGTTGTGGCTGAGAGTGATTGTCTGAGCCATACGTTCGCCCTTCATGCCAGTCAACTGAATGCTAACGGGCTGCGACTGCTTCGAGGTATTGATGACCTTGATGATGACCTCGTCTGTATTCTTGTCGAAGACGGAAGAAGCGAAGAGACCGTCCTGCCCCTCCTGACCTGCTATAGGCTGTTTGTTCATCGTCATTTGCAGGACGTTGGTGCCCTTGTTGGCTGCATACATCTGCTGCACGTAGTAACTGCACGACTTGAACATACGAAGATTGTCGAACCAGATGGCATCAGGACGCCACTGCCAACCTTCGACATGAGCAAAGAGAGGGGCATAGGTGGCCATGTGGACGATATCGGCATTACGTTCGATACCCGTCATGTGGGCTGCTTCATAGAGCGATGTCTCGAAGTGGTTCCACTTTTTGCCCTTGCCGTGACAGGCATATTCGCCAGCAAACACCTTCGGGCCCTTGCGGTCGTAACTGTCGTAACGCAATCCATGCGAGAGAAACCACTCCTCGTTGCGATAGTAGTGCTCGTCATAGAGATCTACCTTCAACTCCTTCATACGAGGTTGCAGCAGGTCGAAATCCCATCCCTCAGAGTTGGGTCCTGTGGTGCCGATAAGTTTCAGATAGGGATACTTGGCACGCAGGGCGGCATTGAACTTCTTCAGGCGCTCAGTAAATACGGGACCATAGCCACCGTGCTGCTCATCATAGTCCCACTGCTCATTACCTACAGCGAGGAATTTCAGGTTGAAGGGCTCTGGATGGCCCATGTCGGCACGTACCTTGCCCCATTTTGAGTCAACGGGACCATTGGCAAATTCCACCAGATCGAGAGCATCCTGAATATAGTTGTCAAGGTCGTCGACAGCCACATGTACTCCTGGTTTCGTGGGGTCTGGATTCTGGAACTGACAACTCAGTCCACAACTGATGACGGGCAGAGCCTCACAGCCGAAATCCTCGCAGAGTTGGAAGAACTCATAGAAACCAAGACCGTAACTCTGGTAGTAATCAGGGAAGAAACGATGACCGAAGGTATAGTGCCAGCGGTTCTCGTTCAGTGGACGGTTCTCAACTGGACCTACGCTGTTTTTCCACTGGTAGCGGGTATCCAAGTCGGTTCCTTCTACGATACATCCGCCAGGGAAGCGGAACACGCCGGGCTTCATATCATAGAGTGCCTGTGCCAAGTCTTTGCGCATACCGTTCTCGCGACCTTTCCACGTGTCGGTGGGAAAGAGGGATATATGTTCTACATCCGTCGTCTTCTTGTCACCGGCAAGGAAAATGCGCAAAGCGCCTTTGGTCTCCGTGCGGGGTGATTTCAGTTCTGCAGTGTATTTCTTCCAGTCCTTGCCGCTGATATTCACTTTAACCGTCGCGAAGCGCTGGTCTTCTTCCATCGTATCATTGTCGACGAAACTCACTTCAAGGGTGGACTTACCACCTTCTGGGCAACGTGCCCAGACAGAAAAACGGTAGGTAGCGCCTTTCTTGACGGCAATACCGAAGAATCCTTCATTCTCCAAACCTGTGAACTTATCGTTGTGGCCAGAGTAGGAAAGGCGTACATAGTGAGGATTGCGGTCGAAGGGTCCATCGTTACGTACCTCGAACTTGCCATAGGCACGCCACCCCATCAGTCTTTGGGGAAATTCAAACGAACGGTTCTTCACCATTTCTGCATACAGGCCGCCGTCGGCAGCATAGTTGATGTCTTCAAAGAAGATGCCATACATCGTTGACTGAACAGGGGCACCAAGTTTCTTTGTGTTCACTTCCATCACGTGGCTCTGAGCCGACATCGTGAGGCTGATCATCAGTGCAAAAGCACCTGCAAAAGTTCTTAATTTCATCATTATTTTAGTATATCTGTTATTAGTTTTATTCATTCTGATGCAAAATTAGTTAAAAAATGCGTGATTCATTTGTTTTTTCAAAGAAAAGATGTAATTTTGTGAATTATTAATATTTTGGTAAGAAATGAAGAGAATTTTAATTGCAGAAGACAATGACAGTAACTTTATTCTGATGACGTATATCTTGAAGAAATACTATCAGTTTGATCGTGCCAAGAACGGGCAGGAGGCTGTTGACATGGTTGATAAAAACGACTATGATTTAGTTTTAATGGATATCAAGATGCCTGTCATGGATGGAATGGAAGCGACCAGACTGATCAAGGAGAAACGCCCCGACCTCCCAATCATTGCCCTGACAGCCAATGCTTTTGACAGCGACCGTCAGTTGGCATTCGAGGCCGGATGCGACGAGTTCCTGCCCAAGCCCATCAGTAGTGATACCTGTCTGAAGACCATCTCCAAGTTTATTGATGATTGAAAATAGTGAATCATAAACCTTCAAAAGTGAACAATTATGCTTGACAAAGATAGAGGGTTGTATATAGCCCACTGCGCCAATGGTGCGCTTAGCATTACAGGTAAGATGGCCAACCGCCACGGACTCATTGCGGGAGCCACAGGTACAGGTAAGACCGTTACCCTGCAGGTGATGGCAGAGACATTCTGTCAGGCAGGTGTACCCTGTTTCATGGCAGACATGAAAGGTGACCTCAGTGGTATCTCACAGGTAGGTCGCCTGAGTGGTTTCATTGAGAAACGCCTCCCCGAGTTCGGTATCGAGAATCCTGAGTTCCAGGCTTGTCCCGTTCGTCTATATGATGTCTATGGCGAACAAGGTCATCCCATGCGGGCTACCATCTCTCAGATGGGGCCGCTACTGCTCTCACGCCTGATGCAACTCAATGAGACACAGGCTGGCGTACTCACCATCGTCTTCCGCATTGCCGACGAACGTGGCCTACAACTTATCGATGTCAAGGACCTGCGAGCCATGCTCGACTGGGTGTCACAGCATGCGAAGGAATACAGGACCAAATATGGAACGGTGACCAGCATGACCGTTGGTTCTATCCAACGAGCCCTGCTGCAACTGGAGGCTCAAGGAGCCGACAAGTTCTTTGGCGAGCCCTCATTCGACATCTACGACCTGATGCAATGCGAAGGTGGCAAGGGTGTGATGAGCGTATTGGCTGCCGATAAACTGATGATGCAGCCGAAACTCTATTCTACCTTCCTCTTGTGGTTGATGAGCGAACTCTACTCCACCCTACCCGAGGTGGGCGACCTGCCTCTGCCGAAACTCGTGTTCTTCTTCGACGAGGCTCACATGCTCTTCACAGATACCAGCAAAGCCCTGCTCGATAAGATTGAACAGGTGATTCGTCTCATCCGCTCGAAGGGTGTGGGTATCTATTTCATCACCCAGAGTCCGACAGACATTCCTGAGAACATTCTCGGACAACTCGGTAACCGTGTGCAGCATGCCCTACGTGCCTATACACCAAAGGATCAGAAGGCCGTGAAGACTGCTGCCGATACCTTCCGCACCAATCCGGAGTTCAAGACCGACGAAGCCATCATGAACCTGGAAACAGGTGAGGCACTTGTCAGTTTCCTCGACGAGAAGGGTGCGCCCTCTGTCGTGGAACGTGCCAAGATACTCTTCCCGTTGTCACAGATTGGAGCCATCACAGACGGACAGCGTCTCGATCTCATCAAGCAGAGCCGCATCTATGGCAAATACGATACACCTATCGATCGTGAAAGTGCCTTCGAGGTGCTGGTGGCTGAAGCAGAGAGACAACTGGCAGAACAGGAACAGCAAACAGAGATTGAGATTCCCAAACCAGGAAAGGCCACCAAGGCAGAAAAAGCCGAGAAGAAAAAGCCCGGTATGATGAGTAAGGTGGGCAAGGCTATCATGACAGCGCTTACCTCTACCCTTGCTGCTCTCCTCGGTACTTGGGTCAGCGATAAGATATCCGGCAAAAAGACAAAGTCTAAAACCTCCGCTAAAGAGAAAGTCGTGAAGAATGCCACCAGTGCAGCCACCCGTACCATCACCAGGGAACTGACGCGTGACATCCTCGGCAACCTCGTCAAATAGACCATCAGTTGCCACGACAATCATTAGCCATGGATTTTGTAAGAGCGTTAACGACTACTCTTCTTTGCATCACGACGGCCATTGTTGTAGTGGCTCAGGAGGTTGTTGCCGATAGTGCCATCAGCACTTCAGGCGACAAGAACAGAAATGTGCTGATGAATGCGGCTTCGGCCTCGCAGCCACGCCAGATATCCTTGGGGCTGCCCATCTCCGGCCACGCCTATCTCTATGAAGACGGTCTGCCGGTATCCTACTATAATTACCAGGTCTATCCCTACAAGTCGTGGCATAGCGGCGTCAGTCATGAGTCCGTACAGACCACAGGTCCGCAGGATATGGTCCTGAAATATGGTGTCATCACCTACAGCGTGGACAGTTATTCCAAACTGGCTGGCGATACCTTCGAGGGCAAGGTCAATTACACTTTCAATCACTTCGGTCGTCATGCGGTGGATGCGAATGTCTCAACACCCATCGGGAAGGGTTGGGGCCTCAGCATCGGCACGTATCATAACATGGATCCGGGCAGTAACCATCTCGACATGACAACCCTGCAGGAGAGCGTGCATTTCTACAAGGCTGCCGTCTCGAAGACCTGGAATGAAGGCAGGGGCAAGGCGGGTCTCGTCTACCAGTATTCGCATAACAAGGAAATCACCGAGAACTACGGTCCCTTTATCTTCGTGGGCGACGGTAGCGTAAAGGAGTACGACGGTTTTAAGTTAGGCATAGACCAATACCGCCCCGCCAACAGGATGGTGAAATATCTGGATGTGGCGACAGGGAAGATGACGGAACAGGACATCGACGATGCGAACATCAATCAGGTGCATAATGTGAACTTCCTGCTGAACTACAAATGGGACAGTGGTGTAAGACTGGCCATCCACAGCAAGTTCAAACACGGTCACTCGTTCCGTGCCAACCCCAACATGATGGGCGTGAGCGAGGCGACTGCCGAAAGCGGATACACCTATGAGGACGGCACCATCTATACGGGAAAGGTACAGACGCGCAGGATGCTGCATTTCGACGGCTTCGAACACTCGTGGATGACCAATGCCGAACTGACGGGCAAGTCCAAAGACCATCGGCATAGTTGGCGCGCAGAGGTAGACTACTGGCTCAATGCCGGCGGCACGGAAACCTCCATGTATCTCTATGGCCACGAGGCGAAGAAAGACCCGAAACTGTTGCTGCACAATGGCCACGAGGGCTATTCCTACAACTCCTATGCCGAGTATTACGACGGACATGAGCACAAACTGTTCGGTCTGGCATCCGACGAGTGGAACGTCTCCAACCGTCTGTGGCTCTATGCAGGCGCGAGGCTGGAATACCTGAATGTACGGGGCTGGGCTGCCAACGAGCCACATAAGGACAATGCCCGTCACCCAGGGTTCAGTCTGGCGGATCAGGGTGTTGAGAGGAATCACTTCAACAACAACCACTTTAATTACGCCTTCATCGGCAGCGCCCGCTATGCGTTACTCCCCGGCTTTGGCCTGCAGGCCGAATTCTCTTCCGCCATCATCCACTCCCAACTGTTCCATTACGGCACCTACAACTATCCCACGCAGGAGAGTATGCCCACGAACTATTTCCGAGGCGGCATCTACTGGAAGAACAGGTGGATAGACCTCACCTCGCAGATGACCTATATCAGCATGAAGAACTCGCAGGAGCGCCCCAATTTCAGCCATGTATTGACGAAAGACGTCGGTGACATGAAGGCTGGCATGAGCGAGTCGTTCACCACACCTTTCTTCTACGATATGGCAACGCTCGGATGGCTCACCGATGCCATGATCACCCCGATAGAGGGTCTGAACATCCACGTGATGTTCACCATCCGCGACCCGAGGTACAAGAACTTCAAGATCACCCCGACCTTCAGCGACGGCGTGACGGAGGAATACGACTTCACGGACAAGACCATCACCGCCCTCTCGAAGACTGAACTGGAGATTGAGCCCTCCTACCGTTTCGGCGACTGGCGCGTGTGGCTGAGTGCCCGCTATTTCAGCAAGCAATACATCAACAAGACCAACTCGCTCTATTTCAACGGGCGTTGGGAGACTTTCGGGGGCGTGGACTTCAAACTGAACCGTTATGTGAGTTTTTCGGCAAGCGTGGTGAACATCCTCAACCAGAAAGGTGCCAGCGGCTCCATCCCCGCCGCAGACCTGATCACAGACCCCTCGCGTTATAAGGACTACGTGATGTCAGGCACATTCATCCGCCCCTTCACGTTTGAGTTCACCACAAAACTAAGTTACTGATTTTATTCGCACACCGTATAGACATACCGCTGTCGTTCGACGGTGGTATATTTATATCTGGTGGTGTCGATGACGGATTTCATGCCGTCGCTGATACCTACACCCATCATTTTGATTGTAGCCTCCTTCATCGTCCAGAGGCGGATGAAGGTCGTGGCTGGATCATCGGAAGATTCTATCTCACGGATTTCATTATCATTCATCGTATAACGAATGAGCGACTCCCTGTATTCACGCATGCTCTCCACATCAATACCGACAGGATGGTTGCTGATAACGCAAGCCACCGCCTCCTTGCAATGGCTCAGGTTGAAAAAGATGTCCGGATGTCCGACGATGGCAGGTTTGCCGTGCTCATTATATTCAAAAATAGGGTTCTCCGTGATACCGTACTCCTTGCGCAGACCCTGCTTCAGAAGTTGGTAGGCGAGCACACAGAGCCGCTGCCCTAGTTCATGTCTGAACTTGAGTGCCTGCTCCCTCCGCTGCGCCGATATCTCCTTCAGCGCTGCCTCCAGATCAAGCCCCCATACCTCCTCCGATACCAAAGTAATCATAATTACTAATTACTCATTACTCATTATTAATTACTCTATCCCCACCTCCGGCATCGGAATCTTACGGTTCGCATTTTCCTTCGCACCGAGATCCACCAGTTCGCGACCCTTCTGCACCACGCTCTGCCTTCCAGAGATCAGTTTGTTGTTTGTGCTGTCGTACGCCTCCTGCACCTTGCGCAACTTCTCGCCCAAATCGTTGTAGCGTTGCACAAAGTCGCCCAGACGGTCCAGCAACTGCTCTGCCAACCCGAACACCTTCTGCTGGTTCTCCGCTTGCTGGTTCTGCACCCACGCGATATGAATCATGTGTAGGATGCCTAAGAGATTCTGTTCTCCAGTCACAAAGACCTTCTTTTCAAAAGCCTCACGCCAGAGTGTGGGATCATTGGCCAGCGCCAACTGCAACGACGACTCGAAAGGCACGAACATGATAACAAAATCCACGGCATCGCGGCCGTTCTTGATATACTTCGAGTAGTCCTTGCGGGCGAGTTCATTCACGTGCTGACGCACGCTCTTGATATGATCCTGCAAGTAGCGCTCCTTTTCCTCAGGCGTCTCGGCATTGACATATTTCTCGTAGGCCACGAGTGACACCTTCGAGTCGACGATGGCGTCCTGTCCCTGGGGATAGTGCAATATCACGTCGGGCTGCATCTCCTTGCCCGTCTCGTCGTTCTTCAACGGACGACCCAGTTCGTCGCGGAGGCGCGCCTGCACCTCATAGTGGATACCCTCCGTCAGTCCCTGACTGGCCAACAGGTCGCCGAGGATGATCTCACCCATATTGCCGCTCACCTTGTTGTCGCGACGCAACACGTTCGTCAGACTGTCTGTCTTCTCGCCCAACTGCTGCGTCTGCTGCATCATCTGGAGCATCTGCTCGCGGAACGAGGCCGAATGGGCAGCCGACTCTTTCTGCGTATCGTTGATGGCCTTCTGCATATTGCTGATAGCCTCCTTCAAGGGCTGCGTGATGCCTGTCATCGCCTCCGTATTCTGCTCCTTCAATTTCGTGGCGCTGGTCTCGAGCAGTTGCTGGGCCATGTTCTTGAAACGCTCCTCATGGCGCTTCAGTTCCTCGTCCATCTGCTGGCGAACGAGTTCCAACTCCCTGCCCTGACTCTCGGCCTTGGCGTTGAGCGACTTGTTCTCCGCCTCCAAGTGCTGCACACGACTATTGGCAGCGTTGAGCAGTTCCGAGCGCATCGAGAGTTCGATATCCTTCTTGCCGCCCTCGATGCGGAGCGTGTCCATCCGGCGGTCCATCAGCAGGTAGAGCACCACGGCTCCTACCGCCACACCTATTATTATATATAATGCAATCATCATATTCTGTTAATTTTGCTGCAAAAGTAAAAAAAATCTGCGAAAATCTGTGTAATCTGTGGCTTTTTTTATATCTTTGCACCAAGAAATCATTTTATGAATCATTAAAAACTATCATTATGGATTACAAGATTATCGACATCGAAGGTGTAGGCGACGTTTATGCAGAGAAACTGGTTGCCGTTGGTATCAACAAAGTGAGCGAACTGCTCGAGAAGTGTGCTGCCCCCAAGGGCCGCAAGGAACTGGCTGAGGCCACAGGTATCAGCGAGAAACTGATCCTCCGCTGGACCAATCATGCCGACCTGTTCCGCATCAACGGCGTAGGACCCCAGTTCTCCGAGTTGCTCGAGAAGGCTGGCGTCGACACCGTGAAGGAGTTCCGTCACCGTGTAGCAGAGAACCTGCAGCCGAAACTGGAAGAGATCAACGAGCAGTTCCACATCTGCGGCCGTGTGCCCGCCGTGAGCGAAGTGCAGAAGATGATCGACCAGGCCAAGGAACTCGAGCCGAAGATGACTTATTAAAATCTACACAAACGAAAAGCGGGCACCTCCTATTGAGAATGCCCGCCTTTTTTTTGCTTTAGCCCTCGTCGAAACTCGTGCCGCCGCCGCCATTGCCAACTCCGGAGTCTGCACGTGTTGGTCCTGGGAGTCTGCAAGTGTTGCCTCGAGGAGTCAGAACCATGGGTTCTTGCATGTTTTCTGATACCTGCTAGAGCAGGATTTTGATGTTTTTGTCCCACGGCCAAGTGCTATCATCTTAGTGGCAGAGGGTTTTGAAATATCGTATCTCATTGATTTTCTGCTTTTTAGATGAATTATGAATGGACTGTGTGACAGATGACAGTTGTGACAGTTGTTTTTTGAGAGGGTACCACTCTCTTGTATTATATATATAACTATCTATATATCAATTATTTATAAGTATTATAAAGGGTAGCGTACCCCTCTTTTTTTAATTGTCACAACTGTAACTGTCACACCCGACCGTTTTGTCGCTTGTTGGCGATTTACTTCAGGATCAGATACTGGAATGGTTCGAGTTCGAGGGAGGCGTTGAGTTGATACTCCTTTTCTGTCGCTTGGTCTATGGCCTTACGACCCTTCCAGTGGTCTGGAATCTGAATGGTCTTGGCCTTGTTGCGGACATTGACAACGACGAGGAGAGTCTCTTTCTTGTCTTTCTTCTCGAAGATAAACACATCCTTGTCTTTCCAGGTCTTAATCGTACCCTTGCGCAGGGCGGAATGCTTGTTGTAGATCTCTATCAGTTTCTTGTATTCCTGGTAGATCTCGGGCTTGGCCGTCCAATCCACGGGTACATATTTGAAGAAGTTGATAGGCTCAGGATAGCCTACCTCCTGCGAACCGTAGATCAGGGCTCCGCCGTGGGGGTAGATGCTGGCTACGTAGGCCGCCATGGCACCACGGTCGTTGGTGAACTCTACGCAGGGAGTCACCTCGGTGGAGTGGTCGTGGTTGGTGGTGAAGCGCAACTTGATCTTGCCAGCGGGCAGGTCGTGGTATTCCAACATGTCGGCATTGATGAGTTCATTGGCCGGAGCACCCTTGAATACCTTCACGAGTCCGTCCTTATAATCCCAGCCGTAATTCATGTCGAAACCGCCAACGGTGAAGTTATCGAGGTTCTTGCCCTCTGCCAGCATCACGATTCTACGCGGGGCAGCAGCCTTGCGCAACTGACTGATGGCATCCTTCCAGAAGTCGGCAGGCACGCCGTCGGCCACATCGCAGCGGAAACCGTCGATACCAACGTCTACAATCCAGTACTTCATGGCGTCGATCATGGCGGCACGCATGTCTTTGTTGTCATAGTTCAGGTCGGCCACATCGAACCAGTCCCAAGGACGTGGGTGGATGATGGTGTCGGCCTTCTCGTCGTGGGTGTACCAGTCGGGATGTTCCTTCACCCAGGGGTGATCCCATGCCGTATGGTTGGCCACCCAGTCGAGGATGAGACCCATGCCGTGCTCATGGCAGACTTTGGCGAGGTTCTTGAGGTCGTCGATGGTACCAAACTCAGGGGCGATGGCCTTGTAGTCGCGGATACAGTAAGGAGAGTTCTTGCCCTTCTCGATACCGATGGGATAGATAGGCATCACCCACATCATGTTGACACCCAGATCGCTGATGGAGTCGATGCGTGCTGCCACGGCATTCAGGGAATTCTCTGGTGCAAACACACGGGGATTGACCTGATACATGGCGATGTCGTCTACTGCTGGCATCTTGAATGCCACTTGCTCTTGTGCCGGTCTGCAGCCAACGACTGCAGCCACGATACTAATGGATAGAATCAGTTTTTTCATAAATGGTTGTTATAATTCTCTGCAAAGATACGAACCTTTTCGTTGATTTCCAAAAAAATATAAAAAAGAAAAGTTAAAATGTAGTTTTTAGTTACAGGAATACTTCCTATTCGGCGCAGCCGATGTGGATAGAGATGGAAAAATCACATCCGCCGATGTCGTCGGAGTCACGGATGCCATGTTGAAGTGAGAAACGAAAAAGCCCGCCAATCGGCGGGCTTTTTAATTGAATAGGCAGATGGAACCTATTTGTCGTAGGCGTGGACGGGATAGTCGATGGTGAAGTGGAGGCCTCGGCACTCCTTGCGCTCGAGGGCCCAGCGGGTGATGAGGTAGCCCACGTTGATCATATTGCGCAGTTCGCAGATATCCTTCGATGCCTTGACGCGCTTGAAGAGGCGCTCGGTCTCCTCATAGAGCATGTCGAGACGGTCCCAGGCACGGTGCAGACGCAGGTCGCTACGCACGATACCCACATAGTTGGCCATGATCTGGTTCACCTCCTTGACGCTCTGCGTGATGAGCACCTTCTCCTCGTTGGTCATCGTGCCTTCGTCGTTCCATTCCGGCACGCGCTCGTTCCAGTCGTAGAGGTCGACGTGCAGGATGGAGTCCTTGGCAGCAGCATCGGCATAGACCACAGCCTCGATGAGTGAGTTGGAGGCGAGTCGGTTGCCGCCGTGCAGACCCGTGCAGGAACATTCGCCGAGGGCATAGAGGCGTTCGATGCTCGACTGGCCGTTGAGGTCGACCTTGATGCCGCCGCACATATAGTGGGCAGCCGGGCGCACGGGGATATAATCGGTGGTGATGTCGATACCCATCGAAAGACATTTCTGGTAGATATTGGGGAAGTGGTGGCGCGTCTCGTCAGGGTCCTTGTGGGTGACGTCGAGGCAGACGTGGTCGATACCGTGGATCTTCATCTCCTTGTCGATGGCACGGGCCACGATGTCACGTGGGGCAAGCGACAGGCGCTCGTCGTACTTCTGCATGAACTCCTCGCCATTGGGCAGTTTCAGGATGCCGCCGTAGCCGCGCATGGCCTCGGTGATGAGGTAGGCGGGGTGCGTTTCCTTCGGGTTGTGCAGCACCGTGGGGTGGAACTGCACGAACTCCATGTCGGCCACCGTGCCCTTGGCGCGATAGACCATGGCGATGCCGTCGCCCGTAGCGATGACGGGGTTCGAGGTAGTCAGATAGACGGCTCCGCAACCACCGGTACACATCACGGTGATCTTGCTGAGATACGTGTCCACTTTCTGCGTGTCGGGATTGAGCACGTAGGCTCCGTAACACTGGATATTCGGCGAACGGCGGGTCACGCGGACACCCAGGTGGTGCTGCGTGATGATCTCCACGGCGAAGTGGTTCTCCTTCACCTCGATGTCGGGATTGTTACGCACAGCCTCCATCAGTCCGCGCTGGATCTCTGCGCCCGTATCGTCGGCGTGGTGCAGGATGCGGAACTCGGAGTGGCCGCCCTCGCGGTGCAGGTCGAACGAGCCGTCGTCCTGCCTGTCGAAGTTCACGCCCCAATTCACGAGTTCCTGAATCTGTTCAGGAGCCTTCGTAACCACCTGTTCCACAGCCTTGGGGTCGCTGATGTAGTCGCCCGCAATCATCGTGTCCTCGATATGCTTGTCGAAGTTGTCTACCGCCAGGTTCGTCACCGATGCCACGCCGCCCTGTGCAAACGACGTGTTGGCCTCGTCGAGCGAGGTCTTGCAGATCATACAGATTTTGCCTTTCTTGGCTCTTGCCACCTTCAGGGCGTAACTCATGCCAGCCACCCCGGCACCGATAATCAGGAAGTCGTACTTGTAAACCATAATCGAAATCAATAATCTGCTGCAAAGATATAAAAAAAGCCACATATTACACAGATTATCGCAGAATATTTGTACTTTTGCAGTGGAATATGAAAAAATTATTGCTGATATCCTATATTTTGTGCCTCGTAGTGGGACTACAGGCACAGACGGAGCCGCAGGAGGTGGGCAACTACAAGGTGGCCTTCGTGGAACCCGTCGACTCCACTCTCCTCTCTCCAGACAGTCTTCTGGCAACCGATCCTATGGACCTCCCCTGGCCGGAGAATGTCATCACGCGCCTCGACAAACTGCTCGACGAACCCCTGCTGAGAAGGTCACAAGTAGGCTTGATGGTCTACGACCTCACCGCCGATACCATCATCTTCCGCTATGGTGAGCGTCAGACCATGCGCCCTGCCTCCGTGATGAAACTGGTGACGGCCATCACCGCCCTCGACAAGTTGGGCAGCAACTACCAGTTCCGCACCTCTTTATATTATACTGGGCAACTGATTGGCAACGTGCTCAACGGCGACCTCTACTGCGTGGGTGGCATGGACCCGCGCTTCAACAACGATGATATGAGTGCCTTTGTAGACCGGGTGCTTGGCATGGGGGTCGACACCATCCGCGGACGCATCATCGGCGACTACTCGATGAAGGATGACACACGCCTGGGCGAGGGCTGGTGCTGGGACGACGACAATCCCATCCTCTCGCCGCTGCTCATCTCAAAGAAGGCCGACTTCCTCCGCAACTTCGTCGACGAGATGCGCAACAAGAACATCGTGGTAGGCGACAATTTCGCCGAGGGGGCGCTCCCCAACGGTGCCTACGTGGTAGGTTCGCGCTTCCATGCCATCGACCAGATACTGACGCGGATGCTCAAGGAGAGCGACAACCTCTACGCCGAGTCGATGTTCTATCAGGTGGCTGCTTCGGGCGGTACCAAACATGCCTCGGCAGCGAATGCCAGGACACACATCAAGAAACTCATCAGCAAGATAGGACTCAACCCCGACAACTATAAGATTGCCGATGGCAGCGGACTCTCGCTCTACAACTATGTCAGTCCGGAACTGATGGTGCGCCTGCTGCGCTACGCCTACCGCAACTCCGAGATTTACAGCAGTCTCTACCCTGCCCTGCCGATAGCCGGCGAGGATGGTACACTTAGCAAACGGATGAAGGGGAAATACACCATAGGGAATGTGCGCGCCAAGACGGGTACGCTGACGGGTATCTCATCACTGGCAGGCTATTGTCACTCTGCCAACAACCATCTGCTGGCCTTCTGCATCATCAACCAGGGTGTGATGCGCAATGCCGACGGAAAGGCTTTCCAAGACAAGGTCTGCACCGCCCTCTGTCAACCATAATTTTAATGAGAAATGAGTAATTAGAAATGAGTAATTATGATTACTCTGTAGGCAGAAAAGTAGGTCGCATTTCTTTGCACTATTTCTCGGCTTGCAAGGTAATCATAATTACTAATTACTAATTTCTAATTACTAATTAATTCTTAGCAGTCGTACATTCGTTCACCAAGTAAACGATACTCATATACGGTATGCCCGTGTTCGTCTCCAAACCGATTTCACAAGTTCGGCTATTGCTGTAGCCCACCTCGATATGGTTTGCCTCGATTTGCGGACGGAGTTTCCTTAATCCGTACTTATTCAGTTCCGGGAAGGTGAAGCCTCTGTCACCCGCGAAGCCGCAACACCCCACACCTTCGGGCAGATAGACTTTCGTAGAACACATCTTGGCGAGATTGATCAGATCGTCAGCCACACCCATCTGTCGTGTGGAACAGGTGATGTGCAGGGCGATAGGACGATCAATAGGATGGAAGTCAAGTCGATCCACGAGGTACTTCATGATAAACTCCGCCGGCTCGTAAAGGTGCATTTTATGCATCACCTTGCGCATACGGTGCAGACACGGGCTCTGGGCACAGAGCACAGGATACTTGCCCTGTTCTGAGGCTTCCCAAAGGGCTTTCTCCAGTTCACCGCTCTTGCGGTCCGCGATATCAAGCATACCCTTGCTCTCCCAGATCTGGCCGCAGCACATCTTCTCCATCCCCTTCGGGAAGATGACCTCGTAACCAGCCTTCGCCATCAACTGGATGACCTCGTCCACAAGGTCGTGCTTCATCTTGCCTTGCTTCGACTGTCCCATTGTCTGGTTGATACAACTGGGGAAGTAGACCACTTTGAGTTGAGAGTTTAGAGTGTTGAGTTTAGAGTTCTCAGTTCTAGACTCTACACTATTGATGATGAACTGTGTGAGGTCGGAGGGCTTGGGCTGACGGCGCTTCTTCGGCATGGCCGTGGTCCAGAGCGGCAGACCCATCTTGTTCATCGTCCGACAGACATTCGTCATCAGCGTAGGCCCAAGGGTGACGTGGGCGGCATGCGCCACATCGAGCACCACGCGCAGGCCCGACTTGATGCCTGCCATGTGGTTGGCGGCAAACTCTCCCACCTGATAGCCCAACGTGCTCTTGTTCATATCCAACTGACGGATCAGATGGGTCAGTTCACCCGTATTGATCTTCATCGGACAAGAGGTAGAACAGAGTCCGTCCGTCGCACAGGTCTGGTCACCATAATACTTATATTGCTTGCGCAGTTTGGCGGCCCGCTCGGGATTCTCTCCCGTTGCCTCGAGATAACAGATCTCACGCTGCACGGCAATACGCATCCTCGAAGAGAGCGTCAAGCCGCACGACATACAGTTGACCTCACAGAATCCGCACTCGATACACTTGTTGGCACGCTTCACCTGTTCGATGGTCTCATGGGCCGTCGAGAGTTTCGAATCCATCAGATACTTCCCGCCGTCAGGCACGCTGTCGAAGTCGTAGTCGAGCACAGGCAACGGTTTCAGGCACTTGATGAAGCACTCGGGATCATCGTTGAAGATCACGCCCTGGTTCAGCAGACCATCAGGATCGAAGATGGCCTTCAACTCCTTCATCACCTCATAAGCCTTGTCGCGCCACTCGTACTTGACAAACGGGGCCATATTACGACCTGTGCCGTGCTCAGCCTTCAGCGAACCATCGTATTCCTCGACGACGAGCCGAGCCACGTCACGCATCATCTCCGCATAACGGGCCACCTCATGCTCATCCGCAAAACTCTGGTTCAGGATGAAGTGGTAGTTGCCCTCAAAGGCATGTCCGTAGATACAGGCATCGTCGTAACCATGGTCGGCGATGAGTTTTTGCAACTTCACCGTCGCCTCCGGCAACGACTCGATGGGGAAGGCCACATCCTCGATAAGACAGGAGGTACCGATGGGCCTTGTGCCTCCCACGCTGGGGAAGATACCGCTTCGGATGGCCCAGTACTTGCCGTAAACAGCAGGATCTTCCGTAAACTCTGCCGGTATATAGAGGCGGAACTGTCCCAGACACTCCTTGATCTTCTCAATCTTTTCGAGCAGTTGCTCGTGGGTAATCCCCTTGGTCTCAGTCAGGATGGCCGTCAGGTTATGATAGTCGCCTGGTGCGACGCCCTCGATCTTACCGGCATCCACATCTTTCTGGTACTGCAGATAGACGGGATCATCCACACTACTCAAAGACTTGTAGTCGAGCATCTCAGCACTCTTCACCATCAAGTCTTCGGCACTCATCTTCAAATCCTCTTCACCGGCCTTTAACTTCTTCATGGCGACCACCGCCTCGCAACTCTCCTTCATCGTGAGGAAATAGACCATCGCCGATGCTTTGTAGGGATAATCATGAAGGGTCTTCATCGTTACCTCGGAGAGGAAGGCCAACGTTCCTTCCGAACCTACCATTGAGTGGGCGATGATGTCGAACGGATCATCATAGGCGATGAGCGGACGGATGTTCAGACCCGTCACATTCTTAATAGAATATTTGGTACGTATGCGCGAGGCCAGTTCCTCATCGGCTCTCACCTTGTCGCGCAGGGCCTCGATCTTCTTCAGAAACTCCGGATGTGTTTCCCGGAATTTCCGGCGACTCCCTTCATCGCCTGTGTCGAGGATCGTACCATCGGTGAGGATAATACGTGCGGAGACCATCATTCGGTCGCTGTTCGCATGCACGCCGCAGTTCATGCCCGAGGCATTGTTGATGACGATACCACCCACCATCGCACTTCCTATCGAGGCAGGATCAGGCGGGAACACACGACCATAGGGTTTCAATATCTCATTCACCCTCGCCCCCACTATACCAGGCTGCAGACGGATATTCAACTCTGCACTCTCAGTTCTACACTCTACACTCTGTATTTCGTATTTCTCCCAATGCTTGCCTGCCACGATGAGCACACTGTCCGTACAACTCTGTCCGGAGAGCGACGTACCAGCCGCACGGAAGGTAAAGGGCAATTTATACTTCCGGCACAGCCCGACAATTTTCGAGATTTCCTCTTCGCCATCGCTGCGGATGACGACCTTCGGAATCTGGCGATAGAAACTGGCATCCGTTCCCCAGCCAAGGGTACGGAGTTCATCGGTATAAATACGGTCAGACGGAAGGAATTGTCTGAGATCGGAAAGGAAACTATTCAGCATAGGGCACAATGGGTTTTTAATTATACTTTTGGTGCAAATATACGAAATAATTATGAATTATGCATTGTGAATGGCACATTGTTTTCACCGTTTTTGATTTTTTCACTAAAATATTATGGATAAGTCGCAGAAAAGTCGTATATTTGTCGGCAAATCTTATATAATAATCACAAATAACTAGAGCCCTATGACAGCATTAGTATCTGTTATCCCAATCCTGATGCTCATTATCCTGATGATGGGTTTTAAAGTATCAGGTTACAAGAGTGCGATCATCACCCTTATCGTAACTATCATTCTGGCCTTGTTTGCCGTCCCGGCAATGGGCATCGTCCCGGAAAAGTATGCAGGTCTCTCCATCTTTGGCATTACCCTGTGGTCGGTGATCGAGGGGTTCCTGAAGGCATGCTTCCCCATCATCCTGATCATCATCTGCGCCATCTTCAGTTACAACATCCTCTGTGAGACGAAGGAGATTGAGACCATCAAGACGCAGTTCATCCAAATGACCAGCGACAAGGGTCTGCTCGTATTGTTGCTGACGTGGGGTCTGGGTGGTGTACTCGAAGGTATGGCGGGCTTCGGCACGGCTGTGGCCATTCCCGCTGCTATCCTCATCGGACTGGGTTTCAAACCGATGTTCTCGGCTGTCATCTGTCTGGTGGCCAATACGGTGGCCGTAGGCTTCGGTGCCGTCGGTCTGCCTGCCACGACACTTGCCAACCAGGTGGCTGCCAGTGGTGTGGCTACGCCTGAGGAACTCTGCGAGGTGGCTACGTTTATCATCCTGCAACTCTCGCTGATGTTCTTCATTACACCATTCCTCATCCTGATGATGACCGACCGCAAAAAGGTCCTGAAGAATATCTGCATCGCCCTCTTCGTGGGTACGTTCTCCATCATCGTACAGTTCTGCTGCGCCCACTTCATCGGTCCTGAGACACCTGCCATCCTCGGTTCTGTGGCAGCCATCATCGCGATGCTGATCTACAATAAACTGTTCATCCACAAAGAGAGTCCGGCAGATGAGGTACACGTGGAGAAAAAGAAATTCGGTACCGCCAAGACCCTCAAGGCTTGGAGTGTCTATGGCCTGATTATCTTCTTCATCCTCATCAGCAGTAAGATCGTGCCTCCCATCAACGAACTGCTGAACCAGACGCTCGTGACCAAGTTCGAACTGCCTGTCATCGGTAACACCTTCAAGTTTGGCTGGCTCTCGAATGCGGGACTGATGATCTTCCTCGGTGCTGTCATCGGTGGACTGATCCAGGGCATGAGTTTCGGCAAACTGATGAAACTACTCGCCAAGACCACCATCAATCTGCAGAAGACAGTTGTCACCATCTGCTGTCTCGTGGCAATGGCTATGCTGATGAACAATACGGGTATGACCAACGACATCGCCAAGGGGCTTGTCTTACTGACAGGTGCCGCCTTCCCGTTCTTCGCACCATTGATTGGTTCGATAGGTACGTTCGTCACGGGTAGTGCCACGAATGCCAATATCCTCTTCGGTAAGTTACAGGCCACCGCTGCACACGACCTCGGTCTGGTGAACCAGAGCACGTTCTTCGGTGTCAGCGGTAACGAGACCAACTGGCTGGCCGCTGCCAACTGCGCAGGCTCTGAGGGCGGTAAACTGCTCTCGCCACAGTCGATTGCCATCGCCACGGCAGCCTGCGACATGGAGGGTCAGGATGGTGACATCATGCGCAAGACCATGCCGTTTGCCATCTTCTGGATCCTGATGAACGGCCTGATGGTCTTCCTCGGTCTACACATCATCTAAACACAAATAAAAACAATTATGAATAAAAACGAGAAATTTGTTATCACGATTAATCGTGAATTGGGTAGCGGTGGACGCACCGTTGGTGAAAAACTGGCAGAAAAGTTAGGTGTTCCATTCTACGACAAGGCCCTCATCAAGGCGCTGACGGAGAAGTACCACCTTACCGTTGAGGAGATTGAGAAACTGAAAGGCCGCAGCCACAATTGGTGGGCTGACTTCAAGCGCATCGTAGGCATCGGCCAGATTTTTGCCAATTCCTCGCAGTACTACATGGTTAAGATGGGTGAAGAACCCGACCTGCTGACTACTGACGAGATGTATAAGGCCGAGAAGGAGATCCTGAAGGGCATTGCCGCCGAGGAGTCATGCGTCATTGCCGGCCGTACCGCGTTCTACATTCTGAAAGACCAGCCCAATCGCTTGAGTGTCCTCATCCAGGCTTCGATGGATCACCGCATTGAGCGCGTCATGAGCAAGCAGAACCTGAGCCGCGAGGAGGCTGAGAAGGCTATTAAGAAAGTAGACAAGATGCGCGAGAACTACGTCAACAAGTACACGGGCACCTCGCGTTACGATACCCGCAACTATGATCTCGTCATCTCCATGGACGGCAAGACCGAGGACGAGGTGGCCGAAATGATTTATCAATTCATCGGGTAACTCCCATTTATTAAAAAATGATTATCCTATCCCCGAATTGCCCTGGCAGTTCGGGGTTTTTTATGTGCTTTTTTACCTTCAATGCGACAGATTTTGAGGGGAAAGAGGAACTTTGTCGCAATATAGGATGAGTGTCGCATCATCTCTCAACGAAAAATACAAAAAAACTTGGAATGTGTTCATAATCGTCATAATTTTGCAGTGTCAAACCGATGGAGCAGCGAGAGACATCAAGTTCACTTGAATGGCAGAGTCGCGACAGAGGAAGACGAAGTCAAAGGAACAAACAACCTCCTGACGACGCAAAAGAGACAATTAATAAAATTAATGTATAACAATTAAAATTTTACGATTATGACAACAAAAAAGAATTTGGTAAAGATGGTGCTCATGAGCGCTCTTACCGCAGGAACAATGTTTGGTTTCACCGCTTGCAGTGACGACAGTGATCTCGTAAACGACAATCTCAACACCCCTTTGGAGAAAGAGTACAATGGTCCCGCTCTGGAGTCGTTAGGTCTTAACTTCCAGGACTTCGTTGCTGAGGGCGACGTGAGGATAGTGGATGCCGACACCACACAGATTTCAGTCAGTAAGGCTTTTGCCGACAAGATGGGTATCAAGTCGTTCGCCGGTCACCCCATGGGTATCCGTCAGAGCATGGAAGAAGATGCCTATATGTGTAAGGCCACCCGCCAGAAACTCGTTGGCGACCGCTACATCATCGACGTGGCTCCCTGTTCGATGGCCGAGTTGCTGAAAGGACAGAAGTTTAACATGAGTTCCGACCTCTATGTCAATATGAATCCTGCAGAGACCCGCACACGTGCTGCCGAGCTGAACATCCCGGAGTATTCAGCCAAGTTCGTTGATGATGACAACGTCATCCACCCCACAGCCGTTACCTACCGTCCTGCCACTGGCGAACTGGGCGTAACGCGCAGCAGCATTTCCCACTATGGTACCTACTCGGCAGAGGACATCATGATGGCACGTATGAACGACGGCACACGCTGGTGGCCAATGGACGAAATCAAAGAATGGGTTGTGGACAAGGCTAAGAAGGCTTACGAATTCGCCGACAAGAAAACCAAGTACAGTGTCAACAAGTATTATCGCGACAAGTCGCTCGTCCAGGAAAACACCACTTTCGAGAAGAAGATTGAGTTCGGTCCCAAGGCTAAGAGAAAGGGTGAGAAGCCTGATACATTCAACGTCACCGTCACGCTTCCCGTCGATTTCGCACTGACCTACAACTTCATCCTCGATGCCACTGGTTCGGCGGTCAGCCTGCCCGATGTCAGAAACTTCGAGACCAGTGTAGCCGGTACCTTCGAATTCTCGCCCCAGGTCACCCTCGGTTTCAGCAAGAAGTTCGAGATTCCCGAAGACAAGCAGCGCCTGAAGCTAGCAAAATTCCCCTCTGTATCGCTCCACTTCACGATCGGCATCATCCCCGTCACTGTCAGTATCGATCCCTACGTATTCCTGAAGTTTGAAGGTGAAGTATCAGGCAGCGCCTATACAGGCATCAAGTACCACTACGCCAGCCACTTCAAGTTGGGTTGCACCTACAAAAACGGATGGGACTTCATCAGTGAGTACCAGACTGACGACAACACGCTGAGCATGATTCCCCCGACGGCAGAGTTCAAGGCACACGCAGGCATAGGCCTCATGCTCGGAGCAGACGTCATCGTCATGAAGTTGGCAGGTCCGAAGATTGCCATCGGTCCGAAACTCACCGCCGACGCAGAACTCAGACTGAACCAAGACGTAGATCAGTGCTACTTCAAGTCATCAGTAAATGTAGGTTTCGTAGGTGAAGTCGGTGCCAAACTGAAGATCTGGGAATGGGAACTGGGTGACTTCACACAAGACTTTAAGTTCGGAGAACCCTACAACATCTTCCACTACAACTTCCCACATGAGGAGGGTGACGATAGAAACGGAAACCTCGACAGAGTCATGAAACTGTTGATGCCTTTCAAAAACTAATAACAAACAACGTCAATGCGACAAATCTGGGGGCCATAAGCCCCCTTTGTCGTAAAATAAGGTATGTGTCGCAACTACTCGGAGCAAAAACCACGAAAAAAGTTGGAATCTGCCCATTATCGTCATAACTTTGCACCAGAAACAAATAATAACAATAAAAAAGTAAGGATTATGAAGACAATGAAGAATCTGGCAGCAACGGTGCTCATGAGCATCCTGGCCACAGCAACATTCACAGCATGTTCAGACGACTCTCTGGACTACGACGTACAGTATCAGAAGGAGGCCCAAAAGGCTAACGACAATACGGGTATTCAGCGCACGGTATTGGTATATATGGCAGGACGCAACAATCTGTCGTATTATGCCTCAGCCGATCTGGAAGAGATGAAGAAAGGTTCGATGAAGATAGGCGACAACCAGGCACTGCTGGTGTTCATGCGTCGCAACTACGAGGGCGAGCCCTGGCTGGCACGCATCAAGGACGGTGAGGTGATAGACAAGGTGACAATCAGCGACCTGGGCATCAGCAAGGACGAACTATATGCCAGCGATCCTGAAGTGATGGAGCAGGTGATGCATTATGCCTTCAGACGCTACCCCTCGGTGAAGGACGACTACGGGCTGGTGCTCTGGGGACACGGCGGCGGCTGGCTGTTGCAGGACTCTCTCAGTGTGGATCGGACTCGTGGCTATGGTGTTGACGTGGGTAACTACATCTACAGCCGTAATGGCAAGTGGATCAACATCCCTACCATGAATAACGTGCTGAGGCGCATGCCTCACCTGAAGTTCATCTTCGCCGACTGCTGCAACTTCATGTGTCTGGAGACGCTCTATGAACTGCGCCACACTGCCGACTACGTCATCGGCTCACCAGCAGAGATTCCCGCCAATGGTGCTCCCTATGAGACAGTGGTACCCGCCTTGTTTGAGCCTACGACATATTACAGTTCCATCATCGACCGCTACTATGAGGCTGAGGGAGGTTTTCTGCCCCTCTCCGTAGTGAAGGCCAGCGAGATGGAGCATGTGGCACGGGCTACAAGGGAAGTGATGCAGAGTCTCGACAACCATGGGTACGATGGATTTCCTGACATGACGGGGATGATACACTACAACTACCTCAATGAGAAGGACTCGACGTTCCATCATCCGTACAACATCTTCTACGATGCAGGCAACTTCATCCAGACCTTCGCCACCCCGTCGGAATACCAGCAGTGGAAGCAGGCGCTCGATGCTGCCGTCATCCAGAAGCGTTATGCCTCTTCATGGAAAACCGACAAGTACTGGGGCATTTTCTACACCGACTTCGAGATGACTGAGGAGAAGTATCATGGCGTGAGCATGTTCGTACCACAAGACCCCAGCATCAAGTTTGGCGAGAGATACCTCCAAATCAATCAAGACATCACACGACTACAGTGGTTTGGTGCTGTCGCAGAATAGCCGGATAAAAAAATTGCTGGAAGTTTTGGACTTCCAGTTTTTTTTTTTTATCTTTGTCGCCAAATAAACTAAGGTATGCAGAAATCCCTGTCGGCACGGCTCACTTACCGCATCATGGCGGTGGTTCTGGTGATGATGGTTGTCATTGCCGGCGTGGTGAATTTCACCGTCAGGAAGTACATGCTCGACGAGGCCGAGGAACGCTATCTGGGCTTCCTGCTCGAGAATCATCAGGAGATACGCCGCAAACTGTCGGATGTGCATGTGGCCGCAGAGAACAACGTCCACGACATTGAACGCGACATTGACAATCCCGACAAGATGTTCGATCACATGCAGCGTATCATCCGTCAGAACCGCTCCATCGTCTGCTGCGCCTTGTTGTTCAAGCAAGACTATTATCCCAGCAAAGGCCGGGTATTCGTACCTTGTGCCAGAAAGGACGCGGCAGACAGTATCATAGTGTCGAGGATTGACAGCACATACAACAGCTACTTCTATGGTGAGTGGTTTCTTCAGCAGCTGAAGGCAGACCAAAGCGCCTGGACAAAGCCCTACTTCGAGAGCCGGTTTTTCGCTGGCAACCAGGAACCGCGACTGCTGACCACCTACACCGTTCCCATACACGACCACGAAGGACAGCCTGTGGCATTGCTTTGTGCCGACCTGTCGTTGGAGTGGTTGAGAAACGAGGTTATGGAGGACATTAGGGAGATTAACAATCAGTACGAGAAAGGACTCCAACACCAGTCTTACTTCTTCATCGTTAATCGGGAAGGCACCTACATCATACATCCGAATAAGGAACTCATGCTGACGCCTTGCGACAGGAATATTGGCAAAACGATGCTGGCACACCGAGGTACCTGCGTGATGGAGATCGACGGAGTGAAGTCAAGGCTGTACTATCGTTCCTTCAATTACGTGAATTGGACAATGGTCATTGTGGCACCTGAAGACGTGATTCTGGCTAACGC
>JAFZUS010000117.1 GCA_017618275.1 Prevotella sp.
CTTTCTACAGCCCTGTCAACAGCTTTTTTTTTTCGATTTCACTCATGGATGACAGGAACACACTGTGCATTATAGCCAGATAATTCAGGAAATCTGTTATCAAGATGGTCTGTACACGCTCAATGATCGAACAGCTCCTGCGACCAAGTCCAAGCGGGTTGAGCATACTCGGAGCATGTTCGTAAAATGCTCCACTGCTGGCACCTTCTGTAATCACATCACGCAGCCCTTGTTCTGTCGGACCAGGCACATGATAGCGACCCCGGAAGATGTCTGTCATGTAATCCCCGAAGTAACGGTATATAAGTTGGTCTATCTCGCCCTGCTGATGATCGTATGGAGTATGCACATCGAGATCAAGGGTGGCGATTTCAGGATTACCGCCTTCCATCTGCGTCTGACTGTTCATCACCAGATTGTCACGTAGCATGGTCAGGAATTCCAGGGGATTGGTCTCTTCTCCGTTGAAGCGCACCTCAAGATGCAGATGACCGTCGCAACGGGCCACATTGTCACCGGCTTTAACATTTTTCCCGAAATTGCAGAGGGATTCACTGATATGGGAATAAACCACGTCATAGGAACTCTTCCTGCCATCCGCATAATTGGGATAGTTGATGGTGATGTTAAAACCACTTTTCAAGTCACTGGCAATGCCTGTCACGACACCTGTGGCAAGGGCTTTTAACCATGTGCCACGGCGCACACGGAAATCCATGCCATGGTTAAAGGTTTCTTCTCCTGTACGGGGATTCACCTGCGTCCCATAACCACTGGTGATTTCCAAAGGGGTATGTTCATCTGCCTCAAACGGCATGGCATAACCGCTTGGAGAATGCAGGTTCATTGCTTGTACGTAATCCATAACGTATGATTTAAATGTCTATAAATTCGATTGTGGTTTCAGGAAACGGGGCTAATCATTTATCTTCTTATCATATGCTGTTGTTCATGTGACTGCTGCTGGGATGTTTCCTGACCGACTGTCTGTGTCTGCTGACGAGAAGTGCCGCCGATGAGCATCGTGGCAAGCAGAGCACCGCCGATCTTACCCAGCAAGCCTGTTCGTCCAAACATCATGTAAGAAGCGGCTATGAGGCAACCGATGCCAAGACTGGAAATCCTGCCGTTGCTGAGATTACCGAAGAGATTGGAAATCATGTTGATGCCAGAACCTAACAGATCCCCGAGAGAGGAGCCAAGTCCCTGCAATGTGTTTCCGAGGGAACCGAGGACGTTCTTCGACTCAGCGACGGTTTCCTTTAAATCATTGACAACACTGGTGGTAGTGTCCTTGACCTCCTCGACAGTCTCTTCTCCCGTGAAACCATTGACGGCATCATGGAGAAAATCGCCAGAGCCATCGACTCCGCTCCTCACTGTCTTGCCGACGGCAGTTCCTGCACTCTCCTCTGGATGATCGAGCATACGCCATCCGGCGAATGAGGCCACACCTGCGGCGACTGTGGTCTTCGGATTCTTCGCAGCAACGGACAATACCTTGCCACTAGTTCCCAATACGGCACTTCCTCCACGCCAGAGGCTGGAAGTGGCCTTTGTGCCCGCCCTCCATACCTTAGGCAATATTCTTGTAGCTAATGATAACCATCCCATAGTCATTCATCTTCTAGGTTTGACATTTTGTCCGTTTACACGCCAGGTTTCGAGGCATTCTTCCACAATACCTGCTTTGCCCTCCCTGTGTGGGAGCGACTGATATTCTATCTCGTACCACACCTGTGCCATTGTTGTGCAACGCACCAATTTGGTAAGCATGGCAAGTTTTCTGTTCATCTGTTGCAGTTGCGGGCGTATGGAAAACACAAGTTCTATGCGCTGTTTCTCCGTCATTTTTGTGTCGATACACACTTGACGGATGGTGTTGACGATGCCTATACTGCGGTTGATGATGTCCACATAGATGTCATTACGGTTATGATGCAAGGCCACTGCAACGGCATTGACTGGGGTATCACCTATCTGTCTGGAGAGGCGCCCCATGTTCTCTGTCAAGTGATTGACCTCGTAATAGAAGCCATAGATCTGTGCAGCGTATGAGAGGATGCCCCTGAAAGTGCTGATATAGCGATCAAACTGCTGCTGGTAGTTCTTTGTGGCTTCTACCTCCTGTTTGAGCCA
>JAFZUS010000118.1 GCA_017618275.1 Prevotella sp.
ATAGTAACCATATACCCATTATGGTGTCACAGAGTGATATGGGTGAGACGCTGGATGTGGAAGCGAAGAGCCACGTCGAGCTGTTCCATCATCTCTTCTTTACGTTGGCGCCTGATGACAAGTATATCAATTATACGATGGAGAAGGCCTTGTACCTTGTCGATGAGTCGGGACTGGCCCAGTTCAATGCGTTGAAGGAAAAGGGCTTTTATAACAACATCATGGGTACGAGTGCCGTGTTCTCGATCTTCTGCGACAGCATCACGTTCGACAAGCAGCAGATGACCTTCACCTATTACGGCAGGCAGCGCATTGAGCGCAGGACGAATATCCTGATGCGAAAGCTGGTCACTGCCGGAGAGCTGAAGCGTGTGCCGAGGACTGAGAACAACCCGCATGGACTGTTGATCACGAACTGGCGTACCTTGCTGAACCAGGATCTGGAACAGAAACAGAAAACGATTTATTAGGCTATGGGTTGGAAGAGATTGATAGTAGGAGAGCCTATGCCGGACAAGAACGACCCGAAGTATAAGGAGCGTTACGAGCGTGAGGTGGAAGCGGGCAGGAAGTTCGCGGACAAGACGGGAATCAGCTGGGGAGCCATGAGGCTGCAGGAGATAGGCCAGGCCCATAAGGTGGCCTTCCTGGCAGTGGTGTTCGGTTTCGTGACGGCTTGTTTCTTTGTGAATGTGTATCGTCTGGTGACAGCCTATCAGCAGAGCAGCGGGCCGAAGGCCACGGCGGTAGAGCGTGTGGACAGTGCGCTGCAGTCGCACGGCCATTATATCAAAAGGTAAAAAGTGAAATAGTGAGATATGAAGAAGATCAATTTTAAACAGCCAAAGTACATTATCCCGACGCTCATCTATATCGGAGCGTTGCTGATACCCTATCTCTTCATGGAGGTTTTCAATGTGGAGATAGAGGACAAGAAGGACGCAAACCTTCAGACGACGGAGTATCTGAATGCACAGCTGCCCTCTGCCAATGTCAGCCGGGAGATCGGCAGCAAGCGCAAGAACATGCGTGAAGCGTTTGGAGAGATTACGGACCGCAGTGCCGTTCAGGATTTTGCCGAGAACCCGGACACCCTTAACAGGAAGGAGGACTTTGAGTCGAAGTATTCCGAGGAGGAGCTGCGTCAGTTGGATGCCCAGTCGCAGCAGCAGGAAAAGATCCGTCACTTGTCGGACTTGAACAGCCGTCTGGCGCAGTCGGCCAGGAAGGGCGAGGCTATGGGCAGTGAAGATTTCGTGGTTCCCATGACAGACGAAGAGCGTGCCAAGGCCTTGGCGATGCGTCGTCAGGGGTTGATGGCAGACCTCGACAGGGACCTGAACAATGTGCGTGCTCAGGGTATGGCGAATATCGGAGCCGTGGCAGATGCCCAGGACAGTGTTCTTGTCAAGGGAGCCAAAGCGGCCAGGGAGGTGGCTGATGAAGCGCCCAATGCCGTGCGTGAACTGGATGACGATGCGCAGAACAATATCGTGACGAAAGTCTCGAAGGATGACTCTGAGTACTTCAATACGCTGAGTCAGAATGCCCCTAATTCGAACCTGATCAAGGCCATCATCGACGAGGAGGTGAAGGCTGTGGATGGCAGCCGTGTCCGTCTGCGCCTGTTGGATGACATTGACATCAATGGCACACCGTTGCCCAAGGGCAGCTATCTCTATGC
>JAFZUS010000119.1 GCA_017618275.1 Prevotella sp.
GGCTTCAAGTCCTGCTTCAGCAATCTGCTCGTCAGTCATACCTTCGCCCTTGATGTCCCACACGTTCTTGGCAAAGCGAACGAATTTGGCGAGACCGGGCTTCATGGCACGACGATAGTATGCCATCGAGACGGCAGCGAGGCAGTAGCCGTGAGGGGCGTGTGTCCAGGCACCTACAGAGTGGCCGATCATGTGAACCATCCAGTCCTGACGTTTACCAAGACCTATGAGGGTGTTGAGTGCCCACGTTGCCGTCCACATGATGTTCGAGCGGGCTTCGTAGTCCTGCGGATTCTTCACGGCAATACGTGATGACGTGATAAGACTGCGCATCAAGCCTTCAGAGAGATAATCGCTGGTGTTATCGTCGAAGTCAGAGAAGTACTGTTCCATGATGTGGTTCATGATGTCGTAGATACCTGCCTTCATCTGGTTGTCGGGTACGGTCATCGTGAACTTCGGATTCAGTATCGAGAACTTCGGCATCAGGCGGTCATCAAACACATGACCCACCTTGAAGTTCTTCTCGGCATCGGTAATTACGCAGCCGCCGTTCATCTCAGAACCTGTGCCAGCCATCGTCAGGATACAGCCCACAGGCAGTATCTTCTGCCCCACAGGCGGATTCTGCTGCTTCAACCAGAATGTGTCCCAATAATCGCCATCATAGAATACCGATGCTGCTACGCCTTTTGAGTAGTCGCAAACGCTGCCGCCACCAAGGGCTAGAATCCAATCGACGTTGTTCTCGCGGGCAATCTTCACGCCCTCGTGCAGTTTCTCTAATGTAGGGTTACTCATCACGCCGGGATTCTCCACGATGGTCTTACCAGCCACTTTCAAAATGGCGACAACCTGATCGTAGATGCCATTGCGTTTCACACTGCCACTGCCATAGTTAAGCAGTACAACTGGCCCATAATTATTCAACTCATCCTTGAGATAGTTCAACGACTCATCACCAAAGTAAAGCTTGGTGGGATTGTGGTACGAAAAATTTCCTTGCATAGTTGTATTGTTTTAAATTATCCGTAATTCTTAATTAGGTATTTTACAAACTGGGGGTCGCCAAAATTGATGGTACCAGTGTCGTGCTGATTCATGGTGGCAATCTGTGCCATCTCGTCAGCAGTCAGAGAGAAGTCGAAGATGTCGAAGTTCTGCTGCATGCGCTCCTTGTGGCTTGACTTGGGGATGGCCACGATGCCACGCTGGGTGAGCCAGCGGAGAGCTACCTGTGCGGCACTCTTATTGTATTTTGCACCGATATTGGCAAGTACTTCGCTCTTCACGATGCCATCTACACCCTGTCCACCAAGCGGACCCCATGCCATCATTTTCGTACCGAACTCAGCATGTATCGGTTCGATGCCCGTCTGCTGAATCATCACGTTGCATTGAAGTTGGTTAACCATCGGCTTCACCTCCACATAATGGGCGAAGTCGAAGAAACGACCTGCCTGGAAGTTACTCACGCCAATGGCGCGCACCTTGCCTGCACGATAAGCCTTCTCCATAGCCAGCCACGTGCCGAACACATCGCCGTATGCCTGATGGATGAGCAGCAGGTCGATATACTCTGTCTGCAACTTACGCAGGCTCTCGTCGATACTCTTGGCGGCCTTTTCCTCGCCAGCATTTGAAATCCACACCTTCGTTACGAGGAACAAATCCTCACGCTTGATGCCGCTCTTACGCCAAGCATTACCAACACCCTCCTCATTCTGATAGGCCTGCGCCGTGTCGATAAGACGGTAACCAACGCTCAGTGCATCGCTTACACAACGTTCACACTCATCAGGACTCACCTGAAAAACTCCATAGCCCAACAGTGGCATCTCTACGCCATTACTCAATTTTATGTATTCCATATTTCTTCTCAATTAAAATCCTAAACCTTTAAGCCACTTCTCTACTTTCCCTTTTTCAGTGCGCACTTCGTGACCGTAGATGCTGAAACCTTTAGTGACATTAGCACCAGCGAAAGCAGCTTTCACGTCCTCCACACAATTAGCCAAGCCTGAACCCTCGTGGGTGGTGAAGGGGATGACGGTCTTGCCCGTCAGTTCGCCAGCATGCTTCTTGAAGAATGTGAACATCACCTGCGGATAAGTACCCCACCACACGGGACCGCCGATGAATACGGTATCATACTGGCTCAGATCAACGTCGCCCTCATATTCCGGCAGCTCTCCATTTTTGGTTTCTTCCTTTGCCAAATTGATGAGTGGCGTATAGGCCATGCCGTCGTACTTATGCGTAACTATCTCGAACTGGTCGGCACCTGTCAACTCCGTGATGTAGTCAGCAACAATCTTTGTATTGCCCACCTCAATATTTCCTACTGCGTAGTTGTCTCCTGCATGCGAGAAGAATATAACGATTGATTTACCCATATCTGTTTGTTTTACTTGTTTGTTCTGACTATTGCAACCCGTGGTCAAGAGAAGCCCTACGGCTGCAATGATGAATGATTTCAGTTTCATAATTTATCGTTATTTTATCCCTGAAGTTTGAAGATTCCCGTGCGGATGGCGGGGATGACTCCCCC
>JAFZUS010000120.1 GCA_017618275.1 Prevotella sp.
CTCAAGATTGTCAGCATTCGTACCTTTGCGATGGAGGTGGGTGAGTACATTGACCTGTATATGCCCCAATGGCTGCATGGATGGAATATGCCATGTGCCATCGGGGTGTGTGTATCTGAGTTACTGGTGGGAGTGCTGGCATTCTGGAGAAGAATGGTCAGATGGGTGAGCATCCTTTCTTTGGTGATGCTTACATTCTTTGTCTGGCTCACAGGTGTCAATTTGTTCTTTCCCACGATGTTCGGTAGTGTGGAGTCGTGCGGATGTTTCGGGGAACTGATACATTTCACACCTACAGGTTCGTTTGTGAAAAGTGTGGTGCTGTGGGTGTTTGCCTTGGTGCTTTTTGTAATGACTAATGTCAAATCCATGAATAGCTCTAAACGCTGACCTCTAAACATTCAACTGATAAAGATGTATAATGTATAAGTGGTTGAAGTACATATTGACGGGATTTCTTTCTGTGCCGATGCTTTATGGCGTGTGGCTGCTGCTGCGTTGCCTTGTGTTCGACTACTTCACTATCCCCACTTCGTCGATGTGTCCGACATTGGAGCCTGGAGATAAGGTAATCGTGAACAAACTGCTGATGGGGGCAAGAATATACAGCAATTTGGACTTTAATCTTTCAGGACAGGAGCTGGAATCGTGGCGCACAAAAGGACTTCGACCACTCCGCCACAACGATATCGTGGTGTTCAACTTTCCTCATCATGATTGGCACATCAGTTTTGTCATTAACAACGTGTTTTGCAAACGTGTCGTGGCATTACCAGGTGATAGTTTGAGCATCGTGGATGGGCACTATCGCAACAACAACTATGAGGGGACGTTGGGATTGGAAGAAGAGCAACGGAAATTGGAGAATACACCTGATTCCTTGTTGTGGCAACCTCTATTGCCAACCATCCCTCACCATGAACGGTTCGGATGGACCATACGGAACTTCGGTCCGATGTACATGCCCCGAAAGGGAGACATCATGACGGTCACACCATACGAAGCAACGCTGTACAACATCTTCTTGGCATGGGAGACAGGAAAGCCCATCACCTGCGATTGGGACACAGGCGAGGTCTGGGCTGGCGATGCGCCCCTGAAACGGCATTGCTGGCAGCACAACTACTACTTCATGGCGGGAGACAATGTCTTGGACTCTAACGATTCCCGCTATTGGGGTTTGGTGCCAGAGGAATATGTGGTGGGAGTTGTAGGATATGTATATAAGAATAATACGTTATGATGAGGAAATACATACATAGCATTGTTGATTGTGTGACAGTTGCTTTCTTGTTGTGGCTGACTGTAACGGATGTGGAGGTACGCTGGACGGAGAGTAACGTAGTGTTGGGATGGAGTGTGCTGGGGCTGTTGGTGGTTGCTGTGGTGCTGCATCTGCTGACTGGAGGGAATAGGCTTCGGTGGAGTTGGGTGGATATATTGGTGGCTATGTGGATGATATATGTGGTAGGACGTGTGTGGATGGGAGGAGAGTACGCCTGTGGAACGGAGTTTCTGAAGATGATGGAGATGGGATTGCTGTATGTGACATTGAGAAGAATTTTTGCGTGGTCAAAGTTGTCACCTGTCTATCTTATCGGCGGACTAATGCTGTGTGGTGTGTATGAAGCAACGTTGGGAGTGTGGCAGTTGGTGAGTGGAGCAAGCCGTCACTCACAATATCTAATGACAGGAAACTTTCAGAATCCAGGTCCTTATTCTGCCTATTTGATGATGGCTGCCGTGATAGGATGGGGGTGGACACAGGAACTTACTGAAGGGCGGTTGAGAACTGCCGTGTGGTGCATGACAGCCTTTGTGCTCCTTCTTCTGCCTGCCACCTGGAGCCGTGCCGCCCTTGTTGCGGTGGGGATAATCGCATTGTGGTTATATCGTCAGAAGTATTGGGCGTATAGATGGGCGGTATGGATTGGTGTGATGGTGTTGGCAACGGGTTTCTATTTCGCCAAGCAAGGCTCGGCGGATGGACGAATGTTGACATGGACAGCATCCCTTACGGCATGGTGGCATAAGCTTTGGCTGGGCGTGGGTATGGGCGGTTTCCGTGCTGCTTGTGCGGATGGCATCGCTGAATTGTATCGGGAACATCCCACATCAGGGCTGTTCACATCTGGTGGCGTGACAGACTTCGCCTTCAACGATCTTTTGAATGTATTAGTGGAGCAAGGATTGGTAGGTGCGGTGCTGTGTGCTGCGACAAGTATCTTCGTGCTGATAAAACTTTACAAGCAGAGTCTTCCATTGTTTTATGGGTTGCTATCATTATTTATCTTCTCCATGTTCTCCTATCCGTTTGAATTGTTGCCTTATCAAATCATACTCGTCCTTTTGTCAGCTTTCGCAGCCAGTCATGTAGATATGGATAAAGAAAACACACATCGTAAACTTGGAAGGGTGATGCTTCTATTGGTGCTCGTGCCCATTGCCTTCTTTGTCGCCAAAGAGATCCAACGTCGCCATGAGACAGATAAAGAAGTAAAGATGTTCTCAGGCATGCATCATGAGGCGTTTATCAACGACTATTATGAGCTGATGCCTATGGAAATGGACAATGCATCCTTTCTTTTCGACTTTGGCAAGACACTCCGGGAGGCGAAGCGGTACAATGACAGCAATGCTGTGCTAAGACAGGGCATACAGGTGAGCAATGACCCCATGTTTTGGGTGCTGACAGGTAACAACTACCGAAATATGCAATGCTATCAAGAAGCGGAAGAGGCTTACCAAAAAGCTTTTGCCATCATGCCCAACCGCCTTTATCCTTTGTATCAGTTGATGGGATTGTATGAGGAGACGGGGAATGTGGAAGCCTGGCAACGAACGGCAAAGGAAATCATAATGCTGCAACCCAAGATTAAATCGCCAGCAACGGAAGCAATGGCAGACAGTGCAAGAAGGAAATTTGAACATAGCAATCATAACATTAAATGAGACGGATTAAAGAAATAATAACAGGTGGAATCCTCGTAACGGCATTGAGTATGTCTGCACAGCAATTGACGTTACCTGATGCCATCCGCATCGCACAGGAAAATTCGTATGATGCACAGTTGGCAAGGTTCTCGTTCTTGGCAAGTTACTGGACCTACCGCTCGTTCAAGGCTGAATTGCTGCCATCGGTGAACCTGAATGGAGGGCTTGCCAATTTTGACCACTCTCTGGTGGCAGTGCGTAACTATGAGAACGGACAGGTGGCGTACGTGAACAACAACTCGATGACGAACCACCTCACCTTGTCCCTTGACCAGCAGATTGCTGCAACGGGAGGAACGGTGTCATTGCAGTCATACCTCTACCGTCTGGATCAGTTCAGCTACGACGAGAAAACCTACAACTCGCAACCGCTGAGGGTGAGTTACACACAACCCCTGTGCTCGTTCAATTCGCTGAAATGGGAGAAGAAGACTGCACCCATAGAATACCAAATCGCACAAAAAGACTACCTTACCGCCATGCAGGATGTGACTCTTCGGGTGACGGGCCTGTTCTTTAGTGTGCTTTCGGCACAATCGAACTACAAGCAGAGCCTTGCCACCCTGCAAGACCGTGAGGCTTTGTTTAACATGGCACAGAAACGGCTCGAATTAGGTACAACGACCAAGAGTGAGGTGCTGCAACTGGAATTGTCATTGCTCAATGCACGGGTGGCTGTAAACAAGGAAAAACTGGAACTGGATGACCGTATGTACCAGTTCTTTTCCTACCTGCGAGTGACGGACTATGCCGAGGCAGAGCTGATTCCTCCTTACGTGGTGCCCGAGGTGCTGCTGAATGCCGATGAAGTGTTGCAGAAAGCCATTGCCAACTCATCGCACACACTGGAACAGCGGCAGCAGATGCTGGACGTGGAAAAAGCCTTGGCTCAGGCAAAGTCAAGTAAGGGTTTGCAACTGACATTGAGTGGTGAGGTGGGTTTTAGTCAGACAGGCAGCACTTTCAATGATGCCTACCGGCGGTTGAGGGACAACGAGATTGTAGGACTGACCCTTTCACTGCCCATCTTCGACTGGGGTGTGAGCCGTGGCAGAGTGAAGATGGCTGAAGCACGGATGGACGTGACACGTACGAAACTGGAACAGGCACACTCGGACTATGTGCAGGACTTGCGGAAGAAAGTGCTGCAGTTCAACACCCAGCCGATGCAGTGCAAAGATGCCTTGCGGGCACAGGAGATAGCGGAGGAACGCTACGGCATCATGCGACGGCGATTTGAGACAGGTGCAGTGTCGGTGACAGACCTGAATACGGCACAGCAGGAAATGGAATCGGCAAAGTCGCAATACATCAGTCAGTTGCAGACGTTCTGGACAGACTACTACACGTTGCAGAAATCGACGTTGCATGACTGGATACATGGGACGGACATAGAAGTGAACTTTAAGGAAATGATAAATGAAAAGAACAGGACTTTATTTGATATGTTTCCTGCTGTTGCTGGCGGGATGCAAAAACGGGAATGAACAGAAGGAAGAAGAAAGTGTCTTTGCTGAACAGGAGCAAACTGTGGCAGAGGTCGATACGATGGTGATACATCGGCAGACCTTCCAGAAGCAGTTGCTGTGCAATGGACGGTTGGTTGCTATCCGCAAGGCAGATCTCCAATGTCCCAAACAAGGCGAGGTGTTGCAACGTGTGCTGGTGCAGAACGGGCAGCGTGTCAGCCAAGGAGCGTTGCTTGCAGTTTCTGACACACGTGACAGGACGGCAGAACTTGAAAAGACACAGCATGACTTGGAACGGGCAAAGGTGGA
>JAFZUS010000121.1 GCA_017618275.1 Prevotella sp.
AATAGAAAACTTATTAGCAAAAAAATATATGAAGTACTTAATTGTGGTAGCTCATCCCGACGATGAGGTTTTGGGATGTGGCGCTTCCATTTACAAGTGGACCAAGCAGGGAGACGTGGTGGACGTGTGCATCATGAGTGCCGAGGCCAAGGCGAGGGCGTTCCGTCCGGAGGACAACGAACTGAACGACGACACACACGCTGCCCTTGCTTTCTTAGGTGTTAATAAGGAATATGAAGGGAAGTTCCCGAACATAGAGATGAACACCGTGCCGCACCTGCAGCTTGTGCAGCACATAGAGGCGGCCATCAAGGAATCGGAGCCGGATATTATCATCACGCACCATCCTGCGGATACTAACAACGACCATCTGCAAACCTCGTTGGCGTGCCAGGAGGCGATAAGACTGTTCCAGCGCAGGCCGGAAGTGAAACCCATACAGGAATTCTGGTACATGGAAGTACCCAGCTGTACAGAATGGGCACTGAACACGGCCATGAACCGTTTCCAGCCGAATACATGGGTGGAAGTTGGTAAAGAGGGCGTGGATGCCAAGGTGAAGGCGCTGAGCATGTACCGCGGCGTGATGAGACCCTATCCGCATCCGAGGAGTGCTGAGGCTATTGAGGGCTTTGCAGCGTATAGGGGATGCCAGGCGGGGTGTGTGTATGCGGAAGCGTTTGAGGTGGTTCTGAGAAGACTATAGACTCCTCGGAACCACGGAAAGACGGATTTACGGAGAGACTTTTGAACACGAATTATCACGAATTGACACGAATATGATCATTAACCAAGCACTGCTTGATAAATTGACTGAGGAGGCGAAGGCATCACCTCGGCTGCGAATGAATCTGGATCTGAGGAATTCGGACCAGGACGGTTCGCAACGGATGCTGAATGCCATTGAACCAGGTAGCCCTATGCCCATCCATCGGCACCAGAAGACATCGGAAACGGTAGTTTGTCTGAGAGGCAGATTGGTTTGGGAATTCTATGATGAACTGGAGCGTCGTTGCACGGAGGCAATAGAATTGAGTCCGGGTGGTCAGGTCGTAGCTTTGAACGTGCCTGCCGGGCAATGGCATACAGTGAAGGCTTTGGAGAGTGGGTCGGTGATTTTGGAGATGAAGAATGGTCCATACGAACCTATGGGGCCGGAGGATATACTGGAGATGTAAGAGGGCTGAGGTATGATGGATGATATTGTTACCAGGCTTAAGGCGTTCATTGAGAACGAGGCAAGGTCTTGTTCCATGGACTTTGGATGCATAACACCTCTCTACGTTTTCAGGATGTGGGGAGGCGTTGTGGCTTTAGAGGAGATAGAGGCGGCTTTCAAAGATGTTCAGTTCTGAGGCCATGACTCAAGACGAGGCTTGGAAAAAGAATTACGATGAGGTTATGTCGTTCATAACGGAGAACGGCAGAAACCTATCGAAATATAATCTTGAGGAAAGACGGCTTTACACATGGCTCAAACATAACCGGAAACAGATGAACCAAGGGTTGCTGAAGCCGGAACGGGAAGTGAGATTCAGGGAGCTGCTGGCTATGGCGGAACAGTATAAACGGAAGAATCAATACGAGTAGTGCGGGAGGCTTAGGCAGGCGGTGCTGACGCATCGCGGCTGCACGGCCTGCGTGGGGAGCGGAAGGCTCTAATGGCGACAGCCATTTGTGCCTGAAGCGGGGGATATGAACTAAAACTGATAATACATGCCTGGAAAGAACATTCATAAAGAACCCTTCGACGAAGGAACCATCACGAAGTTGGAAATCTTCCAGCGTTATGCTCGTGAATGGCTCCCTACATTTGTGATGTCGCAAAGAAAGCGGGTGAGTATCTTTGACTTCTTTGCCGGTCCTGGCTACGATGAAACAGGATGTCCTGGCAGTCCCATCCGAATCCTACAGGAAATAAAAGGGCAGATACAGAACATCAAGAATAATGGTACCATCATACATCTTTTCTTCAACGAATACGACAAGAAGAAATACGAACAACTTCTGGAGGCTTACAAGAAGTTTATTGACGACAATCCTGAAATGAGGTGCGGCAATATAAGAATAACGCCCTATAACAAGAAGTTTGAAGAACTGTACGATATACTGGAGCCAGAAATAGGACAAGTGCCCTCTTTGGTTTACTTGGATCAAAACGGCATCAAATTCATTGCGGACAAGTATTTCATGAGTATTGTACGCAAGCCTCAGACAGACTTCCTGTATTACTTGTCGTCTTCGTTCTTCTTCCGGTTTGGTGATACCCCGGAGTTCAGGGAGATTGTGCCACAGGCAACCATGGATGAAATCAAAGAGAAGCCGTATAAATACATTCATAACGAGATTCTGAACTACCTGAAGAGTAAACTGCCGGAGGGAAGTCCCGTAAGAATGTTCCCGTTTACCATCAAGAAAAACGCAGGAGTGTATGGTATCATCTTCGGAGCCTCGCACATTAGGGCTGCGGATAAGTTCCTCAGGATGGCTTGGCAGATTAACGAAGTGAATGGCTCGGCTAACTTTGACATAGATGATGACGGAAAGAAAGACCAGTTAGAACTCTGGGGGCCGCAACCAATCAAGAAGATTGATGCTTTCAAGAAGGCGTTACACGAAAAGATAATGGCAGGGGAAATCCATAACAACAAAGAGGCTTTTGACTTTGCTATTGACAAGGGGCACATAGGAACACACGCCAAGGAGGAGATAGCAGAGATGAAGCGTAAAAAGCTGATAACGTATGACTGCACGTCACCCAAAGTGAATTACGAAGCAGCATACCAGAGAAACGAAATTGTGGAATACAAGATAGTCAAGAAATAATGAGCACAACCAAGATAGAATGGACTGACGCAACGTGGAACCCAGTGACGGGTTGCACCAAAACCTCAGCAGGATGTGCTCACTGCTATGCAGAAATGATGAGCCGCAGGCTGAAAGCCATGGGCACAGAGAAATATAAGAACGGATTTCAGGTAACACTACATGAAGACGCACTGAACGAGCCTAAGAAATGGCGCAAGCCACGCACCATATTTGTTTGCTCCATGAGCGACCTTTTCCATAAGGATGTGCCATTTGAGTTTGTAGATAAAGTGATGCAGGTAATCAAAGAAACGCCTCAGCACCGCTACCAACTGCTTACCAAACGGGCAGAACGGATGGAGGAGTATTTCCAGACCAGAGAGGTCCCCAAGAATGCGTGGCTGGGTGTGACGGTTGAGGTGGTTAGTTCAAAACCAAAGATGGAAAGCCTTAGAGCCATCCAGAACGCCCCCATCAGGTTCCTGTCATGTGAACCTCTGCTGGAAGACTTAGGTGAACTTGACCTGACCGGTATAGACTGGATCATCGTTGGCGGTGAGAGCGGAACGCAGGCGCGGCCAATGAAAGAAGAATGGGTGAAGAACATCAAAGCCCAGTGTGATGCTGCGGGCAAGGCTTTCTTCTTTAAACAATGGGGCACCTGGGGAAGTGACGGCGTGAAGCGAGACAAACATAAAAACGGCAAGCAACTGGACGGAAAGATATGCCAGGCAATGCCCGATGAGATAAGAACAAAAAAGATAACCAAGAAAAGTTAAAATACTATGGCGGGAAATACGACAGCATGGGTCATTCTATTGGTGAACGACATTCAGCAGTCGATGATTTTTTCTGGAGCTGCGACAGGCGACCCACACCTTCGCAGCTCTTTTTGTTCTTCGACGGAGGTCAGAAAAAAATATTTTAAAAAAAGTTTGCACCGGATGGCGGAAAACGTCACCCGGTGGGTCATTATATAAGTGAATAGAAAAAATAATGCAATGAAACATTCACTAAAAAAAGAAAGGAATCTTTATGATGACCGAAACAGAGAAATTAAAACAACTTGAACGGCTGCAGAGAGTGCCGCCCGAAGAATGGCGGAAAGTGCGTGTAGCGCTTGTCCGCCGAATGACAGAAAGACTCTGGGCTAAAGTGGATTACGACGAACGCGGTGTGCCCCGACTGGTTGGAGGCAAGACGCAACAAGGAGCCCACTCGGAGTTCGTGCTGAAAGGAAACGCCTTGGACGTCTATATGCAAAGGACGTTTGATGCACTCTACTTCAAATGGAAGTGGCCTGAAAACCGTTCGATTGAAGAGCAAGCCCTGGTTGTTCTGGACAGCGTAATCAGTAAAAGTGTGGACAGGTACAAACGCCATCCTGAACTTCCGCCGCCACCCATAGACGTGGATACGCTCACTGAAGAGGAGCAGCCTCTGTATGGTGAAGACGATGACGACGACGGTTGGGTTGACCGGGCCAGGGAAGAGTTAAAAGACGAACCCGACCTGCTGGCACTGATGGATGCCATAGACCAGCTGGACGATCCGAAACCGAAGGATATATGCGGGCTGCTGGGAATAGACAGCCGCCAGTATGATAACCTACGTAAGAAATTGAATAGAAGATTAACAAAAATAATTCAAAAATGAATTTAAAGGAAAAAATCAACAAGCTGAATGTTGATGCAATGACAACTGAAGAGTTGTACGCTTTGTGGGGAACAAATGAGGGTGAACAAAATGCCAAGATGGATCAGCTGGTGCGCCAGATGAACTTCAAGGCCCGTGCAGAGATAGGCAGAATCAGAAACGAAAGAATGAAGGAAGTAAAGCGCCGTCTGGCAGACAGAGGCCCTATTGGAATACAGTTCAGAAATACCCTTAGCGCCAGGTATCCGGCCATGTGTTTCCGGAACTTGGATCAGCTCACAGATGAGCAGATTGCACAGATAGCATCAGATGTGGAAATACTTGAATTGCTGAAACAGGAAGATGAGCAGAGCAAGTGATGCCGCACGGCAATTCCTTTGGGAAATAGGCTATAACGACCTGGTAGGCCAAGACTTGACACAGCTTGTGTTGAGTCTTGGACTCTATTATGATGAGGAGCCCCTGACGGGCTGTGAGGGCAGGATTGTATACCTGAACGATGACTATGTGAAGATAACGGTGAACAGCGAGACGCGGTATGAGCCGCGAAAGCGATTCAGCATAGCACACGAAATAGGTCACTACCTGTTGGGACATAATAAGGTGCATTGCGATAACCCCGGAACGCTGGACTGCTACAAGCAGGGGAACCAAGAGGCTGAGGCCAATGAGTTTGCAAGTGAACTGTTGATGCCTACACCGGCGTTTATGAAGGCAATTGAAGGCCGTGTGTTTAGTCCGCAGTTGATAGAAGAGGTGTCTGAGCACTTTGGTACCAGTATTTCAAGCGTGGTATATAGGTACGTGACGTGCGGGCCGCATCCGATAGCGGTGGTTTATTCCTATAAAGGCAAGGTTGTTTGGATGAAGAAGTCACGGAATTTAGGCCGCTATATGATAGACTGGAAAGATCTGGATGTCCCCAAGAATTCGGTGACGGAGGAGTTCTTTCAATATGGTGTAGTATATGACACGAGTGATATTCAGAATATCGATTTGGATGTATGGTTCCAAGTCCAAAGATCCAGGTATCAGGGCGGAAGCAATGATAGCTGGCGCGTGAAACACGCCTTGGGCGGAAACCGGGGTTGGGACTCATATGAGGACGCGGACTATGATGACGGCGGAGGAGGGTCGTGTCATGAATGCTGTTTTGTGTCGGAACGGTTCGGCGGCGTGACCGCCGTGATTTGGGAAGATTGAAGGCTGGTGCTTAGGCATCGGCCTTCAGTCGTTTTATACGGAGATTATTTGTCTGGAGGACGGCGGAAAAATCTGAGTCTGGGTCATTCTATAGGTGAAAGCAAGAACGAATAAAAGCTTATAGATATGAAACATTTTACAGACAAAGAATTCAGATGCCGCTGCTGCGGCGAACTGCCGGAGGAGTTCCAGGGGAACGTAAGGGCGTTGGTGGCCAACGTGCTGGATCCGGCCAGAGAGAAACTGGGGCAACCCATCACAGTGAACAGCGGCTACCGCTGTAAGGAACACAACGTGAAGGTAGGCGGTGCGGTAGGGTCGCAACACCTGCGCGGAGAGGCGGCAGACATTACCTGCGCTGACGTTCGCCGGCTGAAGGAGATCATCATTGAGAACGGCAAGTTCGACCAGTTGATTGACTACGGGACATTCCTGCACGTGAGTTGGAAAAGGTATGGCCCGAACAGGAAGCAGAAATTGATTAAAAGATAGGAGATAAGGTTATGGAGACATTGAATTGGACGGAAATCATACTGGGTATGATGACCTTGCTGGGATGCTGCGGCTGGTTTGTGAGCGGCCGCAAGTACAAACAAGAGATTGAGGGCCTGAAGGCTGACGTGAGGCAGAAGAATCTGGATTTGAGTACGGAGTTCGTGCAGAAGTTCCGGGAGCTGATAGCCCTGCCGCTGGAAGACCAGGTAAAGGATTTGAAACGTGAAATTGGACAGTTGAAAGATGCGATTGAAGGTATTCAGGATTGCCCTTACAGGGATGATTGCCCTGTTAGGGACAAGCTGCGCAAGCAGCAGGAAGGTAAGTGAGGCCACCACGACTACGAGCTACGAAACTCTGGAGATGCGGGATTCGATTCGCGAAGAAATTGCCCAGAATCTGGAGGAGAACCTGACGGAACACGAGGTAATCACGGAGACGGTCTTCTGTAATGATTCTGTGAAAGTGGAGCGGGTGACAGACAGGGTGACCGTGCGCGACCGGTCGGCCAGAACGGAGGCAAAGAAAGAGGAGGTGCGGGTGGTGCGGGATACGGTGTACATAGAACATCGGGACTCGGTGATGGTGCAGGAGATTGCCGGTGGGGTCAGCATTGACGGCATGGCGCGGGCGTCTCCCTGGGTATCGGCCTTGAAGTGGATATTTTGGATTATTGTGGGCTTATCGGCCTTGATTATTATTGTTAAACTTAAAGTATAGGAGATTAGAATTATGGCAAAGGTAAATGGAGTGGCTACTCAACTGAGTGGCAAGGTGGGTCAGCTGATTTACAGGCAGACTAAGTATGGAACGGTGGTGTACGAGGCCCCGACGAAGGCGAGCGTGCCGCAGCGCACGGAGGCGCAGATGCAGATACGCACCCAGTGGGGCAACATGGCGGCGGTGTATCGGCAGTTTAACCAGACGCTGAAGAAGGGTTTTGAGGGCCTGAACGGCAAGATGAACGACTACAACGCGTTTATCCAGGCGAACACGAACGTGGTGAAGGTGTATGTG
>JAFZUS010000122.1 GCA_017618275.1 Prevotella sp.
AGGAACTCTTTGCAAGCATCGTTCGAGACGAGAAAATGCTGGAGAAGTGCATCGTCATGGCTGAAGCGTTGGAACAATACGAAGAGGCCGATTTGTTATATACGATCTATTCACATCTGACCATTGCCGACTTAGTCCCCAGCCCTAAACTTGTTGTAACAGTACAGCATCCAAGCATGAATATGGGCACAGGCGATGGCTGTTTCTGCGTAGGACGCGGTTTGGTCGGGAAGTCCAGGTGCACCTTTGTCTGGCGCAACAAGCGAGGATTCGATATTGTCTGCTGATGACCAATAGGTAGTCCAGTATTGTGGGAACTGGCGGGCGTGGCTGGTAAGCGACATCTGCTTGAGACGGTTCATGGCCTCCTGTTTGTCAAAGGTGGCAAGACCACAGATCACAGGACCATTGAGTGAATACCAGATACCACCGTTTTCGCGCGAGCCATAGTCGAGGTCGTCACTGGTCAGTTCTGGATTTTCCTGCTGGCGTGCGGCAATCTTCTCGCCTTGATAGAGTTTCTGTTGCATCTCACGATAGAGCAGTTGACGGCGCTCCAACGGGATGTCCTGCACCTGCAGAGTAAAGCCCATGGGCTCCAAGAAGAGGTTGTTGTCGCCGAAGTTGCGACCTGCGAAATACATTCGACGAGGATAACTGCGATTACCCCAGTCCTTCATATAAGCATCGTAGAGCTGCTGACGCCAAGCACGAATACTACTTACCAAATGGCTATCAGCCGAAGCTGCTTCGAGTTGGTCGGCGAGGACGGGCAGAATCGAGAGCGCCATTGCTGTATTCATATGCGACTCGCCCTGCGGCTGAACCACATTGTATGGCTCTGCCAGACAATAGAAGATGCCATCGCACCAGTCAGAGTTCATCAGTCGAACCAGTCCATGACTGCCCGTGCCCACTTGATTGCGCAGATAGTCATAGCAATGCCGAGCATGCTCAAGGATCGTGAACTTAGGCATATCCTTCACAGGATAGCAGGCCACCTTCTCATTCAGGAAAGCATAATCCTTTGTGACGCGCAGATACTCCGACAACAGCAGGAAGAACCACAGCTGCTGATCGCTGGTCTGATAACAGGTGGGCTCAGCAAAGCCGTTACCATATTCGATGAGCATCACCTCACCACTTGGCACTGTGCGTTGCATCATATAGCGAATGATACTTTTGGCAAGTTCTGGGTGATAATAGATAGTGGGCAGAGCATGCTGGAAATTGTCGCGTGCAGAGGCATGCTGTCCCCAGAAGTAGTCGTATATGGTACCTTGCGGAATCTTTGTCTCGTGATAGTAATCGCTGTAGGTGGCCATCGCCTCCAGCATGTAGGCGTGCCAGGTCAGCTCTCGACGCAGCTCTGCATCCTGTTCTTCGGCATATACGGGTAGTACCTTTTTCCATGTCTCTGAGAATAGACCTTCGTCCTTCAATTCTTCTTTTGCATCTATTCGCTTCGCATACTCGCGCTGCATATCAAAGCCGATGATCATCTGAATCTGTCGCTCCTCACCATTTCGCAGCGTCAGGTCGTAGCTGAGGCCAAGGTCTTCGTTGGTGCAGGCTGATTGAGCCTTTCCTGAGAGATCCTCCATATAGAGCACAGGAGGAAAACCCTCATACTTGCAAATGTCATCCTTCGACAAGAACAGCAGTGGATCATCTGTCTTGGCATCAAACTTTGCCTCCACCTTTTGGGCATCGATAATTGGGGTATATTTCACCTTGCGCCACTCACGAGGTGTCGATTGCTGCATCATCGTCTCATACTGGGCTCGGATGCTCTCCACGTAGCGCAGATGTTGCGTCTTACCCGTCTTATTCTTAATAGTAACGGTGAGCAGGAAGGCCGAGGCACCACCATCGATGGTGAGCGAAGGCTTTATACTCAGCGTACGACTCACCTGCAGTTTGTCTGCCTGGTATTGATACTGCGCATAGCCACAGCCGAAGGTCCGTCGGCTCTTCGTAGAATCAGCAGAGAGCGATTTCATTCCCACCAGAGGATAGGTCTTCACAATGCTACCATCGGCAGAGAGTACCTCCAGTCGAGCATCGTTCTTACCCGTGTTCTTACGGTCGCCCTGATTCATGCGGGCCCAAGCACGCTGACCCGTAATCAACTCATATTGTCCGCTGACATGAGCAAACACTGTCAACTGATAATTGCCTAACACGAACCAAGGGTCTGGATCGAGTTTCACGCTGTCGCCGTTAGCCAGCGTAGCCTTATAAGGCACACTGCCTACATAATTAAAGCACGGCAGACCTGCTGCATCCAGTTTCCACTCGCCAATGGGACTGTTAGTTGCCTGTTTCTTACCGCAAACTGTGATGCAAACCATCATCAGCAGCAGCATCATTGAAAAACGTTTCATTCCCGTCTATATTATTTCAATTTTGAATCCTATAGCATTATTAGTGGCTAAGCCATTGGCTTCTACGCGGATGCCATCGGCCTGTTTCTTAAAACCTACTTTCTTGCCGTCAGCCAAGCGGGTAATGCTTTTCACTCTAGTGCCGTCAATGCTCTGAATAGTGAAAGGTTTGCCGTCCCAACGAAGAACAAAGGCATAAATGACACCGTCCTTAGTTGTGAACCGGATATTTTCCTCAATGGCATTTTTATAGGGCCGCGTGCCGTAGATGCCTTCACCGTTCTGACGGAGCCACTGGCCGATGGTGCGCAGAATCTGCTGCTGGTCGTCGGGGATGGTGCCATCGCTTTTAGGCGAGATATTCAGACAGAGGTTGCCACCACAGGCTACGTTATCAACAAGGTTGCGGATAATGCCATCGGCACTCTGCAACTTCAGTCCCTCGATGTAACCGAACTTGTTGCCAATGGGGTCGTCCACCTGCCAGTAGCGGTCATAGAGCTTGCGGGGTGCACGGCTCTCGCGTTCGAAATCCTGGATAGAGCCAGCAAGATAGGCTTGCGCCTTCGACTGAATGCTCACCTCCTTCTGCCAATGATGGGCACTATTATAATAGTATCGCGCAAGACGCAGTTTCCACGGGTCTAGCGAACGATAGTTGATACCATTGTCGAAGTAGAGCAAGTCGGGCTGATAGCGGTCGATGATCTCATGCACACGCAGCTCCCACTCATTGAGGAAAGCATCGCTCTGCGGATGGCGACCTTCCTGCGCAGCCTCATTGATGACGGCCTCGGTGGCTCCACCATTAGCAGCGGCAGCCAGAGCCTTCGGTCCCATACCGCTCTGCTCAGTAGGTTTCTGAGGCGGTCCATAGAGGTCGGAATAATCTGGAAGGAAGAGGTCGGTGGAGTCCTTCGGCATGTTCAGCGGATACATGAAGTCCCAGTTCTCGATGCGGTGGTTCGATACACCAAACTTCAGTCCTTCGTGACGCACAGCCTCTGCCAGTTCACCGATGATATCTCTGCAAGGTCCCATCTGCTTGGCATTCCATCGCGTCAGCTTACTGTCGTACATCGCAAAGCCGTCGTGATGCTCAGCTGTCGGAATGACGTAGCGCGCTCCAGCCTCACGGAACAGTTCTGCCCACTCGGATGCGTTGAACTTTTCAGCCTTGAACATGGGGATGAAGTCTTTGTAGCCAAACTGCGACTGACGCCCCCACTTCTCTCTGTGCACCTTTGCCAGTCCGTTGTACATGTGCTTAGGGTACCACTCGCTACCAGCTGCCGGTACCGAGTAAACACCCCAGTGGATAAAAATGCCGAACTTGGCATCCTGGAACCATTCTGGCGTGCGGTAGTGGGCGGCAATAGACTGCCACGAGGCTTCGTAGGGCCCTTCGGGACATTGTTCCAACTGGTCTCGAGTAACGTTAATAGTGACGCGGTTATTGGTTATCATCAAGTCGTGGCATCGGCTCTCCCACAGTTCTGCCATACGTTGGTGACCTGCTGCTGTGGGGTGAATGCCGTCCCATATCCAATACTTCGGAGTCGGTTCGCTCTTTTGCAGATTAGCAAACAGCTGGTCGAAAGACACGACAACGGCCTTGTAATCATCAGCTATCTTCCGAACTATCTGTGCCAGGCTGTCGGTGATGGTCATACGCACCTGTCCTGTAGACTTGCCCACGAAGGGTGTACACAATACCAGCTCCGCATTGGGCAACACCGTTCGGGTTGTATCAAGCAGGTGGCGGTATTTCTGTTTCCAGCGGTTGTAATCAAAACCATCTATGGTAAACGCCTTGCCGCTTTTCTTACATTCATCCAGATAAGCACCCACGTCGTTCGTACCAATCAGGATGGAAATAACATCAGGGGTTAGACTCAGTGCATCCTCTTGCCAGCGATCAGCCATCTGAAAGAGTGTATTGCCAGAGATGCCCCGGTTCCAGAACTGCCAGTCACAGTCGGGCCACTGACTCTGATAATAAGCAGCACAGAGCATCATATAGCTATGTCCATAGACATGGTTCAAGTCCTTATGGTTACGGTCCTTCGACGCTTTGGCGCTGCCTCCGCTACGTCCCCATCCACCATCAGTAATGGAATCACCGATGTAGAGCACTCGCCGGGCAGAGAAGCCGGAGATCATCGTCAGTAGCAACAGAAAGGAAAGAAAAG
>JAFZUS010000123.1 GCA_017618275.1 Prevotella sp.
AGGGAACCTGGTGGGTTCGAGGTGAAGGGTGACACCATCCTCATCACTACTGCCCCGCAGACCGACCTCTGGCAGCGCACGTACTATCACTTCCAGAACGACAATGCACCCGTGCTACAGATGAAGACGCGCGAAAAGTTTTTCAGTTTTGTGGTGAAGACCGACTTCACGCAGAGCCATCAGCGTTTTGACCAGTGCGGCATTGTGATGTATCTGGATAGCGAGAACTGGCTGAAAGGCTCTGTGGAATACGAGAACGACGAGTTCCAGCACCTGGGTAGCGTAGCCACGAACAAGGGCTATTCCGACTGGGCCACAACGGCTATTCCTGCTGATGTAAAAACCATGTGGTATCGTTTCTCGCGTCGCGAGGATGACTACTGCATCGAGTGTTCCACCAATGGCCTCGATTTCAGTCAGATGCGCATCTGCCACATGTATGCCGGTGCCGACGAGATCAGCTTTGGTATCTATGCCTGTTCGCCAGAGGAATCATCCTTCACGGCACTCTTCTCTGACATGAAGATTACCGAATGTGCATGGAAGGCTCACGACGGTCAGCAGCCTGATGAGGAATAATTGTTTATTTAGTCGGTGATGAAAGAGAATGATTATAGTATAACGAAGCGAGCGTGTTACCTGGGTTTTGTGACTCAGGCCATTGTAGCTAATTTCACACCCTTGCTGTTCATGGCCTTCCATCGTGAGTACGACATCCCGATAGCCAGTCTGGCTCTCATACCAGCTGTCTTCTATATCGTGCAGCTGATTACCGACTTCCTCTGCGCCAAGTTCAAGAACCTCAACTATCGTCGGAGCATCATCATCTCCGAAATCACCTCAGCCCTCGGACTCATCGGTATGGCCTTCCTGCCGGCCCTCTTTCCCAATCCACTCATCGGCATCCTCATCTGCGTATGCATCTATGCCGTAGGTAGCGGACTGATCGAGGTGCTCTGCAGTCCCGTCATCGAAGCCTGTCCGTTCCCCAACAAAGAGGGCATGATGAGCATGCTCCATTCGTTCTACTGCTGGGGAGCCGTAGGTGTGATTCTCGGCTCCACGCTCTTCTTCACCCTCTTCGGGTTGGCCAACTGGCGCATTCTTGCCTGCCTCTGGGCCATCATCCCGCTCTATAACATCCTGAATTTCGCCACTTGTCCCATCGAGCCTATCGTCCCCGATTCCGAAGGTATGAGCATGTCCAAGCTTCTTGGTAGTCGCACCTTCTGGCCCTTCCTCATCCTGATGATTGCTGCAGGCGCATCCGAGAGTTCCATGGCTCAGTGGACATCGGCCTTTGCTGAAGCCTCGTTGGGAGTCGATAAGGCCATCGGCGACCTCGCAGGACCATGCGGCTTTGCTTTCTGCATGGGGTTGGGACGCCTTTGGTATGGTAAGCGAGGACAGCACATGAACCTCTCGTCCTATATGACCGTCGCAGGCATCATCTGCTTCGCCTCTTATCTTGTCGCTTCCCTCTCGTCCCTGCCCATCATCGCCTTCATCGGCTGTATGGTCAGCGGTCTGGCAGTCGCCATCATGTGGCCAGGCTCCATCAGCCTCACCTCAGCCCGCATCCCAGGAGGCGGTACAGCCCTTTTTGCCCTTCTCGCCCTCGGGGGCGATGTGGGTGGCACACTCGGTCCTTCCCTCGTAGGTCTCGCCACCAGCGCCTGTTCCGACAGCATCCAGAGCGGCCTCCTTTCCGCCTCCGTCTTCCCACTCCTGCTGGTAGTGAGTCTAATCTTCATTCGTCATCGGATATCCCGACGAATGGCTTAGACTAGTCCTTGACCGACTTTGCTATCAGGTCAAACGCTGACTTATATTGATGTATCTTTTGAAGATCCATACTCTTATTTTTTCGATTTATATCATTCCGTTATCAACTCCCGCTTCTCACATCCGAGCAACTCTGAAATCCGCTCCAGGGTGGGTAGAGTAGGCTGAGTGATGTTGCTACACCATTTGGAAACGGTGACGGGTGAAACGCCTAACTCTTCAGCCAGCCAGACACCAGTTCTCTTCTTCTCGACCAAAACGACCTTCAATCGGTTTAAATCTTTACTTACCATATTTAATAACTTTAATTTCTATGCAAATAAACTAAATGCTTTTCAAGTTGGCAAATTTTTCCTTGAAAAATAGTAAAAATGAGGCAAATACTTGGTAAATCCCTACGATATCCGAACGCCTTTTCTTCATTTTCGGAAAAAAGTGAAAAAAGAGCCGCAAAAAGTGAAACGCAAGTTCGGGGATTATTTTGTAATTTTGCACCCAGTTAGAACATATAGCAATGAAAAGAATTATATTTTTTGTAATAGCAGTAATGACTATGGTAACGGTAAACGGACAAAGGCTGACAGAGCGTCAAAAGGGATTGGCAGCATGTGCCTGCCTGATGGCACAGGGTGATTTGGAGCGGCTGGAGCCTGCCGTGAAGATGGCACTCGACAATGGCGTGACCATCAACGAACTGAAAGAGGCTTTTTCGCAGCTCTATGCCTACACAGGTTTCCCACGCTCGCTGAATGCTCTGGGAGTCTTGAATAAGGTATTGGAGAATAAGCAGGCTAACTGGCAGGAAGGAAAACCTTGGACGCGCCCTGCAGAATGGGACGATGCTAAGGCGGCTTACGAACTGGGCAAGAAGAACCAGACGCAACTATCGGGCCGTCCATTCAATTACGCCTTTTGCCCGCAGGACGACTACTATCTTAAGGCGCACCTCTTTGGCGACATCTTCGCCAGTGATCAGCTTACGG
>JAFZUS010000124.1 GCA_017618275.1 Prevotella sp.
ATTAAACTTTATTATTTTTTAATGCCAATGGTCATTGGCAACATGTTCTCGTAATCTGTTCTTCCCTGCATAATTGCCTTGAAGAATTGTTTAAAATATTCCAGCGTTGATACGCCACACATCTTGCATGTCTCAATAAACGTGTGGTAAATAACCGATACTTCTGCACCATCATGGCTACCAAAAGTCAGCGAGTTTTTGCGCTCTACTGTCATAGGGCGTAGGGTGCGTTCAGCAAGTGAGTTATCGATACTGTACCGGCCATCTTTCAGATAGAGGATGAGCTGGTTCCAGAAACTCTTCAGATAGTTGAGTGCCTTGTTCATCAGGTCACCTCTCATACCACTTGTATCAGATAGGAGCTTATCTAGCCGCTGTCGGATCTTCTGTATAATCTTGGTGGTCTGCTCACCTTGCCGTTCTTGCTGTATCTGCTGTGGAGTAAGATGTCTCAACCGGTACTGTTCTTCCAGATCATACAGTCTTCCGATGTTCGAGATAAAGTATTCGGCATCAGCATCCTTGCCTTGTTCCTGAGCATACTTAAACTTAGCTCTTGCATGGGCCAGACAGCACAGGTGGTCCACATCTACCAGCTCTTTGTCCAGATACATATAGACATTAAAGCCGTCCGACTGGAGTGCATCAATTTCAGTATTACCTAGGAAGTCGCGAAGCACTTGGCGTCCACGACTGCCATCGTCGTAGAAATAGACTGCGACCTTAGCTTCTTTGTTCACCATACACCAGATGTATTTCTTTCCGTACTTACCGGCTACCTTCACTCTACACCAGGTCTCGTCGCAGTTTACGACTGCACCTTTGGCAAGCAGTTTTTCCTTCAGTACAGGAAGCACTTTCTTAAGGTGGTCAGAGCCCTTGACAAACCAGTTGTATACGGTATTGCGGCTAACGTTCATCTTGTTGTTCAGCAAGCGCACCATCTCGCGATATACTGGGGTATTCATGTGATACTTGTTGAATACGAGATTGGCCAGCAATGAGCAAGAAGCATGAGTGCCAGGGAAACGATCTATTACGGTCTCGTTCTCTGACTCAGCGCTAACCTTGGGGAAATAGCCCTTGCGCATGATGCCGTCCTTATCCTTGTAGATAATCATCTCGTAATCGTGCTGTACAATATAGGATACCTGCTCGTATGTAGATTCGTAAACGCTCTTGATAATGGTTGCTCCTTCAGGGAGAAGATTCACATCAGACTCATGTAAAACACGGTTATCTGCAAACATCGTCTGATACTTCATACCCTTGCGATACTCGAAGCTTTTCTGGGTCTGCTCAGCTGATTCTGATTCCTCTACATGTGCAGCATCTGCTTGTGAGTTTGAGCTCATAGCAGCACCATTCGTTCCGTCGAAATCATCCTTGTCTTTCTCTCTGTCCTGTACAGGTGCAGCCTTCTTCTTGGTACCCTTCTGACTGGTAGAGCCAAAGCGGACTTTGTTGCCGACTGATATCTGTGACAGCAGGTCATTGACTTTCTGCTGAAGGGTCTTGTTCTGAGTGGTAAGATCAGCCACCTGATTGGTAAGTCTGTCGATGGACTTCATCAGGTTCGACTGGGTCTTCATATCCTGCTTATGGGTATCCCTCAGGTCCTTCACCATATCCTTCAGTTCCTGGTTTTCCTGCGCCCGTTCATCCTCGCGTTTAACAAGGAAGTGTATCATTGAAATCAGCTGGTCTTTTTCCATAGAAGCGTATGGATCTTCCGCAGAGATTGGCTCCGTTTCCATCCCCTGCAGACGTTGCATCATCAGCACTCGCTTCAATAATTCGTCCTTCTCCATACCTTCTAATTACTCTACAAAGGTACGAAAAATTTTCGAGATATGCAAGCTTTTCAACCATTTAATTTGCTGATTATCAACGTTTTACACAAAGTTTAACACTTTATTTCCGCAGGTATGTTATTTAATTGTAAGTTGCTTGATTACAGGTGATTCGAGTACTGCCACCAGGTCTTTCCAGTCGATGGAATAGACCGGTTTGTCCTCTACAAACTTCAGTTTCATAAACGTATATCCGTTGGCAAAAGTCTTCTGATGCACATAGTAGGCATTCTCCTCAAAATTCACCATCTTCACCGTCCTCTGGTTCTTCGACATGAAGATAAAAACATCTCCATTGTTAGTTTGCAGGTGGTGCTTGTGTTTTACTATCTGGAGAAGTCTGTGGGCACCACAGCGCATGTCGTTAATATCGGGTACGAAGTAAAACTTCTTCAGTCCGGAGATGGTCAGCATACCACCTCCAATCTCTCAATCAGATGCTTGAGCTCAGTGAAACTAATTCCCGTCTTCACAATCTTCATCCCGTCAGGGAACTTGATGCTGATGGAGATCTTCTTGCTGATGTTAGTCACCTTGTCTGTCGGGTACTTGAAGGGATACTTGACAGGATCATGCACCTGACTTTCCTCACTCACCCTCTCCGCTTCCGTCTGGATCTCCGCATCTTCCGTCGGATTGCCAGTCACTGTCACGGGATATACCCTCTTATGCGTCTTGCGGTACCATTTGTCGAAAGTGGGATAGTCCACTCCATGCTTCGTGCAGAACTCCTCTACCGGGATATTCTTCGGAAGACCCTCAGCCTGGTACAGGAACCAAAGGCTCTCAAAATCTTTTGAACTGTATACCATTTGTCTCATTCTTAAAACGAGCCCAAAGGTATCATTTTCCCACTTCATACACAAGACGTCAAAATTGACAGCTTAC
>JAFZUS010000125.1 GCA_017618275.1 Prevotella sp.
AATATAATTAATATATATTAACATTATTCTTTATTATTCTTCTGTGCGAAACTACAAATTTCCAAAAACGACGTTACGACGCTACGACGTTACGACGCTTGAGATTCTTGACTCACTCAAGGAGGCTTTTATTTTTACAAGTTTTAACTAGAAGTTTTGCCGTAGATATTAGGTTTCAAAGGTTTTTCTTTGTACCTTTGCAATGTAATTCAATAGACGATGATCAGATTATTATTCATATACATATTATGTATGGTAAGTGGGCTGTCGGCTGCAGCGCAGGAAACGATAGAACTGACGGGAGAGTGGGCGTATTCCGTCGGCGACTCTACACAGTATAACGATTATGTGACGCTGCCTGGGACGGTGCCGGCTAACGAAAAGGTTTGGCTCAGCAAGAGTGTCTACGTGCCACAGACATGGGAGAAGAAACATGTCACGCTCTTCCTGGAGCGTCCACTCGGCGAGACAACGCTCTTTGTGAATGGTCAGGAGGCAGGTCGACAGACATCGCTCATCATTCCCCATCAGTATGATATTTCTGACTATCTGGTGCCAGGTCAGCGCAACAAGATTGCCATCTGTGTCAATAAGGGTATCGTGGGGCTGATGGGACTGAAGACACAGTCGAAGAAACTCTATATCGATAAGTGGACGATGAGACCTGACATACAAATGGGACTGGTACATCAGACATTTAATATAGGAGGCACTAAGCGTTTAATCGGGGGTGATGTGCTGTATGGAGACGTTTGGCAGATAGGTCATGAAGACAAGCAACCCATCGAATGGGGCAACTATCTGGAAGATCGGCAGATGTCCATAACGGCTTTTCTGGGCAACGAGACATATCTGTGGGATGAGTTCCGGCCTAGGCTCTACGGGATTTGCGCTACTCTCGGCAACGAATATCAGGAGAAGAAGTTCGGTATACGCATGTTCTCCGTGAATAGCGGACAACTCTGTATCAACGGCTGTCCGATATGGCTGAACGGAATGGTGGAAGACGGTAGTCGCTTCTCTGAGACGGGTTATCCCCCGATGGACGAGGACACCTGGACGGATATCTTCAAGAAATGCGAGGAGTACGGTCTCAACTATATGCGATTCCGTGGCTATTGTCCGCCTGAGGCTGCTTTTGCCGCTGCCGACAAGATAGGTTTCTATTTGCAGACAGACAGTTGTGGGGAGACAGAGTTGCAACAGATGATGGAAACCTACGGGCATCACCCCTCGCTGATGATGCTGACACCATACAGTGCTGTCACACAGAGAATTCAGGAGTTGGGACCGTGGCCTGCCTTCCCTGATACCAAGGAGGTGCGCGACAAGTTGCGCGACAATGGGATGGCTTATCAGGCAGAACTCTTTATGATGGCCAGCGGCAAGCAGCAGACGCTCCGTTATAAGGACGAGATAGAGCAGAATCTCCGTGACAAGGACAAGGCCGGCTTTCTGATGCCATCGTTCTCGCCCTATGCCAAAGCGGAAGAGTGGAGGGAGTTCTGCTCGCCAGTGGTTGCGCTGGCACAATTCCCGAAGTACGTCTATGCCAATACCGACTCGCTGATTGTGCCTGTCGGAATATACAATGCCATGTATGGGGAAATCCAGAACACACGCACAGCCTTTTATATCTCGGACGACAGCATGAAGGTCAAAACGGGCGGCATCCTGTCTGTGGGCAAAATCCCTGTGGCGAAGAATGTAGCGGCCGGTACCGTCTGCTTCCCCCTCGACAGTATCAAGAAACCGGAAAGACTGTCGCTGGTCGTGACTGTGGCAGGGAAACTGAAGAACAAGTGGGACTTCTGGGTCTATCCGACGGATAGCGTAGAGACGGTGGATGTGCCTCAGGATATCTGTATCACCGACACGCTCAACGCCAAGGCGCTGGATGTGCTGAAGAATGGCGGAAAGGTCTTGTTGACGGCCCGTGGAAAGGTGCAGTACAATGGTCGCGAGGCACTGGGAACCTATATCGAGCAGTCGCATCCGCTCTTCAAGTACGACTTTCCTACCGATATGTGGGCCAACCGCAACTGGCAGGAGTTGTTGGACGGGTCGCTGGCAATGGACCTGACGGCACTCCCCAAAGACTATCTGTCGCCCATCCAACCCATCGACCAGCCGGAGACCTGTCGGAAACTGGGTATGCTGGTGGAGGCGAATGTGCTGAAAGGCAAGTTGTTGGTGACCACGATGGATATCGCTAACGGTCTGGACCGTCGACTCGTGGCCCGTCAGATGCGCAAGGCCATCCTGTCCTATATGCAAGGCGACGACTTCAAACCCGTCATCACCCTCCAGCCCCAGACGGTCAGTAGTCTGATAACAAAATAAGAGGCCGTCTGGCCTCTTATCCTGTGATCCGTTTGGGGCTCGAACCCAAGACCCCAACATTAAAAGTGTTGTGCTCTACCGACTGAGCTAACGGATCAACCTTAAATGTGCAATCTTTCGAAAGCGGCTGCAAAGGTACGACTTTTTCCTGAAACTACCAAATTTATTCGGATGAATTTTGCTCTTTGAGCGATTTTTGATAGCAATCACGGCATAAAGGCTCGTATTCCTGGGTCTCTCCGAGCAGTACACGCTTGTCGTTCTGCACGGTACGATGGCTGACATATGCCAGGTTGCCGCACTTGACGCAGATGGCATGAACCTTCGTCACATCGTCGGCAATGGCGCAGAGGGCAGGCATCGGGCCGAAGGGAACACCCTTGTAGTCCATGTCGAGGCCTGCGATGATGACACGCACCCCCCGATAGGCCAGTTCATTGCAGACATCCACCAGTCCCATGTCGAAGAACTGTGCCTCGTCGATGCCCACCACGTCGATGTCTGACGACAACAGCAGGATACTTGCCGACGAGTCGATGGGTGTCGACTGGATATGCTTCTGGTCGTGACTCACCACGTCCTCCTCTGAATAGCGTACGTCGATGGCCGGTTTGAATATCTCCACCTTCTGCTTGGCGAACTGTGCCCTGCGGAGCCTTCTGATGAGTTCTTCCGTCTTGCCCGAGAACATCGAGCCGCACACCACTTCGATTCTTCCGGGACGGTGCGCCTCTCCTGCGATATTTCCTGTCATTTGCGTTATATTTTCTGCAAAATTACAAATACGTTTTAAAAATTGCAAAGTTTTTAGTGTTTTTTTTGTCTGTTATAATTATTTAGGCTAATTTTGCCAACTGTTATGGGCATATTGTATATTGTACCGACCCCCGTCGGGAATATGGAAGATATGACATTCCGTGCCATCCGTATATTAAAGGAGGTGGACTTGGTACTGGCGGAAGATACCCGGACATCGGGCATCCTGCTGAAACACTACGAGATCAAGAACTCGCTGATGTCGCACCATAAGTTCAATGAGCACGGCACCTCGGCAGCCATCGTCAACCGTCTGCTGGCCGGTGAGAATGTCGCCCTGATCAGCGATGCAGGCACGCCAGGCATCAGTGATCCCGGGTTCTTCCTCGTCCGTGAGGCCGTCAGGGCTGGGGTGGAGGTGCAGTGCCTGCCCGGGGCCACAGCCTTCGTGCCGGCCTTGGTGTCGAGCGGACTGCCTTGCGACCGTTTCGCCTTCGAGGGGTTCCTGCCTCAGAAGAAAGGGCGTCAGACAAAACTCCTCTCCCTGAAGGATGAGCAGCGCACCATGATCTTCTATGAGTCGCCCTACCGGTTGGTGAAGACGTTGGAACAGTTTGCTGAGGTATATGGCCCAGACCGTCAGGTGAGTGTCTGCCGTGAGATATCCAAGGTACACGAAGAGAGCGTGCGAGGTACATTGGAGGAGGTGGCGGCCCATTTCAAGGCGCATGCGCCGAAGGGTGAGATCGTCATCGTCCTTGAGGGCGCAAAAGAGAATGGATAATTGTTAGTTTAATTAAATAAAGATTATGAAGAAATTAGCATTTTTGGCCGTATGTGCGCTGGCAGTCGCCAGTTGTACTGACGGAGTGAAACAAGCACAACTCGCTGCCGAGATGCAGCGTGACTCTCTGAATCAGATCATTGCCCAGAAGGAGAATGAGATTACTGATATGATGACCACCTTCAGTGACATCGAGGAGGGCTTCCGTGAGATTACTGAGGCTCAGAGCCGTGTGACGCTGGCCAAGCAGGGCGAGGGAACGAGCAGTGCCCAGCGCATACGCGAGAATATGCAGTTCATCCAGTCGACGATGAAGCAGAACAAGGAACTCATCAACAAACTGAAGCAGCAGGTGCGCGAGGGAAGTGTCAAGAGCGAACAGTTGAAGAAACTGGTGGAGAACCTGACCCAGCAGATGGAGGAGAAAGAGCGTCAGTTGATGTCTCTTCGTGAGGAACTGGACAAGAAGGACATCCACATTGCCGAACTCGACGAGCAGGTGGCTGACCTGAATACGAATGTGGAGAATCTGACGGAGGAGACCACTCAGAAGACCCAGACCATCAATCAGCAGGACAAGCAGTTGAACACCGCTTGGTTTGTGTTTGGCACCAAGGATGAACTGAAGAAGCAGAACATCCTGACGAAGGAAGGCTTGTTCAAAAAGACGAGGCTGTTGGAGAAGGACTTCAACAAGGAGTATTTTACCAAGATTGATATCCGTATCGACAAGGAGATCAAACTCTACAGCAAGTCGGCCGATATTCTGACCTCACATCCCTCAAGTTCGTACACATTGCAGCCGGATGCCAACAAACAATATGTACTTCGCATCACCGACCCACAACTCTTCTGGTCTACCAGCAAGTATCTTGTGATACAGGTGAAGTAAATAAATACCAAACAATGAAAATGCGGGTGCTCAAAGCACCCGTTTTTTGTTGCGTTTTATTCGACTTTTCAGTTGATAAACATCAATTGTAAAAGGGGAAAATGTTAAAAAACGACGCTCAAATGTGATTTTTTTATAAAATTATTCGTTTTTTAGAAACATGTACACTATTTTTGCAGGTTGAAAAAGTCAAAAAGGGGTAAAGTACCAACACCTCAGCCCCCTGTTAGTACTTAATTATATATATGTACACGAACATTATTTATTTAATTGTATAATCAACAAAAAGAGAGAATTTATGGAAAAAAGACTAGCGTTGTTTTTTGCCAGTTTCTTCCTTTGTGTAGGAAGCGTACTGGCTCAGACAAAGGTTACTGGTACTGTGTATTCTCAGGAAGACGGTCAGCCGATCATTGGTGCTGCTGTCAAGGTGGATGGTACGCAGACTGGTATGTTGACTGACGTAAACGGTAAGTTCACGCTGACGTTGCCAGAAGGTAAGAATCAGATTACCGTTTCCTATCTGGGTTATCTTACACAGACGTTGGCAGCCAAGAACGGCATGCGCATTTTCTTGAAAGCCGATGCCGCAACCCTCGATGAGGTGGTGGTGACAGCCATGGGTATCTCACGTGAGAAGAAAGCCCTGGGTTATGCCGTCAGTGAAATTGATGCCGAAGAACTTATCAAGAGCCGTGGTGGTTTGAGCAACCCGGTGAATGCCCTTCAGGGTAAGGTTGCTGGTCTGCAGATCAGTTCTGGTGCCGGCTCTATGGGTGGTTCTTCCAAGGTGCTTATCCGTGGTAACAACTCACTGAGTGGTTCCAACCAGCCCCTTTTCGTGGTTGACGGTGTACCCATCGAAGGAAAAGACTTTAACTCTACTGAAACCCAGCGTGGTGGTGGCGGTTACGACTATGGTAACCTGATTCAGGACCTGAACCCCGATGATATTGAGAATGTCTCTGTGTTGAAGGGTGCTGCTGCATCTGCTTTGTATGGTAGCCGTGCTTCGAATGGTGTCATCATGATTACGACGAAGAAGGCTCAGAAACAGCAGGGCCTCGGTGTGGAATTCAGTTCTACTTTGGGCATCGAGCGTGTCACGAAACTGCCTAAACTGCAGTCAGAGTACGGTGGCGGTTATGGTTATATGTCACTCGACGGCTTTGATGATTTTGATGAGGTTGAGATCAATGGCGTGACCTACACTGTGCCCGACTATGCTTTGGATGAGAGTTGGGGTCCGAAACTCGACGGTCGTCAGGTGCTTTCATGGTATGACCTCGCCAAGTGGGAGGCTAACGGTAGGGTAGGTAACCCCACAACCTCTGCTTGGAGTGCTCCGAAGCATGACTATGAGGACTTCTTCGAGACAGGTATCTCGTTCACCAACAACGTGGCTATCTCGCAGGTGTATGACAACAGCGCTTTCCGTATCAGTTACACGAACACAAGTCTGGACGGCTATCTGCCCAACAGTTCGATGTATAAGAACATCTTCAATGTGAATGGTAACATCATGAGTCCTGACAAGAAGTTGAACGTATTCACCAGCGTGAACTACTATAACAGCCGTGCCAAGGGTCGTCAGGATACTGGTTACGGTGACAACAACATCATGGTGAAGTTCGTGCAGTGGGGTCAGCGTCAGTTGGATATGGACGAACTGAAGGATATGTACAAGTATCCCGACGGCACTATGGCTACATGGAACCGTAATGCCGTTGACGATCCTACGGCTGCTTACCACAACAACCAGTACTGGAGCCGCTACATGAACTACGAGAACGATACTCGTAACCGTATCTACGGTAATGTCGGTGTCAGTTATCAGATTCTTCCTCAGTTGAAGGCTCAGTACAAGGTAAACCTCGACTTCTTCGTTGACAAGCAGTACGAGCGCAACGCCGTAGGTTCGCAGGAGGAGTCACGTTACGAGGAGATTTCCCGTCAGCAGTACGAGATCAACCATGAGTTCATGCTGATGTACAACCAGACATTCAATGATTTCTCACTCAATGCCAACCTGGGTGCGAACATCATGAAGAACCACTACGAGTATGTGTATGGTGAGACGCAGGGCGGACTTGCCATCCCTGAGTTCTATAACCTGGCTAACTCGCTGACACAGGCTGCCGGCTATAACTATCGCCGTGAGAAGTCTATCAACTCACTCTTCGGTGACGTAACATTGGGTTGGAAGAATATGCTCTATCTGGAGGCTACCGTCCGTGGTGACAAGTCTTCAACACTGCCGAAGGATAACAATACCTACGTGTATCCCTCTGTAACGGGTAGTTTCGTGTTCTCAGAACTGCTGAAGGAAAAGGCTCCTTGGTTGAGTTTCGGTAAGGTACGCCTCGGCTTCGCTAAGGTGGGTAACGACACTGATCCCTATCAACTCTACAACGTATTCTCACAGTACACCAACATCGACTCTACGACACCAGGTTATCGTCTGCCTAACACCATGCAGAACCCCGACTTGAAGCCTGAGTCAACCACATCATTTGAGGCTGGTCTTGAGATGAGTTTCTTCAACAATCGTCTGGGCTTCGACGTTACCTACTATCAGACGAACACGAAGGACGAGATCCTGCCACTGTCAGTTTCTGGTACAACGGGTTACATCTACAAGTATGTGAACTCAGGTGAGATCGAGAACAAGGGTATCGAGATTGGCGTTCACGCTACACCTGTCAAGACGCATGACTTCGAGTGGAATACCAACCTGACGCTTGCCCACAACAAGAATAAGGTGAAATCGCTGGCCGATGGTGTTGACTACTATCGTATCGCCAGTGCTCCGTTCCTCGTAGAGATCGGTGCTATGGTTGGCGAGGAATACGGTGTCATTATGGGTACGAACTACTTGTATGACGACAACGGCAACAAACTTGTTGACGAGGACGGTTTCTATATGGCTACCGACGGCAATGAGGTGATTGGCCATATCTTCCCTGACTTCACTGGTGGTTGGAGCAACACGTTCCGTTACAAGAACTTTGATCTGGGCTTCCAACTCGACTTCTCAAAGGGAGGTCAGTACTTCTCTACCACTTACCTGTGGGGTATGTATTGCGGTATGTTTGAGGAGACTGCTGCCAACAACGTGCGTGAGACAGGCATCATCTCTGAGGGTTACACCGAGGCCGGCGTACCCAACACAACCGTTATCTCTGCTCGCGACTACTACGAGAACTTCTACTCAGGTCCTGCTGCACAGAGCCTGCTGAAGAGTGACTATATCAAGTTGCGTGAGGTAAGCCTCGGCTATACCTTCAAACTGAATCCGCTCTGGTTCGTGAAGAGTCTGCGTCTCTCTGCATACGGTCGTAACCTCGCTGTATGGGGACCCGATGTGAAGCACTTCGATCCTGAGATGATTGTGACGGGCTCTGGTAATATTCAGGGTGTTGAAGGTGGTGCTACTCCGATGGTTTCTACCTATGGTTTCACAGTTAATATGAAATTCTAAAACGAAGGAGGAAACAAGATATGAAAAAATTGATGAAATATACACTGATTGGCTCTCTTTGTCTTGTTGCAGTGGCCTGCTCGGATCAGGAGGCAATGAATGTCAACCCCAATGCGGCTTCAAATGTTCCGTCGAACATGATCATGAACGCAGCGGAGAAGTGGACGATGGATAATATCTACGACAACTGGTTCAGTGGTCGTCAGTGCCTCGTGTATTCTCAGCAGTGGAGCCAGCGTAACTATACTGAGGAGGATCGTTACCAGATCCGTGAGTCTGTGAACAACAGTTACTTCAAGTATATGTATATGGGTCTGAACAATTTCCAGAAGGTGATCAGCATGAACACCGATGAGGCTACGAAAGATGCCAGTTCGGCCTATGGCGCCAACGCCAACCAGATTGCCGCTGCCATGATTATGAAGGTATGGCTGGCAGATGTGATGACCGACACTTGGGGAAGCATCCCTTACTCTGAGGCACTGAAACTGGAAAGCGACGGTGTGCTCTATGCCAAGTACGACGATCAGAAGGATCTCTATGCCCAGTTGATGAACGAGTTGACTGAGGCTGTGAATATGATCGATGAGAGCGAGCCTGCATTTATCAGCGGTGACGTAATCTACGATGGTGATGCTTCGAAGTGGAAGAAGTTCGGTAACTCATTGAAGTGCCGTCTCGCTATCCATATGTCGAAAGTTGACAGCAACTGGAAGGCTTACATCCAGCAGGCTCTGGCCAGCGGTGTGATGGAGAGCAACGACGACGCTGCCAAGTTCCAGTATACTGCTTCCGGATCTGAGTACTGTAAGTTCTATGAGGGATTCTATGTGGATCGTCGTAACGACTTTGCCATCAACAAGACTCTGGCAGACCTGTTGAAGGGTCAGCCCGACACGCTGAACGCCAAGTCGCACCCCTGGGCGGGCGTGATAGACCCACGTATCCACGTATTCACCGTAGATGATGGTAAGTGGAACGGTATGGCCGTGGCCACTCAGACCGGTATTCAGGCCCGTCTATTCACTCAGGACGGTGTGGCCAGTTGGTATCACAATCAGCCCCCTGTGCTGTACAAGACCTATGCAGTGCCCCTGATGACCTATGCTGAACTGAAGTTCATCATCGGTGAGTACAACGGCTTCAGCGTTGAGGACTACAAGGAAGGTGTGGAGGCCAGTATCGACTACTGGTACGATGTCATGGGCGAGGCCTACGACCCTGCAGAGGTTGCAGCCTACGTGGATGCCGTCTGCCAGAATGTGAATGCTGAGGCCTATGCCATACAGAAATATATCGACCTCTTCACCAACGGTACGGAGGCTTGGACCGAGATTCGTCGTACGGGCTATCCCGAGCAGATTGTACGCCCAGGAGAGATCTGTGCAGTGTACGATACCGACAACGGCCAGGTTCCTTATGAATTTACGCCACTGTCTGAAGTGAAGGGTGATATCATTGCACGTGTGAAGTATCCGACGGATGAGAGCACGCTGAATAGTGATAGTTGGAAGGCTGCTGTTGCCAAACTCCAGGATGGCACCAACAACTACTACTCTAAGATGTTCTGGGACGTTCGTACTTCAACTTACGATCATCCAGCAAATAAGTAGAACACCAATAGACTGGAATCATAGCGGGGTCGGGGAATTTGATATGTTCTCCGACCCCGTGATTTTTGGGGTCGTATCAAATCTACAGTCCAAATAAATAGTATACATCTTGGTTGATATAAGTCTACTACAGTCGTTGAAATGTTAAAAAATGATGCCCTAATGTGATTTTTTTATAAAATTATTCGTTTTTTAAAAACTTATGCACTATTTTTGCAAACTGAAACTATCAAAAAGGGACAAAGTGGCAACACCTCAGCCCCCTATTGTGCTTGTATAATATACTTGTATAATATATGTACGCGAACATTAATATTTTAAACATTTAATAATTAATTAACAAAAAGAGAGAGATTTATGGAAAAAAGACTAACAATGTTGATGGTCAGCCTCTTCCTTTGTGTAGGAAGTATGCTGGCACAGACAAAGGTTTCCGGTACGGTCTACTCGCAGGAAGACGGACAGCCGATTATCGGCGCTGCCGTTAAGGTTGTGGGAACAAGTACTGGTCTTCTCACGGATGTGGAAGGTAAGTTTACTCTGACTCTTCCCGCAGGAAAAAATCAGTTAGAGATTTCATACCTTGGTATGGAGACTCAGACAGTACAGGCCAAGAACAACATGCGTGTGTTCTTGAAAACCGATTCTAAGATGGTTGACGAAGTCATCGTCGTGGCCTATGGTACTCAGAAGAAATCGTCATTTACCGGTTCTGCTTCAGTGGTTGGTGCAGAGGATATCGGTAAAGTGCAGGTGACCAATGCTGTCGATGCTTTGAAGGGTAAGGCTGCTGGTGTGCAGATCTATAGTGCCTCTGGTCAGCCTGGTACGACACCAAACATTCGTATCCGTGGTGTGAACTCTATTAATGCTGATAGTGATCCTCTGTTGGTAGTTGACGGAGCCCCCTATGATGGTAGCCTTAACGACATCAACCCTGCAGACGTGGAGTCGATGACCGTACTGAAGGATGCCGCTTCAACATCTCTGTATGGTGCCCGTGGTGGTAATGGTGTCATCCTGATTACCACGAAGAGCGGTAAGCGTGGCAAGGACGCTACTATCACATTTGATGCCAAGTGGGGTTCAAACCAACAGGCAACTCCTAACTATGAGGTAATTAATAGCCCTGCCAAGTATTATGAGAAGTACTACAGTGGTCTGAATCTTTATGCTCAAAATAAATTGGGTTATTCTGCCAATGAGGCTTGGCAGTGGGCTAACCAGGCCATGCTTGCCAACAGTGGCGACTTTACTCTGGGATATAACGTTTACAACGTTCCTGAGGGCCAGTTGATGATTGGCCAGAATGGCAAGATGAATCCTAATGCTACATTAGGTCGCGTTGTTACTTATAAGGATACGCAATATTTGCTGACTCCTGATAACTGGGAAGATGAAGTTTACAACAATGGCCTCCGTCAGGAGTATACGGTTAGTGCCAATGGCGCAACAGAACGCTCAAACTTCTATGTGTCAGCCAACTATCTTAAGAATGAGGGTATTACTACAGGTTCTGACTTCACTCGTTTCACAGGTCGTCTGAAGGCTGATTTCCAACTGAAGTCTTGGTTGAAGGTCGGTGCCAATGCCAGTTACGCACATTTTGTGCAGAACTATCTGGGCGATGATGGTACAAGTGGCAGTTCCGGCAATGCATTCTCATTGATTAATCTGGCTCCTATCTATCCCGTATATATCCGTGACGCTAACGGTAACTTTATTTACGACGAGAATTCGCGTCAGATTTTCTACGACTATGGTGATCGTGCCATCAATGGACAGTATCGTCCTTACTTAAGCCAGTCGAACCCACTTTCGGCCAATGCTCTGGATACCCGTGAACGTGAGGGAAACAACTTCAGTGCTACTGGTACGATTGAGGTACGTCTGCCTTACGGCTTTACCTTCACTTCTCTCAACACAGTTTATATGCGTGAGTATCGCTATACAAACACCACGAATCCGTTCTTTGGACAGTATGCCTCCTCTAACGGTATTGTTAGCAAAGAGCATATGCGTTGGTGGAACTATAACTACCAGCAGCGTCTGAACTGGCGTGGTGACTTTGGCAAGCATGGTATTGATGCCATGGTGGCCCATGAGTACACCCGCAACTACGACTACGACCTTTGGGCAGGTAAGCAAAATATGTTCTCTGTATTCAATAAGGAATTGGCTGGTGCTGTTATTTTGGGTAGCGCATCATCTACCATGGGCGAGTACAACGATGAGCGTTGGGTCGGTCGTGCTCAGTATAGTTTCGATGAGAAGTATTATTTGCATACTTCATTTACCCGTGAGGCCTCTTCACACTTCGCTCCAGAGAACCGTTGGGGTAACTTCTGGTCACTGGGTGCTGCCTGGCTGATTTCTAAAGAGAAGTTCTTCAAGGTCAGATGGATTGATGAACTGAAATTCAAAGCCTCTTATGGTGAGAACGGTAATGACCAGATTGGTTCTTATCGCTACATCAACTACTACAATATCAATAACTCAAATAATCAGGTTTCACTGGTTCCTTCTGCACTCGGTAATGAAGATATTTCTTGGGAGAAGGCTGGCAAGTTCAATATTGGTTTCGACTTTACGATGTTGAAGAATCGTGTTTGGGGTAGCATTGAGTACTACTCAAACAAGACCAATGATATGTTGTCTTGGTATCCTCTCCCCGCTTCGTTCGGTTATACAGGCTACTATGCTAATGTTGGTAATATGATTAATAGGGGTGTTGAAATTGACCTCCATGCTGACATTATTCGTTCTAACGACCTTACTTGGTCTGTTTATGCTAACCTGACTTCGAACCACAACGAAATTACAGAGTTGGCAGAGGCTCGTAAGACCTGGCAGGACAACCTTCAGGGCAAGGGTTATTCTTCTGGTTCATACTTCTACATGGAAGGTGAGTCACGTTATTCATACATGACACGTCGTTATGCTGGTGTCTATACGGAAAGCACCTATTCAATGGTTGGTGACGAAAAGTACGATCCCAGCAAGGGCGGTATGTCAATGTGGTGGATGAATGAGTATGAGAAGGATGCCAATAAGAAGGAAATCTATTATGACAAAGATTGGAATGTGATTGACGATCCTGATAGTTATGTAGGTGAAAAGCGTCGTAAGAAGGTCGGTGAAAAGGCTACAACTACCTATAGTGAGTCCGACGACTATATCATCGGCGACATGATGCCAGACGTATATGGCGGTTTCGGAACGAGTTTGGCATGGAAGGGCTTTGATCTGTCTGTTGATTTCCAGTATCAGTTAGGTGGTAATGTTTATGACAGTGAATATGCTAGTCTGATGGGTAACACCCGTGGTTTCGGTATGCACGTGGATATTCTCAATTCATGGACACCTGACAACCAGAACACTGTTGTTCCTCGTTATCAGTCACAGGATACTTATTCGAATGGTGCTTCCGATCGTTTCATTATCAGTGCCTCTTACCTCTCATTGCAGAACATTACACTGGGTTACACACTGCCGAAGTCTTGGTCAACCAAGATCGGTGTGCAGAAGATTCGTCTTTATGGCGTAGCCGACAATGTATGGCTCTGGTCTAAGCGTCAGGGTCTCGACCCACGTCGTAGCATCACTGGAGGATCTGGTGCTCAGTACTATAGTTCCATCCGCACCATTTCTGGTGGTATCTCCGTGACTTTCTAAAGTAATATGTAAAAGTTAAAGATAATAATAAGAATATGAAAAGACTGAATAAAACAATATTCACCCTCGCAGCAGCAGTTGTCAGTCTTGCTACGCTGAACAGTTGTATCGAGGAGACAGAGCCGACATCAGTTGCTACGACTAAGCAGATTGCCGAGTCGTCGTCTGCTACTGAGGCTCTATTGATGGCACAGCCAGCCTACTTCAATCTTCTATGGGATGACGACCGCCATTACTCATTTGGCTATGGTGCTATGATGCACATTCGCGACATTATGGCTAGCGACATTACCAAGAATACTACAAGTTATAACCAGTGGCGTTACTGGCTTTGCAACCAATATCAGGGTGATGCTTATATCTTTGGACAGTTTATCTGGAACTATTATTACGGATTTGTGCTGGCTGCCAACAACGTGATTGGTAATATTAATCCTGAGACAGCAACAGCGGAGCAACTCGGGTATTTAGGTACAGGTTATGCCTTCCGTGCTATGCTCTATCTGGATATGGCCCGTATGTATGAGTTCCTGCCAAACGATGGAACAAAGAGTATCAATGCCAATGGTAACGATGTAACAGGTCTGACTGTTCCCATTGTGAAGGCAGAGATGACGCAGGATGAAGCCCGCAACAACCCACGTGCTACCCGTGCAGAAATGAAGAGTTTCATCGAGGAAGATCTGGACAATGCTGAACAGTATATTGGCAACCTTAAGGATACAAACGGCAAGACCCTTCCTGATCTGTCTTGCGTCTATGGTCTGAAGGCTCGTCTGTATATGTGGATTGAGGATTATGCCAAGGCTCAGGAGTATGCCCGCAAGGCTATCAATGCTGCAAGTGTAGATCCAATGTCTCAGGAAGAGTGTCTGAACACCACCACCGGTTTCAATGTAACTGATCCTTGGATGTGGGGAGCCCAGATGACTACAGAGGATGATGTCGTACAGACGGGTATCATCAACTGGACATCACATGTGAGCGATGAGAGTACCTTTGGCTACTGTGGAGCCGCTACAGGTCTTTACAACGTAGCAGACAAGAAATTCTATGAGCGTATCAGTAATACCGACTTCCGTAAGTTAGAGTTCAAGGCTCCAGAAGGATCGCCTTTGGCTGACAAGGTGTCATATGTCAATAAAGTCTATGCTGCCGACTTTGCTGATTATACTATGGTGAAGTTCCGTCCCGGAGATGGTAATGCTGATGACTATATGACAGGTTCTGCAACAGCATATCCTATCATGCGTGTTGAAGAAATGTACTTCATTGAAGCAGAGGCTGCCGCTCATCTGAACCCCTCACAGGGTCAGCAACTCATCAATGATTTCATGACCAAGTATCGTGACCCGAACTATAATACCACAAAGTCTGGTGATGAACTGGTTGAAGAGATCGTGTTCCAGAAGCGTGTCGAATTGGTAGGTGAAGGTCAGTCGTTCTTTGATATCAAGCGTCTGAACTATCCTGTTACCCGTGGTTATGAGGGTACTAACTTTATTGCTACTGCTCGTTTCAATACCACAACACGTCCTGCTTGGATGAACATCGTAATGGTTCGTACCGAGAAGAATAATAATCCTGCTGTAGACGGCTGGAACAATCCTGATCCTTCAGATGTTTACAAAGTCTGGACAGGTCAATAATAGTAATATCATAAAAGAAAAGCAATTATGAAGAAATTATTTAAATATACATACGTTGCTCTGGCAGGCATGATGGCTCTGGCTTTGGCATCTTGTGTGGATAAATATGAATATGATGGTGTAGGCGAGAGTGATCCTGGTGCTTTCATCTCTGCTGATGCCACGCAGATAAAGTATGCAGCAGATGATGCTCAGATACTGAACTTCGTCCTTCAGCGTACAAATCCTGAGTCTGCAGAGGATATCGCTCTGACTTGTGACAATAGCAAGTTCCAGGTTCCTTCATCAGTAAACTTTGCTGCTGGTGAGAGTAAGAAGACTGTTTCTGTACCATTCAGCATTCTTGGAGGTACAACAGAAGAAGTCACAATTTCTGTTGCTCCTCAGAGTGCCACAGTATACGGCGTAGGTGAGATGAAATTCACCATTACACGTGACTTCGTATGGGAGTATCTTGGCGAGGGAGTGTACACTGCATGGCTGTTTGGTGAGAGTTGGCCTCAGAAAGTCTATCGTGGTGAGGGCACTCAACTCTATAAACTCACTAGTTGTATTGCTGAGGGTTATGACATCGAGTTCGAATTGACAGAAGACGGTCAGCATTTGGCTAAGCCTATTGCTACTCAGGAGACTGGTTATGTACATCCCAGTTATGGTATGATATCATTGACCAATGGTGTTGATGATGATAAGAATCCGTTGGATATTGTTCGCGAGGACAACATCATCTACCTGCCTATGAATTATATCGTCAGCGCAGGTTCATTTGGAACAAATTATGACTCTATAGAACTTCCTGAATAAGGCTTGTTCGTATTTTTTCAAGGCCGTGCCGGCGACATTTTCCTCGGCACGGCCTTTCTAACTTAAAAATTTAGAAAGATATTTATGAAACTGAAAGCAACCATCATCCTCGCATTTTTACTGGCAACTATTAGTTCGTCAGCAGCAGAAAGAACTGCTGTAGAGAAAAGAATGGTGGCAGAACAATATTTAGGTACGCATTCTACTCGTACGACCTCTAATAATTTGCGTACGATAGTTGAGAATGAGATGCTGACGATGATAGGTTCTGAAAACTGTGGTTTTGTCATCGTGCCTAATGATGATGTGTTTCCTCCAGTTATTGGATACTCACAAGAAGCGTTTTCGTCAGACATGCCTTCAGGCCTTAATTGGTACCTGGGTGCTGCAGGAGAATCCATGAGAGAAATCCTTGCAGGTAATGCGCGGTATAAAACCATTACCCCGCCATCAGATATTCCTGAGTCAGTAGATCCTTTTATAACATCCACATGGGATCAAGGTAACCCCTACAACAAGTTATGTCCTGGTGGTAATGGTACATCATCCAGGCTCTATCCTACGGGTTGTGTGGCTACAGCGTTGGCACAAATCATGTATTATCATAAATATCCCGAAGTAGGTATCGGCGATCATCAGTATTCATTCAAGCCACAGTCTGGTGTGGGTAGAATTTTATCAGCCAATTTTGGTGAGACTCATTATGATTGGGCAAATATGCTGGATGACTATTCAAAGGGATATACTGACGAACAGGCTGACGCAGTAGCGACATTAATGCTACACTGTGGCGTTGCTGTAGAAATGGGATATACTTCTTCTGGAAGTGGATCGTATGGACAAGAGGCTTGTCTAGGTATCAAAAAATTCTTTGGCTATAATAAGAATGCACGATTATATACTCGTGACTATTACACGGCAGAATTATGGATGCAGATGATTTTTAAGGAACTGAATCTCAAACGCCCCATTTACTATAATGGTGTCAGTGAAGGTAGTGGCGGTCATGCTTTTGTCATCGATGGATATGATAAAGATGGATTTGTACACGTAAATTGGGGATGGGGCGGCAAGTCTAATGGATTCTTTGACATCGCATTGCTTAATCCGTCTGGTAGCAGTTTTTCTATAGACCAGGGAATGATAATAGGTATTTGTAAACCTGATGTTGACATACCTTATGAGTCTCAAGTGGTAGCAGATGAATTGGGCTTTATCTTCTCTGGAACAAGCACAAAAAGAGTGACTATAAGTGGTGTTATTTATAATGCGGCTGCAGAGAAGTTTTATGGTACTATCGCATGTGTTCTTGAGAACAGTGAAAATACGATTGTCCTAAAAACAGAAGATAATCTGACACTCCAACCTATTACTGGCGGAAGATGGTTTACTACAAACTTGTCTTTGAGAAGCAATAATCTTTCATCAATTCCTGATGGTACATACCGTCTCTTTGTTGGTTCAAAGACTGCTGAAGATTCAAGATGGCAATTAGTACGTCCTAGAGAAGGTGAAGTTAGTAGTTATATCGTCGTAAAGAATGGTGACGATGTGACATGGACAGAAAGTAAAGATGACATGTGGACATCTGAAACCACAGGAATCTCATCTGTCACAATAAAGTCACAAGATAATGCGAATTCTAACATCTATGATCTTCAAGGTCATAACAAAGGTAAGGATTTTGCTCCTCTCCACAAGGGCATCTATATCATCGGTGGAAAGAAAGTGTTGAAATAGTCGACATTGCTAAAAATACATAAATATCAGCCGGAGTCACATTCACTGACGTGAACTTCGGCTGATATTTATCCATCATATACCTTCATCACTGGACCCCCCTTTGTAGAAAGGCTTCTTGCGAAGGTATATGTTTGTCAAACATGTACCTGTCATATACATAATCATATACCTTTGGGGTTAATTCAGTGCGTTTACTGGCGAACTCGAGTTCGCTCCTTAGCGAACTACAGTGCACTGCCTACACTCTTCTTATAACTTATAGTGTTTTGATTTCATCGATTGTCAAACCCGTATAACGGGCTATTTTCTCGAAACTCTCTTTGTCTTTTTTCATGCTCCGTGCAATTTCGTAATCTCTCTCAGTACGACCTTCTGCACGACCTTCTGCACGACCTTCTGCACGACCTTCTGCACGACCTTCTGCACGACCTTCTGCACGACCTTCTGCACGACCTTCTGCACGACCTTCAAGTTTCGCCTCAAGCAATTGGGTCTTTAGCACGTCAGTGTCACGGACAAGTGTATCGAGATAGTTGTCGTAGGCCTGCTGTTGTTCTGGTGACATGCGCAAATATTCAAGACGCTCACGAGCCTCTTTCAGACCTGGGGCGGCTGTATCTGGGCTGATGTACTCGTCCTTCAGATAACGCATCCATTCCTCTAACGGGTCAGTGGCCAGTTTGTCGAATTCATTGACACGGATAATGTAGTATTCTGGAAAGACATCGAGGGGGGACACAACCTTCAGATCCTCACGCTCATACTCCGTTAACTCCAATTGATCACCATCATGTACGCCTGTCAATATAGTCTGCCCATGGTATAGATAGTCGGTACCCTCACCAAGGTTGAAGTAAAGGATGTTGATGCTGAACACCTTCTTGACATTCTCGTAGGCCTTGCCGCTCTTCATGTGCTCCGTGATGACCTTGGCCACGCCATAAAGCATGCGCTGAAGGTAATCAATCTCACGGCTCTGCTGAATCTCAACAATAATGATTTCGCCTTTAGAGTTCACTGCCTTGATATCTACACGGTTGTGCTTGTCGTCACGCGATTCTTGGTTCGATTCACTCTCAAGCAATTCCACGATGCTCACTTTCTCCTTTACAAGCACAGAGATTAGGCCTTCGAACACCACAAAATCGGCCTTATTGCGGAGAATGTTCTTCGCTGCCCAGTCGAACCTTACGTACTTGTTGTGACTCATCTTTGCCTCCTTCTTTGTTTCTTTCATTTTATTCTCCATAATAATTTGATTCTTGATTGAACGCCGCAAAGATACGAAGATTATCTGATACCGCCAAATTTTTCACTATCTTTTTTCAGAAATCGTTCCATTACAGGACCCCTATGGACATCTATATCATCGGTGGAAAGAAAGTGTTGAAATAGTCGACATTGCTAAAAATACATAAATATCAGCCGGAGTTCGTTTGACTTCGGCTGATATTGTATATATTTGCAGTTGATGAAAAGAATACAGTTATTTTTTACCATAGGGTTGTTGACGGCAGTACTGCTGATAGTAGGCTGTTCGGAAGATGAGACAGAAAGTATTACCCTGTCTACTACTGGGACGACGGAACTTTATTCGGTGACGAATCAGAGTGCCGACATCAAGTTCACGGCAAGCAGTTCGTGGAAGGCGAGTAGTGCGGCTAAATGGTTGACCGTCTCGCCAAAGAGCGGTGACGCAGGTAGCCAAGTCATTACCGTTGCGACTACCGCCACCAACCGCACGGGCAGTTCCCGTGTATCGAATGTGACCATCGAGTCGGGCGGTACAAAGAAGACCATCTCCGTGAAGCAGCGTGGTGAATATGCTGTCTTCGACGTAGATGAACTGAATGTGCCTTCGGAAGGAGGCACCTACAGAGTGGACTTCCGGACGAATCTGGAAGAGAATCAGTTGTTCCTCTATGCCAGTGCCAAACTGGAAGATTGGCTCAAGGACAAGGAGTCTGATGCCCGTACCAGAGCGGATTATACGGGTTATCTCTATCCTTTGCGCTTTTTGCCGAACGAAAGCACAAATGCCCGTGATGGTGCACTGTTTTGGGTGATGAAGGACAAGGCGGGCAATCCCATCTTGCTCGACACCTTGTTTGTCTATCAGGAAGCCAGAGACCTTGGCTATATGTCAAGCGACTATTCTGCCGATGGGAAGGTGGAACTCCTCAACAAGGCCACTGAGGGCAAAGGCATCCCTATCGTGCTGATGGGCGACGGATTCGTCGACAAGGAGATAGCCGACAGCACTTATGCCCGTGTGATGCAGCAGACGATGGACAATCTTTTCAGCGAGGAGCCTATCAAGTCGTTGCGTGACTACTTCAATGTCTATCAGGTGACGGCTGTTTCCCCTCGTAACCTTTTCGAGGGCATCTCCTCAACGGCCTTTGGTACGGTGCCCGACCGTCAGACAATGGGTATCGATGTGGATGCCAATGCAGTGATGAAATATGTGAAGAAGGTAGAGGGCATCGACTCCCTGAACACTTTGGCTGTGGTCATCCTGAATAGCAGCATCAGTCGTGGCGTTACCTATATGATGGGCAGCAACAAGCAGGAGTATAATTATGCCATCGCCCTCTGTCCTGTCATCGACAGCCTGAAGAGTGAGTCGTTCCGTCAGGTGCTGACGCATGAGGCCGTCGGTCATGGCTTTGCCAAACTGGCTGATGAGTATGTGCGCTCTACGGAAGGCTCTGCCACCGACAAGGACATCAAGGAACTGAAAGACAAGCACGAGAAACTGGGATGGTTTCTGAATGTGGATTCGGAAAAGGATTCGACAAAAGTGCTATGGACGAAATTCATCTACGACCCGGAGTTTGCCAACGAGCAGATTGGCACGTATGAGGGTGGCTATACGTTCTACAAGGGTGTGTACCGTCCGACACAAGAGAGCATGATGCGCTCCAACAATGCGCCCTTCAATGCTCCCAGTCGTCAGGCTATCTATAATAAGGTGATGAAACTGGGCTTGGGAAAGACTGCTACCTATGAGGAGTTCGTGGCTTTCGACCAGCAGCATAAGCCCCCGGTATGGACTTATCAGTCGAGGACACGACAGGGTGGGGAGATTCCTTGGCGGCCTGCACCACCGAGGATAATATTTAAAACTTGGTAACTTGTTCAGACCTCCCCTGACCCCTCCTAACTTAGGAGGGGAAAAGACTATCGTTTTTGCTGAAAGAAATCCTGCATCAACTGGCGGCACTCCTCCTCGAGTATGCCGCCAGTTATCGTTGCCTTGGGGTGCATGGCGTGGGGAGCATACTCGTGGTAGCCCCGTTTCTCGTCGAGGCAACCGTAGACGATACGGGGAATCTGTGCCCAGCCGATGGCTCCGGCACACATCACACAGGGTTCCACCGTGACGTAGAGCGTACATTCCGTCAGGTACTTGCCGCCCAAGAGGTTGGCGGCAGAGGTGATGGCCTGCATCTCGGCATGGGCGGTCACGTCGCAGAGGGTTTCCGTCAGGTTGTGGGCACGGGCGATGATACGGTCTTTACACACCACTACCGCCCCGATGGGAATCTCTCCCTCCTGATATGCCAACCGAGCCTCGTCCAGCGCCCGTTGCATATAGAATTCATCTTTTTTCTGTTGATTATCCATGTTCATGGCGCAAAGGTATAAAAAATTGTGCATTATGCATTATGAATTATGAATTATTTAGTATCTTTGCAACCGTGGATTGGAAAATCATACATATCGACGAGACGGATTCCACCAATCATTGGCTGCGGATGACACAGGGGGACGGTTCTTTTGTGACATCAGACGATATCACAAAAGAACCGTCCCCCTGTGTCATTGTTGTGGCTGATTATCAGACGGCAGGGAAGGGCTGCGGAAGCAACTCCTGGGAGAGTGAGCGTGGCAAGAACCTGACGTTCTCGATGCTGATTCATCCGGAGGAAATACCGGCGAATGAGCAATTCCGTATTACAGAGATGACATCGGTGGCGATGTGCGAGACTTTGAAACGATACGGCTGCAAGGAGGTCAGCATCAAATGGCCGAACGACATTTATGTCGGTGACCGTAAGATTTGTGGGATGCTGATAGAAAACCGCTTGCAGGGCAGCGTCATCAAGGACAGCATCATCGGCATCGGACTGAACGTGAACCAGCGTGAGTTCCTGAGTGATGCCCCTAATCCCGTATCCCTCTATCAGTTGACGGGGCAAGAGTTTGACCTTGGGGAGTTGTTGAAGGCATTCCTTGATGCTTTCGATAGTTCCTACAACAGTAAAACAACTTGTTTTGCCTACAAAGGAATGCTTTATAGGAGGGGAAGAGATAGTCTCTTTAAGGACAAAACAACTTGTTTTACAGCGACGCTAACGGATGTCTTGCCCGACGGGAGGCTTCTGCTTGTGGATCAGGAGGGTCGGGAACGGCTTTACGCCTTTAAGGAAATACAATTTATCATATAATAAATAATAAGGTATATGGCAAGATTTAAGAGAATCCTATTGAAATTGTCGGGCGAGAGCCTGATGGGAAAGCAGGGTCATGGTATCGACCCTGAGCGTTTGGGCGACTATGCCCGTCAGATTAAGGAAGTGTCCGAGATGGGTGTGCAGATTGGCATTGTCATCGGTGGTGGTAACATCTTCCGTGGACTGAGCGGTGCGAAGAAAGGTTTCGACCGTGTGAAGGGCGACCAGATGGGCATGTGTGCCACAGTGATCAATTCCTTGGCACTGAGCAGTGCCCTTGATGCAGAGGGTGTGAAGAACAAGGTGCTGACGGCCATCCGTATGGAACCGATCGGTGAGTTCTACAGCAAGTGGAAAGCCATCGAGGCTATGGAGGCCGGTTATGTGTGTATCTTCTCTGCCGGCACGGGTCAGCCTTACTTTACGACGGATACAGGCTCGAGCCTGCGAGGTGTGGAGATTGAGGCCGACGTGATGTTGAAGGGTACCCGTGTGGACGGTGTCTATACGGCTGATCCCGAGAAGGACCCGACAGCCACAAAGTTTGAGGAGATCACTTATCAGGAGGTGCTGGAACGTGGTCTGAAGGTGATGGACCTCTCGGCTGTCTGCATGTGTCAGGACAACAACCTGCCTATCTACGTCTTTAATATGGACATAGTAGGTAATCTGAAAAAGGTGATGGATGGTGAGCAGATAGGAACGCTCGTGCATCCTTAGACTAGCCTGTGGGAGTCTGCTAATCGTGGATTTCCTCGAACTCGACGTATTCACCGTCGTTGTTGTCGAAGATCTTTTTCTTCTCTTCGCTCTCGTCGATAATCGTTACACCACTATCCGTAGTTGTCTTGCGGGTAGTGGTTTGTTTTCCTGCCTGTTTCTGCTTTCCGTCATCGGTGCTCTTGAAGTAGTCCTTGCTAAACGGGTTCTTCCCCTTCTGTTGGCGTTGTTGGTAGCGGATGTATTCCTGGCGACTGAACTTCTTGCCGCCCGTGTTGATGATCTCCTCTTGTATCTCCTTCATGTTCCTGACTCCTTTGTACATGAAGCGGATGACTACTGCTGCGACGATGGCTGCAGCGATGAGAAGAAAGAGTATGAAGGCTACGATTCCTTTCAGCATGACATAGATGGTTATTAGGTTGTTTTGTTAGTGGCAATGGATAAGATGACATACCATGCGATGATGGCGGCTAGGCCGGTGACTCCTAATAGAAGCAGCAAGGGTATGCAGGAGAGTAAAAAGATGTATTTGATCTCGTTGCCCTTCCAGCCCCATGTCTTAAACTTCAGGGCGAACATGGGAATCTCGCTGATGAGCAGCCAGCAACTGATGAACACACCTGCCAGAATGACCAGACTCAGGTTGGGACCAATGAATGGTGCCGACTTCATCCACTCGCCTGCGCCGACAATGAGGGAGCCCCAGAATAGCGCATTGGCAGGGGTAGGGAGTCCGATGAATCCCATGGCCTGACGCTCATCGAGATTGAACTTCGCCAGTCGTAGTGCAGAGAAGGCGGCCATGACGAAAACGATAAACGGAAGCAGTTCTGTATCAGGTCTGAGATATCCGTAAACGATGGCCGACGGTGCAAAGCCGAAGGTGATGTCGTCGGCCAGTGAGTCGAGTTCCTTGCCGATAGGGGAGGAGACATGCAGCAGACGGGCCACCATCCCGTCGAAGAAATCAAAGACAGCCCCGATGACGATGAACAGCAATGCCAGACGGAAATCGCCTTGGAAGGCGAAATATGTAGCGATGCAGCCAGAGATGAGGTTGCAGCAGGTGATCGTATTGGGGATATGCTTCTTCATTTAGGTTAATTTTGCAATGACGGTCTGGTCGCCCGTGGTGGGCTGATTCATGGTGACACAGGCCTTGGCTGTAAGTGGCAGGAAGACATCCACACGCGAACCTAATTTGATAAAGCCCATGTGCTCGTCGATGTAACATTCCTCTTCAGGCTTGGCATAAGTGACAATACGACGTGCCACAGCACCTGCAATCTGGCGCACCAAGATATCCTCGCCCTCAGGCGTGGTGATCATGATGTCGGAGTGCTCGTTCTCCTCACTGGCCTTGGGCAGCCATGCCTTGTGGTAGTTGCCGTCGAAATGCTTCACGAACTTCACCTTGCCATCAACCGGAAACCAGTTGGCATGTACGTTCCATGGACTCATGAAGATGGAAATCATCAGGCGCTTGTCGTGGAAGTAGGTGTTCTCTTCGGCTTCCTCTACCACCACAATCTTACCATCAGCAGGAGCCACTACCAATTTCTCCGTGTCGCCGTTGAAGTAGCGGATGGGACAGCGATAGAAATTGAGTGCCACAAGCCATACGGTTCCAAATAAGACAATGAATATCCAGAAAGGAATATGTGATTCGAAGAGGTGAAGGAGCAATACACCGATGGCGATAATCAGCCCCGCACTGAGTGTCAGTTCGTTGGTTCCTTCACGGTGAATCCTGATTTTCTTCAGTTTCTTGATTCTTTCTCCCATTAGTTATCTTTCCGATTGTTTTGTTCTGGGTGCAAAGGTACATCTTTTTTGCGTAAATTACAAACTTTTCACATTTTTCTTTTGATATTCTCAGGATTTAGCAGTAACTTTGACCCACAAAAACCGAAAAAGCAAGCATTTTGATGGAAGATTTCATACATCTGCACGTACATACATACTACTCAATTCTCGACGGTCAGTCGAGTATCAAACGACTTGTCAACAAGGCGATAGATGACGGCATGAAGGGCATGGCCATCACCGATCACGGTGATATGTTCGGCATCAAAGAATTTCACGATATCTGCAATGACGTGAACAAGGGCCGGAAGAAAGAAGGACTGGAACCCTTCAAACCCATCTTCGGCTGTGAGATGTATGTGGCCCGTCGTGGTGACAAGAGCCTCAAGGAACATAAGGAGGACTTGGGCGGTTATCACCTGATTGTCTTGGCTAAGAACGCCAACGGCTACAAGAACCTGATCAAACTCGTCAGCAATTCGTGGGTCGATGGCTTCTATAACCGTCCGCGTACCGACCGTATGGAACTGGAGAAGTATCATGAGGACCTGATTGTCTGTTCTGCCTGTATCGCCGGTGAGGTGCCTGCCAAGATTCTGAAGGGCGACATCGCCGGGGCCCGTGAGGCCATCGAATGGCACCAGCGACTCTGGGGCGACGACTACTATCTGGAGTTGCAGCGCCATGAGGTGACGGATCCTACTATCCGTGCCAACCGTGAGACCTATCCCTTGCAACAGCAGGCCAACAAGGTGCTGATAGAACTGGCCAAGGAGTACGGCATCAAACTGATCTGTACCAACGATGCCCATTTCGTGGATAAGGAGAATGCCGAGGCCCACGACCATCTGCTCTGTCTCTCGACGGGCAAGGATCTCGACGATCCGACGCGTATGCTCTACTCCAAGCAGGAGTGGTTTAAGACCCGTCAGGAGATGAACGATATCTTCAGTGATGTGCCCGAGGCGATGGCTAACACCTTGGATATATTAAATAAGGTGGAGATATATAGCCTCGACAACGACCCCATCATGCCGTTCTTCCCCATCCCCGAGGAGTTCGGTACCGAGGAGGAGTGGCGGCAGAAATTCACGGAGCAGCAACTCTACGATGAGTTCACCAGTGATGAGAACGGCGAGAACCAACTCTCTCCTGAAGAGGGTGAGAAGAAGATCAAGAAACTGGGCGGCTACGACAAACTCTATCGCATCAAGTTCGAGGCCGACTATCTGGCGAAACTCGCCTATGAGGGCGCCCAGCGCATCTATGGAAAGTCCGAAGACTCCGGAAAATCCGGCTTGCCTGCTGAGGTCGATGACCGCATCCGCTTTGAACTCCACATCATGAAGACGATGGGTTTCCCGGGCTACTTCCTCATTGTGCAGGACTTCATCAATTCCGCCCGTGACGAACTGGGTGTGATGGTAGGCCCTGGGCGTGGCTCGGCTGCTGGTAGCGTAGTGGCCTACTGTCTGGGTATCACGAAGATAGATCCTCTGAAGTACGACCTGCTGTTTGAGCGTTTCCTCAACCCCGACCGTATCTCACTCCCTGATATCGATACCGACTTCGACGATGATGGTCGTGGACGTGTGCTGAAATGGGTAGAGGATAAGTATGGGCACGAGAACTGTGCCCATATCATCACCTATGCCACGATGGCAACGAAGAACTCCATCAAGGATGTGGCCCGGGTGGAAAAGGTACCCATCCCTGTATCCAATGCCTTGTGTAAGGCCATCCCCGACCGTCTGCCAGAAGTGGACGGCAAGACGCCGAAGATGAATCTGGTGAACGCCATCAAGGCCGTTCCCGAACTGCGCGAGGCAGAGGCTTCTTCTGACAAGGCCCTTGCCAATACCATCAAATACGCCAAGATGTTGGAAGGTACGGTTCGTGGAACGGGTATCCATGCCTGTGGCTTCATTATCTGTCGCGATCCCATCAGTGACCATGTGCCGGTGTCGACGGCAGACGATCCCGACTTCAAAGGCACCAAGACCAACTGTACGCAGTACGACGGACATGTCATTGAGTCGACAGGACTCATCAAGATGGACTTCCTCGGGTTGAAGACCCTCTCGGAGTTGAAGGAGGCCTGTGAGAATATCAAGCGTACCCGAGGCATTGAGGTGGATCTGGATCATATCCCCATCGACGACCCCCAGACTTATAAACTCTATCAGGAAGGACGTACCGTAGGCACTTTCCAGTTTGAGTCGGACGGCATGCGGAAATACCTGCGTGAGTTGAAACCCACTGTATTCGAGGACCTCATCGCCATGAACGCCCTCTACCGTCCTGGTCCTATGGGTTATATCCCCCAGTTTATCCGTCGTAAACACGGTAAAGAACAGATTACCTACGATATCCCCATCATGGAGAAATACCTGAAGGATACATACGGCATCACGGTGTATCAGGAACAGGTGATGTTGCTGTCGCGTCTCCTGGCGGATTTCACCCGTGGTGAGAGTGATGCCTTGCGTAAGGCGATGGGTAAGAAAAAGAAGGATATTGTCGATGCGATGAAACCGAAATTCATTGAGGGTGGTAAGAAGAATGGCCATGACCCCAAGGTTCTGGAGAAGATCTGGGCCGACTGGGAAGCCTTCGCCTCCTACGCCTTCAATAAGTCGCATGCCGCCTGCTATTCGTGGGTGGCCTATCAGACGGCCTACCTCAAAGCCAACTATCCTGCTGAGTTCATGGCAGCCATCATGAGTCGTCGGCGTGACCAGATTACGGAAATCACCAAACTGATGGACGAGTGTAAGGTCATGGGTATTGCCACGCTGGGGCCTGATGTGAACGAGTCGTATGAGAAGTTCGGTGTGAACCATCACGGCGAGATCCGTTTCGGTCTCGGTGCCATCAAGGGCATGGGCGACTCGGCTGCACTGGCCATCATCGAGGAACGTGAGAAGAACGGTCTTTTTAAAGATATCTACGACTTTGCCCAGCGTGTCAGTTTCTCATCCATCAACCGAAAGGGCTATGAGAGTCTGGCATTGAGTGGTGGCTTCGACAGTTTCGGTATCCGTCGTGAGGACTACTTTGCCGTCAATAACAAGGGCGAGATGTTCCTCGATACACTGGTGCGCTACGGTCAGGCCTACCAGCAGGAAAAGGCCGAGATGCAAAACTCCCTCTTCGGGATGTTTGGCGAGGGCATAGAGATAGCCCGTCCTCCGGTGCCGAAGAGTGATACACGGTGGAGCGACATAGAACGACTGAACAAGGAGCGCGACCTCGTAGGCATCTATCTCTCCGCCCATCCCCTCGATGAGTATAAGATCGTACTCGACAACCTGTGTAATACGAAGTGTGCCGAATTGGCAGACCGAGGCATCGCCTTGCAGAATAGGGAAGACATCACTCTGGGCGGAGTGGTCACAAGTGTACAGTCGAAATTCGGCAAGAACAATAAACCCTGGGGGATTGTCACCCTTGAGGATTTTGAGGGCTCTGGCGAACTGGTGCTCTTCGGCGACGACTGGGTCAACCTGAACGGCAAGTTCATCGAGGGTGCGGCCGTATATGTCACAGGCAAGATGCAGGCCCGTTTCTTTAACAGCAATCAGAAGGAACTGAAGGTGACAAACGTCGAGTTGTTGCAAACCGTGAAGGAGAAGTCGATAGACCGGATCACCATCTCTCTGGCCTCAGACATGCTCGATGAACAGATTGTGGCAGAACTCAGTGAGATTATCAGCGAGAATCCTGGAAAGACCAAACTCTTCTTCCTGCTCCGCGATACACAAAACAGGAACCATGTGCTGTTGCGGGCTTCGAGTAGAGGCGTGGATGTGCGGCATACGCTGATTGACTATATCGAGAGTCATGAGATGCTTGACTACAAGATCAATTAGACTCGTATTTTGGCATAGTATTTGCAACAAATCAATTGAAGAAATAATAAGTAAAACCGGTGGAGAAGAATGGTAGTTCAGACCCCCAACCCCCTAACTTAGGGGGCAAAAAAACAAAAGATTATGGAAGTAACAATCACAAGCGAGAATTTTGAGAGCCTGAAGAAAGGCGATCTGCCTTTGGTAGTGGATTTCTGGGCAACATGGTGCGGCCCCTGCCGTATGATCGGCCCAATCATTGCGAAGTTGGCAGAGAAATACGACGGTAAGATCGTCGTAGGTAAGTGCGATGTGGAGGAGAACGACGACCTCGCCGCAGAGTTTGGTATCCGTAACATCCCGACTATCCTGTTCTTCAAGAACGGTGAGATGGTCGACAAGATGGTGGGTGCCCAGAGCGAGGCTAAGTTGGACGAGAAATTCCAGGCCCTGCTTTAATCTATGGCAAGCATTGAAGAAGAACTCAGGCTCGACGAGGAGGAGAATCTTCGGGAACTGGCGTTTATCCGTGAGCGGATTCCGTTTGATGCCAAGAAGCATTATAGCGACGAGACCATCCTGTATATGATGGACTTGATAGTAGACTACTACTATACGAGTGGCATCTTAGAGAGTACTGAGGAGGAGATTGACATCGACTTGGAGGAAGTGGCCGACTATGTCTGCCGCAAGGCTAAGGAGGATGGGGTCAATAACCTTGATCCCGAATATGTGCTCTTCATCGTTCAGGCTGACCTTGATTATCAGGAACAGAACCTTTAGAAGAGGATGGCGCGAGTGCCATCCTCTTCTTCTTTTATTGATACTTTGACGGCATCCTCAGGCAACACTTCCTCTATCAGTTCCGGCCACTCGATGAAGCAGAGTGCGCCAGAGTAAAAGTAGTCCTCGAATCCCATATCGTAGACTTCTTCCAGTTTCTTGATGCGGTAGAAGTCGAAATGGTAAATGGGACCGTCGGAGGAGGTGTATTCATTGACAATGGCGAAGGTGGGGGAGGTGATGACATCCTCTACGCCCAGTTCTTCGCAGATGGCCTTGATGAAGGTGGTCTTGCCAGCCCCCATCTCTCCATAGAAGGCAAAGACACGGTGCTCGCCGATGTGGTTGACAAACTGCCGCGCTGCCTCGCGGATCTCTTCTATATGCTGAATCTTGATTTCCATTATTCTTTTTTACCTTTTACCTTTTTACCTTTTTACTTTTTTACCTTCTTACCTTTTCTTCCCCGTTAGGGTAATCAGTGGGATAATCATCTCCTCCATCGAGATGCCGCCGTGCTGGAAGGTATCACGGTAGTAGGAAACGTAGTAGTTGTAGTTGTTGGGATAGGCGAAGAAAGAATCGCCTGTGGCAAACACGTAACTCGTAGAGAGGTTCGGAGCAGGCAACAGGGCCTTGCGCGGTTCCTTGATGGTGAACAGGCTCTTGTCGTCGTAACTCAGGTTCTTGCCGAGTTTGTAGCGCAGGTTGGTGTTGGTATTCCTGTCGCCAACAATCTTGACAGGTTGCGTACAACGGATGCTGCCGTGGTCGGTCGTCACAATCACCTTATAGTCTTTCTGTGCAATCTGCCTGAAGAAATCGGCTATGACAGAGTGGCGGAACCAGGAGAGGGTGATGCTGCGGTAGGCACTCTCGTTGTTGGCCAGTTCACGTACCATCTTGGATTCCGTCCTTGCATGACTGAGCATGTCGATGAAGTTGAATACCACCACATTCAGGTCGTTTTTCTCCAACGCATTCAGTTGCTGCATCAGTTTGTCGGCATCCGCTGAGTTGTTCACCTTATGATAGGAGAAGGTGTTCTTCCGACGATAGCGGTCCAGTTGTGTCTGGATGAGTGGCTCTTCGTTCAGGTTCTTGCCTTCCTCTTCCTCTTCATCCACCCAGAGGTCAGGAAACATCTCGGCAATCTTGTCGGGCATCAGACCGGAGAAAATGGCGTTGCGGGCATATTGTGTGGCTGTCGGAAGGATGCTGCAATAGAGTTGCTCGTCAATATCGAACTGGTCGCTGAGTTCGCGTGAGAGCATACGCCACTGGTCGTAGCGGAAGTTGTCGAGCACCACGAGTATGACTTTCTTTTTCTCGTTCAGGAACGGGAAGACGGTTGTCTTGAAGAGTTCTGGGGATAATATAGGTCTCCTAGGTTCCCTAGGATCCCTAGGATTTCCTAGGCTTGTAATCCACTCCAGATAGTGCTTCCTGATGAACTTCGCAAAGCCGAGGTTGGCTTCCTGTTTCTGCATAGAGAGCATCTCGGTCATGCTGCTCTCTGTGCTACTCAGTTCCAGTTCCCAGTGTACGAGCCGTTTGTAGACTCCCACCCAGTCCTGCCACGTCTGACAGTCCATGATCTGCATGGCTATCTGCTGGAAGTTCTGCTGATACTGGTTTTGTGTGACCTCTGTCTCTATCTCCTTGCGGTGGATGTTTTTCTTCAGTGTCAACAGGACCTGGTTGGGATTGACGGGCTTGATCAGGTAGTCGGCAATCTTCTGGCCGATGGCCTGTTCCATGATGTTCTCTTCTTCGCTCTTGGTGACCATCACCACTGGGGTCGTGGGATGGATCTCCTTGATGCGCTGCAGGGTTTCCAGACCACTGATACCTGGCATCTGCTCGTCCAACAGCACCAGGTCGTAGTTGTGCTCCCGACAGAGATCGATGGCGTCAGTGCCATTCGAGACCGTCGTCACCTCATAGCCTTTCTTCTCCAAGAACAAGATCTGCGCCCTCAACTGCTCAATCTCGTCGTCTACCCATAATAATATGCCGTTTGTCATATCCCTTTTTGTTTACCAGAAGTCATCACCGAAGTCGAAGTCTTCCACTTGTTTCTTTTCTGTTTTCTTGGCGGGTGCTGCTGGCAGGATTCCATCGTCGTCTTCCTTTCCAGTCTCTTCGTTCTCCGTCGGTTCATCAGATTCACTGCCCTCATCCTCGGGGTCGATGATTTCCACGTTGTCGGGCCTTATCAGCAGTTTCTCTTCGCTGATTTTCATCGGCAGGAAGGTTTCCTCATAGAACCGTTCGTACTCTTCATAGGTGAAGCGGCTGCCCAACAGGGCGAGGTTCTGGCTGCTGATGATGAGGCTCAGACAGGGCCGTAGTCGTTCTGCCATTGCCTTGTCGGTATAGAGTTGACGGGCGTATTGCAGGGCCTCGTCGTAACTGAGGAAGCCGCTGAACACCATTCTGTGGTACTCGCCTGGCATCACCTCTTCTTCCTCCTCATCATAGGGTGGTTCTGCTGCCTCTATCTGAATCTCGAAGTTACGTACCAGGAAGTTGGTGAAGTTATAGCGGGCCATCTCATAGAGCAGTTGGTTCTCATTGACGGAGTCGGGTTGGTAGGTCAGGATGAAAAGGAAGTCCTGTTCTCGGGCCGCATTCAACGTGTCGGTCACGGTGGAGTCTGCTGTCAGTGTGATATCCCTTCGCGACCATACGTCACCGATGTCGAACTTACCGCCGTGCAACCGCCGTCCGTCCTGTACGCCCTTGATGATCATGCCGGCCAACTCACTCACCTCGCTCTCCGGATATTTCTCTACGACGGTTTTCAGTCGTTCGATACAGCCGTCACCATCGCCGTCGTTCAACCGGCTCAGACCGTCGATGAAGATGAACTTCGCACGGTTCTCACCCAACGGGAACCGCTCTTCCGATATCTTCGCATTGGCGCGTATCATCTCGTGGTTGTCATCTTTGAAGGCTTGATAGGTGGCAGCATAGAGTGAGTCCTCGATATGTTCCCCGAACTTGGCGTTCTCGAAGTAATAGGGATCGCTCAGCAGGATGGTCCATTCACTTTCGGGATGGGCGGTCTTCATGTGAGTCAGGCAACTGTCGGCCATATCCTCCCGTCCTTGTCGTGAATAGAGTAGGAAGAGGTGATACCAGGCTTCGTCCAGATGCTCAAAGTCCGGATAGTTGCCTGTCAGGCGCAGCAGTTGCTTCTCGCCGAGTCTCAGGTTCTCGAGTTTATCCTTGAAGATGATGCCCGAATGCAGCAGTCCGTCCTTGATGATGTCGTGGCAGGCGGCCTTCATCTCGTCGGTGGTGGGTATCTGTGCCAGGTAGTACTCGCGGTTGTGCGGGTCGTTGGCGAGGGTGTCCACGGGGATGGAGTCGGTAGGATTGGCGGCGATGAGGCTGTCTGTAGCGAGGCTGTCTGTTAAGAGGGTGGCGTCCGGATTGTTCGGGTTTTCCGGGTTTTCCGGATTATCCGGATCTTCCTTATTGAGGTTCACCACGGTCTTGTTTACGCGCTGCCAGTCGTCGACGTTCTCGCGCTTACCCCATTGTCGTTGGAAGGTGGCCTTACCCTGGTTCACCGCCATCGGGTTATAGAAGTACCACTGTCCGTTGCCCTGTTGCGGTATGGTGGGGGCGGCAGGTGCATTGGGGCGCTGGGTGTTGTTGCCCTTGGCGGCATTCTGCTGTTGTATCTGTTCGGCTTCGAGTTCCTGCTGTCGGCGCAGTTCCTCTTTTTCTTTCTTCTTCAGGTCGCTGATGATACGGTCGATCACCTTCAACTGTTCTTCCTCGGGCAGTGTCGAGAGTTCCAACAGGGAGTCCTGCAGGTGGATGGCATCGGTATAGGGAACGAGTTCGTCGAGCACCTTCGAGCGGTTCGACAGTTCCTCATAGTCGTCGCGCTCTTTGTCCAACAGTCCGATGGCCTCGCCATAGCAGCGCTGGGCATCGTTGTATTTCTCCAATTCCCAGTAGAGGTTACCCAGTGTCAACAGCAACACTCCTTTCTCTATGCCGCTGCGGGTTGCCTTTTCATTGCCTTTCTCATAGGCGGCAATGGCTTTGACTGTGTCCTTCTGGGCCATGTAGATATTACCCATGGCGTAATACACCTGATCCAGATAGTCCTTGTTGTTGTCGTTGGCTGCCATACGCTTCAGTCGGCTGATCATGCCTTTGGCATTCTCTGCGGCCACAACCTCCGTCTGGGCGATACGGGCATTGAACTCCAGTTCGTAGGGCGGATGACAGCCCACCACCTTCCTGAAGGCTCGTTCTGCCTCGGCACGGTTGCCTAACTGTCGTTGTATCTGTCCTAACAGGAACCATTCACGGGCTTTCTGCTTGTTGCGCTTCTCGTGCTTGATCACTTTCTTCAGATAGGGCACGGCCTTCTCCATTTCTCCGGCACGCAGATAGTAGTCGGCGTATGTGTAGTCCCAGTCCTTCACGGTGCGGAAGTCCACCGAGTCGCGGTTCATGTTGCGTATCACGTCCTCCGCATCGTAGATCCAGTCCAGTTCCACATAGCATTTGGCCAGCCAGGCACGGGCCAGTCCGTTCTGCATGGGCTGCGTCTGGTAGAGTCGACTCATATAGGAGAAGGTAGCGGCGGCCTCGTCGAAGGCACCTTTCTGGAACTGTGCCTTGCCCAACAGCATCCAGGCTTTCCAGATAAACGGGTTGTACTCCTTGCGTTCGAGCCATTCACGGTCTTTGGCTGTCTTGGTCTTGCCGCTCTTCCATTCTGGCTTGGCCTTGATACTGTGCATTTTGATGGCCTTTTCCGCCTTCTCGATGGCACGCTCGTACTGCCCCGAGCCTATCTCACGGCTGTTCTTATTACCGACAGGGTAGAGAGGCAGGGTCTCGGTATAGTTGTCCTTATTGCCTTTCTCCTTTTCTAGGTTACCGTCGATAAAGGCCTGATGACCGTTGTAGTAAATGTTGTATTTGGCATTGAACGAGTGCCACCAGCGCGACTGGGCCGTGTTGTGCTTGGTGCTGCATCCAGTTGCGAAAAGTAAAAAAGTAAAAAGGTAAAAAAGTAAAAAGGCCTTCTCACCTCCTGACCTTCTCACCTTCTCACCTCCTGACTTTCTCACCTTCTCACCTTTTCCCTCCATCAGACAGTGCAGTTTGCACGTCTCGTCGTGGGCGGCGGTGCAGGTAGAACAGTCGTGTCCCTGTTCGATGGTGTCATTCCCCTTATCAAACAGGTTGGCTACTGCGGCAACAATGCCCAGCACCACGATCATTCCTATGCAAACCAGCGCAAAACTCACCTTCTCACTCTCTCACCTTCTCACCTTCTTCCACATCGAAGCCTGCCTCGGCCAGACTTGTCCAAAAACTCGGGTACGACTTCGTCACCACCTGCGGATTGTTGATGATGATACTGCCAGCCTTCAGCGCATACGGGGCGAAGGCCAGTGCCATCCGATGATCCTCGTAGGTGTCGATGCCTTGTTCCATAGCGGGCTCGCAGGTCTCACCGTTCCAGATCAGTTCACTGTCGTCGCGACTCTCTATCACGTAGCCCAGTTTCCGCATCTCTTTTTTCAGCGCCTCAATGCGGTCAGTCTCCTTGATCTTCAACGTCGACAGACCCTTGAAATGGAAGGGGACGCCTTTGGCTGCACAGGCCACGACAAACGTCTGGGCCAGGTCGGGCGAGTTGATGAAATCGTACTCCAGTTTGGGCAGACAGCGTCCGTTGGTCTTGATGGTCACCGTCTGTGGCTTGGTCGATTTCTTCGATTGGAAGGTGGTCTTCACACCCAACAGACTGAAGATGTACCTGACTACGGAGTCGCCCTGCTTCGAGCCGTCCTTCAGACCAGTCAGACGCAGTTCTGCGTCGGGGTCGTTTATCAGTGCCATCATCTCATACCAGTAGGAAGCCCCGCTCCAGTCGCTCTCAATGAAGTAGTCGTGCTGTTCGTAGGGCTTTGGCTTCACGGTGATGGTGTCGCTCGATGTCCATTCCGCATCTGCCCCGAACTCTCCCATCATCCAGAGGGTCAGGTCAATGTAGGGACGTGAGATGATGTCACCCATCAGCCGTAGTTCCAGGCCTTTCTCTAAGGCGGGGCCGATCATCAGTAATGCCGAGATATATTGCGAACTCACATTGCCTGCTATCTCCAGCGTGCCGCCCTCCAGTTTCTTGCCTGTGATGCGGAGTGGGGGAAAGTCCTTCTCGCCTGTATATGTGATGTCTGCCCCTAATGAGCGCAGGGCATCCACCAGTATGCCGATGGGACGGTGCTTCATCCGTTCTGTTCCCGTGATGGTGTGCGTGCCTTCCGTCACCGAGAGGAAGGCTGTCATGAAGCGCATGGCCGTACCTGCCGCCTTGATGTTGATGACATCCGGCATATTGCGCAGGGCTTCGATGATCACTTCCGTATCGTCGCAGTCGCTCAGATTCTGGGGCAACACCTGTCCGCCGCTCAGCGCATAGATGATAAGGGCACGGTTAGAAATGCTCTTTGATGCTGGCAACGCCACGGTGGCATTCAGCGTCTTCGGAGCGGTAATCCTGTATTTTGTCATAAATCGTATCTTTCTTTATTCTTTTAACGTGCAAAATTACACATTATTATTTGTATAGGCAAAAATCATTTGTAAAAAAACGCTGTTTTGCGAAAAAAGTTCCCTGAAAATTTGGTTAATCCGAAAAAACTGTGTACTTTTGCATCCGATTTCAAAAAAATCGTCTGCGATGATGGGTTGCACTTCGGCAAAAAGCCCGCTTTCTGCACTCAGTTTGCACCATCATTGCACGCACATTCGGCCTAAGGGTCAGTGCAGGCTGCAAAATGTTCGGGGCTTAGCGCAGTTGGTAGCGCACACGTCTGGGGGGCGCGAGGTCGCTGGTTCGAGTCCAGTAGCCCCGACATTTAGAAAAGACTGAGAATCGAGAGATTTTCAGTCTTTTTTGTCAACTAGAAGTAATAATGATTATGAGAAAGAAGTTCATCCTATTGTTGTTGAGTAGTGTGTTGGTGCTGGGCATGAATGCTCAGACAACCCTGAAAAAAGTTTATAACGAGGATATCAATCCCGTCGAACAGATCGAACAGGCCGTCGTGAAGGCAAAGGCTGAGGGTAAGTTCGTGGTTTGTCAGGTGGGCGGCAACTGGTGCCCGTGGTGTCTGCGCTTTGCCGATTTCATCACCAACGACACGACCATCAGCAAGCTGATTGACGACAACTTCGTCTATATCCACGTGAACTACAATCCCCGCAAGTCAGAGGGAGAGGCAAAGGCTCAGTTGGCCAAAGCCATGTTGAAACGACTTAACAATCCTGCCCGTTTCGGCTTCCCCGTGTTTGTGGTACTTGATGAGTCTGGTCGCGTCATTCATATCCAGGACTCCAGTTTCCTGGAGGAAGGCGAGGGCTATGATAAGGAAAAAGTGCTCCGCTTCTTCAAGAACTGGACCCCAGCCTCCGTGAAAGAATAATCCTCTATCATCTCACATGGGGACAGGAGTGCTGTGCGATTTAAGCCGTTCTGATGATAGAAAAACTGATTCCTGTCAGACGAACGAGTTGTCTGATACTGGCTCCATACAGTTTTGCTGCTCTGATAATGTCATTCCTACGTTCACGACTGTATAGTTGTATATCCGAAGGCTGTCTGAGTCCAAAAGAAACTGAAAGGAATTCCTTCACTTCCTCATCACTTCTGTTAATATCTCCACTATCATAGTCCAATATCATCGTTGTCTTTGGCAAAGGTTCATTTACCAATTCTTTTAATTCTGCCAATGGCATCCGAGCAAAAACATGACTAACATTGCATATTATAGGAATACAACTACTGGCTCGTTCATATTCGTTCCAACTGCTCCACTCATAGTCATTGACGTTTTTCGTGATACCTGCTGCAACGGGATTCTGGTGGATGTATCGAAGCAAGGTAAAGAAATAGGCAGCATCATTAACAGGCTCACTCTTATATCTATCTTGGAACAGGTGCCCAAAGTGTTGGTATTTCCTGTTATAATGCTTGGCATATGAAATGCCGATGCGCTTTATCACCTCCCCAATACTTTCTGCATTCTCCCTGATAAGAAGATGAACATGATTAGTCATTAGACAATAGGCATAGAAAGTACATCTTGCAGGCAGTGGTTGCCTATTCTTATCTGTAGGATTGACCATCTGTAGAAGGATCTCCCTGAATCGGATATAGTCATCCGTATCCTCAAAGATGTTCTGCCTGTTAATACCACGCATCATTACATGATAGATGCCCGTCCCACTTACTACTCTTGGATTTCGTGCCATAATACTAAACTTAAATAAATCAACGGTGCAAAGATACGTATAATTATTCAAAGCGCCAAATAATTCAACGATAAAATGAAGGAGAGAGAATTATTCCCTCTTCTTAGACCTCACAACTGTCCCCATGTGTCTTGAAAAATTAGTAGTGTAGTAACGATAAATAGTAGTGTCGTAACGAAAATTAGTAGTGTCGTAATGAAAAATAGTACCGTCCTCGTGCGTATGCGCGTATATTTGTCATATCCACTTTTTATCCCACCTATCCCGCCGACCCCACACCTAAAGTAAAAAAACTTACGTGCGGGATGGGCGGAATAGGTGGGTTGTTTTCTGGTTCCTCTATACCACGCCCGCATGGACAAGATAGGTACGCAGCGAGCGCTGCCGATATAATCCCCGTTCGCTGCCGATATCAGCAGCGGCCGCTGCTGATTACGTCCCCGCCCGCTGCTGATCCGAAGGGAAGGGGTTTTATCCCTGTTCCAAAGGCACTTTACCCCTGTATTGAACGTCTCTTTCCCCTGTTCCCTACGTCTTAACAACGCAACCTCACAGCACTCCTGTCCCCATGTGAGGCTCCTGTCCCCATGTGAGGCAGCCAATGAAAGCTTATTCCGAAGGGGAGTGAGCCTTGCAGCGGTCAGTATAGAACTGGCGGAAGTCAGACCATCTGTAATAGGGATACATGTCTGATGGCAGTGGGAGGCTGGCCTCCACGCCATTGAGCAGACACTTGACGAGGATATCGTCTGTTGACTTCTTCCCACGATAGAAGACCAGTTGGATGTTTGATGCCTTGCAGGTCTGCCAGTTCTGGTAGATGTTCTTCACCTCATACGGATCCTCGGGGTCGGCGTCGGCACCGTTGATACCCATGAGAATGTGGAGCGGCCCTAAACGGTCGTCGTGTCCGAAACGCAGGTCGGCAATGTGGTCGCTACTACCGTCGATCACAGCATCGGCTTTCTTGATGATATCCTGCAAGATGGGAATCATCCTATATTGGAGTGGAAACAGCCATGAGTAGGAGCCCAGGTTGGAACTTTCCCATCGGTCGGCTATATCCTTGTCGGTGACCAGGTTGCCCATCATGCCCTCATGGCCGATGTTGGGCAGCGAAGTATAGAGGTTAATGAAGTTCTCGCCAATATGGTGTACGCTGCCAGGAAGTCCCTCGGTGCTGGTGAAGGCACGCTTGACGATTGTCTCGTCCAAGTTGTCTGTGTATTTGAACTGGTCGCGGTTCTTCTCGTAGCGTGGCTTGCTGCTGGGGAAATCGCGACGGGCGGGATTCTGGCGGTCGTCAGGTACCACACCGTCGAGGGTGAAACGCGATGACTGTTCACGGATCTCTATCTTAGGATTACATTGCACCAGTTCCTGACAGAAGCCCGACATGCTGATAACGCAACGTCCGCTGAGCGAGGCAATGGCCAACACGTTGCCGCCCTTCTTGAACACTTCGGGGAAGTTGTTGTACATGGTTCTGGCAATGCGCTGGTGTTGCTCCCAACCCAAATCTGTCAACTCGCTGACACCTGTGGATAGTTCCTCCTTGGCGGCCTCGAACTTCGTATAGAACTTTTCGCCTTCGGGCGTGAGTTGATGCTTGCGATGGGCATTGGTCAGCAAACTGTCCATTTCCCGATAGAGAAATGCATTCCAGTAATAGCGAGAACCGTGACGACCATAATGGCTGATATAGAACGGTTTGTAACCACGTGGCGCCTTTGTCAGCGGAGTCGTGGTGAAGGAATAGGGATAATCGGTACCATAACTCTTTCTGGGGTCAGACTTGAGTTGGTCGAGCACGTTTGTCTGTTGTGCCGATACCGTCAGGCATAGCACCACAAGCGATAGGATAGTCAAAACTTTTTTCATATGTCAATCTTGTTTTCAATTCTTGATGGCGTTGAGTACTTTTTGCTTGAGGGCTTCGCTGGGCTGGGTCTCTTCGCAGGGCAGGAGATACCAGCGGACGGTCCAACTGAACTGCTCACCAGGTTGCAGCGTAGTATAGGCACCCTGACTCTCCAACTCGATGAAGGTCTTGCGCTGGTTGACATAGACCTGTATCTCTGCCTCGTCGGGAGCAGGCTGTGACTTGTCGAGGTCCTGGAATTTCTTCACCATCAGCAGTCCCTTGGCGCAGTGAGCCAGCCAGCCCTTGCCGTCGGCATTGATCTTGCGGTTCTGCTGGGCTTCGTCAGCCGTGTACCAACTGAGTCCGAAGGCAGGTTTGAAGTCCATGAGACCGGCGGGCGTGATGTCCTCGATGGGTGCGTCGAAGAAGATGATACCGTCGTTGGGTACACGGGTGATCTCCCATGGGGCCACCTGACGTGGCTCTTCAGACTTGTTGATGATGGAGTAGGTGACGACGATGGCCTTGTCGGAAGGATCGACGGTGAACTCCTTGCACACCTGGTATTTCAGTCTGCCTGACACTTCGCTGGTCATGACGAGGTTGTCGCCTGCGGTGACCTGATAGGGCATGCGGTCGAACTCGGCTACCGGTGGCCAGTTCCACTCTTTCTGGGGACTGGTCCAGAAAGTGCTGCCGAACGAGTTGGGGAAGGTGGTCTGACTGATCACTTCGGCATCGCCGTATTTGAAAGAGAGGATCTTTCCTCCCTCTTTAGACACGGTCATCGTGACTTGGTCGTTCTGGATGGTGTACTTGCCATCGCCGTTGTCGGTGATGGTGGCGGCGCTTACCGTGATGCAACTGGCGAAAAGGGCCGTCAGGATGGTTGTAACAAACTTCTTCATGAATAGTTATTATTTATTGTTGAACTTTGGGTGCAAAGATATTAAAAAAGATGCTATGAACAGACAAAAGTAAAACATAAAATCCTTACAATTAGAGAAGATTAACAAAATGACACAAGTTTAAAAAACATTAATCTTAAAGAAGTGTAGTTGGTACGTTCAATAATTTTGCTTATCTTTGCTCAAAATTTTCTAACTTTCTTAAAACTATTGCATATGAGAAAAGTAAAATGTGTTGCTATTGCCGCATTATTTGGACTGGCAACAAACTGCTGGGCCCAGCAGGCCGCAGTCAAATCAACCGTCTGTAATCCAGATGGAACAGTGACCTTCAACTATCAGAACGACTCTGCAAAGAACGTGTCGGTGGATGTCCAGTTCGCTGGACGCAAGGAGATGACACGCAATGCCGATGGGGTTTGGACCGTAACCCTCGGTCCGGCAGAGCCCGACATGTATCCCTATTGCTTCATCGTTGACGGTGTCAGCGTGATGGATCCTCAGAATCCCCAGTACTTCCCCAACGAAGGCTTCAAGAACAGTCTGTTGGAGATCAAGTCGAAGGACGGACTGCCCCATGACATCAAGGACGTGCCCCACGGACGTGTGGAGTACATCCACTACTATTCAAAGAGTCTCGGTGGCACAAACACTGCCATCGTCTATCTGCCGCCCAGTTACAATACCATGACGATGTCGTTTAATGCGGGCGACCAGAAGAAATACCCCGTGTTCTACCTCATCAGTGGTACGACGGACACCGAGGAGGTGTATCTGAAGGTGGGCCGTGTGAACTATATCCTCGACAACCTGATTGCTGAGAAGGCTGCCAAGGAGATGATCGTGGTGCTGCCCTACGGTAATCCCACGAAACTCCTGCCTGCTCCGAAGGACGGCGGCCCGCAGTTGCAGTTTGGCAACGACGTGTTCAGCAAGGACCTCATCAACGACTTGATGCCTTATATCGAGAAGAACTACCGTACGGTGAATAATCGTGACAACCGTGCCATCGGCGGCTTCTCACGTGGTGGTAACCAAGGTCTGCTCAATGGTCTGACGAACCTTGACAAGTTCTCTTACCTGTGCAGTTACAGTTCGTTTACCTCGACGGATATCCCCAATGTCTACGACAATGCTGCTGACACCAACAAGAAGATCCATCTCTTCTGGCTCGGTGTAGGTACGGATGACTTCCTCTATGGCAATGCCCGTGACTATATGGAGTTCCTCGACAGCAAGGGCATCCAAAGCGTGAAGGAGTTCACGACTGGCAAGTTCGGCCACACTTGGATGAACGCCAAGTACTTCCTCACCAAGACCCTCCCACTGCTCTTCAACAAGAAGGCTGCAGAAGAGGCAATGAAGAACGGTCAGCCTGCTCCCGCCAAGACGGGACAGGAACAGCAGTTTACGCCTGGCGTGATGGCCCGACTCTTCCCGCGTCCGATCATTTCGCCGGAATATGCTGAAGACGGTATCACCTTCCGTTTCAAGGCTCCCGAGGCCAAGAAAGTGGAACTGGAGTGCGAGATGCTGCCTGAGAACCTCGCTATGGAACGTGACAGCGACGGTGTGTGGAGTGTGACAATGACCGATCACCTCTTCGATACTTTTGAATACTGTTTCGTGATGGACGGAACCCCTGTGGCTGACCCCAGCAATATGTATCTCTCGCCCAACAAGGGCTTCAAGTACAGCATAGCCGACAATCCCAATTCACCTTTCAACTTCGCCTCGATGGGTGAGATAGAGCACGGACGCGTGTCGTATGACTTTGAAAATAATGAGGCTTGGTACACCTCGGCGATGCAAGGACAACAGGGAGGCGGCATGTTTATGATGCCCACGATGATCCAGTTGGTACCCGGCAAGGATGACACGATGGAGAGTTGGTTCAAGGTCGGTGGCGCTGATGCCATCGTCGACAAACTCGTTGCCGACGGCAAGGCCAAGGCTTGTATCCTTACCACCAGTAGCATGGACTTCATGCAGGGTATGCCTGGTGGTGGCGGTATGCCCGGCATCCAGATGGATGTGTTGAAAGCCGACGACTATCCAACATGGGGTCTGCGTCGTGCAGCCCTCATCAAACTGCTCCTTGATATTGCCAAGCGTCCTGCTCCACAGATGGGTGGCTTTGGTGGTGGACGTCCCGGTGGTGCTGGCGGTCGTCGTGGTGGCGGCGGTGGCTTCCCAGGCGGTGGCGGCGGCTTCCCAGGCGGAGGCGGTGGCTTCCCCGGTGGCGGTTTCCCGGGTGGAGGCTTCTAACCTGTCAGTTTGCATACAACCATAATAAATATAGTATTAAAATGAGAAAAATGTTTTTGGCGGCAGTGACCGCTATGTTGGCCCTGACCAGTGCGTCGGCCCAGTTCAAGTATGAATGGCAGAACCCGAACATGCCGAGAGAACAGCGTGTGGAGAGTCTGCTGAAGATGTTGACCCCCGAGGAGAAGGTGGGACTGATGATGAATAAGTCCATCAGTATCGACCGTCTTGGCATCCCCTCCTACAACTGGTGGAGCGAGGCCTGTCACGGTGTGCGTCAGGGCGGCTATACCGTCTATCCGCAGCCGATTGGTATGGCTGCTGCCTTCAGTTCGGAGTTGGTCTACAACGTGTTCTCGCAGGTGTCTGACGAGGCCCGTGCCAACTGGAACCGCAGTGACCACAATATCTTCAACGTGCCTATGGGCGTGACCTATTATCCCGGTAATCCGGAACTCACCTTCTGGTGCCCGAACGTGAATATCTTCCGTGACCCACGATGGGGCAGGGGACAGGAGACCTGTGGTGAGGACCCCTATATGAATGCCGTGCTCGGTGTGGCAACGGTACTCGGTATGCAGGGCAACGACGACAAATACTTCAAGACCCACGCCTGTGCCAAGCACTATGCCGTACACAGCGGTCCGGAGCCTTTGCGTCACTCGATGAACGTGGAGCCCACCAACCGCGACTTGTGGGAGACCTATCTGCCTGCCTTCAAGGCTTTGGTGAAGGAAGGTAATGTGCGTGAAGTGATGTGTGCCTACCAGCGTTTCGAGGGGAAGCCCTGCTGTACGAGTGACCGTCTGTTGATCGATATCCTGCGCAACAAGTGGGGCTACGACGGTATCGTGCTCACCGATTGTGACGCTATCAACAACTTCTTCAACCGTGGACAGCACGAGACGCATAAGGATGGTCTTTCTGCTTCTGTCGATGCTGTGCTGAACGGTACCGACCTCGAGTGCGGTAAGGTGTTCATGTCGCTGACCGAAGGCCTGCAGAAGGGTCTGATCAAGGAGAGTGACCTCGACGGTCATCTGCGCAAGGTGCTGATGGGTCGCTTCGAACTCGGTATGTTCGACCCCGCCAACCTGTTGCCTTGGGCCAACCTCGGTCCGGAGGTCATCAGCAGCGAGAAGAACAACGACCTGGCTACTCAGGCCGCACGCGAGTCGATGGTACTGCTCGAGAACAAAGGCAATGTACTGCCCCTCTCGAAGAGCATCAAGACCCTCGCCGTGCTGGGCCCGAATGCCGATGATGTGGAGTTGCTGAACGGTAACTATGGTGGCACGCCCACCGACAACCACAAGCACTCGCTGTTGGAGGGCATCAAGGCTGCTGTTCCTGGAGCCAAGATTATCTACAATAAGGCTTGTGAGTTGAATGATGAGTTTACGACCGTACACCACATTCAGGACTTCAACGACGGTAAGGGCGTGTTCGTGGAGTTCTGGAACAATAAGAACCTGGAGGGTGACCCCGTGAAGAGCGACTACTACACTGGCGAACTGAACTTCTCTACCTTCGGAGCCTGGGGCTTTGCCGAGGGTGTCGACAATGACAATCTCTCTGTCCGTGTCAGCGGTAAGTATACGGCTACCTTTACGGGCGAGATGAAGTACACCCTCTCTACCGACAACGGTTACGTGCTGAAGGTCAACGGCGAGGTCGTCGAGGAGAACAAGGGTGGCGGCCGTCGTGGTTTCGGAGGCTTCGGCTTCGGACGTCGTGGAGCCGACTACAAGGGCTTCAACGTTGAGAAGGGCAAGACCTATGATGTGGTCATCGAATATGGTCGTGGCAACGGACAGTTCGCCATGTTGCGTGGCGACATCTGCGAGCGTAAGTTGGCTGACTTCACTGATCTGGCCAACGAGGTCAGCGTGGCTGATGCCATCGTCATCATCGGTGGTATCTCTGCCCGTATGGAAGGTGAGGGTGGCGACAAGCAGACCATCGACCTGCCGAAGGTTCAGCAACTGTTGGTGGAGGCTATGCACAAGACCGGCAAGCCTGTGATCTTCGTCAACTGCTCTGGTTCGGCGATTGCCTTTGGTAGTGTCGAGGGACAGTATGATGCCCTGTTGCAGGCATGGTATCCCGGTCAGGGTGGTGCCAAGGCACTCGCTGAGGTGCTCTTCGGCGACTACAACCCCGGCGGCAAACTGCCTGTGACCTTCTACCGTTCGAACGACGATCTGCCCGATTTCATGGACTACTCGATGAAGAACCGCACCTACCGTTACTTCACGGGTGTGCCTCAGTACGCCTTTGGTTACGGTCTGAGTTATTCCACCTTCAAGGTGGGCAAGGGTAAGATCTCTGCCGCATCCGCAAAATCCGGAAAATCCGGCACTTTCTGCACCATCACCGTGCCAGTGACGAATACCGGCAAGCGTGAGGGAACAGAGACCGTACAGGTGTATGTGAAGCGTCTCGACGACCCAGGTGCTCCCATCAAGGCGCTGAAGGGATTCCAGAAACTGAACCTGAAGCCCGGTGAGACCCAGACGGCCGCTATCGAACTCAAACCATCAGCCTTTGAATACTACGATGAGATGATCGACGAACTGTCGGTAAAGACAGGACGCTACAAGATCCTCTATGGAACCTCGTCGCTCGACAAGGATCTGCAGAGTTTTGACTTTACTGTGAAATAATATGGTATGGAGAGGCTATGGAATAGGAACTACTGCAAGGTGATGGTGGCGAACTTCTCACTATTCTTTGCCTTCTACGTTCTCACGCCATTGCTTCCCCTCTACCTGAGTGAACATTTCGGAGCGACGAAGGATGTAATCGGACTGGTGCTGTCGGGCTATACCGTCACAGCGCTGCTCTTCCGCCCGTTTAGCGGCTATGTCGTCGACTCGTTTCCAAGAAAGAAGGTGCTGATGCTTTGCTTCGGCACCTTCTCTATTTTCTTTGCCGGCTATCTGGCTGCCTCCACCTTATTATTATTTATGGTGGTGAGAACCCTTCATGGCGGTCCCTTTGGTGCACTGACAGTCTCTAACTCCACGGTAGCCATCGATGTGCTGCCATCGAGTCGGCGCACCGAGGGCATCGGTTATTACGGACTGAGTAATAACCTGGCAATGGCGGTGGCGCCCACCATCGGCATCTTCCTCTACAAACTGACCAATAGTTTCGAAGCGCTTTTCTGGCTCGCCCTCATCGTGGCCTGCCTCGGTTGGCTCGTCGATGCTACGGTGAAATTGAATCATGGGGACTGGCACAATGATAGAAGCGCAGCGACGATTAGGGAGCCTGTCTCCGTGATTCAGAAGCGCTGCAAACTCTCTTGGGATCGTTTTTTCCTCGTCAAAGGCTGGCTCCTTGGACTCAATATGGTGGCCTTCGGCTTCAGTTTCGGTGTGCTGAGCAACTATCTTGCCATCTATGGCAAGGAGGTGTTGGGCATTACGGGTGGCACAGGTACTTATTTCATGCTTTGTTCTGTCGGTCTGATCCTCTCGCGGTTACAGGGCGGCAAAGCACTGCGCAAGGGACGTCTCACCCATAATGCGGGTGAGGGTATGGTGATATCTTTTATCGGCTATACCTTATTTATCGCCGCCCCAGGGTGGCTGGGTTATTACGGCTCCGCCTTACTCATCGGTCTGGGCAACGGACACATGTGGCCCGCCTTCCAGAATATGACCATCAATGTGGCCCGTAACAACCAACGTGGTACGGCCAACAGTACCATCCTCATCTCGTGGGATATCGGCATGGGTCTTGGTATCCTCGTTGGTGGGGTGGTCTCCGAACTGTTGGGCTACGCCGCTGCCTTCTGGACGGTGGTGTTGGTCAATGGCGCTGGTGTGCTCTGTTTCTTTCTCGCCACCAAGGCGTTCTTTCTCCGCCGCAACCTCAACGAGTCTGTTCGTTGAAATAAAGATGTTTATTTTTGTTGCCTGGTATAGTCCAGTGCTGCGCCGATGGCGGTGCAGTATTGGGAATACTTGGGTATATGGAAACGGATATCGTAGAGTTTCTCCAAGGCAGGGAACACTTCCTTGCACTGCGGTAGCAACGATAGGTTGCCGATGAGTACGAAGTCGCGGATGTCGCTGCCTAGGGATGCCAACCAGGCGGCGGAACCTATTGACTGGAGCACCATCTTGATGATGCCTGCGGCAATGTCCTCCTTCGAGGCATCGCTCTGGGCACGAGCGAAGTTGGAGGCCGTCGTATCCATCGGTAGTCCGGGCAATGGCTGCGGGCTGATATCGCCGATGGTGAGGTCGATATTTCGGATGTTTCCCTGTTTGGCAAGCGCGGCCACGGTCTTGATGTCGCTGGTGTTCAACATGATACGGGCCAGACCGGCCAATGTTCCACCTCCTACGCCGATACCACCGATATGTCGCATATCGTCGCCGTCGCATTTCACGAACGATGTACCTGTCCCCATCGAGACCACGATGGTGTGGTCGAGTTTTGACTCAAAGCGTGCACCGAGTCCGTCGGCAATGAACTCCTGCGACTTGCTGGTGGGCAGACCGTAGATGGGCTGGTCGATATAGGCGGCACCCACACCCGTCAGCATGACGTGCTCCACATCCTTCAGTTCTATGTCGTTGTCGTGCAGATACTTGCCAAAAGCCCCATAGAGCGAGGTGATGGGGTCGGCTGCCGTGATGCGAATAGGGGCCGAGACCTTGTTGTTCTTGATGCCTACAATTTTTGTCGTGGAGATGCCCACGTCGATTCCAATGACGATTCCCATAATGATAGTTGATAGTTTAGAGTTTAGAGTTTAGAGTATCAAATTTGGCGAGTTTGTCGAGATAGTACTGGCGCAAGTCTGCCCATTTGTAGTAGGGGTGACTGTCGGTCTTGACAGGGAGAGTGGCTTCGCGCTCGTTGAGCAGGGCCTTGACAAGGATGTCGCCATTGCCTTTCTTGGGACGGTAGAAGATGAGTTGGATGTTACAACCCATCGGAAAAATCTTATAGTTCTGCCAGTGCTGGTCAAGTTCGTCAAGGTTCTCTACTTGTACGGCACAGTTGTCAAGTTCCAACAGGCAGGCGAGTGGCATGACGCAAACCTCGTGGCCGAAGCGGAGGGTAGCCTGTGTCTGGGTGACGGTATCAGCAGTCTCGATAATATTCCTCAGGAGGTTGCGCTGACTGAAAGGCATGATGCCCTTGGTCTGTGGGGCGGGACCGTAGTTGAGATACCAGGCGATATTGTTCTGTTTCCACAGGTCGTAGATTTCCTCGTCGGTGAAGAGTGAGAAGAGTTCGATATCGGTGTCGTGGCTCTGCATATTGGTGGCAATCTCGAAAAGACTGCGCATGAACGATCCTGCCCGCAGGTTGCTGAACACCCAATTCTGATCGTTGAAAAGTGCCTGCATCAAGCGTTCCGGGTGGGTGTATTTGTCGCGCCAAACCTCACGACGAACCTTTCCGTCGTTGCCGGTTTCTTTTACGAGACCATCCCAAGGCTGGTTCAGGTAGTATTGTAACGACTCACTGACATCGTTGTGGAAACGGGCAGTCGGATTGGCGGCAGCCAGTTCCTCGCACTCCGCAATCATGGAGAGGATGCAGCGGTTGACAACCGTAGAACGTGCGTCGATGGGTATGTTCTTGGTCTTGAAAATCTCTGGAAAGTTCTGGGCCATACGCATACCAATGCCGTGATGCTGGCGTTCGCCAACGGTGGAAAGGTCGCCTAAACGGTCAACAGAGGTCGGTTCGAAGGCCTCGATTTTACGGAGCGTCTCCTCGCCAAGGGGTGTCAACTTTCCCCGTTCTTTGGCTTCGCGAAGGACATCTCTGGGACCTGTATAACTGTTGTCGCTGATGAGCCAGCGGGAGCCGTGACGGCCATAGTGGCTCATGTAGAAGGGCTCATAGCCTTTGGGAGCGGGGGTGAGCGGCTTGTCGGGAAGCCTGCGGTTATAATCCAGATACTGACTGCCAGACAAATACTTGTTGGCCTTGATTTCTTCGCGGGCAGTCTGGGCTGAGACTGTCAGCGTCAACATCGCAATGGTGAGGGTGGTGATAACCTTTTTCATACCTTAATAATATATAATAGGCTGCAAAGATAAGGCATTTTTCGGAAATAAACAAATAATAGAGGGTTTATTTGCAGACAAAAAGAAAACCCGGCTCCACAGGGGATAACCGGGCTAATGAAAGGAGGAGTGGTACCTCCAGGAATCGAACCGGGGACACACGGATTTTCAGTCCGATGCTCTACCAACTGAGCTAAGGCACCATTGTGTCAACTGCATTCCTTTCGTTTGCGGGTGCAAAGGTACTG
>JAFZUS010000021.1 GCA_017618275.1 Prevotella sp.
CATGACAGCACTTCACTAACAAAATGCTCCATTAGAAATGTGAAGGCATTCCTTTCCAGTCAGTCAGACAAACTATAAAGTATTTGAGCTTTCAGTCAGCTTTTCCGCCAAACTCGTTATACGATACGTTCTCCAGGTTCCACTTGTCCTTTGGTGTAGGGTTCTCCGCAGGATGACATGAATTCGATGACGGCACTGACCTCATTGCCAATAGCCAGTGAGATGATAATACCTCCGTCAATCTTGAAGAGAGTAGGAATAAGCATATCACTCAACTTGGCTGGCACGCGATACTCTACCCTTAGCCCCTTCACCTCAAAGTCCTCTGGCAACAGTTCCATCGCCATACAGATGTAGTTGGCGTTGTTCAAGTGTTTGTTGTAGTCGATGTCGGCACGAAGCACACGAATGGGGTCGAGCGTCGTTCCATCCTCTTTAGGCAGGATGATACGGCGATCTTTATATGTCATCTCCAACTGTGGCTCCAGCGTCATCGAGGCAATCGTGGCATCATCTACACGTTTCAGTTTGCCGTTCGACTTATCCACAAAAGCGCCCATGCTCCAAGTTCTGTAGCATGGTTTCCCTTCAGCATCATAGATATAGGTGTTGCGGAAACCAAACATCGGCTTCATGCCATAGACGGTCGATGTTACCGTCAGTTCCTCTTTGTATTCCGGTACTCGGATGACCTCCACCTGACGCGAAGCCAGCAGCTGAGCCATGTTTTGCTCTGCGAAATACTGCTTCACACCTGGCTCTGAGTCAATCCACATTTCTGAGCAGTCCTGCATCATCTGGAGGGCTGAATAGAGTTTCAACCGTCCCTCGCTGTCGCAAGTGCTCGTTGTTACTTTGTATTTTAAGCTGTACATATTCGTTAATCTTATGACCCGATTATTGGCATCGATTTGATATACTCCTTTGATTCAACCTGTTCAATCATGAACTTTGCAATATCATCGCGAGTGATGCTCATGTTGATCTTCTTGTCGTCGAAGGTCACCTTTGCCGTGCCTGTTGGAGTGTCGTTAGTAGGACGCAGGAAGCGGAAAACGTCCAGTCGAGGTCACTCTGTCTGATGAGATTGCCAATACCAATGACCTCACGCTTGGCCTGAGGAAACAGGATAGCAGCGGCAATGCCGGGGAATACGGTGATGAACGACCGCTTGTCACGCTCGAACTTGACGCTGGGTGTACCATAGTCAATAAGCCGCTTGATACCCAGCTCATTCATGGCTTTGATAAGCAACTTATGTCCGTCGAGCGATGGCATACCCTCGTAGTGTCTGTCCATTGATACGCCTACCGTCCAGACAACGGCATCGCAGCCACGTATAGCGTCACGCATGGCTTCGTAATCCGTCAGAACACCTTTGGCAATAGTCAGCCGAGGATGCTCCATCGTCATCTTCTGGGGGCTACGCACGTATGCCACCACTTCATATCCCTTCTCCAAGGCATGACGAACAGCGTGATGTCCGATGCCTCCTGTCGCTCCAAAAATGATTATCTTCATGTTATTTGGATTTTAGTGAATACCTGGAAAGATTTGGCTTTATTTATGAAAATCGTATTTCTTCGGTGAAAGGAATGAAGCGCTTTACGCCCTCTGTAGTCAGCTGCGGATAGTCGCGGTTGAAGCGGACAAGGGTGGTTTGTGGGAATTGTGCCGCCATGCGCTCGAAGGGGAAACGGATGATGACGG
>JAFZUS010000126.1 GCA_017618275.1 Prevotella sp.
CACAAGTTCTACATCCGCCTGTACTACGGTAACAATTCCTACAAATTCACGGCCTACGACTACGAGGAAGAATAGTAGTGGCACGGTCTTTGAATAAAGGAAAGTAAACCAAAGTAAACGAGTATGGAAAAGGAAATCAAAGCCCTTATCGAGAACAACTACAAGCACACGACCGTCGAGTCCGTGACCGTCGCCAAGAGCAATTTCAGCAACGACGACTGCGTTATCCTGCGGTGCAACACCCAGACCTATCGGTGTCCGCTTATCGCCCTGCGCATCCTCAACAAGTACAAGTCCGTCAGACTCGTCCAGTTTACTGGCGGTTGGATTGAAGCCGTGTACACGAGGGAAACCCTGCGCTGGGCTGGCTACAAGGTCAAATAAGTTCAACCCAATAAAACCAATCTCATTATGAAGAAGTTTATCACCATCCTGTCTGCCATCATCCTTATGGCTCTGTCCTTCGCTTCCTGCGAGAAGACTCTCACTGTCGAGTTCAAGGACAACATCGACTCCATCCAGTACACCAACACCGTGTCCATCAACGGCGACGCCTACACCCTGTCCGAACTGTCTGTCTATCCCAGCGACGACGGAGTAGCCGAGTTCGGCATCACAGACCCTGTTTTCATCATCGAGGGTACTGCGAAGCGTCTGGTTGGTACGACCAGTATCGACGGAAACAATGCCAGCAACTACGAGGTCGTCGGTTTCCTGTCCGTCATTCCTACCTCCAACTACGGCAAGAGTTACAACCTCAAAGACAAGAATACCTACGGACTGATGATGTTTGGAAGCGCAAAAGTAATCGAGTTGAAGACAGGTTACAGTATCGCCCAGACGACCAGCGATGCCAAAGGCTCTGTGTTCATCAGCACACAGTACGGCAATACGAGCCAGACATTTACTGGAAGCGAAGATAACTTGACTAATTCTCCTGCCCCCAAGAAAGCAACCTACTATTTCGACATCGAGCGCATTTACAGGGATGTCTATAAGGTGTACATTGAGTACACCGATGCCAACGGCGACAAGTATGTGTTGAGTTACAAGGGCGACAAAGAACTGTAACTATGTCTGCATCACTTTTCGATATTTTTCGTGAGGAATCCACGGTCTGTGAGGAAAAGAAGTACTATGTGTACGCCACAGACCGTAAGGATTTCTACCTCGACGAAATCTATGCAACCAACGACAGGAAGCGTCTGGTTGAAACCATCAAGCGTATGGGTGCTGGTCTGTCCCACAAGAAGTGGGCGAAGAAGCATCTGGGCGACGACAATGTTGTCGAATTAACCGTCACCAATGGTGAGTGCAACTGGCACGGCGATGTCAATCTGGCAATCGACACCAACAAGCACGAGGTCTATCTGGTCGAGAAGCCAAGCCAGAAAAAAAAGCCTTGGAATGGTAAGATTGTCTTCCATCGGAAGTAGATAGGCACGGATGTTGCTATAAGATAGGTACAACCAAAGAATCAGTAAGTATGGCTAATTTCAAATTCACAGGTACTATCACGGTCTACGACTGCAAGAGCAGGAAGCAGGCCATCAATCAGCTCCAGATTATGCTGAACGACTACGAGGATATGAATCCCGACAACAAGCAAATCAACATCCACTGGGACAAGGTG
>JAFZUS010000127.1 GCA_017618275.1 Prevotella sp.
ACTGCACCGTTCATCAGATCACGCATCATAGGAAAAGTCCCCGTCGACATCGAAGGTAGCAAAGAGATCGTCCAGGCTCTCCGAGCGTCTGATCAGTCTGACATCTCCTCGCGGTGAAAGAAGAAGCTCTCCGCATCGCAAGAAGCCGTTGTAGTTGTATCCCATTGATCTGCCGTGCGCTCCGACGTCATGGATAACCAGGATATCGCCCATCTCAGCCTTAGGAAGAATCCTGTCTATGGCAAACTTATCGTTGTTCTCGCAGAGTCCTCCGCAGACATCGACCTTGAGCTCACCACCCTCTTTTCCGAGAATTGTAATGTGATGATATGCACCGTACATTGCAGGTCTCATCAGATCGCAGGCTGTGGCATCCACTCCGATGTACTCCTTGTAGATGTGCTTGAAACCTCTGACCGAAGTAACAAGATAACCATGAGGACCTGTAATGAAACGTCCCAGTTCGGTGTATATAGCAACTTCAAGGCCTATAGGACCGATAATCCTCTCGTAGATCTTACGTACTTCATCTCCAACGCAAAGGATGTCCACAGACTCCTGTTCCGGCCTGTACGGGATTCCTATTCCTCCGCCGAAGTCTGTGATCTCGATATCTATGCCGAGAGTATCATGGATTTCCACCACAATATTGAACATCATTTCAGCCAAGGTCGGATAATAAGAAGCATTAAGACTGCAACTGGCGGCCATACAGTGAAGGCCGAAGTGCTTTACGCCCTTCTCTTTCAGAATCTTATATGCCTCAAAGAGCTGCTCTTTTGTCATTCCGTATTTGGAATCGGCCTGACTGCCCATGATTGCACTGGTTGCATCTTTGCCATTGACAACAAAAGAGCCCGGATTATATCTGAGGCATACGGTATCGGGTATTCCCGCCGCACGTTCCAGATTCTCGATCTGGGTTATGTCATCAAGATTGACGATTGCTCCGATAGCCACAGCCTTGCGATAGGCCTCGTCCGAGGTCTCGTTTGATGTGAACATCACCTTCCGTCCTGAAAGGCCGCTTGAGGCGCTAAGAACGAGCTCGGAAACCGATGCGCAGTCCGTTCCACATCCCATGGATGCAAGAAGCCTTATGATTGCAGGCGTAGGCGTTGCCTTTACGGCAAAGCATTCAGTGAATCCCTTATTCCAGGAGAAAGCCTTTTGCACGGATTCAACGGTCTTTCTTATGCCTGCTTCGTCATAGACATAGAACGGCGTTCCGAACCTCTTACGCCACGAGATTGCATCCTGTAATGTAAACGGAATGGTTTTCTGCAATTCTTTCTCCGTTACAGATTCCTCAGACCTGCCTCGAGAGCAGTCTTGGAATTCGTCTTGTCATCACGCTCTTTGATGATCTTCGCAGGACATCCTGCAACGACCATGTTATCCGGTACATCATCGATGACTACAGCACCGGCGGCTACAACACAGTTTCTGCCTACCTGAACGCCTTCGATGACCACGGCATTGGCTCCAACAAGTGTTCCGTCCCCTATTGTAACAGGTTTTGCGCTTGCAGGCTCGATTACACCTGCAAGAACCGCTCCGGCTCCTATGTGGCAGTTTCTGCCCACGGTTGCACGTCCACCCAAAACGGCTCCCATGTCAATCATTGAACCTTCTCCGACAACGGCACCGATATTGATGATTGCTCCCATCATGATCACTGCCCTGTCACCAATCTGAACCTGTTCTCTGATGATTGCACCCGGCTCGATTCTGGCATTGATACTTTTCTTATCCAGCATCGGAATGGCTGAATTACGTGCATCGTTCTCTATTAC
>JAFZUS010000128.1 GCA_017618275.1 Prevotella sp.
ATCAACGGCCTTCTCAGCCTCAGCGAACTCAGGCAGATCGGTAGAAACCTTCGGCCATACAGCCTGGTCAGCCAGATAGTTCTGGATGGTGTAAGGCAGTACGAAGTAACCATCAGCCAGACCCTGCATCAGCGCAGAAGCACCCAGACGGTTAGCACCGTGATCAGAGAAGTTACACTCACCGATAGCGAACAGACCAGGAATAGAGGTCTGCAGCTCGTAGTCAACCCAGATACCACCCATGGTGTAGTGGATAGCAGGATAGATCATCATCGGCTTGTAGTACTTCACGCCATTGATCTCGTTGGCAACATCGCCAGGGAATACGTCGGTAATCTCCTCGTACATCTCAAAGAGGTTGCCGTAACGCTGCATGATGACATCAAGACCCAGACGGTTGATAGACTCAGAGAAATCGAGGAATACAGCCAGACCGGTGTTGTTCACGCCGAAGCCCTTATCGCAACGCTCCTTAGCGGCACGAGAAGCCACGTCACGAGGTACGAGGTTACCGAATGCAGGATAACGGCGCTCCAGATAGTAGTCGCGATCCTCTTCAGGAATCTCCCAACCCTGCTTGGTTCCAGCCTGCAGAGCCTTAGCATCCTCAATCTTCTTAGGAACCCAGATACGACCATCGTTACGCAGCGACTCAGACATCAGCGTCAGCTTAGACTGCTTGTCGCCATGAACGGGAATACAGGTGGGATGAATCTGAACGTAAGAGGGATTTGCAAAGTAAGCACCCTTACGATAGCACTGAACGGCAGCAGAGCAGTTACATCCCATAGCGTTGGTAGAGAGGAAGTAGGTGTTACCATAACCACCAGTAGCGATGACAACGGCGTTAGCGCTGAAACGCTCCAATTTACCAGTCACCAGGTTCTTGGCGATGATACCACGGGCGCGACCATCCACGATGACCACGTCTTCCATCTCGTAGCGGGTATAGAGCTTCACCTTGCCAGCCTTCACCTGACAGCTCAGTGAGCTATAGGCACCCAGCAACAACTGCTGACCCGTCTGACCCTTAGCGTAGAATGTACGGCTTACCTGAGCACCACCGAATGAACGGTTGGCCAGCATACCACCGTACTCACGAGCGAAGGGAACGCCCTGAGCCACGCACTGGTCGATAATATTGTTAGAAACCTCAGCCAGACGATAAACGTTGGCCTCGCGAGCACGATAGTCACCACCCTTTACGGTATCGTAGAACAGACGGTAGACAGAGTCACCATCGTTCTGATAACACTTGGCGGCGTTGATACCACCCTGAGCGGCGATAGAGTGAGCGCGACGGGGAGAGTCCTGAATACACAGGTTGATCACATTGAAGCCCATCTCACCAAGAGAAGCAGCTGCAGAAGCACCAGCCAAGCCAGTACCAACGACGATGACGTCGAGTTTCAGCTTGTTCTTGGGGTTAACGAGACGCTGATGAGCCTTATATTCCTTCCATTTCTCAGGCACTGGACCTGCGGGAATCTTAGAATCAATTACTTTTGCCATAATCTTCTAGAATTTAAATGTTGATAATTAGCAGCAGAAACTACCACAGCAAGAGCCATCGCAGAGACTGGGAGCGCATCCGAACCAGAATGCCAGAACCACAACGAGGAAGCAGAGCAGCAGCAATGTAACATAGATGATACCGATCACCTTCCAGCGCTGGAACCAGATCTTACCACTCCAGCCGAGCGTTTGCAGAGCCGACCAGAAACCATGAGAGAGATGGAACCAGAGAGCCACAAGCCAAACGATGTAAAGCACACTGAATACAGGATTTGAGAAAGTTTCCTTGATCCAGCCGAAGCCATCTGTAGGATCGATTACAGGCATAGCACCGATGAGTTCTGCGAACATCATGTTGTACCAGAAGTTCCAGAGGTGAATCAGCAAACCGACTACGATAATGAGTCCCAGCACGAGCATGTTCTTCGAAGCCCACTCCACCTTACCAGCATTGACTACCGTAGAAACCTCGTAGCGGTTGTCGCCACGGGCCGTGCGGTTTTGTGCCGTCAGGATGAAGGCATAGACGATGTGAATCACTGCCAAGGCAGCCAAACCAAGTGTTGCTACAACAGCATACCAGTTGGCACCCAGGAATTCGCAAATCATGTTGTAACCTTCCTCCGAGAAAAGCGCCACCATGTTCATGCAACCGTGGAAGGTCAGGAACAAGATCAGCGCAATACCCGTTACGGACATTACAACTTTTCTACCAATTGATGAATTGATTAACCACATAAGTTGTTGAATTTTAATTATTTAATAGATAAATGTTACTTAATTTTAGGTACGTGTGTACGCGTTGAGGGTACAAAGGTAATGAATAATTGTGAGAAATACAAACTTTTTTTCATTTTTCGTGTAGTTTTTTGTAACTTTGCTGCGTCTAACGGGTAAAAGATTCAAAACAGAAGGACAATGACAACAGAAAGACAGTTTGCGCAAACCGTTGCAGAACACAAGAGCACCATCTACACCGTGTGCTACATGTTCTCGCAAGATGCCGACGAAGTGAACGACCTGTTCCAGGAGGGTCTCAGCCTCAACTTCAAGACACAGCGCCAGTATCAGGACATCATCGACCAGATCGAAGACCTGACAGCCGAGTAGGATACAATACAAATTGAAAATCCCCGAATCCTGGTGGTTCGGGGATTTTTTTATTCAGTAACCATAGTCTTCGCCAACAAGCACCACCTTGTGTTTTCCTTTCGGTGAGTTACGCAGGAAATGTACGTAGTTGCAGATGCTCTCAGGCGAATTGCAGTTGTGGCATACACCATCTACCTGACAAGGTGTTTTGATGTCGAAACGGGCAGCATTAATGGGCGAGGCTGTGCTTCGGGCTCTTGCCAAAGCCGCCTCAACGGTCTGGGTCACTTTGTTCAAACCAATAATAAAGATGACCTTCTTGGGCCCCCACGTAATGGCAGCCACACGGTTGCCATTTCCATCAATGTTCACAATCACGCCATCCTCACTGATGGCATTGGCACTCGAGAGATAGACATCAGCCGTAAAGGCGCGCTCGTAGATTTTCACCACTTCCTCACGATCTGTCAACTCATCACGATCGAGGACTTCAAGAGTTTCGCGATCTTTCAGTGCCTGAGGAATTCCCATATCTCGGATGGTCATCGAACCGCCCCACGTCACACTGCTCCCATCGGCAATTAGTTCAGATACTTTCCTTACCGCCTCTGCTGCTGTCTTGCAGTAGAAAGCCTCCATGTTGCGCTGCTTCAGATTCTTAATCATCCGCTCCGCCAAACGTTCGTTTCTCAGTTCTTTTGGTGTCATATTCATTGGATTTTGGTGCAAAGATACGATATTCCTTGGAATTATCAAAAAGAATTCATATCTTTGCGCAGAAAATATGAGAATAATTGTAATAATCATAATAGCAATGGTGATGAATGCGTGTGACGGACAGACGAAGCAGGCAGTGGTGCGACCTGCCACACAGGCAAACCGATTCTATACGGGGGACGCTGAGGAACTGAGACAAGAGGTGGATAGTTTCCTAAGAATGCACCGTGGGAAGACGCAGTATGAGAATATGGCAGCAGTGATCGTGCCCCATGCAGGGTATTATTACTCGGGCAATGTGGCTGCATCGGCGTATATGTCGATTGACAATAAGAAGCCATACAAGCGGATTTTCCTGCTGGGACCGAGTCATCATGAGTGGCTCAACGGGGCTTCGGTGAATACAGAGGCTGACTATTATGCCACACCTTTAGGCAATGTGAAGGTAGACCACGAAACGGCTGTCAAATTAACCGAGGATTCTGCGTTTTTCTACCGTCCTGAGGCACACGACAGGGAGCATTGCTTGGAAGTGCAGTTACCGTTCTTGCAACGTAGGTTTGGCGAGAATCTGCCACCCATCGTACCGATTATCATTTCCACCAACGACTATCAAAAGTTGAAACAAATGGCGGAGGTACTTAAGCCGTATTTCACAGATGAGAACCTGTTTGTGATTAGTAGCGACTTTTCGCACTACCCTAACTACGAGGATGCCTGCGAGGTGGATGCTCGGACAGGAAAGGCGATTGAGACAGGCCATGTGGAGGAGTTCATTGCCACCATCGAAGCAAATGAAAGATTCGGAAAACGAAACCTGGCCACAAGTGCCTGCGGACAGTTTCCTATTATCACACTGATGCTGATGCTCGACGGGTATTACGAGGTGAAGCATCTGATGTATCAGAACTCTGGCGACATCAGCGGTGATCATTCTCGTGTGGTGGGCTATCATTCGTTTGCTTTCTTACGTAAGGATAGTACGAATTTCGTACTCTCCGACACAGATAAGCGTCTGCTGAAAGAGATTGCATTACAGAGTATCAAAGACTCTCTCGATGGGAAACCCATCACACAGCCAGATCTTAGTTCTATATCCTCAGTAGTTAGTTCAAAGTGTGGTGCATTTGTATCATTGCATGAGCACGGACGACTTCGTGGCTGTATCGGACATTTCGGCGAGGACTATCCGCTGTATGAGATTGTTTCCCAAATGGCCCGTTCCGCCGCCTTCGAGGATCCGCGGTTCGCGCCTGTCCGTCGTGAAGAACTGGAAGATCTTGATATCGAGATATCCGTACTCACACCCATGAGGCGCATCCAAAGTCTCGATGAGTTGGAACTGCACCGTCACGGCATCTATATCCGAAAGGGCTACCGCAGTGGTACATTTCTACCCCAAGTGGCCGATGAGGTGAACTGGACAAAAGAAGAATTCGTGGGACACTGCTCTCAGGACAAGGCCGGACTCGGATGGAACGGCTGGAAAGACGCAGAATTGTATGTATATGAGGCCATTGTGTTCTGATGGAGTGTCGGTATTATCAAAAATTAGATGATGGAAGAGTAGAGTGTCTTCTCTGTCCGCATCATTGCCGTATATCCGATGGCAAAACGGGAATCTGCCACAGTCGTCGCAATCATAGTGGCATACTCATCAGTGAGGTCTATGCCAAACCTTGTGCTCTGGCCATCGACCCCATTGAGAAGAAACCGCTCTACCACTTCCATCCAGGCACCACATGTCTCTCCATCGCCTGCACAGGCTGTAATTTCCGTTGTCTGAACTGTCAGAACCACGATATCTCGCAGGTCTCGCCCTCAGATGTTAATCATTATCATTTATCGCCCGAAGAAGTAGTAGGCCTCTGCCAGAAGCATCACTGCCCAGGTATCGCCTACACTTATACCGAGCCGTTCACTTACATTGAATATATCATCGATTGTGCCCGTCTGGCCCACGAGGCAGGTCTCTGGAATATTCTCGTTACGGCAGGTTACGTCTGTCAAGAGCCTTTAAACGACCTCCTGCCCTATCTCGATGCTGCCAACATCGACCTGAAATCGTTCAGCGACGACATCTACCACCAAGTCAGCGGAGGACATTTGCAACCCGTACTCGACACTATTCTTACAATGCACAATGCTGGCGTATGGATAGAACTTACCAACCTCGTCATTCCTGGCATCAACGATGATATGAACATGATTCGTCAGATGTGCCGTTGGCTCGTCTCAAACGGTCTTTCTGACGCTCCATTACATTTCAGTCGCTTTTTCCCTCGCTTCAAGATGCAGGACAAGTCTCCCACTTCCATCCAAACACTACAAGCCGCCAAACAAGTGGCTGAGGAGGAGGGCATCAAACATGTATACTTAGGAAACGTATGATTTCTTTGGAAGCAAAATTTCACTTTTTCTCTGAAACAATGCAACTATATGCAGAGAATTTCGTAATTTTGCGGGCAGAAATAAGATATGAATATGATACTGAAGTATGATGTCATTGTTATTGGAGGTGGTCATGCGGGTTGTGAGGCAGCCTGCGCCAGTGCCAACATGGGTGCAAAGACCTGTCTGGTAACGATGGATATGAATAAGATTGCACAGATGTCGTGCAATCCAGCCATTGGTGGCATCGCTAAAGGACAGATAGTCAGAGAGATAGATGCGCTTGGCGGACAAATGGGTTTAGTCACTGATGCCACCTCGATACAATTCCGGATGCTGAATGTTGGTAAGGGACCAGCGGTGTGGAGTCCAAGAGCGCAATGCGACAGAGGAAAGTTCATCTGGGAATGGCGCAGACGACTCGATGAAACGGAGAATCTGGAAATCTGGCAAGACCAGGCAGATGAACTCATTGTAGAGTCTGTTGCTGTGGCACAGCCGCTCGGCTCTGCCGCTTCGCTCGTCGAAGAACAAACAAAACGGGCCATTGGTGTGCGCACCATCTGGGGTGCAGAAATCTATGCCAAATGCATCATCCTGACAGCAGGCACCTTCCTCAACGGCTTGATGCATATTGGCAGGAAGATGGTAGATGGAGGACGTATTGCAGAACCAGCAGTGCCCCATCTCACAGAAAGCATCACTCGTCATGGGGTTGTATCAGCCAGGATGAAGACAGGAACACCTGTACGCATCGACAAGCGTTCCGTACATTTCGAGGACTTGGAGATCCAGCCAGGCGAAAACCGCCCCTATCAGTTCAGTTATCTGAACCAAAGCGGAGCCCTGAAGCAATTGCCCTGTTGGACAGTGAACACCAACGAGGAGGTGCATGAAATCCTGAAAAGCGGTTTGGCCGACTCCCCACTCTATAATGGACAGATTCAATCGATAGGACCTCGCTATTGTCCTTCGATAGAAACGAAACTCGTCACCTTCCCAGACCGTGAAAAACATCCTTTGTTCTTGGAGCCAGAAGGCGAAAATACCAATGAGATGTATCTCAATGGCTTTTCTTCTTCACTACCTATGGATGTACAGATAAATGCCTTGAGAAAAATGCCTGCTTTCAGGGATGTGAAGGTATATAGACCTGGGTACGCCATTGAATATGATTTCTTCGACCCAACCCAATTAAACCACTCGTTGGAATCGAAAGTGATTGCCAATCTCTTTATGGCTGGACAGGTTAATGGTACTACGGGTTACGAAGAGGCTGGAGGCCAAGGAACGATAGCAGGTATCAATGCTGCCCTGAAGGCTGGTTCTGCTGGCAGTTGTGGCACAGCAACAAACAAGACCGAACCGTTTGTGCTCCATCGCGATGAGGCCTATATCGGCGTACTCATCGACGACTTGGTGACAAAAGGTGTAGACGAGCCCTATCGTATGTTTACCTCTCGTGCCGAATATCGTATCCTACTGCGTCAAGATGATGCAGATGCCCGTCTCACCGAGAAGGCATATGAATTAGGTCTGGCAAAAAGAGAAAGGTACGACTGGTGGTTGGAGAAAAAACAGCACATCGAAGAAATCGAATCTTTCTGTCAAGACTTTGCGATTAAACCGAAATTGATCAATTCATCTCTCGAAGCCCTTGGCACCACCCCACTTCAGTTTGGTTGTAAACTCATTGATCTGGTGAACCGCCCCCAACTCAATCTAGCCAATCTCTCGGAAATCATTCCAGCATTAAAAGAGGTATTAAACCGCCCGGTTAATCGCAAAGAAGAAATCGCAGAGGCTGCAGAGATCAGGATGAAATATAAAGGATACATCGAAAGGGAAAAGGTGGTTGCAGAGAAGATGCACCGTTTGGAGAACATCAAGATCAAGGGACACTTCAACTACGAAGAACTGCAAGGTCTCTCCACCGAGTGTCGACAGAAACTGATGAAGATCCAACCCGAGACATTGGCACAGGCCAGTCGTATTCCTGGAGTCTCTCCGAGCGACATCAATGTGCTCCTAGTTCTGATGGGGAGATAATGTTCCACGTGAAACAAACAACATGTAACAACAATTATAACTTACTGATTATGAACAACAAAGTACTGATTGACAATTTGCGTTGCATACCAGACTTCCCCAAGAAGGGTATCAACTTCAGAGACGTAACAACCCTATTTAAAAACGGCGAATGCATGAAGATCATGCTCGACGAACTTGAGACGATTTACAAAGACAAGGGCATCACCAAAATCGTCGGCATTGAGAGCCGAGGTTTTGTGATGGCTTCAGCATTAGCAGGAAGACTTGGTTGCGGAGTGGTACTAGCCCGCAAACCAGGAAAACTACCAGCAACTGTGATTAAAGAGTCATTCTCAAAAGAATATGGCGTAGACACCATCGAGATGCATATCGACTCCATCGAAGAGAATGACGTAGTGCTAATCCATGATGATTTGTTGGCGACTGGTGGCACGGCGAAGGCTGCCTACAATCTGGTACAGCACTTTCATCCTAAGAAGGTTTACATGAACTTTATCATCGAAATCACAGATGAAGGTCTGCACGGACGCGACCTGTTTGAAGGCATCGACCTAAAAACATTGTTGACCATATAAGAAGGTTCCACGTGAAACAATACGCGGTGAAAGTCCTATAAACAAAGGGATTTCGGAAGGTTGACAAACAAAGTAAAAGGGATGACAAGAGAAGAGAACGAGAAACGGTTGGCGTATTTGAAAGGGATTGTTAGCAGGTTGCCAGACAAGCCTGGAAGTTATCAATTCTATGACGAGACGAAAACTATCATTTATGTAGGCAAGGCGAAAAACCTCAAGGCGAGGGTTTCGTCTTATTTCCATACAGAGGTGGATCGATTCAAGACAAAAGTGCTCGTCAGCAAAATCTTCGACATCAGTTATACGGTAGTAAACACCGAAGAAGATGCCCTACTCCTGGAAAACTCTCTCATCAAGAAATACAATCCTCGCTATAATGTGTTGTTGAAAGACGGCAAGACCTACCCTTCGATCTGTGTCACCAACGAGTTCTTCCCACGAATCTTCAAAACACGAACAATCAACAAGAAATGGGGTACCTATTACGGGCCTTATGCGCACGTAGGAGCCATGTACGACATCCTCAATCTGATCAAGGAACTCTACCATCCACGTACCTGTCGACAACCTGTCACAAAGGAGGGTGTGGAGACAGGAAAATATAGAGTCTGCTTAGACTATCATATCAAGAAATGTATGGGTCCTTGCGTGGGTAAACAAGGCTACGAAGACTATCAAAAGAATATCGCCCAGGCTCGTGAGATCCTGAAAGGCAACACCCGTCAGGTGCTGAAAGATCTTAAAGAGGAAATGCTTCAACTGAGCGAAGAATTACGCTTTGAAGAGGCCGAGGAAGTGAAACGAAAATACCTGGCATTAGATGGTTTTGTCAGCAAGAGTGAGGTCGTCAGCCACACCATCAATAACGTCGATGTATTCTCAATTACGAGCGACGAGAAAATGGCATTCATCAACTATCTGCATGTCTCAAACGGTAGCATTAACCAGAGTTTTACCATTGAATACAAGAAGAAACTGAATGAGACAGACGAAGAACTTCTGCAGTTAGGTATCGTAGAATTACGAGAACGATTTAAAAGCGATTCGAAGGAAATCATCTTAGAAAAAGAGGTGGATATAGAACTGGAAGGTGTCAAGTTTACGATACCCAAAATGGGCGATAAAAAGACGCTTCTCGACCTGTCGATTATGAACGGAAAACAATATAAAATAGACCGTTTGAAACAGGCAGAAAAACTCAATCCAGAACAGCGTCAGACACGGCTGATGAAGGAGTTGCAAGACAAACTTCATCTACCCAAACTACCCTACCAGATCGAGTGCTTCGACAACTCAAATATCTCTGGTACAGACGCAGTTGCGTCATGCGTGGTTTTTAAGGCAATGAAGCCAAGTAAAAAAGACTATAAACACTTCAATATCAAGACAGTAGTAAGTCCTGACGACTATGCATCGATGAAGGAAGTAGTAGGGCGTCGATATCGTAGAATGCTTGATGAAGAACAACCCCTGCCCGACCTTATTATTGCGGATGGCGGTAAGGGTCAGATGGAGATCATCAGGCAGGTGATTCAAGACGAACTCAACCTTGATATCCCTATTGCCGGACTTGCCAAAGACGACCGCCATCGCACCAACGAACTACTCTATGGGTTCCCTCCCATCCACATTGCGCTGAAGGTAGATAGCGAACTTTTCCACATACTTACGCAGATCCAAGACGAAGTACATCGCTTCGCCATTGAATTCCATCGAAACAAGCGTTCTAAGCGCGCTCTGCACTCCGAGTTGGATGATATCAAGGGAATCGGTCCCAAAACGCGTGACGGGCTTCTAAATGGCCTTAAATCGGTCAAGAAGATCCGTGAGGCTGACCTCGAAACGCTCAGTGCCCTCATCGGGCCCTCAAAAGCCCAAATCGTCTATGACTACTTCCACTAATTGTTGCGCGTTGCAGCGTTGCAGTTCCAAAATAGATTCTAGGATAGTCAAAAATTAACTCTATATTTATATATAAATATAGAAGTATTTTAGGGTATAGGAAAACCCTTTAGAGAACTGCAACACTGCAACAACCGCAACAGAAGGGCCGAAAGATTCTTACAATATCCGAATTGCATAATAAGGCGAAAACACTTGTTAATAAGGGGATAATTGCGGGAATTAATAGTAACAATTGTTAGATTTAATAGTAGCAATTGCAGGATTTAACGTGCGATTTTGGATAGTAAAAAGGAGTAATTTGAAAAAACATGTCAGAAAAATATTTGGTTCTTTCGAAATAAAGTTGTATCTTTGCCGAAAATTGAGAAAAATGAGAGCAGTTATCCAGCGTGTCAGTCACGCCAGCGTCACTATTGAGGGAACGGTAAAAAGCCGGATTCAGCAGGGTTTTCTCATCCTGTTGGGCATCTGCGACGCGGACTCGATGGAAGATGTGGATTGGCTGGTGAAGAAGATCGCTAATCTGCGTGTGTTCGGCGACGAAAACGACGTGATGAACCGCTCCATTCTCGACGTTGATGGTGAAGCCCTCGTCGTGAGTCAATTCACACTCTACGCCAGTTATAAGAAAGGCAACCGTCCCTCTTGGTTCCGTGCTGGCTCCCACGAGCACTCTATCCCACTCTACGAAGCCTTCTGCGCCCAACTGTCCGAGGCCATTGGCAAGCCAGTTGGTACAGGCGAATTTGGCGCAGACATGAAGGTGGAACTCTTGAATGATGGTCCTGTCACCATATGTATGGATACTAAAAACAAAGAATAACTATGGACAGAAGACAAATTACCAATTACGTGAACTTTGCAGCGCTGATTTGCTACATCATCGGACGCATTGCAAACATGGGCATCCTCATCTGGATCGGCCTTGGTATCATGACCCTTTCGAGCATCTGGACGATTATCCATTGGAAAGAAAACGACAAGATGTCGAACTACATCAGCGTTGCTTTCTTAGTACTTGTAGGCTTATCGCTCTTCGGAATCTAAGACATCAAAAAGGTTCATCATGGAATGAAGAAATATCTAAGAGAAATAGAGGTTTCGGGCCTGATCCTAACGGCTATAGGCATTGTCTGTGCTTTGATCTGGAACACGAGTTTTGGAGCGTGGGCCTGTGGATTCGGGCTGCTATTGCTACTCGTCGTCTTCCTCTATAAAGCCTTCCATTGGAAGGAATATGAGCGTGATAATAAGCAGTATATCTTCATCATACTCATTGCCATCCTAATATTGTTCATTCAAATACTGATCAAACGATGATAATGGACAAACTCATCACACAAATAAAAGAAGAATGGTCGGATATTGCGAGCCACAAAATGAAGAAATTCATAATCATGGTGGCATTGGCTGTAGTAATATCCTTTATAGGGGCCTTACTACATTCAAACATAGTAATCTTCATAGGAATTGCAATTTTATTATGGGAAGGTTATTATATAAGAAATGCACAATTTGAATTTGAATCAATAATGGAAGGAATATCAGCAATTCTCATTTTTCTTGCAGCCTTTGGATTAATAATAGGTATAATAAAAATATGACCATCAAGGAAGCACAGGAATTGGTAGACCGCTGGATCAAGGAATATGGCGTGCGCTACTTCTCAGAACTGACGAATATGACGGTTCTGACAGAGGAAGTAGGTGAACTGGCACGAATCATCGCCCGCAGGTATGGCGACCAGTCGTGGAAGGCAGAGGACCCACGAGGCGAAGATAACGGTAAACAGGCCCTCGGCGAGGAGATGGCGGATGTGCTCTGGGTGTTGCTCTGTCTGGCTAATCAGACGGAGGTAGATCTCACAGCAGAACTTGAAAAGAGCATCGAAAAGAAGACCCAGCGCGACTCGCTCAGACATATTCACAACAAGAAACTTATGGCGTAAGAATCATTCATAAAAAACAATATCATTATGGCAGAACATCACCACGAGCATCACCACGAGATGCCACAAAAGAGCCGGATAGAAGAGGCTCTGAGCAAGTACAACCTCGACGTGAAGGACGAGGAAGTGAAGGAAGCAGTGAAGAAAATCATTGCTGAGAAAGTACACGAGAACGATAACCTCGAAGTGAAGAAATTCCTGATGGGCAGCGTGGAACTGACTACCCTGAAGACCACCGACTCCGATGAGTCAGTGCTGGCCTTTACAGAGCGTGTGAACCAGTTCGAGGAGGCCTACCCTAACCTACCCCATGTAGCCACCATCTGCGTCTATCCACGCTTTGCGAAGATTGTTTCAGAGACCCTGGAGGTAGAAGGTGTCGAGGTGGCTTGTGTATCGGGCTCATTCCCCAGTTCTCAGGCCTTGATCGAGGTGAAGACGATAGAGACCAGTCTGGCCGTAAAAGACGGCGCCACAGAGATCGATATGGTGCTCAGCGTGGGTGCCTTCCTCAGTGGCGACTACGACACTGTCTGCGACGAGATCCAACAGATGAAGGAGGCCTGTGGCGACAAAAAGATGAAGGTCATCTTAGAAACAGGTTGTCTGAAGACAGCCTCGAACATCAAGACAGCCTCGCTCCTTGCCATGTATTCAGGTGCCGACTACATCAAGACTTCTACAGGCAAAGAGCAACCGGCTGCCACACCAGAGGCTGCCTACGTGATGTGTCAGGCCATCAAGGAATACTACGAAAAAACAGGCATACAGATTGGTTTTAAGCCCGCTGGTGGCCTGAATTCAGTAATGGACGCACTAATCTACTACACGATTGTAAAGGAGGTTCTGGGCGAGAAATGGCTCACCAACCAGTGGTTCCGCATGGGTACCTCTCGACTCGCAAACCTGTTGTTGAGCGAAGTCGTTGGCGAGGAAGTGAAATTCTTCTAAGAATTAAGGAATCCAATACAAAGGAGAACTCCAGTGCGCCCCTAAGCGCACTGGAGTTCTTTCGTATGCGCACTCAAGTGCGCCAGTAGACGTACTACTTGTTTCTCTGGATGACGTATTCCAGATAAGCGGTAAAAGCCTCCTTCAATTCTGGTTTGACGCTTTCATCGATATATTTCTGCGCCTCCTGGGCAAACTCTTCCATCTTCTGTTCAGCATACTCAATGCCTCCATGTTGCTTGGTAAACTCAACAAGGACTGCGATTTCATCGGAGTTAATAGTACCAGCCTTCACTTTCTTGGCCAGTGTCTGCATCGACTCATAGTTGGAGTTGTTTAGGGCATAGATCACAGGCAGAGTTAATTTGCCTTCCGTCATATCATTACCCGTAGGCTTTCCGATTTCCTTCGAATCGTAATAATCGAAAATATCGTCACGGATTTGGAAGATCATACCGATATTATGTCCGAATTTTCGTGCTTTTGCTATCTCTGCTTCAGACGCTCCGGCAGAGATGGCTCCCAACTCAGAACAAGCCTCGAATAGTACTGCCGTCTTTTTGTTAATGACCTGATAATAAACGTCTTCCGAAATTTCCTGATTAGAGATATTCGAAAGTTGAAGTATTTCTCCAGCAGCAAGGATTCTTCCCAAATCAGCCAAAAGTTGTACGATTCTATGATTATTTGACAAGGCAACTCTCAACAAGGCTGTAGAAAGGATATAATCACCCACAAGAACTGCCACCTTATTATTATACGAAGCGTTGACAGAGGCTTGCCCTCGACGTTCACTACTCTCATCCACTACATCATCATGAACCAAACTGGCAGTATGAAGCAGTTCCAGACCCAAGGCAGAATTCTGAGTCACATCAGATATCTTACCGTAATTGAGAGCAGTCAACAGAATCAAGATAGGACGCATGCGCTTGCCACCTCTTTGACGAATATGTGAAAGTACGGTACCAAGAAGACCATCCTCCTCAGATAAACACTGATTGAACAACTCAACAAAGTTGTTCATCTCGCCCTCGATGGGTTTTCTTATCGTTGACAAATAATCCATTTCGCACAGAATTTTGATACAAAATTAGTAAAAACCGATGGAATTCGAAGAATTTTAAGTAATTTTACAGCGAAAATTAAGAAAGTTATGCAGAAATTATTTCTTTTAGACGCCTACGCACTGATTTATCGCAGTTATTATGCGTTCATCAAAAACCCACGAATCAACTCGAAGGGTCTCAATACGAGTGCAATTGTTGGCTTCCTGAACACCCTGAACGAAGTACTGGAAAAAGAGAAACCTACCCATATCGGTGTGGCCTTCGACCCTCACGGGCCTACCTTCCGCAGCGAGGCTTTTCCTGAGTATAAGTCCCAGCGTGAAGAGACACCAGAGGATATCCGCAAGGCTGTACCCATCATCAAAGACCTGCTCAGGGCCTATCGTATTCCTATCCTTCAAGTGGACGGTTTCGAGGCGGATGATGTCATCGGAACACTGGCTAAAAAGGCCGGTTCCATCGGCGTGGAAACTTATATGCTGACACCTGATAAGGACTATGGACAATTGGTAAGTGACAACGTCAAGATATTTCGACCCCGTCATGGAGGCGGTTACGAGACGATGGGACCGAAAGAGGTGATGGAGAAATACGGCATTCCATCGACAGAATCCGTCATTGACCTCCTGGCACTAATGGGTGACTCAGCGGATAATTTCCCTGGTTGTCCTGGTGTGGGTGAGAAGACAGCCGTAAAACTCATTGAAGAGTTTGGAAGCATCGAACAGTTGTTGGCGCGTTCGAGTGAGATCAAGGGCAAGTTGCGTGAGAAGGTGGAAGAGCATGTTGACGATATCAAGATGAGTTACTTCCTCGCCACCATCAAAACCGATGTTCCCATCGACCTCGATATGGAAGCATTGAAACTTGTTGAGCCTGATAAGGACGAACTCGGCAAATTGCTCCTCGAACTGGAGATGAAATCGTTTGCAGAGCGAGTTCTTAAAAAAAGCCAAAAACCGCAAATACCCGTTAACGCACAACTCGATCTCTTTGCAGAATTTCCAGTCGACGGGGCGAATCTGAGCGAAAATTCGAGTTTTGAGACGCTTAAAACAACGCCTCACGACTATAAACTCGTTGAAAATGAGGAAGATTTGAGGAAATTGTGTGATTATTTCTTGACAAACGAAATTCTCAGTCTAGACACGGAAACAACCTCAACGAGTCCAATCGATGCAGAATTGGTAGGTTTGAGTTTCGCCGTGAAGGAATTCGAGGCATTTTATGTCCCCGTTCCAGCCAATCGTGAAGAAGCGTTGCGAATTGTTAATATCTTTAAAGAGGTCTATGAGAGTGTAAAAATCCTCAAGGTTGGGCAAAATCTGAAGTACGACCTCGAGGTACTCTGCAACTATGACATCCATCTGGCAGGTCCGATGTGGGACACGATGATCGCCCACTATCTCATCCAACCCGAACTCCGTCACAACATGGACTATATGGCTGAGATCTATCTCAACTACCAGACCATCCATATCGATGAACTCATCGGACCCAAGGGAAAGAACCAACGTTCGATGCGCGACCTTGAGCCTTCGAAAGTGTATGAATATGCAGCGGAGGATGCCGACATCACCTTACGCCTGAAGAACAAACTCGAACCCGAACTGAAGAAATTCGAATGCGAAGACCTCTTCTATAACATCGAGATGCCATTGATGCCTGTGCTCGCAGAGATGGAGATGAACGGGGTCTGTCTGGATACAGCATCGTTGCAAGAAACGTCAGATATTTTAACCAAGAGAATGCTAGAAATCGAGCAGCGTATCTACGAACTCGCAGGCGAACATTTCAATATTGCCTCACCCAAACAAGTGGGTGATATCCTCTTCGACAAGTTGAAGATTGTAGAGAAAGCCAAGAAGACCAAGACGGGCCAGTACGTCACCTCGGAAGATGTGCTTCAGCAACTCCGAAACAAGCACGAAATCGTGGCAGACATCTTGGAACACAGAGGTTTAAAGAAGTTGCTCGGCACATACGTCGATGCCCTACCCTCTCTGATTAATAAGCGCACGGGACATATCCACACTTCGTTTAATCAGACGATTACCGCCACAGGTCGTCTTTCTTCGAGTGATCCGAATCTGCAGAATATCCCTATCAGAGGCGAGGATGGTAAAGAGATAAGAAAAGCCTTTGTACCAGAGTCTGGATGTCTGTTCTTTTCAGCAGACTATTCACAGATTGAATTGCGTGTGATGGCACATCTGTCGCAGGATGAAAATATGATCCGTGTGTTTAATGAAGGCAAGGATCTGCATGCGGCCACCGCAGCTAATATCTATAAGAAGCCCATCGAAGAAGTGACACGCGACGAACGTACCAAATCGAAACGTGCCAATTTCGGTATCATCTATGGCATCACCGTCTTTGGTTTGGCAGAACGTTTAGACATCCCTCGCGATGAAGCCAAGATGCTCATCGACGGCTATTTCGCTACCTTCCCACAGGTACACGACTACATGGAGAAATCGAAGGAGATTGCCCGTCAGAAAGGCTATGTCACGACCTTATTCGGTCGTCGCCGATACCTGCCGGATATCAACTCACACAATGCCACCGTTCGTGGTTTTGCCGAGCGTAACGCTATCAATGCCCCCATTCAGGGCACTGCTGCTGATATCATCAAAGTGGCGATGATACATATCTTCCAACGCTTTAAGGCAGAGGGCATCAAGAGCAAGATGATCCTGCAGGTACACGACGAACTCAACTTCTCCGTCATCCCTGAGGAGAAAGAAAAAGTTGAGCATATTGTGATTGAAGAAATGCAGCGTGCAATCGACTTAAAAGTGCCTCTCGTGGCCGACTCCGGCTTCGGCAACAACTGGCTCGAGGCTCATTAAGACGCACTAAGACGGCTATTCATCTCGTCTAAAAGCCAGTTCGCATCAACATCCATCGAATGAATATCGATGTTGATGACTGAGCGTCTGACTATAAGGCTATTCGTCCACATAATGTAGCGACGCAACAGGCTGGACAGCTGCTGATAAAAGACTTCATAATCCTTCAGTACGACGTAATAAGTGGTATTTCCTTTAAAATCAAAGGGTTCAAAGGCCTCGATTTCTGCCCAAGGAAGCACAATATACTTACCTGCAAAATAGTCGTAAATATGAAGACTGTCATCTGTCAGCACCAATGCCGGCCGATGAAGGATGATACATTTTACAAACTGTCGGAGATAGATCCAATTGAGATATAACAGCAACAAAGCGCCAAAGATAACGACAGCCATAATAATATAAAAGATGACATCATTACCCGACTTTTGTCTCATGTCAAGGAAATCTCTGGCAAACAACTCATAGACGCACCAAAAATAGCCTAAGCCACAGACAAAAATGCCTAATGTATTGAAAGTGTATTTGACTTTGCGAAAAAATATTTCTTCCATACCTGATTACAGTTTTTTGATACTGCCGACCATCGTATCCTTGTTGAGTTCTGCACCACGTGGATTGCCGGCATATTCCAGACTACCGACACCAGTGACACGCCCTTTGATAAAGTCTGAGGCGAAGCACTTGATACCCCCTACTCCACTGACAACAGCCTCAACATTGAGGGCTTTCAGATCAACAGCATTGATACTGCCCACACCACTACATTCATACTCTGCCTCCTCAGTCTTACCACTCAGTTTGATACTACCCACACCACTGCATTTCACCTCCACTTCACGAGCCCTGATCTGAGCCACATCGAAGGCACCTACACCGGAGTTGTCTATCTCCAATTCATCGGTAGTCAGACTGTCCAGACGGATATCTGCCGCTCCGGAATTCTTGATTTTATGAAGATTTGGTGTATAGACGATAAAAGTGATGTTGCTTGCATCAATATTGAAATTGTCTTTCGAGAAGTCAATTACCAATTTCCCGTGATCGTTATTGATACTGAATAAGTCGACATAGTTCTCAGGTGCCGACAGCGTTACACGACTCTGGTTACTCTGTACCAATTGGATGTTACCTACTACGTGACTTTCCACCTTGTCGAAAGCATCCATCGGATACTTGGTCTTTACAATGTTCGAACTGGGTTCAATCCGTTCAGAACCCTCCCCAAAATTAACTGAACACGACGATGCTGAGAGCAGCATGGCTACTAATGCCAATAACAGATTTGTCTTCATATTCTTTCGCTTTTTTGTTTCACTTTGTCTGTTTGACGTTGCAAAAATACAAAAAGTTGCAAGATATTTGGTTTTTCGCTCGGTTTGCACTAACTTTGCACCCAGAAATAAACGTTTATAGAAGAAAATGGCATTAAAATGTGGTATCGTCGGACTGCCTAACGTGGGCAAATCGACGCTTTTCAATTGTCTGTCGAGTGCAAAGGCACAGGCAGCAAATTTCCCCTTTTGTACAATAGAACCCAACGTGGGTGTGATTACCGTTCCTGATGAACGACTCACCAAATTGGCCGAGTTGGTTCATCCTGGTCGTATCGTGCCTGCCACTTGTGAGATTGTAGATATTGCAGGTTTGGTGAAAGGAGCCTCAAAGGGTGAAGGTTTAGGAAATAAATTCTTAGGAAATATTCGTGAGACGGATGCAATCATTCATGTCTTGCGCTGTTTCGAGGACGAGAATATCACCCATGTAGATGGTACCATTGACCCTATCCGCGACAAGGAAATCATCGATACAGAACTTCAGTTGAAGGACCTCGAAACCATCGAAAGTCGCCTTGCTAAGACCGAGAAGGCCGCTGCTGCAGGTAACAAGGAGGCGAAGGTTGAAGTGGGTGTCCTGAAAGCCTATAAGGAGGCTTTGGATCAGGGCAAAAATGCTCGTGTGGTGGAGTTCGAGACAAAGGACGAACAGGATTGCGCGCGTAACCTCTTCCTATTGACTTCCAAGCCAGTGCTCTATGTCTGCAACGTAGGTGAGGCCGATGCCAAAGACGGTAATGACTTCACCAAAAAAGTCGAGGCACTGGCCAAGGAAGAAGGCGCAGAAGCAATGATTATCGCCGCCAAAACAGAAGAGGATATCGCAGAACTCGAATCGTACGAAGACAAGCAGATGTTCCTCGAGGAACTCGGCTTGGAGGAGAGTGGTGTGAACCGACTTATCAAGAAAGCCTATGCCCTGCTGAACCTCGAAACCTTTATCACCGCTGGTGAGATGGAGGTGAAGGCCTGGACTTATAAGAAGGGTTGGAAGGCTCCGCAGTGTGCTGGTGTCATCCATACGGACTTCGAAAAGGGCTTTATTCGTGCAGAAGTGATCAAGTACGACGACTATATCCAATACGGCTCTGAGGCTGCTGTTCGCGAGGCAGGCAAGATGGGCGTTGAGGGTAAGGACTATGTCGTTCAGGATGGTGATATCATGCATTTCCGCTTTAACGTATGATGAACTTGATCAATTATATCGTCTGGAATCCGGACTTAGAGGCCTTTCGTCTGAGTTTTATCACGGTGCGGTGGTACGGACTGATGTGGATCATCGGACTGGCACTCGCCTATTTCGTGGTAAAACGGCTGTATAAAGAGCAGAAGATCAAGGATGAACTCTTCGATCCGCTCTTTATCTATTGTTTCTTCGGCATCCTGATTGGTGCACGTCTGGGACATTGCCTCTTCTATCAACCAGAAGACTTCCTGACCTCTTGGCAAGGATTTGTAGAGATGCTGCTGCCTATCCATTTTGGCAACGACGGCAGTTGGCTGGGCAAGACGTTTGGCTTCTTCATCACAGGCTACGCCGGCTTGGCCTCACATGGTGGTACACTGGGTCTGATGATTGCCCTCTGGCTCTATGTCCGCAAGACAAAATTGAGCATTTGGACGGTACTCGACAATATCGCCATCGCCACAGGTACAACAGCCTGTTTTATCCGTCTGGGCAACCTCATGAACTCTGAGATTATCGGTAAGATTACGGATGTGCCCTGGGCCTTTATTTTCGAGCGTGTTGATATGATGCCTCGCCATCCAGGACAACTCTATGAGGCCATCGCCTACGCCATCCTTTTCTTCATCATGTGGGCACTCCATAAGCGGATGCCAGAGAAGATCGGCACAGGCTGGTATTTCGGCTTCTGTCTGACCTACATCTTCACCTTCCGCTTCTTCATCGAATACACCAAGGAGATCCAGGAAGCCTTCGAGGCCTCCCTCCCCCTCGACATGGGACAGATCCTCTCGATTCCCTTCATCATTCTGGGGGTCTATTGCATGATTAGGGCTAAGAAACAAGTATAAAAAGAAATCGCCTCACTTTCCTGAGACGATTTTCTTGATATCGTTGAGTTTATTGAGGGCTTCGAGAGGGGTGAGGTTGTTGACATCGAGGCCAAGGATTTCATCACGCACCTGACAGAGGACGGGATCGTCGAGTTGGAAGAAGGAGAGTTGCATACCTTCGCGAGAGGCGGCGATTTCTGCAGTGGGCTTACCAACAGCGCCTACCTGAGCATTCTCAGCCTCCAGTTGCTTTAAAATCACGTTGGCGCGCTTCACAATGCTGCGAGGCATTCCAGCAATCTCTGCCACGTGGATACCAAAGGAGTGCTCACTCCCACCCCGCTCCAGTTTTCGCAGGAAGATTACCTTGCCATCCACCTCCTTCACAGAGACATTGTAGTTCTTGATGCGGGAGAAATTTTTCTCCATCTCATTGAGTTCGTGGTAGTGGGTAGCAAAGAGGGTTCGCGGATGGCCTTTGGCATTCTCGTGGAGATATTCCACTATGGCCCAGGCAATGCTGATACCATCATAAGTACTGGTTCCTCGACCCAATTCATCGAAAAGCACCAACGAACGCGAAGACACATTATTTAATATATTCGACGCCTCCGTCATTTCCACCATAAACGTAGATTCTCCAAGAGAAATATTATCCGAAGCCCCTACCCTTGTGAAAATCTTATCCACCAGACCGATTCTCGCGGCTTCTGCGGGCACAAAACAGCCAATCTGCGCCAATAGTACTATCAAAGCCGTTTGACGCAACAGCGCCGATTTACCAGCCATATTCGGACCCGTAATGATAATAATCTGCTGACGCTCATTATCGAGCAGGATGTCATTGGGTATATAACGTTCGCCTAAAGGCAACTCCGTCTCAATGACAGGATGGCGACCCTGTTTGATGTCTATCACCTCCGATGCGTCAATCACAGGTCGCACATACTTATTCTCTTCCGCTGCCTTCGCAAACGAAAGCAGACAATCAAGGCGAGCCACAATGTTCGCATTGATCTGTATCTGAGGAATAAACTCCTGCATACCCAGAATCAGGTCGTTGAAGAGTTTTGCCTCAAGACTCAGGATCTTATCCTCTGCCCCAAGAATCTTCTCTTCGTACTCCTTCAATTCCTGAGTAATATAGCGTTCTGCCTGAGCCAACGTCTGCTTGCGCACCCACTCCTGAGGCACCAGATCCTTATAGGTATTACGCACTTCGAGGTAGTAGCCAAACACATTGTTATAGCCAATCTTCAGCGAACTGATACCCGTCAATTCAGCCTCGCGCTGTTGAATCTTCAGCAGATAGTCCTTGCCACTATAGGCAATGCTTCGGAGTTCATCGAGTTCGGCATTCACGCCATCACGAATCACCCCACCCTTAGCCACCAACTGAGGCGGATCATTCTGGATTTCCTTTTCGATTCTGTCACGCAACGACTCGCAGAGATTCAACTGCTCGCCAACCCGTTTCAAGGCCTCATTTTTGGCATAGAGGCAAGCCGTCTTGATGGGTTGGATAGCCTGCAGAGCCGTCTTCAACTGCACCACCTCACGAGGCGATACACGACCTACGGCCACCTTCGAGATGATACGCTCCAAGTCGCCAATGCGATGGATCTGGTCGTCAATACACTGTCTGAACTCGGGTTCGCGATAATAATACTCCACGATGTCGAGGCGTTCGTTGATGGGCTTTTCGTCTTTCAGCGGAAATACCAGCCAACGACGCAATAATCGTCCACCCATCGGACTCACCGTCTTATCAATCACATCCAACAGCGACTTGCCGTCGTCCTGCATCGGATGGATCAGTTCAAGACTACGAATGGTGAATTTGTCGAGGCGTACATATTTATCCTCCTCGATGCGAGAGATAGAGGTGATATGACCTATCTGTGTGTGCTGCGTCTGTTCGAGATATTGCAGGATGGCTCCAGCAGCGATGATACCATTCTGCAGATGATCCACGCCAAAACCCTTCAGGTTCTTCACGTGGAAATGCTTCAGCAACTTCTGGCGCGACGTCTGGTCAGTAAACACCCAGTCGTCGAGTTCGAAGGTAAAGAACCTGTTGCCGAACCGTTGTTCAAACTGTTGTTTCTTACCCCTCTCAAAGAGCACTTCCTTTGGCGAGAAATTCCCTAAGAGTTTCTCTACATAGTCCTGTGTCCCCTCACCAGTCAGGAACTCACCCGTCGAGATATCCAGGAACGCCACACCGTATGCCGTCTTGCCGAAATGCACAGCAGCGAGGAAATTGTTCTCCTTGTAGTTCAGCACATTGTCTGACATGGCCACACCTGGTGTCACGAGTTCCGTGATACCTCGTTTGACGAGTTTCTTCGTCAGTTTGGGGTCCTCGAGTTGGTCGCAGATGGCCACACGCTTACCCGCCCGGACGAGTTTGGGCAGATAGGTGTCAAGAGCATGATGGGGGAATCCTGCCATCTCGTCGCCCTTATTGTAACCATTGTTACGATGGGTCAGCGTGATGCCAAGGATACCAGCCGCTGTGACGGCATCCTCGCAATAGGTCTCATAGAAGTCACCACAACGAAACAACAGCACAGCATCGGGATGCTTTGCCTTCAGGTCGAAGAACTGCTTCATCATCGGGGTGAGTTCCCCGTCTTTCTTTGCCATCTAGATTGTACTCTTTAAAACCGCCTTGCGAATCTTTCGAAACGCAAGGCGGGATAGGGTAGGGTAGGAAAAGTCCTTTATGCGAACGGATTCTCCGTGGGATAGTAGTCACCCTTCGGGAAGTTGTAGTCGATCTCCTCAACGGGGATACCCATGTACTTCAGCACCTCCCAGAGATACTTACCAGCGTGCTCGAACATCACGGCAGCGTGGTGCGGATAGTGCTTCTCGATGAGGACGTGACGATAGAAGCGGCTCATGTTCTTGATACCGAAGATACCGATAGAACCGAACGAGCGGGTAGCCACTGGGATAATCTCGCCCTGAGCGATGTAAGCACGGAGTTTGGTGTCAGCAGTTGACTGCAGACGATAGACTGTTGCCAAGCCTGGCTTCAGGTCACCCTCGAGGGTACCATTCGTTACCTCAACAGGCAGAGCGCGAGCCATAATACGCTGGAAGCACATCTGGCAGTTGCAAACCTTAGAAGAAGCGGTGTTACCACAGTGGAAGCCCATGAAGATTTCCTTCTCTGTGTAACTGTCGCAAGCAAACTTCTTGCCCTTGATGCTCTCCTCGAACATATCGGTAGGAACGCTGTTGTTGATGTCGAGCAGGGTAACGGCATCCTCAGTGATGCAGGTGCCGATGTACTCAGACAGAGCGCCATAGATATCCACCTCGCAAGCCACGGGGATACCACGACCTGTCAGACGGCTGTTCACATAGCAAGGAACGAAGCCAAACATGGTCTGGAAAGCAGGCCAGCACTTGTTGGCCATAGCCACGAACTGACGAGAACCCTTGTGACCCTCGATCCAGTCGGTCAGCGTCAACTCATACTGAGCGAGTTTCGGAAGCACAGAAGGAATCTTGTTACCTGTGCCGAGTTCAGCAGCCATATCCTTCACCACGTCGTCGATACGTGGGTCGCCCTGGTGCTTCTGGAAGGCCTCGAGCAGGTCGAGTTCTGAGTTCTCCTCAATCTCCACGTCGAGATCATAGAGGGCACGGATAGGAGCGTTACAAGCCAGGAAGTTGTTTGGACGAGGACCGAAGGAAATAATCTTCAGGTTCTGCAGACCTACGATAGCACGAGCGATAGGCAGGAACTCGTGGATCATCTCAGCACACTGGGCAGCGTCGCCGACGGGCTCCTCAGGGATGTAAGCGCGAGTCTTGCGCAGGCTCAGAGCCTGGCTGGCGTTCAGCATACCGCAGTAAGCATCGCCACGACCATCAATCAGGTCCTTCTGAGTCTCCTCAGCAGCAGCGATAAACATCGACGGGCCCTTGAACCAGTCGGCAATCATGGTCTCAGAGATCTCAGGACCGAAGTTGCCCAGATATACACAAAGAGCGTTACAGCCAGCCTTCTCTACATCAGCCAGCGCCTGCTGAGCGTGGATCTCACTCTCAACAATGCAAATGGGGCACTCATAGATACCTTCCTTACCAAACTTTTTTTCATACTCGGCGATAACGGCCTTACGACGGTTAACTGCCAGTGACTCAGGGAAACAGTCGCGAGAAACGGCGACGATTCCAATCTTAATTTTGGGTACGTTGTTCATTTTTTTAAGAGTTATTTGTTAGTAATGCATAAATTTCAAGCCACAAAGATACATATTTATTGGCAAACCACCAAATTTTTTCCATATTTTTACTACCTTTGCCCCAAAATAGAACAATATGAAGAGAGATTGTCTGGAGAAATGTACCATTGCTGTGTGTGAGATTGCACGACGTGCTGGGGCTTATATCAGAGAGGAACGTCATAAGTTCTCCCTCGAAAGGGTGGAACGGAAGCATGCCCACGATTATGTGTCGTATGTGGATAAGGGTTCAGAACGGCTGATTGTCACTGCGCTGCGAGAACTGTTGCCTGAGGCTGGCTTTATTACTGAAGAGGGCTTGGCAGGACATGAGGCAGAGCAGATGCTTTGGGTGGTGGATCCGCTCGACGGAACAACGAACTTCATCCATCAGTATGCGCCATACGCTGTTAGCATCGCCCTGTTGCAGGGCAAGGAGATTCTTCTTGGTGTAGTCTATGAGATCTGTGCTGATGAGTGTTTCTATGCCTGGCAGGGTGGGGGAGCCTATCTCGACGGAAAACGTCTGCACGTCAGCAGTCAGAAGATACAGGATGCACTTTTGTGTCTGCAGTTGCCTTACAATAGTGATGCCTACAAACCCGTCATCAAACATCTCATCGATCAGTTATATGGAAATGTTGGCAGCATCCGTGCCTGTGGCTCTGCTGCAATGGCACTTTGTCAGGTGGCTGCTGGCAGACTCGACGGCTATGCAGAACAATATATCGGACAATGGGACTATATGGCTGGCAGCCTGATTGTGATGGAGGCAGGTGGCACAGTGACTGACTATCAGGGCTCTGAGGATTTCACGCAAGGCAACAGCGTCGTCGCTACAAACGGCATCATCCAGCAAGATTTACTGTCAGTCATCAGAACTGCATAAAATTTCCGGCCGTTTTCTTGTTTGTTTCAGAAAAATTGTCTATCTTTGCCAACAAACTGCCGAACAGGCCCAAACTAATCAAAAACAAAAAGGCTTATGAATAAGTTATTTACAATTCTTTGTCTGCTGATGCTGACCTTTTCATCGGCATGGGGACAAACATCGACAGCCGCCGATAATGAAGAACTGACTGAACTGATCGCCAAGGCTAAGGATCTTGTTGCCAATGAATACAAGACGAACGGCAAGGATGCGCTGAGTGGGGCTATCGAAACCGCTGAATCTGCTGTGGCAAGCAACGTGGATGACATAGCCGAGGTTGAGGCACTTATCGCCTCTCTGAAGAAGGCCATCGACGACTTCATCAAAGCAAACTACTTCATCGATTTCGAGAAAGGCGAGTACTACTTGATGGATTTGGAAACAGGTCTGATGATGGGCGCTGACAACGACTCACACGGTATTGTCAACGAACTGGGTCTCGACATAACACTCACCCCGAATGCGGAAACCCGCAGAGTGACCTTCGACTCCCGCATCAGTAATGGTGACGACCAGCATTATCTGGGCACGAACCTCAATATGGACATCGATGCGTTCGGCTGGGCACTCGACTTCCAGGGCCTCGGCTTCTACATCACCGACGGCGACCAGTACATCAGTGTTGACGACAAAAACAACCTCATAATGAGCGATACGCCTCACGAATGGTTGATCACCTCCAAAGAGAAGCAGATGGAACTTTTTCTGGAAAATCTGGCTACGGCAACGCCCGACAGTCCAATGGATGCCACCTTCCTGCTCACCGGTGCCAACTTCAACCGCAACGATACGCGCAATCAGGCATGGACGGTGATACAAGGTCAGACCGGCGAGGGTCATACCTTCAACATCAGCGAAGGCAACAACGTGAACAACTGCGCTGAGGCCTTCCATACGGGCTTTACCATCAGCCAGATTCTCAGTGCATCGGCGCCGAAGGGTACCTACAAACTGATGGCACAGGGCTTCTATCGTCAGGACGACGATGAGAGAGAGGGCCTACCCGTACTCTTTGTCGGCGACATTAATGCCGTATTGCCTGAATGCAAAGGCGAGGAGACTATAGCAGATGCTTCGGAGGCATTCATCCAAGGCGACTACCCCGTGGGGCCCATCTCCTTCTATTACGACGGTGAGAGCGAAATGAGCATCGGTATCAAGGGCACTGCCGAGCACCAGTGGGTATGCTTCGACAACTTCGTGCTGATGTATCTCGGCTACGAAGAGCCTAACGTACTCGTCGAACTTCCTGAAGGAGTGATACCACAGACGTGGACCATCGAAGGTAATTTCAGGACGAATTCAGCCGTTTACCAAGTTCAAGACGATACACAGGTAGCGTTCGACGGCAACGTTGTATATATGCAGGGTCTCTCCTACTACTTTGAAGATGCATGGATCAAGGGCACGTACGACCCCTCGACGGGCCACATCTCTTTCCCCTCCGGACAGTATGTCGGTGAGGACGAGTATGGCTATGAGTACATGATGGGTTCCTACGACGGTGACGTCATTAGCGATATTATCTTCGAGTACGACCCCATAGTTCAGATGATGACGCTTGTCAACTACGTCTTTGAGAACTCTTCTCGTTCGGAACTCAACTTCTTTGGCTACTGGTTTGATGTCACCTACTATGCAGGTGAACCTATAGTCCTTGAGCCTGTTGATGTTCCTGAAGACCTGGTGGCTGAACCGTATATGTTAACGGCTCTGTCACTGGTACCTGAAAGTGATGTGTGGACCGACTTCACTTTCCAACCGCAGGTAGGCTTTGATGGAAATGACGTTTATTTCAACGGATTCTCAACGGATTCGAAGGATATGTGGGCAAAGGGTACGCTGAGCGACGACGGCAAGACCGTCACCATTCCTGCCAACCAATACATCGGAATGCTTGATGTGATGGGTATATATACCTTCGACTACTTCATCACGGCTGTCGATGACGAAGGACACCTTGTTGACCTCGTGCTGAACTACGACGCAGAGACAAGTACCTTCACCACCGACCAACTCCTGTATATCAATGGAAGTAAGTTGAAGTTGGATTATTATGAAATCCTCGACAATGTTGTCATTTCCAAGATGACGGACTTTGCTGCCACACCTGCCGACCCTCAGGTGACGAGTATCGGTGCTACGGCGTATTTCCCATACATAAAAATCCATGTTCCTGTGAAAGACACAGAAGGCCGTCTTATCCAGTCCGAACAGCTCTACTACACCATCTGGTATGAGAAGGACGGCACAGCACAGCAGCTCAAATTTACCACTGCTGACTACTCGTACTTGCCGTACGATATGACGGAGGTTCCCTATAACTACGGCGACGACTACGACTTCTATAGGGATTCTGAGGAAACGTTAGTCTATATCAATGGGGTCGATGAGGACATCAAGACCACTTGGACGAAGATGGGCATACAGAGCATTTACTACGGTGGTGGCGAACGCCACGAATCAAACATCTGTTGGACGGAAAACGAGGCCGTAACCGTCGGTATCAGCGACATTCCCACGAACAACAACCGTGAGCGTGTCATCTACGACCTGCAGGGTCGCCGCGTCGAGGCTCCTACCAAGGGCATGTACATCATCAACGGCAAGAAGGTCGTCTTGAAATAGAATTCGAACACAGGAGTCAGGAACGACGTGTAATAACACAATAGCCCTGACCCCTGTGTCTTTTTGAAACGACATAGATTATGGATACAAAACGAATACTTGGATTTCTCCGTCAGGTGATGGCCAACAACAATCGGGCTTGGTTTCAGGAGCATAAGGCGGAATATGATGCTGTTCGTCAGGAGTTCGAACGGGGTGTGGCTCAGGCGTTGGAGCGTATCTGCAGTTTCGATGAGGAAGTCGTGCATCTGACAGTCAAGGACTGCACCTACCGTTTCTATCGCGATACGCGTTTCTCAGCAGACAAATCGCCCTATAAGAACCATTTGGGTGCCTACATAGACGCCAAAGGCAAGAAGGCGCTGAGAGGCGGTTATTATCTGCATCTGGAGCCAGAACATTGTCTTTTGGCTGTGGGAAATTATTGGTTGCCAACAAACATTCTGACCTCTTGTCGCAACAAGATCATGACAGAAACCGACGAGTGGCTGCGATGTGTGGAGAACAAGGAGTTTCTAAGGTATTTTGGCAGCGATGTCGTCAGTTCCTTTCAAGAACCCACGAATATCTCGAGTTGGGATCAGCCACAGGGTTTTGGTTTGGAGAAACTCAAAACCTGTCCTTCGGGCTTTCCTAAGGACTGGGAGTATGTTCGTTATCTGCGCCTGAAGGACTATTGTGCCTGGCACGCTGTCGATGAAGATTTCTTCGAGGGCGATGGCTGGCTCGACGAGATGGAGAAGATGTTTCGTGCTGCCAAACCCATGATGGACTTTATGAACGAGGTGATTGACGATTACGAGTAAACACAACGAGGAGGGTTTTCCATATAGTGCCCCAGTAGCCGAAGCAGGTACGCAGCGGGCGCTGCTGATAAAATCCCCGCTCGCTGCCGATATTAGCAGCGGCCGCTGCTGATTATGTCCACGCCCGCTGCCGATCCGAGGGAAAGGGGTTTTATCCCTGCTGCAAAGGCACTTTACCCCTGTATCGAACGTCTCTTTCCCTTGTTCCCTACGTCTTAACAACCGTAAAGGAACCTCTTTAAATACTGGGGGTTCAGGATGGTTAGGTGTTATGGTAAGGGGGCTCGAAAAATAAACTGTGAATTGTGAATCTGTGAATAACCCACAATGATCCAAAGATTTCTGGCTACTTTCTTGCTTGTTTCGAAAAGAAAACGTACCTTTGTGCCGATGTTTGAAGAATTGAAGGAGAAATACAGGCAATTCAGGGAGTGGCAACAGCAACCATATCAGGTGAAGCCGTTGTCAGCAAAGGAGCACGACTGCACTACCTGCGGAACTCACTTTGAAGGTAACTATTGTCCCCGTTGCGGACAGTCGTCAAAAATAGGCAGATACTCCTTCAAGAACGCCTTCCTCCTGTTTCTCGATGTATGGGGCTTGGGCAACAGAGGCATGTTCCGTACCATTCGCGACCTGATTTTCAGGCCAGGCTATATGATTCGCGACTACCTGCAAGGGATGCAGATGGCATACTTTCCACCTTTCAAGTTGTTCTTCTTGCTCATCGCCCTATCGTTGCTTGTGCAGACAGGTTTGAATGTCAAGGGTGTAAACCGCATCGATGAGAGTATAGAAATGTTAGATAAGGCAACGACTATTTCTCCTGAACAGTATTATACTGAAAACGCTGATGAAAGACAAAAGCAGATAGCATACTATACCACCACGAAAGAGATAATGACATGGACTTACAAACACATGACTATCGTGTCGCTTGTCTTCCTGCTATTCTTCACTGGCCCGCTATACCTGTTCTTCCGCCATAGTCCGAATATTCCCGATATGAGGTTTTCAGAGTTCTTCGTCTCTGTGATCTATTTCACGAACATGACGAGTATCTATTCCATTGTTTGGGAATTCTTCTGTGGGAATATATACTTTGAGATGTCTCTTTCTTTGCTCGCCTTCATTCCCCTGAAACAATTGTCAGGCTATAGTTACTGGCGCACAATATGGAAAACCCTCCTCGCATTCATTCTCTTCTGGATAATAATCATATTCTTTGGAGGGATCTTTGGTGGCATTTACTCCATCATCAACATGATCGGATAAGACTACGCTGTTCCGTAAGATTTCTTGCCTTTTTCTTGTTTGTTTCAGAAATAATCCCTATCTTTGCCCCGATGTTTGAGAAGGAAATAGAGGAATACGAGCGCATCCGAGAGGAGTATCAGCAGAAGATAGCCGATAGGATGGGGAAGGAGCAGTGGATGGAATACAACGAGATTCTGTTCTCTGCCCACTCTTGTGCTATTGAGGGCAACTCGTTTACTGTCGATGATACGCGTATCCTTCGAGAGCAAGGCATGGCGATGATTCCTGTAGGCCGCTCTTTGCTCGAATGCACAGAGATGGCAGACCATTTCCGAGCCTTCGACTATATGGCGAGCCATCTGAATCATCCCTTCGATGAAGCCTTATTAAAAGAGGTAAATCGTTTGGTAACAGAGCATACGCTCAGTTATCGAACCCCCAATGCGATTCCAGGCGAATACACCACAGAAGATATGGCTGCTGGCGATACCGTCTTTGGAGACCACGAGGCTCTGATTGCTCGTGTACCCAACCTGATGGCCTCAACACAAAAGGCACTCGATGAAGGCCAGCACCCATTAGTTGTCGCAGCCAAATGGCACGGCTATTACGAATATCTGCATCCTTTCCGTGATGGCAACGGAAGGACTGGTCGCTTACTCTCAAACTTTATCCTCCTTCGTGCCAATCATCCTTTACTCATCATCCGCCTCGAAGATCGTGCTGTCTATATATCTGCCCTCAAGCAGATCCGTACAGAAGGAACAGACGAGCATCTCATCGCCTTCTTCTTCAAAACTGCCATCTCTCGCATGAAGTCCGAACTCTCCCAAAAGCGCAAGAACTCTCTTCCAACGATGTTTTTCTGATATGAGCAAGAATTTGTATATCATCAGCGGTTGTAATGGCGCAGGAAAGACTACAGCGTCATATACCGTGCTTCCTGAAATCTTGGATTGCAGGGAGTTCGTCAATGCTGATGAAATTGCTCGTGGACTATCACCTTTTAATCCTGGGAGTGTCGCTATCGAGGCTGGGCGACTGATGCTCAAACGTATCGAAGAACTATTGGGAAAGGGCGAGTCATTCTCCATCGAGACCACACTTGCCACCAAATCGTACATTAATCTCGTCCGTCGTGCTCAGGCAGAAGGTTATGCCGTTAAGATCATTTTCTTCTGGCTTAAGACTCCAGAACTTGCTGTCCTTCGAGTTGCAGAGCGTGTACAGAAGGGTGGGCACGATATTCCTGAGGATGTTATTAGACGCAGATACGTAGCCGGAATCAAAAATCTTTTCCAATTGTTTATGAACGAGGTGGACTATTGGGCAATTTATGACAATTCTGAACAATTTCGGCAAAAAGTAGCAAGCGGTAGGAAAGGAAAGGCTATGGATATTTTTGTGGATTATAAGTTTAAAGCAATTGAAGATTATGTCAGATAAAGAATATTTAGAATTTACTGAGAGTTTGGATAAGGGACTTTTGTTAGCCGAGAAACGTATGCTTCAGGAAAAGGCCCTTCATGATGAGTCTGTTGTCGTTTGCGACAAGGATGGTAACATCAAACGCATCCCTGCCAAACAGGTCATCGCTGAGAATCCTATTTTCCAATAAATGGGTCAGGCACCATTGTGACAAGGTTTCCCTGATAAAGACAAATTTCTGTCAATTTTACAAAACCAAGGAAAAAAAATGAAAAGAATTATTGTTTATAAATTGATAGTTTTTCTACTAATGGGTCTTTTGACAGGTTGTGTACAACCAAAGCCCCAAAGAGTAAACGCAGAGGACCACACAGAAATCAAAGATTCTCTGACGGCTGAAAACAATGAGAATTATCAATTTGAGGAAGAAGATCGTGCTCTTATTCAAAATGGGAATGCTTTTTCGTTACAACTTTTTCAAAAAATAGCGGCAGAAACAAAGAAAAGCACATTCATTTCTACCATTGGCATTCTTTACTCTTTAAATATTCTGAATCTTGGAGCAACAGGTGAGACACTTCAGGAAATTTGTGATGTTTTAGGTGTTGACAGCACAGATTTAAAAAGGATGAACACACTTTGCCGTCGAATGATAAAGGGACGGGTAAAAATGCAAGCAGATGATTTGCCAGGGCTTTCGTCAAACTTGTTAACAGGCTGTGCTCTCTTTGTAAAAAGTGGCGTTGAGATATCCCAGTTATTTACTAACGACTTTGAACATTTTTATTTTGGACAAATCATTCAAGGTAGTTTCGATGACAAGATGCAAAATCAGATAGATGACTGGTGCAGTGACAAAACGGATAATAAAATAAATCATTTACCAATCGAGGGTGACGCACAATGTATTTTGGCTGTCGTTAACTGCTTTAATGGAAAATGGGAAAAGGAATTTGATACGGAGAAAACGAAAGAAGAACCTTTCTATGGAAGAAGGCACAAGACTGTCATGATGATGAATGATGCGGATTACGACAGAAAACTATCTATTGCTCAGCGGTCAGATTATTCATTGTTAAGGATTCCATACCGTGGCGGTTATGTGATGTATGTCATATTACCTGAAAAGGGAAAAATGTTACCATCAGTCATTCATAAACTTACTTGGAAAGAGTTGCAAAATGCTATTGACAATTTGGACTACTATGACACTGTCTATATAAAACTTCCAAAGTTTGAAATGGATTATAACTGGATAGCTAATAAATGTTTGACATCATTGGGAATACACAAAGTGTTTGGACATGAGGCTGATTTGGATAATTTGAATAAAGATCTTTATGTATCAAATATTTCACAATACACCAAGATTAAGGTAGATGAAATAGGAACAGATGCGTCAGCTATAACTTTTGAGGTATTAAAAGCTAAAGAAGAAAAAGAACCTTCTGTCGCATATTTCTATGCTGACCATCCTTTTGCCTATATTATTCAAGATACATTTGGTAACTATTGTTTCATGGGAACATTCTGGGGTGATTGATTTATATTTTTGCATTTGTGAACTCACTGGGGACGGTTCTCAATGAGTTCAGAACACAGGCTCACAGAGGAGTACTGTGAGTTGTGCAGAACTCCTAACAACCTAACCTGACACGTCTGGAACCTCTTTAAATACTGGGGGTTCGGGATGGTTAGGTGTTATGGTAAGACCCAACCAACACCTAACCTATTTGATGTTGTATGAATGTAAAGAAAACTTGCCTATATTTAACACTTCAAAAGTGGGGCTTCTAGAATAGGAAAAGGCGAGGGGAGAACGAGAAGTAAGCAAACAAGGGGCGAGATTGCTGCATGCCTATGGAGATATTGCTGCTTGCCTAAGAAAAATTTGTTCCCTAGGCAGGGAACAATTGCAAGCATTAATAGTAGCAATTGCGGAAATTAATAGTAAAAGTCGCTGCTATTAATAGAAAAAGAAAAAGGCTACGCTCTTGTCAGTTCATCAAGCAGGCCTTCGCAAGCATCTTCGAGAAGTTCGAGGGCAAATTCGAAGTCGCGAGTGCCCCCATAATAGGGGTCAGGAACGGTCTTCTGGCCTGGATGATGACGCAGATAGTCGCTCATGCGGATGATTTTGGCGAGGTCGGCTTGGGAATTCGCCTGTCGAGCCACATCGTGATAGTTCTCCTGATCCATCACAGCAATTAGGTCGAAACGGGCAAAATCCTTCGAAGAGAACTGACGGGCCCGATGATCAAACGTATATCCGTGCCTTTCTCCACACTTTCGCATACGATAGTCAGGCAACTGCCCCACATGCCAGGAGCCAATGCCAGCAGAATCAATCAGAAATTCGTCTTCGAGACCTCGTTCAGCCACGAGATGTTTCATGATGCCGTCAGCAGCAGGCGAACGGCATATATTGCCCAAGCAGATAAAGAGTATCTTTTTCATTTTGGGTGCAAAGTTAGTGCAAACCGAGCGAAAAACCAAATTAATTTGAGTTTTTCCGAGGTGCAGCCTAACTTCGGCGATAAAATCGCCAAAGATAGCAATTTTTTGGCAAAATGACCGATTATTCAAAATAATGTTGTATCTTTGCAGCCCAAATTATAATGTACGGAAACAAAATAAATACAAAATACAATGGATTACAATTTCAGAGAAATCGAACAGAAATGGCAGAAGCGATGGGTAGAGAATGGAACCTATCGTGTGGTGGAGGACAAAAACAAGAAGAAATTCTATGTGCTGAACATGTTCCCTTATCCGAGTGGAGCAGGCTTGCACGTGGGTCATCCCTTAGGATATATCGCATCGGACATCTATGCCCGTTACAAGCGTCAGCAGGGTTATAATGTGCTCAACCCGATGGGTTATGATGCCTACGGACTGCCTGCAGAGCAATATGCTATCCAAACAGGTCAACATCCTGAGAAGACGACAGTTGAGAACATCAACCGCTATCGCAGTCAGCTGGATAAGATTGGTTTCTGCTTCGACTGGGAGCGTGAGGTGCGCACTTGCGACCCCATCTACTACAAGTGGACACAGTGGGCCTTTCAGCGCATGTTCAAGAGTTACTACAGCACTTCGTCGCACAAGGCTCAGCCAACCATTAAACTGATTGAGCACTTTGAGTTGATGGGTACTGAGAATTGTCACGCGCTTGGTACTGAAGAGCTGCACTTTACAGCCTCTGACTGGGCAGGCTTCTCTGAGAAGAAAAAGCAGGAGGTGCTGATGAACTATCGTATTGCCTATCTTGCTGATACGATGGTGAACTGGTGTCCGAAGTTGGGTACTGTGTTGGCTAACGATGAGGTAGTGGATGGTGTCAGCGTTCGTGGTGGTTATCCTGTGGTGCAGAAGAAGATGCGCCAGTGGTGCCTGCGTGTCAGCGCTTATGCTCAGCGTCTGCTCGATGGTCTCGAGGAAATCGATTGGACAGACTCACTGAAGGAGACCCAGCGCAACTGGATTGGTCGAAGCGAAGGAACAGAAGTCGAGTTTAACGTGGCTGACAGCGACAAACATTTCACCATCTTCACGACTCGTGCTGATACAATGTTTGGTGTGACCTTCATGGTGCTGGCTCCTGAATCAGAGTTGGTGGCTGAACTCACCACACCTGAGCAGAAAGCTGAAGTCGATAAATATCTCGACTATGTGAAGAAGCGCACAGAGCGTGATCGTCAGATGGATCACAAGGTGACGGGCGTATTCTCTGGAAGTTACGCCATCAATCCGTTCAACGATGAGAAGATCCCCATCTGGATTGCAGAATATGTGTTGGCTGGTTATGGTACTGGTGCCATCATGGCCGTACCTGCTCACGACTCTCGTGACTACGCCTTCGCCAAGCACTTCAACTTGCCCATCATCCCGCTGATTGAGGGTGCTGATGTATCAGAGGAGAGCTACGATGCCAAGGAGGGTATCATGTGTAACTCTTCAAGCGCTAAGTTCTCCTTGAATGGCCTGACTGTGAAGGAGGCCATTGCTGCTACTAAGAAGTTCGTGACAGAGCAGGGTCTTGGACGTGTAAAAGTAAACTATCGTTTGCGCGATGCTATCTTCTCTCGTCAGCGCTATTGGGGCGAGCCGTTCCCAGTTTACTACAAGGACGATATGCCCTATATGATTCCCAAGGAGTGTCTGCCTCTGGAGTTGCCTGAGATCGACAAGTACCAGCCCACAGAGACTGGCGAGCCCCCATTGGGTCGTGCTAAGATGTGGGCTTGGGATACCAAGACAGACAAGGTGGTCAGCAAGGATGAAATCGACAACAAGACCGTCTTCCCACTTGAACTGAATACCATGCCTGGTTTCGCTGGCTCTTCAGCCTACTATCTGCGCTACATGGATCCCAAGAACGAGAAGGCTCTCGTAAGTCGCGAGGCTGATGAGTACTGGCGCAATGTAGACCTCTACGTGGGTGGTACGGAGCATGCAACTGGTCACCTGATCTACTCTCGTTTCTGGAACAAGTTTCTCTATGACTCAGGTTATTCTTGCGAGGATGAGCCCTTCAAGAAGTTGGTGAATCAGGGTATGATTCAGGGTCGCTCGAACTTCGTGTATCGTATCGAGGATGAGGGCGCTGATAAGGGTAAGTTCGTCAGCTTCGGACTGAAGGACAACTACACCACCACACCTATCCACGTGGATGTGAATATCGTCAGCGCTGATGTGCTCGATGTTGAGGCCTTTAAGGCTTGGCGCCCTGAATATGAGAATGCTGAGTTTATCCTCGAGAATGGACAGTACAAGTGTGGCTGGGCCATTGAAAAAATGTCTAAGTCGATGTTCAACGTGGTGAATCCGGATATGATTGTCGAGAAGTATGGTGCTGACACGCTCCGTCTCTACGAGATGTTCCTTGGGCCTGTGGAGCAAAGCAAGCCTTGGGATACCAATGGTATCGACGGTTGCCACAGATTCCTGCGCAAGTTCTGGAATCTTTACCAGAATGGTTTCGAGGGCGAGGCAACAGCAGACAACCTGAAGAGCGTGCATAAACTCATCAAGAAGGTGTCTCAGGATATCGAGACCTTCAGTTATAACACCTCGATCTCTGCCTTTATGATCTGCGTGAATGAACTCTCGCAGCAGAAGTGCAAGAACAAGGAGATGCTGAAGACCCTCGTGATCCTGATCGCGCCCTTTGCTCCCCATATCGCTGAAGAATTGTGGGAGATGCTAGGCGAGCAGGGTAGTGTCTGCGATTCTCAGTGGCCTGCATGGAACGAGGAGTATCTGGTAGAGAGTCAGGTGAAGTTGGGTGTTGCCTTCAACGGTAAGGCCCGCTTTGAGATGCAGTTCGCTGCTGATGCCGACAACAAGACCATCGAGGAGGCTGTCCTTGCTGACGAGCGCTCAGCCAAGTATCTCGAAGGCTTCCAAGTAGCAAAGGTTATCATCGTCCCTAAGCGTATGGTGAACATCGTGCTGAAGAAATAAATGATGACAATACATCGCAAAATGATATGGAATGAGGTCAAGGACTATTCTTTCATAGCCCTTGGCCTTGCCATCTATACCATTGCCTTTACCGTCTTCCTGATGCCTTATCAGATTGTGGCTGGAGGTGTGACGGGTCTCTCTGCTATCATCTACTACGCCACAGGATTCCATTTGGAGAATACCTACATCATCATCAACGGCATTCTGCTCATCATGGCACTGAAGATACTCGGCTTCAAGTTTATGATGAAGACCATCTTTGCCATCTTCACGCTTTACTTTATGCTGATGTTTGCCCAGGATATTCTGCCAAAACAGGACAATGGGCTGCCTTTCAAACTGATGGGTGAGGGACAGGACTTTATGTCGATGATTATCGGATGTGTGCTTACAGGTATCGCCTTGGCTACGGTGTTCTCTAATAATGGTTCAACTGGTGGTACAGATATTATCGCTGCTTCAGTCAATAAGTATCATCCAAATGTGACACTGGGCAATGTCCTTTTAGCAGCCGATTTCTGTATTATCGGATCCTGTATGTTCTTCCCCCAGTTTGGTACGTACCTGGAACGGGCTCATAAGGTGATGTTCGGCTTCTGTGTGATGGCGATGGAGAACTATACCCTTGACTATGTGATGAACGCCAGACGACAATCTGTGCAATTCCTCATTTTTACCAAGAAATGGCAGGAGATAGCCAACGCTATCGGCACAGAAATGAATCATGGTGTGACCATCCTCGACGGACACGGTTGGTACACTGGTCAGGAAATGAAAGTACTTTGTATCCTTGCCAAGAAGAACGAAAGCCTCAATATCTTCCGCTTGATTAAGATGATCGACCCCCAGGCCTTTGTCTCGCAGAGTGCCGTTATCGGTGTCTATGGTGAGGGATTTGATGAAATGAGGGTAAAAATAAAACAACATAAACTCGATGAAGATCGTATTCGCAACTAACAATCAGCATAAACTCAGTGAGATCCGTGATATACTTGGTGAGAGCATTGAAGTGCTTTCGCTGAAGGACATCAATTGTGATGTAGATATCCCTGAGACAGGCAAGACACTCGAAGAGAATGCCCTGCAAAAGGCACAATACGTCTATGACCACTATCATATCGACTGTTTTGCAGATGATACAGGTTTAGAGGTAGAAGCCCTCAATGGAGCACCTGGCGTCTATTCTGCACGTTATGCTGGGGAGGGACACGATTCTGAGGCCAATATGGCCAAACTTTTGAAGGAATTAGGAGAAAATAACAATCGCAAAGCAAGATTTCGCACTGTTATTACGTTAATACAAAGAAAGGATATATGCCCCTGTGGCTGTAACAGTATTAAGGAGATCCACCAGTTTGAGGGAATCGTCAATGGCGAGATAATCCGTGAACGTAGGGGAGGGGAGGGCTTCGGCTATGACCCCATCTTTCAGCCTGAAGGCTACGACAAGACGTTTGCTGAGTTAGGTATGGACATCAAGAATCACATCAGTCATCGTGCCAGAGCCACACAGAAACTCGCAGACTTTCTCTTAAAAGGAAAATAAAAAAGTAAAGGAATTATGAGGAAAATAATAACAACAATATGTGACTTTTGGATAAAAGGTATTTTACCTTTATTCCTTTTTACCTTTTTACCTTTACAGGCTCAGGTTGGAACGTGGAAGAACTATCTTTCATACAATCATATAGAACAAATCTATGCTTCAGGCGATGACATCTTCGTCAGAGCCAGCAATGGTCTTTATATGTACAACAAGAAAGACCAAAGTATTACTACCTTTGACAGAACGAACGGCCTCTCTGACACCAACATCAAACTGATTGGTTGGAGCAAACAAGCCAAGAGATTGATTGCCGTCTATCAGAATTCCAATATCGACCTGATTGAGACCAATGGTAATATTACCAATATCTCTTCGCTCTACTCAAAAACGATGACAGGTGATAAATCTGTAAACGATATATACATCGATGGTCAGTTTGCCTATCTTTCCACAGGATTTGGTATTGTAAAAGTCAATATGCAGAAAGTAGAGATTACAGAAACCTATCATTTGGGAAAGAAAATCCTGGCTACCAGTATCAGGAATAATATTATCTACGCAAAGATAAATAAATCAACAGCGATGTCAGCGTCCCTCTCCAGTAATCTCCTTGATCCAAACAACTGGACAACAACAAAAGATTTCCCTGCTGACACTTTCATCAGCGATCAAAGCGACTGGGAAACCTATTATGACCTGATATCAACCCTTAAACCTGGAGGTCCTAAATATAACCTTTTCGGCTTTATGAGATTCATCAATGGTAAACTTATTACCTGCGATAACAACAAAAGCGATAATGTTACTGCTACAATACAAGTTCTACATAATGATGACTGGACATCCTTTGAAACAGAAACCGTCTATGAAAAAATAGGCAGGAGTTTTGTTAATGCTTATGCTGTGGATGTAGACCCGTTAGATGATACACATTATTTTGTTGGAGCAAGAGCCGGTCTCTTTGAATTCAAAGATGGAAAGTTTGTAAATCACTACAATAGCAATAATAGTCCTATCGAAGCATATAATGGAACAAGTCTTAACCATCAGATGGTAACAGGGGTAAAATATGATAAATCTGGAGATTTATGGTTAATAAATAGTTCTGCTCCAACAAAGTCCGTTATAAAATATACAAAATCAGGCGAGTTTGTATCATACGATGTTCCACAAGTGATGAAACTCGAGAGTAATGGATATACCAATAAGAGTAATGGCGAACTAGCAAATATCATTATAGACAGCAAGGGCTACATGTGGTTCGTCAACAATAACTGGTACAGGCCAGCAGCCTATAGATACGACATGAACAATAATAATTGTATAGAATATTATAATTTTGTCAATCAGGATGGCACGGAAATTAATACCACCTATGGTGTTAGGTGTGTATGTGAAGATAAAGAGGGCAACATGTGGTTAGGTACAGACTTAGGGCCTATCTTGCTTGAGAAATCACAAATCGAAGCAGAGAATCCTATTTACACACAAGTTAAAGTACCACGTAACGACGGTACTAACTATGCTGACTACCTGCTTAACAAAATGGATATCACTGCTATTGCTATTGATGCAGGAAACAGAAAGTGGATGGGTACTAATGGTAATGGTGTTTACCTGATAAGTGCTGACAATATTACACAACTACAACATTTCACTACCGAGAATAGCAAATTACTTTCAAATATCGTTAAGTCTATTGCCATTAATGAAAAGACCGGTGAAATATTCTTTGGCACAGACAATGGATTATGTTCATACATAAGTGACGCTACCGATATCAATACAGAAATGACAAAAGACAACGTATGGGCATATCCTAATCCTGTCACTCCAGATTATACGGGACTCATAACCGTTGTAGGGCTTACATATAATGCCGACGTTAAGATTCTATCTTCTAATGGTGCCCTTATAGCGGAAGGACGCAGCAATGGTGGGTCATTCACATGGGATGGAAAAGACAAAAACGGCAACCGTGTTGCATCGGGAATCTATATGGTGGCAACTGCAACAAGCGACGGAAAGAAGGGTACTGTGTGTAAAATTGCTATTCTGAACTGATCAATGGATACGGCATGAAAAAGTTTATAATAAAGTATTATGGTATTATACTAATATTATTATTAGTTCCACTGCTGCTTTATTATGTCATACCTATTCTACCTACTCATGATGACTGGGCTTCAACAACAAGGCCTGACTTCAATCCTTTTTTTATAAAGGAAAGGTTTCTTTTTTATGGATACCATTGGAGACCTTTTGATGCCATCCTTGGGTATATTGTAGGCCTTAATCCTCAACAACTTTACCCGACATTCAATCATTGTATCATCATTATTGGACATTTACTATGTGCGTGTCTTATATTCAGGTTACTATCAGAACTAAAATTTAGTAATCAGGCTAATAACATTACAACCATCTATTTTTTCATAGCCCCTGCCACAATGGCAACTGTAACTGCCGTAGACAGTATGAACCAGACATTTGCTCTTGTCTGTGATATCATTGCATTCTTGGTCTATATTAACCTGAGAAAAGGCAAATACCTTGCTTGGATAGGCATGGTTTTCGTGGCTACTCTGTTTAAGGAAAACGGCCTGATGTGGGCACTGATATGTCCTATATTAGCCTATGAATTTGACTTCATAAATTTTAAGACACTGAAAAAAGATATCCTGATAGGATTAGTCATAATGGCTTCTTATGCACTTGTCATTTTCCTGTTGCCAAAAGAAATCATTATACATCCAGAATATGTTCCTGAAGTATTAAAGATAATAAAGAACGTTGTCAAATTCGTATTCACTACATTTATTACAATAGACTATATCTATCTGCTCCACGAACCCAACCGTAATCTGACGATTGCCGTTATTTCCTTTATTCTGACACTACCATTCCTATACCTACTCTTTATTAGAAATGCCAGACAGTTTCTCAGTAAGAAGATGATTTGTACCGTATTGTGCTTGCTTATTGCAGTTGCACCACACATTGGCACAGTCTTCAGTATGATGCATACTTATGCTGGTATGGCTATGTTGGCCATAATGATAGCATTCTCTATTGATAAATATAAAAAAAATCTCAAACCTATTTACATTTCATTTGTTCTGTTCTGTCTATCAGCCATCATCATTAATCATCATCTCATCAATTCATCTGTAGAGTCAGGAATGGTAGGCAAAATGATGGCTAGAGAAGCAATTAAGAAAACAGAAAAACCTGTTAATTCTGTCTATGTTGTCATCATTGAAGACGATAATTCTAAATTATCCTCATTTTGCGTTATTCCTTATGAAGCATTTGGATGGGGATTGGCATCACAATATGAGACGAATTACCAATGGCCAAAGGTTATAGAAGATACTACTATCGAACGTTCTCAGGAATCCCTAAAACTTGCTAAAAAAATCTGTTTTGAGATTCTAAACAGAAAGAAATATGATTGTGTATGGATTGTTAATGGAAAAGAAATCGATGTCGTTAAATATTAAAAATACAATTACCAAATCTATTATCATCTTCGTTTGGATATCTATTCAGGCGACAAACACTATGATGTCACAAAATGTGATTACTATTGATGAAGTTAAACAAGTCGGCTTATGCGTTTTAGAAATAACCACCATTGATGGTGAAGAACCTAAGGGTGCTATTATAGAATCAAAGTGGCAACCGGGTACTTATAATATAACTTACGAAAACAAAGTGCCGTGCCAATTGGTATTAAGTAAAAATAATCATCTATTATATGATAGTGGACCATATCAAAAAGATACTTCTGGAGCAACCATACGTATCAATGGTAACACTTCAGCATTTTATTCAGATCCACTGAATATGCCATATAAACTGAAATTAGAAAATGCTGCTGATATGTTATGTCGTGGAAATGATGAAAAATATGCTGATAAACACTGGCGGCTGTTAAAAGATGCTACATCATTAAATACCATCGTAGGACTTAAGTTAAGCCAACTTATAGGATTGGAATGGACAGCGGCATATACTCCGTGTAACGTCATCATAAATGGTGATTATCGTGGCTGTTATCTGCTTATTGAGACAGTTAAGCGTAATAATAAATGTCGTATTAGTTGTGATAAAGAAACAGGATGTATCATAGAGCGTGATCCTTATTGGTGGAAAGAGAACAAATACTTTTCTTCGACTTGGTATAGTGATGATAGCATGTATCGGTGGACATGGAAATATCCTGATGAAGATAATTTGAGCGAGGATACTGAGTTATATATAAGCCAATTTATTGACAATATGGAACATAATATTGAGAATGGAAAATATAACGAATATATAGATATAGAATCATGGGTAAAATGGTTATTGGCTCATGATATTCTAGGAACTCGCGACTCTGGAGGAGCCAATATGTATTTTAAAAAAGAAGATAATACTTATAACAGTGTTTTAGAAATGCCATGTATCTGGGATTTTGATTCTAACTATGATGTTAGCCCTGGTAACTTTTCAAAATTACATACTTCTACACATGCTTATTTCAGTTCTTTATTCAAAAGCGATAATAAAGCATTTGCGAAAAAATATGTTGAATTTTGGAATGATATTAAGGATGAGTTAGTAAATAAACTTACCCAATATTTCAATGATTATGCAATGTCAGAAGAATCTACTGCTTTAGATTTATCAAGAATTTTAAATAACAGACGATGGAATACAACATATGGAAATGTGGAAAATGATATCAGTAAATTATTTGATTGGCTTAATAAACACATAGAGCCACTTAATAATAATATACAACTTATACAAAATACATATTCTTACATAAACACAATAAATATTAATGATGAATTAGATAATAAATACTTTAATGTAAAAGGTATAAGTGTAAGAACCCCAAAAATGGGATCTATTGTAATACTTACAGATAATAAAAAGCATAAAACATACAAAGTATTAGTAAATAGATGACAATTAAACACTTCATATATTTATTTACCGATAAGACTTTTATGAAGTTTGTTATGGTGGGAATTATCAATACTATAGTTGGTACTACTATCATGTTTGTATTCTATAATGTATTTAATCTTAGTTATTGGGTATCTTCTGCCTCAAATTACTTTTTTGGCAGCATCTGCAGTTTTATTTTAAATAAACATTTTACCTTTAATTATAAGAATCATTTTTGGTCTTCATTTTTACGATTCACAATTAATATTCTTATATGCTATCTGTTAGCATACGGAATAGCAAAGCCATTGATAAAATGGATACTCTCTGATTTTAGTACCACATATCAAGAAAATATAGCAATGCTATTAGGTATGTGTCTCTTTGTGGTATTTAACTATTTAGGACAACGCTTCTTTACATTTAAACATAAAAAATGAAAAGGTTATTTCTTTCACTTCTAGTATTAAGTATTACATACTATTTACAGGCACAATTGGTTATTAATAATCATGCTGCATTTTATGATAGCCAAACAAATACATGGCTGGCAAGTATTCCTGAAACAATGTTTGGAAAAGACTGTCAATTGAGTATTACTATGCAAGACGGATGGAAAGACTTAATTATTGACAATGAATCAGTGGACAGCCATTTTACATTTAAAGAAATAACTGCAGAAAGTGCTTATCAAACAAGTATTACAGATGCAGATGGAAATATCATTAAAGGCAATATACAGTTTACTTTTCTTCCTATTTTACATTTGAATGGAGAATTCGGTAATGAATATCAGCACGGAACTGTTACCATTTCTAGTCCTGACGAACATACAGACATCATTTTGGATGCTAATATTAAATGGCGTGGTGGATCAACTAACAAAGGTAAGAAACACAAAAGAAATTACAAATTAAAATTCAATGACGATTACCAATTTTTCGGACTCCGAAAAGATAACAATTGGATTCTTGATGCAGGACAAAATGATCTTTTCCGTTTGCGTAATCGAGTTGCTATGGATATTTGGAATGATATGGTTTGTAAGCCGTACTATATCGACCAAGAACCCAAGGCTCTTAGTGGGGTCAGGGGGCAAGTTTTAGAAGTTTTTCTAAACAATGAATATCGGGGAATTTATAATTTCTCTGAAAACATGGATCGGAAACAACTTAAACTTAAGAAATATGATAAGAATACTGGAGAAATACATGGCGGCCTATGGAAATCGGAAGGATATGGTAACACGCTCATGTGGGAATGTACTGATACATATGACAATAAAAGTGAAAAATGGGGCAAATTTGAACTAAAATATCCAGATTTGGATGATTTGCCAGAAAGTGACTGGAGCACATTATGGAATGCTATCTACTTCGTTGCATATAGCAATGAAGAAGAATTCAGTCAAAATGTGGCTAGTTACTTCGATGTTCCCGTGCTTATTGATTATTATATATTTCTAGAAACACTTGCTGCACGAGATAATGTTGGTAAGAATGTTTTCTGGGCAGTTTACGACAAAACTATAGATAAAAAACTAACCCTTGCTATATGGGATTTGGATGGTACAGTAGGTACAAAATGGTTGGGTGAAAAAGCAGGACCAACATGTGAGATGGATTATAGTCTTAAAGTTCTTACAGATCTATTAACATTTGATGTAAATCATTTTTACGAAAAAGCAAATAAACGTTATCATGAACTAAGAAAAAAAATATTATCCGAAGATAAACTCATCAGTCGTTACACCAATTACTACACATTATTGAAAAAAAGTGGTGCCACAAAAAGAGAGGAAAAAAAGTGGTCAGGTGACACTGATGTAAAAAATGAAGAAATCAACTTTGATAAAGAAATAGCATATATTACTGACTGGATAAATAAACGTATGCCATATCTGGATCATGATATTTTCCCAGAATCACTCTCAAATATAACGAATATCAGTAAAGAGTCAATAAATGACAATAAACTATATAATCTAAATGGTCAAGTTATTAACGACAAAATGCATCTAAGAAAAGGTATATATATCCGTAATGGAAGGAAAATAATAATCATCAAATAACTCCATTACACTACCAACTTAATATGATATGTTTCACAATCTTCACAATATCAGCAATGGTAATCACGTTGTCACCATTTATATCGGCTTCCTCTTCATTGAAATATCCCGTTGAAGTCTGCTTTCCCATCATATGGTTCACAATATCCACGATGTCCTTTGTATCCACCTCTCCATCATCATTGGCATCACCTTTGTCTATAACAATATGTGAGTTAGGATCATCAAGCATTTCATCGCGAAAATAATCTATGTCATCTTGTGAAACAGATAATTTATTGATAAAAAAACTATTGAATTTATCACGTAGGGTTTCGCCTTCCTGCTGATATATATATTCTAATGCTTCGTCAATAGATGATTTTGTACTTTCTTTTTTATTATAAAAATAGGTTAGTTCATAGTCTTTTATCAATTCATTATAAGGAACACCTAATAAACCTTCTAAAAGAAAAGACAAATACCCAGTACGATCCTTACCATAAACACAATGTTCATAGATACAACGTCCTTCACTTAAATTATTTACAATAAATTGAAATTCTTTGCGCCATCTATACAACCAATTAAAATTATCTAAATGTTCTGGCAATTGTCCACTATTATTTGTATAACAATAAGTAGGTACATCTCTAGAAGGTGTAGAATTCTCATCTAAAAAGCCAAAAACAGACACATTATTTCCCTCGTTATAATAAGCACGTAAATCTAATTCTGCTTTTATACCTAATTCACGCAAAATACTGATACCTTCCTCAGTAACACTATGTTTACCATTTAACTCTGTACCACGAATTATTCTACCATATTTAATCGTTTTATTATCTATTGTCTTCCAACCACCTAAGTCACGGATATTTGATACATTACCTGGTATCTTTATCATACGTAATTGTCCGTCAGTTTTTATTTTACCTTGTTGTAACAATTGACCATCATACAATATTTTATAAAGATAAGTACGGTTTGGTATAAGATTATATAGTTTAATTTTACCATTATTTACTGGTACTTTAAACTTTAGACTATCTTTTAGTCTTTCCTCGTTGCGACATATAATATAAACACTATCAATATTATTATTTTTAATAGTCATAGCCACATAGTTAGGCCAATCTTTTCTATATGATCCATCATTTCTATAATCATTTATTACACTGGCTTCATTTGGTTCATAAACAACTTCTTCCATATAACGATGAACAGCATTATTCTCTAAATTCGCATAGTAATCAATTTCCTCTATGGTTTGACTATGAGAAGAATAAAACCCTAACCATAATAAAAATGAAATTATAAGAAACTTATGATTCATATTAATTAATTTCTTCCTTCATTTTAACTCAATTCCAGCATTCGTTGAATAGGTTTCACTGCTTTCTTAGCTATCTTAGGATCCACTTCAACAGAAGGCCAGCCATATTTAAGGGCATTGTATATCTTAAGTAATGTATTCATCTTCATATACTGACATTCGTTACAACTGCATTCCAAGCCACTCTCGCTGATTTCTGGAGGCACTGGAATAAATTTCTTATCAGGACAAGTTCGTTGCATCTCATGGAGAATACCAGCCTCTGTAGCCACAATAAACTGCTTCTTATCACTCTGCTGTGCATAGTTAAGCATTGTAGCCGTACTGCCCTTTACATCTGCCAAAGCCAATACTGGTCCTTTGCACTCTAAATGAGCCATTACTATCGCATCTGGATATTGTTTTTTTAATTCAATTATCTTATTGACAGAAAAACGTTCGTGTACATGGCAACCGCCATTCCAAAGCAACATATTCCTGCCTGTCACCTCATTGATATAATTACCTAAGTTATAATCAGGTCCAAAAATTAATTTAGCATCTTTAGGCAATTGATCTACAACCTTCTTAGCATTACCTGAAGTAACTACAACATCTGTCAGAGCCTTTACAGCAGCAGTTGTATTGACATAAGAGATGACCTGATAACCAGGATGCTCTTTCTTATATTTTTTCAAATCTTCAGCCTTACATGAATCAGCCAAAGAACAACCAGCATTCAGATCAGGACAAAGTACAGTCTTATCTGGTGATAACAATTTACAAGTCTCTGCCATAAAGTGGACACCACACATGACCATCATCTTGGCATCTGTTTCTGCAGCCTTATGGGCTAATGCTAAAGAGTCACCAACAAAATCTGCTATCTCCTGAATTTCACCAACCGTATAATAGTGTGCTAGAATAATAGCATCTTTCTCTTGACATAGTTTTCTGATCTCAGCCTTCAAATCAATACCATCTGCTACAGGTTCATCAATAAAACCTTGTTTAATCCACTCCTTTTTCAACACCATATTATTATTATTCTTTTATTTTTTTCTTTTAAAAATAGAAATGAATAGAATGATGTGACGTGAATAAGTTGATAAATTTTTAGTATATTTCTTGCAAATGAACTTATCACTATTAACTTTTCACTTATCATTTCTATTTGTGGATTGTTTCTTTCTGATAATGAATACCTAAGATAGTTTATCCACAATTTCCTATTTTGGTGCAAAATTAATAAGTTTATATTTTTTTTCAGCAAAAAACGGTAGAAATCTTTCGAAAAACAGCAGAATAAGTTTATGGATATCCTCAATCTCTAATCATCTTTCTCTAAATAGAGAGTTATCCAATGAGTTTTCCACACACTTATTCACACGTTTTCCACAAAACATTTGGTAATTTCCTAACTTAATTGTATCTTTGTGGCTGAAATATGTAAATAAATTAATAAGGTATGAAAAAAAGTCTTTTATTATTAGCCATTTTGGCACTTACAATGAGTGTTCATGCACAACATGAAGAGGGTGATATTACTATTCAACCCAGAGTAGGTGTATCGTTTTCTAATATTACAGGTGATGATTTATTTTCTGAGGATTCCAAAATGAAGGTAAACCTTACCTATGGTTTTGAAGCAGAATACTATTTCACGGATAAATTAAGTATTGCTGGTGGTTTGTTATTCACAAATCAGGGTTATAAGTTTGATTACTATGACGAAATAGACGCAAATTCATCAAATACTGCAAGTTTGAATAATTATTATGCAGCAGTACCTATCACACTTAACTATTATTTAGTTGAGGGTCTTGCAATTAAGGCAGGTGTACAACCATCTTTTCGAGTAAAGACAAAGTTGAAAGCAGATGGTGTAAAGATGGATCTTGATGAGGCCTTGGATTTTTTATTTCCAAACCAGGAAGTCACTCTTAATAAGTTTGATTTTATGATTCCTGTAGGTTTTTCATACGAATATAATAAAATAGTCTTTGATGCTCGCTATAACTTCGGACTCATAAAACTATTCAAAGACATAGATGCTTCATCTCATAATAGTCTTATTACTTTGACACTTGGTTATAAGTTTTAAGTTTTGAAGAAACTCCGTACCATAGAGATGCAGAGACTGTCTGTTGATGAATTCAAACAGGCAGAGAAGTTACCATTAATAGTGGTACTTGATGATGTACGTTCGATGTATAATGTAGGTAGTGTATTTCGTACGGGTGATGCCTTTCGTATTGAGGCTGTTTATCTGTGTGGTATCACCTCTACACCTCCAAGTACTGAGATTCATAAGACAGCCTTAGGAGCAGAGGATAGTGTTAGTTGGAAATACTATAAAACTGCACTTGAGGCTATTGAAGCAGTAAAGGCTGACGGTTATGAAATTTATTCGATAGAACAGGCACACGGTTCCACTAACCTACAAAATTTTGTTCCCTCACTGGGAAAAAAATATGCAGTAGTATTGGGCAATGAAGTGAAGGGCGTCCATCAAGAAGTGATAGATGCTTCTAATGGTTGTTTAGAGATTCCCCAATTTGGTACCAAACACTCTATGAATGTCTCCGTTACAGCAGGTATCATTATCTGGCACTTTGCACAAACATTTATAAATAAATAAGGTGGCAAACAATCGCCACCTTATTTATTATTATTCCTCTACGGGTGAGAAATCACTCTTTCCTACTCCACAGACGGGGCATACCCAATCTTCGGGAATGTCTTCGAAGGCTGTGCCTGGAGCAATGCCGCTATCAGCGTCACCCTCTGCTGGATCATACACGTAACCACATACGTCGCATACATACTTTTTCATAATCGTACTTGTTTTTTAGTTATTAATGATGGTTGTTATTCTCTCAACAATCCGCTCTGGCGGAATGTTCTTCATACAAGCATAGTCGCCACGCTGACAGGGTTTCTGTCCATAGATACTACAGGGTCGACATTCTAAGTCGAGTTGAATGGCATTATCCTTCAGTTGATTGAATCCCATAAAACCGGCGTATGGATGGGTGGCTCCCCAGACACTGACCACAGGTACGGCAGTAAGAGAAGCCAGATGCATATTGGCAGAGTCCATCGAGAGCATCACATTGAGATGACTCATGATAATGAGTTCCTGATACATGTTTTCGCAATAGCGGCTGGCATTGATACATTGCCGATACTGGGCACTCCAAAGACTAAAGTACTTATCCTCTTGTTCTCCTCGTCCGAAAAAGAAGATACGACATTGAGGATATTTCTCCAATAATTGATGAATGACCTGTTCCATCAGTCGTGAGGGATAGATCTTACCCTCATGGGCAGCAAAGGGAGCAATGCCTATCCATTGTTCAAAATCCTTCTTGGGTCCAATCTCCTTGGGCAGCAGATTGAGGTTGCCTCCTTCTTCAGGGAAGATGCTATGGAACTTGCTGACGTCGATAGGATAACCTAAACGTTCGAATACCTCTATATAATTATTAAAAGAGGTGGGAAGTGGTCGCATAGATTTCTTCTTCTGGGATACCAGATGGCGACGGTCTTTCCGATGCTTGTTGATATGCTCTACCCGATAGCGTCCCAAGTTGAATCGCATACGGAGATATTCAGAACGGAGCACATTGTGCAGGTCGGCTACCTTAGTAAACTGCTTGGCTACCAATCGACGATAGAGAGAGTTGAGACCTCTGATACCATGATATTCCACCTTCAAGTCGGCCTCCATAAAATTCACGTTAGGAGCAAGATCATCAAAAAGAGTTCTGGCATATTTGCGACTCAGCACCGTGATACGTATATCAGGGTACTGGTGTGCCAATGACCATACCACAGGTACAGTCATAGCCACATCGCCTAACGACGAGAAACGGATCACCAGTATATGTTCCTTTTTCACTTTTTATAAAAGATAGGATTAGTCGAAGGGTCATTGTACATCTTCATCTGGCGATACACCTTCATATATTTTCTGCCAGCCTCGATATCTTCCAGCAGTTGGTCAATGGCCAATGACAGATCCTTTTGCTGTTCCAACAATATGTTAAGTTTGGCCTGACATTTGGCAACATGGTCTGCAGAGACATCCTTGCGCTCCACCTGTTCCTGCATGTGGTAGATCTTCAAAGCCAAGATACTCAGACGGTCAACGGCCCAGGCAGGACTCTCCGTATTGAGCCGGGCATCAGGCAAAGGTTTCACATGACTGTATAACTGACGGAAATAGGAATCGATTTCCTCCACCAGATCTGTACGGTCCTGATTACTACGGTCAATCCGACGCTTCAAGGCAAGAGCCTCTATCGGATCGATATGGGGGTCACGTATGACGTCCTCATAGTGCCACTGAACAGTATCTATCCAGCATTTCAGATAGAGACTGTGGTCAATACTTTCCCTCTCATAGGGATTGTGGATGGGCGTATCAATATTATCAGTCAGATGATAGTCGCTGATCACCTGATTGAAGATCTGATTAGCATGCTCAGTAAATGACATTTTGATCAAAAATTGTTTCTTAGGTGCAAAACTACGGAAACTTTTTCAATTAACCAACTAATTACGGATATTTTCATCTAATTTTGCATTTTTATTACTGGTAACGCACACAAAAGGGTCATTTTTTTGCACAATCACACCCCAAATGTGCAAAGCGGAGTCACTTTTTCCTCAAAAAGTTTGCGTAACTCAAAGAAAATGTGTTACTTTGCACCCCGAAAGCGGAAAAACCGCAAAATTTTCAAGATAGCAAATACATTATTAACATTTTAAAGAAAGAAAATTATGTCAGAAATTGAAAGCAAAGTAAAGGCTATTATCGTAGACAAACTGGGTGTTGATGAGGCAGAGGTTAAGCCAGAAGCAAGTTTCACAAATGATCTGGGCGCAGATTCACTGGATACCGTAGAACTCATCATGGAATTTGAGAAGGAGTTTGGTATTTCTATCCCCGACGATAAGGCTGAGAAGATCGGAACAGTAGGTGATGCTATCGCTTATATCGAGGAGAACGCAAAATAAATCACTTAGATAACATAATGGTTGCTTCGTACCCGAAGCAACCATTATGCTTTAATATTAGCTTATGGAATTAAAAAGAGTAGTTGTAACAGGTCTGGGCGCAGTGACGCCAGTCGGCAACACTCCTGATGAGATGTGGAAGAACCTTCTCAACGGGGTAAGCGGTGCAGCACCTATTACACTTTTCGATGCAAGTCAGTTTAAGACACAGTTCGCCTGTGAGGTTAAGAACCTCAATGTGAACGATTATCTCGACCGCAAGGAGGCCCGTAAGATGGACCGTTATACACAGTTGGCCATGATTGCTGCCAAGCAGGCTGTCGAGGATAGCGGAATGGATCTGGAGAAAGTTGACAAGAACCGTATCGGTGTAGTCTTTGGCGTGGGTATCGGTGGTATCAAGACCTTCGAGGAGGAGGTGAGTTATTACGCCTTGCATCAGGCTGATGGCCCGAAGTTCAATCCTTTCTTCATCCCGAAGATGATTGCTGATATCGCAGCAGGACAGATTTCCATCATGTATGGCCTCCATGGTCCCAACTATATCACCGCTTCTGCTTGTGCTTCTTCATCGAATGCACTGGCTGACGCCTTCAATCTGATTCGTCTGGGCAAGGCAAATGCCATCGTTGCCGGTGGTGCTGAGGCTGCCATCTGCGCCTGTGGCGTAGGCGGTTTCAATGCAATGCACGCACTCTCTACCCGCAACGATGAGCCAGAGAAGGCCAGCCGTCCGTTCAGCGCCAGTCGCGACGGATTTATCATGGCAGAGGGTTCTGGCTGTCTGATTCTTGAGGAATTGGAGCACGCCAAGGCTCGTGGTGCGAAGATCTATGCTGAGATGGTTGGTGCAGGCATGAGTGCTGATGCCCATCATATCACAGCCTCTCATCCTGAGGGATTGGGTGCCAAACTTGTGATGCAGAACGCCCTTGAGGATGCAGGCATGAAGCCCGAGGAAATTGACTATATCAACGTTCACGGCACCTCTACCCATGTGGGTGACATCTCTGAGGCTAAGGCCATCAAGGAGGTGTTTGGCGAGGCTGCCTTCAAACTGAATATTTCGTCTACGAAGTCAATGACAGGTCACCTGCTGGGTGCTGCTGGAGCCGTTGAGGCTATGGTAACGGTACTGGCTGTGAAGAACGATATCATTCCTCCCACCATCAACCACGAGGAGGGCGATGAGGATCCTGAGATTGACTACAATCTGAACTTCACCTTCAACAAGGCGCAAAAGCGTGAGGTACGTGCTGGTCTCAGCAACACCTTTGGCTTTGGTGGCCACAATGCTTGTGTAGTCTTTAGCAAGTATGTGGGTTAATAATATCATTGACAGAATTAAGCTCCCTTTCCGCAAGGATAAGGAGCTTTTTTCTGCTCTCTACGAGATACTGGGCTTCTATCCCCACAACATCGAGTATTACCGTCAGGCCCTGATGCACAAGAGCATCGGCAAGCGCAACGACAAGGGCAAGCCGCTGAACAACGAACGGCTGGAGTTTTTGGGTGACGCCATCCTTGATGCTGCTGTGGGTGATATAGTCTACCGTCATTATGAAGGCAAGCGTGAAGGGTTCCTCACAAATACCCGTTCGAAACTTGTATCCCGTGAGACGTTGGGTAAACTTGCCAACGAGATGGGTCTTTCGCAACTCATTCTCTCAGCAGGCCACAACAACTCGCACAACAGTTATGTGGGAGGCAACGCCTTCGAGGCGCTGGTGGGAGCCATCTATCTGGATCGTGGCTATGATGCCTGCATGTGGTTCTGGGAGAATCGGGTGCTGGGCAAATACATCAATCTCGACAAGGTGGCCTTCAAGGAAGTCAACTTCAAGTCGAAACTCTTGGAGTGGAGCCAGAAGAACAAGGTGCATATGGAGTATCGGATGCTGAAACAGAAGAAGGACGACAACGGTAGTCCTATCTTCAGTTTCCAGGTTCTGCTCGAAGGCATAGAAGGCGAGAAGGGTTCTGGCTATTCCAAGAAAGAGGCCCAGCAACTGGCTTCGAAGGATACTCTGCAGAAACTGAAGCGTGAGCCACAGTTCATTGATGCTATCTTTACCGCCAAGTCAGAGCGTACGAAGATGGAGGAAGAGCCCACGATGTCTGTGCCTGATCCAGAACAGGAACAGCAGGACTTCATCATCGTAAATGATAATGTAGAGTGTAGAACTGATAGTGTAGAACTTGTTACCGCTGTTCCCACAGAGTCTGGTGGAGAAGATAATGAATTCGACCTCTCCCACATCACTCACAAGGAGAAATCCCGTGAGGATATCATCGCCGAGGCAGAAGCAGCCGCCTTCGCAGAGGAGTAAGGATATAAAATAGTCCGTCCCGTACGGACTCTTAGTCCGTAAGGAACGAACTGGGAGTCCGACGGGACGGACTAAAATTATCAAACTATTGTCCTGTGAACTTGCCTACGAAGAGGATAACGCCAGAAGAGGCTTCGCTGATGACATAGACGAAGGGACGATTAGCGTGGAAGGTGGCCTTGGGATACTCAACGGGACCGCCTATGGAAGTGCATTCATTCATACCTGCAATAGTAACTGCAGCGGCTTCAGAACCTTCCTCGTTGACCTTGATTTTGGCCTTTTGGCGCATCATGGCGATATAGACAGGAACGTCGCACATATTGGGTATTTGAGCGAAGGAATCGTCGAAAGCCTGATTGATGCCCATCTTCTGCATCAGGCCTATAAGCCCGTCTTTAAGATTGTTTGTGTCCGAACTTGTCTCAAAGCGTGGCAGTTTCAGATCTACCTCATAGCCTTTGAAGAAGTTTCCTCCTGTTTCGCACCAAGCAGGATTATTCAAAATACTACTTTGTGTCACCTCTTTAATGATGTCGTCGATAGTTTCCCCCTTTTCTGGCAGCAAGACAGTCATGTTCCAAAGACCAGAACCATAAGGCAGGATAACAGCAGAGTAGGTGTTGGTTTTCAGATAACTAATCAGCACGTTTTGGTGCATCAGGGGTAGTTTGTTTGAGCCGTTTTCTGTGGTAAAGGTCTCTTCCTTGGTGTTCTTCTGGTCGAACTTCGAGGCCCAATCCGCCTTAAAGTAGATGGCATTCAGCAGATACGACACTATACTTGGATCCACCTCGTCGAGGATGGTGGGAATCATGCCGTTGGTCTTCTCCTTGCACCAGCCGTTGATATGATTGAGTGTTTGTGGCGATGAGAAGTCGAGTGCCTCAGCCTTCGCATCGTAATAGTTTTTCATATCTTGCTCAAACTGAGGATTTAAGGTATAGTTCTTATTCAGGAAGATGGCGTTGGCAATGTTCAGCGTCACCTTGTCGTCTACCTTAGGCAGACCTTCAATCAGTTTCTTGCAATAGTCGTTAACTGCCTGTATGCCTCCCTCGTGGAATCCTAAAGTCTCCTCTAATTCTTTTTCTGTAGTTCCTACAGCAGCATCGTTCACCATTCCCAAGACGTAGGTGATGCTCAATGGCGAGTAAATAAAACTCTTGCCACTCTGATCCACATCATTCACCGTTTTCAGGAAGTTCAGCGTGAAACGGTTATTGTCGTTGGCAAAGACTCTCTGTGCCTCCGTCAACTGTATCGGCTGTGGTTCCGACAACATATTTACCACTTGCTTGGCCTCACCCAAGTCAATACTCTCTTCCTCAGACGAGGAACAAGACACCATCGCACCACTCAGCACAACGGCTGCCAACAAAAATAGATACCTTTTCATCTGCTATTTCTTTATGGATTATTATTTCAGTTTTTGGAAAGTATAGCCATCACCGTCAAAAGCTTCTTGAGAAAGGTAAAGAAAGCCTTTGTCAAAGGTATAACTATACGTAAAAAAATAGCCAAAAGATATACATGTTCTTGGCTCACCTGTAAATATGGATCTTTCAATATCAACAAAAGAGTACGTCCATTTGCCTGTTGCAAAAGGGCGCTGGTCTTCTCTTTTATTGACGACTTGCATTTCCCCATTTTTGGTGAATGTAACAGTCACCTCCCCGGCTTCGTAATCCTCTTTAATTCCCCAGCCATTAGAATAGTGTAATATGTGCCAGGTTCCAATAAGGTTTTCTTTATCGTTGTTATTACTGAATTCCTGAACATAGTCGTAGTCATCGTCTTTGCTGCAACTGCTCAGTCCTGCCAATATCAGCACAACGGCTGCCAACCGAAATAAAAACTTCTTCATATCTGTATTTCTATTTATTTCTCAAAAAGGAATAAAATGCTTCATGCCTACATAGATAATTTGTCCTGTATGCGCATCAATCTCAGCAGATTCATTAGAGTCAATTTCACATGGCCAACTTCCCATATACGTCGTTGCTTTTATTGCAGGTCCTGTTATATAATAGACCAGTCGTTGTTCACGCCTGAAAGTCTCTCCCTCTACTCTGACGTGATACTCTCTGGCATAAAGGGTAGCAGTCCATGAAGTCTCTATCGGCTTTTCCAGATATGCAGAGAATATTTTTATAGCCTGATTGCCAGTGATGGCAGGTGTCACATCAAGGTTGTCGAAGGAAATGAAATAGCCCGAGCAATGATGGATGTGCTGTTCCTGAGGGTTATAAAAGTAAAGAAAAGAATACTGTCCGCCCAAGACAGGGATGCCACGATAATATTCATGGTAGAAGTCCTGTCTATGGCTATATCCCTCTTCACTGTCCGTGTAATGCTCCACAGAATCTAATTTCAGACTATGATCATCATCCAGATTAAATAGTGTTCCGTCCAGTTCCTCATAAGAAGATGGAGCAGCATACAATTTTTCGATAGGATCCCCTTTATCATAGAGGGTTGCCCACCGATAGCGTCCCTCATCATCTATACAGACATTCCAATTGTCAAGGGTCTCAACGTGGGTCTTGTAGTTATAACTCAAATCATTACTAGAATAAAGTGGAATCAAAAAATTCTGCCCATTTTCTTCATCATGCAAGCCATAATCGGTGATGTCATCATCACTACTGCTGCATCCTGCCAGTATCAGCAGAAGTGCACTTATCCATAATAGACTTTTCTTTTTCATAATTAATAACTTTAATTTGATGGAAAGTCAGAACTCAGAATTTCCCCTGAATGAGCGTCAACAAAACATTCATAATAAGCAAAGCACCCAACACAATTTCCATACACATAGGTTAATCGAACATCAATTATGCCATTTGTGTAAAAAGGTGTTATTTGAAGTTGTATAGGTATTTCACTATCATTAAGATGAAGATATTTCACAATAATATACTTTGCTTGTTCTTTACTGATTGTCGGATTGACATCCAAATCGTCTATGGGTACAAATGCGCCTTCTATACTTTTCAGCACGTCGTTTTCATCATAATTGCAAACATATCCACATCGATTTACCTGTATACCTTTATATAACTGGTCAAAATGTTTATAGTTCGTCAATGCATTCTTCAATGAATGGCTAAACTTAAGTACATTGTCAACTGATAAAGGCATTTTGTCTTTGAAGAACAACTCTGCTGATGATGGAGGATTCGAGTTAAACTCTGCCCTTGTTATCATATTTGCATAAGTTGTTATTGTCCAAGAATCTTGGGTAATTACAACTTTATCTTCATCTGAAGGGAATATGTTTTGATACGAATACCTGCATTCTTGTGAAGACACATTATTATCGTCACCATCATCACTACTGCATCCTGCCAGCATTAGCAGAAGGGCGCTTATCCATAAAAGATTATTTATCTTCATAGTTATTTGTTTATAAGTCGATTGTGATTACATTCTGATCCTTGAAGGAGATAATGCCATTGTAGTCAGCCCATGTTTCTTGATGTTTTTGGCCGTCATGTTCAACAATTGTGACAGTCCGACGATTCACCACCAAGTGATAGTTGTTCATCGTGGCATTACGGATGGTGAAGTAGATGTTGATGTGACAGATGCAGTCTACCATATTCTCGGCTTCGTTCCAAGGGTTCAACACGAGTGTGCCGTCAGCATCTTGCTCGATATTGATGCCTGCATCGGTATAGTCGCAACTTAGCGTATAATTAATGTACTCGCCCGTGATGGTTTGGTCGGCCTCATTATAAGTCAGTTTCAACTTAGATGCAAACGGGTTTTCATCTTCGCCACGTGTTCGAGAATGGTTTTCACATTCGCTGTGCGAGACTTTTGAAAGCGAAATAGATTCTGTAATGCTGTCGCTGGTAGAACAACTGCTTAACATGAGCATCATTGCGCCCATCCATAAGAAAATGTTTTTTTTCATACTTGTTCGTTTTGTTTGCATTTTTAATTCTTTCTGCAAATATAATACGGGAATTGGCAAAATCTTGTATGGAAATACGTTAAAGAATCTAAAAAGATAGCAATCCCATACAAGATTTGCGTAATTTTGAATTATTAAAGTAGAACATAAGGATAAAAATGGTCGAACAACTCGTTGAGCGCATACGGCAGAAAGACCAAAGGGCGATGAGCCAGTTCTATCAGACGTACGTCAAGGAACTTTCATCGGTCTGCTACCGTTATGTGCCTTCTGGCGACGATGCGAAGGACGTGTTGCAGAACAGTTTCGTGAAGATATTCACGTCGATTCCGACCATTGCTTATCATAGTGATGAAGCCCTTTGGGGCTGGATGAAACGGATAGTGGTTAATGAGTCACTCGCCTATCTCAGAGAAAGGAAAAGACTGCTCTTCGTGGTGCAAGCGATAGAAGGTGTGGAGCAGATGGATGAGTCAGAGCCACAATCAGAACAGATCTCGTCAGAAGAACTGCACCAACTGATCAGCGAACTGCCTGACGGCTATCGAACGGTGGTGAACCTCTACGTCTTCGAAGGTTACTCTCATAAGCAGATTGCAGAACTGCTTGGTATCAAAGAGAGCACTTCTAGTTCACAATTCTATTATGCAAAACGGCTATTGGCTAAGCAAATCAAGAAATTAACAAACGACAAGCGATGAAAGAGGACTGGATAAACGATATGAGACGCAAGTTGGAGAATCATCAGATGGATCCTCCTCCAGGGCTGTGGGACGATATCTGCAAGCAGATGGGTCTCTCGCCAGAGCCTGTTCGTAAGCCCACTACCACCAAGCGTTTGTATTGGGCAGCGGCAGCAGCCGTCTTGGCACTTGTGGGGTTCTTCGTCTTTCAAAACATCAACAACAGCGAGCAGCCTCAACAGGCCAATGCTGTCTCTCAGCAGCCACTCTCTGAACAGCAGTTACCAGAAAAACCAGTATCCCAGCCATTAGCAGAATCAAATCCTGTGGAACAGGAGCCTCAGACAAAAGCACCTCTCTTAGCCCTTGCCCGTCATCAACAGCCAGTTGCTGAGAGCGAGACTGTGACAGAAGAAGTATTGCCAGAATCAGACTCTCCTGCAGAAGTCCTACAGACACCTGACGAACCAAAACCGGCTGTCGATGAGTCTAAAAAGATGATAAGTGAATCCCAACAAACATCTGTCGAGCCTCAGCAAACGACAAATTTGGCACAGAAAGCAGAATGGTTGGAGAATCTGCCAATTGCAGAGAGTAATGACGTACAGACCCAAAACAAGTGGTCTTTGGGCCTGAATGCCTCTGGGGGACTGCTTGCTGCCAACACCTCTCAGCGTACGGATCGTCTCTATCATCCTAGTTCTATGTATGATGATATTAATCGTTTTGATGGTAATCAATCTCAAAATGAAGTTGGTGATAAATCCTATGCCTATACGCTGACAGAATACAAATCAGAACATCACCTGCCGATACGCTTTGGCGTGAGCCTGAATTATCAGTTGACGCCTCATATCGCCCTGCTCAGTGGCATTAGTTATACCTATCTTTATTCTGAGTTCAGCATTCCCCTTTATGAGAGTGCTACCTATGACCAGAAGTTGCATTATCTTGGTATTCCCCTTGGGGTATCCTGGCAGTTGTGGTCAACCCATCGTTTCCAGTTCTACCTCTCTGGTGGTATGATGCTGGAGAAGTGTGTGAGTGCTGATTTGGATGGTGGTTCTGCGAGCAAAAAACCTTGGCAGTGGTCTGTTAGTGCAGCGGCTGGTGCAGAGTATAACCTTATCCCTCAACTCGGCTTCTATTTGGAGCCCTCTCTCGGCTATTACTTCGACGATGGCACCACTTTGGAACACTATTACAAGAAGCACCCCCTTGCGCCAACTATCGAATTTGGCCTGCGCCTGCATCTCAATGAATAGTCAATCTTTTCCCCGTTTTTCTTGGACGGTTGAATTATTCTTTGTACTTTTGCATCGGTGGACAATAGAATCACAGAATATCCGTCGCGATACGACCATCTCGAACAGATGTCGGTAGCCGAACTCTTGCAGCACATCAACGATGAGGATGCGCTGGTGGCTGAGGCTGTCCGAAAGGCTATCCCACAGATTCAGGCCTTAGTGGAAGCCATCGAACCGAGAATGAAACGGGGCGGCAGACTCTTTTATGTAGGTGCAGGCACCAGCGGACGTCTGGGTGTCTTAGATGCCAGTGAACTTCCTCCCACCTTTGGTGTGCCTGATACTTGGGTGGTGGGCATTATCGCTGGTGGCGAAAAAGCCTTGCGCCATGCTGTCGAGAAGGCAGAGGATATTGCAAGGAAGGGCTGGGAGGATGTGCTGACCTATCATCCGACGGCAGATGACTCCGTGATAGGCATTGCGGCTTCAGGTACGACGCCATACGTGATTGGTGCCGTGAAGGAAGCCCGAAAGAATGGTCTGCTGACAGGTTGCATCACCAGTAATCCCAACACCCCTCTGGCTGAGGCGTCAGAGTTTTCCATTGAGACGATTGTTGGCCCGGAGTTCGTAACGGGCTCCAGTCGCATGAAGAGCGGAACGGCTCAGAAGATGGTTTTGAATATGATTTCTACCTCGTTGATGATCCGTTTAGGTAGGGTTGAAGGCAACCGGATGGTAAAGATGCAGTTGACGAATGCCAAACTCGTGGATCGTGGCACTCGGATGCTTCAGGATTCTCTCGGGCTGAGTTATGAGGAGGCCCAGCAGCGCCTGCTTGATGCAGGCAGCGTTGACAAAGCCCTCAATGAAGAATAGTGAATTTTATTGCAGTTTCCTGTAATAGCGGAAGGGTTCGAGGCCTTCTGTCTCTGGGTGGAGAATACGGATGAAGTCGTTGAGGAGCCAGTCGGGACGGAAAGGGGATTCCTCATAGAACTGTGAGCGCTCTACATCACAACCGTAGACATTCTTCTGACGAAATGCGTGGAACTGGTCGTAGCCGTGATGCTCTGCACTTAGTTCCGGGTAGGTGATATCGTGGTCGCTGCTGTAGCGGAAAAGCCACACATCAGCCTCACCAGCCTTTTCCAGCACAGCCTCAAAGGGTAGGGAGACGGAGCCGCTATGCTCATCTTTTGCCCAGGGATTGTTGCCGCCTGCGTCCTGAATCATCTGACCGATGGTACTCTGGCCACCTGGCACGTACCACACGCTACCCGTCACCTTGTCGACAAGCACAGTAGGCTTTTTCTCTGTCTTCTGAGCCAGTTGTTTCAGATGGTTGTAGTTCTGGTCTATGACCTGAAACAGGCTGTCGGCCTTTTCCTCGCAACCGAAGAGCATACCATAGAAACGTAGCCACTCGGCACGTCCTAAGGGTGTCTTTTCCATATACTCGGCACATTCTACGAGGGGGATGTCTATCTCTTCGAGTTTACCATAGCCGCCACTATTCTCAAAAGGAGAAAGGAAGATGGCGTCAGGATGTTCGTCGATAATCTTTTCTACTACCGGACTGAGCCCGTCGCCTACATCGGCAATCCTACCCTTTTTCACCTGTTCCTGAATCCAAGGAATCTTGATATACTTCAGGTCAGCCACGCCAGCAATACAGTCTTGTTTGCCAAACGACATCAGCATGGCGCAGTGGACGGTAGTAAACATCATGGAGCGGCGCAGGGGCGTGCGGATGATGGTGCCTTCAGGTATATGTGGCGGAATCTCACGGTCAGAGGGAATGAGCACATACCGATGCAGTGTCATTCCCTCTTTCCATGGGTTCTTTAGTGACGCCACCACATAGCCTTCGTGTCTCACGACAGTAAGTTGGGTGGCGTACTTGAAGGTGACGGTGTCGCCCTCTGCCTGGACAGAGGAGGTCTGACCTCCCCTGCAGGCAGAGAATAATGTCACCAGGAATAATAATTTAACGTATTTCAAGGTCTTTTACCTTTTTACTTTTCTATCACGATATCGTCGATACAGATGTATGTTGGCGTGGTTACACCATAGTCATTTGCTTTACTTCCTTCGAAAGCGAATGAAAGGCTCTTGATGTTCTTGAAGGCATCTACATCGCTCAGGTCACAATACTTCCATTCTTTCACGTAGTCACCATCCTTGGCGAGACTGAGTTCATAACGAGCCCCACCTACGCCCTCGGCAGGAGTCGGATAGAGAACACAAGTCAGATAGTCGTCAGCCTCGAATTTGCCAGGTGTCATACCGTCGCCATTGAGGATAGCATCAACTGTCCATGCATCGTTGGTGTACCAGAAGCCTTTTACTGTGACGGGAGAAGCAAACTCCAGTTTCTCACCATACGTATAGACAACGCAGAAGTTCTTGCCACTATGGGCACCACCGGCGATATTGTTGAACTGGTCGGGAGTCATGGTAGCGGCATTGAAGGTCGTTTCTGTACGATTGGAGATAGCAAAACCAGACCAACTGGCCCATGCAGGCGTGTAGTTGGCTTCGAAGGGAACGCCAGCCTCTGTGTAGAAGCACTTAAAGGCCTCTGATCCCCAATTGTCGAACGGAGTACCGGTCTCGTCACCACACCAGAAACCCTGATTGTTGAGGGTTGCGTTCTCGAAACCGATGGTAACAGTAATTTTGTCACCACCTACAGGATTGTCTTCCTCACTACAAGAAGTGAATGACAGTGCGAAGCCACATACGATGGCTGCGAGTGCGAAAAATTTGTTTGTTTTCATAATCTTTTGTTTTAAAAGTGAAACATGTTTATTAATAAAGTTGACTATTAATCATATTGACCACGCAGATAATATCAGCCACAGTCACATTACCATCGCCGTTGACATCTGCTGCTTGGGGAGTGATCCTGTCTGTCTTGCCAAAGATAACATCGGTGATGGCAGTGATGTCACGGGCTGTGATGTGTCCGTCTCCGTCGACATCGGCTTTGCGAGCCATCTCCTGTGCCTGGCGGATGGCAGCGAGTGAGGATTCAAGATGGATATCCTCAGCACCCGCAAACTCCGTGGAGGTCTCTCCCCACCATTCGGGCTGTGGACATTTCTGGTTAAGTCCCGTATAGACCCGCACGAAGTCAATGAAGTCAAGATGGATAGGTTGGCGGTTCTCGTCAACGGCCCAACTGATATCTATGCCACAGCCCTCATAATTGTAAGAGGTAGCATCGGCTTTGTCGGTGAAGTTGGGCAAGTTGTCGGCATAGCCGTAACGGAAGCCGACGAGCACATAGTAGTAGGGACTCCAGGCATTATCCACCTTGTCGGAGAGGTTCTGCATATTGTCAGGCAGACGGGTACCTCGGAAGGTCAGTCCGTCTGGCAACCACAGGGGATAGTATTCTTGCATGTGGTAGTGGTTACGGTCAATGGTGCCATTGCCTCCACGGTTATCCGTCCAGGGGATGTCTCCCATCGGATTCTTGTGGTAAGTGACTTCATAACCATAGATGACCTTTCCGACACTATCCACATCACAACTGCCGCTGATCTCGTACCACGGGTCATCTGGCAGACCGTTGCCATTGACATCCTTCGACACCATTACAATGCCCGCCTCATTCATGCCGCCAAAGACGAGGTTCCGCATCTCCTGATAGGCATTGCCCCAGACGGCGAAGTCGCGCTGTCCAGGTATATTGGCGATAGAGTGGTCGAAGTGGAAAGTGATATAGCCTCCCCATCCACCGAGGGCCACCAGATGTGAGTCAATGGGGCCAAGGCCTGCAAGATTCTCATTGCATTTGCGAATCATATCGGCCTCTGTGTCGCCCTCCTCATATTCAGGTACGTCATTGACATACTGTCCGGGTGCTGGACGGTATTCGTCGACGGCCTGGATATATTTCGAGTGGGTGGTTACATTGTCCATCCGCTGAGCGTATAAAGGTGAGAAGGTGAGAAGGTGAGAAGGTGAGAGAGTGAGAAGGTGAGAAAGTGAGAGAGTGAGAAGGTGAAAAAGTAAGACACTCATCACCAGACCTCTTTTCCCTATGATACTATTCTTCATGTTCATTTAATATGTATATTATCTCACTTTCTCACTCTCTCACTCTCTCACCTTCCCAAGAACGTCGCGTGGGCTGGGATATCGCCCGTCTTTACCTTCCAGTCGAAAGTGCCGTCCGGGAGGAAATGCAACAACTCACCGCTGGACACATAGTTCTTAGCATCCATCAGGTAGAAGTCACGGTGAAGCGGGTTGACGATGATGCCGTAAGGCATGCGGATCTTACTGATCTCTGGGGCATTGGAGAGACTTGTGCTAATAATCTGGTGAGTGCGCACGTTGATGATACCGTATGTAACGTTGTTCGTCATCGTCACCTCACTCCACTGACTACCGTAGAAATAGAGTGAGTCACCCACGATACACAAGTCGCTGACGGGCTGGTTCAGATGTCCTCCAACCTGCATCTCACCGTCAGCACCTTTTGTCAGCCACCAGATACTACCTGCCTCATTGGTATAGTTGCCACGGGCCGTTACCCAGAGTTGTCCGTATTTGTCTGCCTTGACGTGGTGCAGGTTCGGAGCCACCTCTATCCTGTCTGTCTCTTGCATTGATTCAAGATCCACCACACTGACGGTACTCTCATAGCCTTGACCCGTCATCCCCTGATAACCACCACTGTTGGCCACATAGAGTTTCATACCGATGATAGCCATCTCCTCAGGCTGATAGCCAACGGTACAGGAGTCGGTCTTCTGCAAGGATAGGGTATCCACCTTGTAAACCATTCCCAACGGTGAGGTCCCGTTGCCATAGACAGGACTGACATACGAAGAGACATAGGCTGACCCATCCTTAAACGTCACATAACGACAGTTGGGGATGTCTACCTTTCCGATTCTGACAGCATCCTCGGCATGGGCCACCTCCACTTTGTTGGAACAGTTGATGACGAGCCAGAGACGAGAACCGTATATCTGACAGTCGTTGCCCACGTCGCCCAGCATCATCACAGTGGTGGGGTTGCGCTCGGAATAGATATTTCTAAAATAATGGACAGTGGAGTCCTTGCCTGATAGGTCGAGGTAGTCGAGGGTCGACTTGTTGGAACCCATATTCCCCTCGTTGAGCAGGTACATCCCGACAATCTCGCTCTTCACCGTCTTGCCGCCTGTATTGATATCCTCCATTGGCACCACCATCACATCGTCTCTGCAAGAGTATATCAATGCACAATGCACAATGCACAATTGGCTGCGCACAGAAGTACGCTGGCAAACCATTTGTTTCTATTCTTTTTTTCTTTCATCTTATTGTGCATTATGAATTGTGCATTGTGCATTAAATATTTACGCTTAAAGTGACGGCATAGTTACGGCCCGGCATAGGGTAGTTCACGATAACCTCGTAGTCCTGATCCAAGACGTTGTTCACATCGAGCATAATTGTGCATGGTGCATTGAGCATTGTGCATTGATAGCGCAGCGAGAGGTCGCTGGTGTACCAGGGTTCCATGTGATTATAGAGGATGTTTTCTTGTTCGTCGTAGCGCTCTCCGGCATAGATAAACGAGTAGTTCAAATCCCAGTTCTTGTAACTGAGGCCGAAGATGGCGGAGCCCGAGTGCCAGGGGATATAAGGAATCTGGTGCTTGTAATAAGAGTCGGTAGGATTAGTCACGTCTCTGGCATCTTGGTAGGTGTATTGGGCACGGAGGGTTGCAGTAACACCGCAACCTACTGAACAGTCGGCTTCTGCCTCTACGTCAATGCCTTTGATATGTACCTTGCCGAGGTTGAGCATCGTCCAACGGAACTGTTGCCCCTTGGGGTAGGCGACAATCTTGTCGTGTACCGTATTATAATAGGCATCAAAGTGCATCTCTGCATGGCGTATGATACCCTGCTCGAAGTGTTTGTTGAGGGCAAAGCCCACATCGTATTGCAGGGCACTCTCCGGCACGAGGTTCGCATTGCCCATATCCGTATAGTAGAGGTCGTTGAAGGTCGGCATACGGAAACTCTTCTTGACGTAGGCCCTCATAGAGAAGAACGTACCTTGGAAGGGATAGATATTCACGAAGAGGGCAGGGGTTAGTTTCGAGAGTGTAGAGTGTTGAGTGTAGAGTTCTACACTCCTTCGGTCGTGGATGAAGGTGGCGAGAACAGATCCCTGCGCCTTCAGGTGCTTGTAGTCGATAGCCGTAGCAAGACTTACGAGGTTCGAGAGGCGGGTGGGGAAGGCGAAGTTATAGGTGTCGGCATTCAGTTTGTTCCACTTGAAATCGTAACTCAACGAGGCACTCCAGTTGGGTAACAGTTCCAGCACGTTAGCGGTAGAGAGATAGAACTCCTGTTGCTTGTAGCGGTTGTCAACAGGCAGTTGTGTGGAGTCCTTGTTTACATAATGGGTATTGTAGTAGGCGTACTTTGCCAGCCAACGTGTACTGAAGCCCTCACCAATATTCTTATCGAAAGCCGCCTGCACGAAAGTGTTCAGGTCCTGCTGACGCTCTCCTCTTCGCCACACATTGTTCACAATGGCCCCAGGGATGCCTCTGGCTGAGTTGTAGAGATATCCCTTTACTTGCCAACCGCCTTGGTTCAGTCGTCCGAAGAGATTTGCTTCAATACGTTCAGCGTGGATATCACCATTCTGACGGACAGCGGTGGTGTCCCATGCTGTCTCACCATTCGGATAGCGCCGTTCGTAACGGAACTTATACTTGCCGCTGGCAGTCAGGAAACCGGCACTTACCGACGAACTGATTGTCTCGGAGAGTTTCTGCTCCCATAATGTTGAAAAACGGAACATATCACTCGAACCATACTGCGCCTTGAATTTCAGATGATAATTGTGCATTGTGCATTGTGCATTGAAAAATCCGGTGCCTTTGTCCGGATATAGATGGCTCCAGCATGGCCAAAGTCGGAGGCTGGTTGGAAGATGGCGCTCTTCTGACCATTATAGAGGGTAATCTCCTCCACATTGTCGAGCGAGAACTGTCCCAGGTCTATCTGACCGTTCTGGGCATTACCCAGTTGTACCCCGTCGTAGGAGATACCTAAGTGATGCGTACCCATCGAACGGATATTCACCGTCTTGATGCCTCCCACACCGCCATAGTCCTTCAGTTGGATACCAGAGAAGTAGCGCAGGGCATCAGCCACAGAATGGGTGTTCAGTTTCTCAAGCATCTCACCGTTGAGTTTCTGACTGGGCACCACCTCTCGCATGGCAGGTCTTGACACGACCACAATCTCCCGTACATACTGTATGGAGTCCAACTTGCTTTGAGCCATCGTCACGGCGGACAAGAAACAAGCCATCGCCAATGTGCCAAGTCGCTTCATCCCTTCTTTAAGAGTCGCCCTCACCATCTAACCCCAGAGATCAGTGAACGGCATTGTCTTCATCGGCAGGTCTTCTGACTTGTCGTCAGGTCGCAAACGTCTTCCCGATAATCTCAGTGACACTTTGGTTTGCTCCGTAAAGGACGACTCACAGCAGCGGGACTGTCCGGGATTTCCACCCGATTCCCTTTTCATCACCCCAAGGGTGAACCGATTACAGAGTGCAAAGATAGTGCAAATCGAACAAAATACCAAATTTATTTGGATATTTTTGAGATGCAGCCTATCTTCGAGCAAAACTCAAAATTAGTAATTATTTCTGAAACGACAAATAAAAAGTGTCTTTTTATTCAAATAGGTGGGAAAGAAGAATCTTGATACCAATACCCACAAGGATAAAGCCTCCAAATAGTTCAGGTTTCAGGCGACGGGTGATGATATTACCAAAGCGACGTCCCAGATAATAGCCCACGAGGGAAAGAATAAATGAGGCTAAGCCGATGATGAAGAGAGGAAGCGTGAGTAGTGAAAGGGTATTATAGCCCGTACAGGCAAAGGAGATACCAATGGCCAACGCATCGATACTTGTGGCAATGGCTAACAACAGTTGGGTGTGTAGGCGACGGGGGTTGAAATGTTTCTCTTCTTCTTTATCGAAACTCTCTTTGATCATCTTGCCTCCAATGAAGGCAAGCATGCCAAAGGCAATCCAGTGGTCGTAGGCTTCCATATACGATTGGAAATAACTGATACCCAACCAACCCAATAACGGCATCATCGCCTGGAAGAACCCAAAGAGAAACGCCATCCTCAGATAGATCACGGGGACAGGCACCCTGATCTTCGCTTCGCTGCTATCATTGTGCCAGTCCCCATGATCTATCATCCCACTGACGATGGAAACCGTAAAACAATCCATCGCCAATGCAATTGCCAGAAGGATGATGTCGAGCAGACTCATGGTGGTATTTATTTGTCTGATTCTTGCATTTTGGCCGCAAAGGTACTAAATAATTCATAATTCATAATTCACAATTCACAATTATTTTGTATTTTTGCACCAGAAACTAAAAACAATACTTATCAGCAATTATGAAGAAAGGAATGATTCTCGGAGTGCTTCTGGCTGTATCAATGACAATGCAGGCAGAGCAGGTGACAGTACAAACCAAGAACACCACGATGGTGCTTGATGTGGAAAACGGCAAACAGCCACAGTATGTCTATTATGGTACGAAACTGAGCGACTTTGACTTGGCCAACCTTCAGGCGCCCCGTAACGGAAGGATGGACGCCTATCCTGCTTACGGCCTAAACTGTCCTGCTGAGGCAGCCCTTGCTATGAAACATTCTGACGGCAATCTCTCAACGGCGCTTATCGTAACAGGCGTGGAGACGCAAAGTGGCCTTACCCGGATTTTCCTGAAAGACCCGGTATATCCGATATCCGTCACCCTCTGCTACAAGGCCTATCAGGAGGAAGATATGATAGAGACTTGGACGGAGATTACCAATGGAGAGGGCAAGCCCATTACGCTGACGCAGTTTGCCTCTATCTGTCTGCCTATCCGCAGGGGTAATGTCTGGCTCTCGCATTTCTTTGGTTCATGGGCCAATGAAGCCCGTCTGGTAGAGGAGCCTATCCTCGCCGGTGAGAAGGTGATTAAGAATAAAGACGGTTCACGCAACTCACATACCGACCATGCAGAAGTGATGTTCTCACTCGATGGGAAAGGTCAGGAGAATCATGGTGATGTGATTGGTGCTGCCCTCTGTTATTCAGGCAATTATGAACTGAAGGTGGAAACGGATGATACGGAATACCACTATTTCTTCGCAGGCATCAACCCCGACAATTCTGAGTATCACCTGAAGAAAGGCGAGATCTTTGTGACCCCGAAAGTTGCCCTGAGTTTCTCCAAAGCCGGATTATCCGGTGTCTCTCGCAACTTCCACAAGTGGGGACGAAAATATATGCTGGCTCATGGGGATAAGGAGCGTAAGATATTGCTCAATTCCTGGGAGGGTGTCTACTTCGACATCAACCAACAGGGTATGGATCAGATGATGGGCGACATTGCCTCGATGGGTGGTGAACTCTTCGTGATGGACGATGGTTGGTTTGGCGACAAGTATCCCCGTAAGACGGACAACTCGAGTCTTGGCGACTGGGTGGTGGATAAGAATAAGTTGCCTGAAGGTATTGAGGGCTTGTTGCGTGATGCTAAGAAACACGGCATCAAGTTTGGTATCTGGATTGAGCCCGAGATGACGAACTCCGTATCCGAACTCTACGAGGCCCATCCCGACTGGATCATCAAGGCCCCAAAGCGTGAGGCTGTGCAGGGTCGTGGTGGTACGCAGTTGATTCTCGATATGGGCAATCCCAAGGTACAGGACTTTGTCTTTAGCGTGGTTGACAACCTGATGACGAAGTATCCTGAGATCGACTATATCAAGTGGGATGCTAATATGCCCATTTTGAATCATGGTTCACAGTACCTGACGATGAACGACCAGAGTCACCTCTATATCGAGTATCATCGTGGTTTGGAAAAGACCTGTCAACGTGTCCGTGCAAAGTATCCTGACTTGACGATTCAGGCCTGTGCCTCTGGTGGCGGACGTGCCAACTGGGGTGTGCTGCCCTACTTCGATGAGTTCTGGGTTTCCGACAATACTGATGCCCTCCAGCGTATCTATATGCAGTGGGGAACCTCGTATTTCTTCCCTGCCATCGCAATGGCTTCGCATATCTCTGCAACGCCCAACCACACCGTTTTCCGCACGACAGCCATGAAGTATCGTATCGATGTGGCGATGAGTGGACGTTTGGGAATGGAGATCCAACCCAAGAACATGACTGCCGACGAGAAAGACCTTTGCCGTAAGGCTATAGCCGAGTACAAGCAGATACGTCCGATTGTACAGTTTGGCGACCTCTACCGTCTCGTTTCTCCATACGATAAACTTGGTCTCGCTTCACTCATGTACGTCAACGAGGCAAAGTCGAAGTCAGTCTTCTTCTGGTGGAAGACGGAGTCGTTCCAGAATGAGCATCTGCCTCGAGTTAAGATGGCTGGCCTTGATGCCTCGAAGAACTACAGGATCCACGAACTGAATCGCATCGACCTCAAGCCGATGGATATCGAGGGCAAGACCTTCAGTGGTGCCTATCTGATGAATCATGGCCTCGAGATGCCTTATCGCAACGAGCCCGAATGGTCGAAGAAGACCGATTGGAGTAGCCGTGTCCTCCTCCTCGAGGCAGAGTAACTGAAATCTCCGAGAGATTTTTGTACAGAAAGTTTACTTTTTGCCGAATTGGGGCAGTTTTGCGCTATGCCTATAAAAAAAGTGCTATTAGGGCATAAAAAAATTGTTGCATAGTTATGCCGCAAATTCTGCCTAGTTATAGCCAGTGCGAAAGTACCACCAGTTTGTAAAACTTTCTGACGGATGGCAGTTCTGGCAGATGGCGGATGGCAGTTAGCCTAAGGTGATTTGGAAATAAGTCCAAGCCTAATTGCCATCTGCCATCCGCCATCTTTTTTGCTTTCATTTCTTATTTTCTTTGTCGAAAGTTTGGTGTATTGGGATAATATGATTACCTTTGCAAATTGAAAGGTGTTACCTTATTATAATGATGAATAAACAAAGAACAGAAGAAGAATATTATATTGAAAGCAAACGGCTCAGAGCAGAGACGTTACGGATGGCAGATGCCCTGAAAGATAATCCCTTGCGCTTTGTTGTTACTAATGTCATTACAATGGATGTGGAAATAACGAAATCCGACCTGAAAACCATTGTTAGCAAAAACACACAGGAAAATGTTCGATGCGGAAATTGGTAATCTCAGGAAATAAAAAAACCGCTGAACTGATTTGCTAACCCGATTACGGTGCTACTCTTTCATTTCAGCGGGAGGAAATCGTTTCCTTTCACGCTGCAAAGATAGGAATAATTCCAATAACTTCCAAATAATTTGGTGCTTTTTTTTGTTTTCTTTCTTCATTTGTAAAGATTATATGCCTGAAAAAGCATCTCTCAGTTTGCTCGAAATAGAGCGGCAGAGAGATCTTTTTTTCGGGGTATTGATGATAAAGAGGCTTACGATTTGTAGAGGCGGAACTTTATAGTCGTTCCGATGGCACTTTCGAGTCGTTCCAAAGGCACTTTACAATCGTCCGAATATCACTTTTCCCCTGTAAGATGACGTTCGAACGACTCGAAAGTGCCTTTCCAATGGTTGAAAGAGACTATCTGAACGAACCAAAGATGACCCCTCATTCAGGCCAACACGTAACTGCCAATTAATCAAACAATTGCAAAATCGTCCATAACTCGTGTATTTGCAACCTTCTGACCGTTTGCAGATAAAAACGCAAACGTCAGCAGCCGCTTTGTCAATATATTTGGAAATCTGTTTATGAGGCTTGTTCGTAGTCTCTCACTTCACCTCCTTGCGTCCCTTCAACAAATTTCCCTTCCTTTCCTCATTTTTCTGTCGAAAGATTTGGAACTATCGACATTTTTGTCTATCTTTGTACCCGACTAAGCCAGCCGCTTGCGGCGGGGCTAAAGTCAAAGACATGATGGAATCCTGAGGCTGACGATGCTGTTTGTAGGGCAGGCCGAAGGGAAAGGCGTTTACGGACGTTATCATTCTGTGTTCTCAAACTTAGCAACTTTGAAACGTATCACAGGATATAATGCAACGATAAGCGTCTGCGTGGGTAGATTATATCCCAACCTATGCTATAGGTATAGCGTTGTTGTATATATAATCACTTGGCGTGGGCTGGCTGCGTTGCTTATCCTTGATACGGGGCAATGCTAAGGCCTGAGAACAGGGATGGGCGAGAAGTTAGAAACTCCCATGCCTTTTTTGTTTCCATACATTTAAGTTTATCTTCCAATCCCGATGGAGTAGGTAAGTCAACAAAAAGAAAGTCTGTAAGATACTAACAACTCACTGATAAGAATTATAACGAATAAAACTATAAAAAAGATGAAGAAACAACTAATATCCCTCGTATTAGCATTACTACCAGTAGTGGCGAATGCCTATGATGTCAAAAAGGATGACATCTATTACAATCTAAATAATACTACAAGAACGGCAGAGGTGGCTTTCGCAGGTAACACAAATGCGTATTCTGGAGAAGTGGAAATACCTAAATCTTTTACCTATGGTAATACTACATATAATGTCACTTCAATAGGTGACAATGCTTTCAAAGGATGCACTAACCTCACTGGGGTAGTTATTCCTTCCACGGTGGCACACTTTGGCGAGGATACATTCTTTGATTGTATAGGACTGAAGTATATCATTTCTCTGATTGAAAACCCTTTCGAAATTCCCAGATATTCATTTTACTATAATTCTCCGTCAGAAGGCGTCAAACCGCTGCCATGTATGCTCTTTGTGATTGGAGGCAGTTCGCAATTGTGGAACTGGAAGAGATATGAAGGATGGAATGTCAATCTTTATAGTGATGATAGTGAATTTTCTGATAATATTAATGGAGTCAAGACAAAATTCAAGGTTATCAGTGTCAAGGACAAAACGTGTAAGTTGGCCGATGGTTTTGGCGATATCCCTACAACCACTACAGGGATCTATACTATTCCAGAAACCACCTGTGGCTTTACAGTAACGGGCATAGGCTATGGTGCCTTTATGGACTGTAGCGGCCTGACAGGCATCATCATACCTAACACCGTAACTGACATTGAACTTATTCCCTTCATGAATTGCACAGGCTTGACAAATATTACCATACCCAGTTCTGTAAAAAACATAGAAGGCGCCTTGTTCAAACTTACTAATATAAAAGAGGTCAAGGTGGATGCAGGAAATAGAGTGTATGACTCTCGTGACAATTGTAATGCAGTTATTAAGACGTTAACGAATACATTGGTATCGGGATGCAAGGCCACCACAATACCCAATTCCGTAACAGCGATTGGAGATCTTGCTTTTGAAGGAATAGGCATTGAAGCCGTTGACATTCCTGAGCAGTTGACAGCCATAGGTTCATCCGCATTCAGAAATTGTAACAAACTCACATCGATTATCATTCCTTCCAGCGTAACAACAATCGGTAGTAGTGCATTTCAATACTGTGATAATCTCTTTTCTGTAACAACGATGCGTGCCCAACCAATTGCTATAGATGAAAACACTTTCTCCAATCGTGCTAATGCCACACTTAATGTCCCCGCTAGGAGTAAGGCTGCATACGAGAAAGCAGATTATTGGAAGGAATTCAAGGAGATTGTGGAGATGCCAGCAATCATAGATTTTGCTGATGCCAACGTCAAGGCTCTTTGCGTTGCCAATTGGGATACGGACGGAGACGAGGAACTGAGTGAGGCCGAGGCTGCAGTTGTGACAAATTTAGGATTTGTCTTCAAAGAAAATAGCATTATTACTTCTTTTAATGAATTGCGATACTTTACTGGATTGACCAGCATTAATGACGAGGCTTTTTATTATTGCACCAAACTGGCCTCTATAGTAATACCCACTAATGTCACAACTATTGGTAAAAATGCATTCTTTGATTGCGAATCTCTGGCTTCTTTGACAATCCCAAGTAGCGTAACGAATATTGATGTGGGTGCATTTCTAGATTGTGGTTATGGCCTTAACTCAATAGTTGTAGAAAGCGGAAATCAGAAATATGATTCACGAGACAATTGTAATGCCATCATAGAAACAAAAACCAACAAGTTACTTTGGGGATGCAATAACACAGTTATCCCTAATAGCGTTACAAGTATCGGTTATTCTGCATTCTCCCATTGTTTGTTGATGGAATCTATTAGTATTCCGGATGGCGTTACGAGCATTGGTAATGGGGCATTTTATAATTGTCACAAACTGTTGTCCGTGGATATTCCTGATATGGTGACCACCATTGGTGAAGACGCATTCTGGCATTGTGATGCTTTAGCCTCTGTGACTATTGGTAAAAATGTAGCATATATTGGTAACTGGGCATTTGAAAACTGCGATAATTTGACTTCCGTAACAGTAAGAATGTTATCACCTGTAAGTATTACTGAAAAAGATTTCACCAATCGTACCAATGCCACGCTTTATGTTCCTTATGGTTGCAAGGCTGCTTACGAGGCAGCAGATTATTGGAAAGAATTCAAGGAGATAATAGAAATGGAATCTGTTGTTAACCCTGGTGATGCCAACGGTGATGATGAGGTGGATGCTGAAGACATTGTGGTTATCACAGAATATATGATGGGTAAGGAGCTTGAAAACATCATTATCAAGAATGCGGATATGAATGGTGATGGTATCATCAACATTGCAGATATCATTCAGATTACAAATCAGATCCTAGGCAAAGAATAGGTATTTCATAAATATACTCGTGAAGGTCTTTATGTAAACAACTCATCCATGTTTATCTCTTTCTGTACCATGTTGTAGTAGTTGTTGTGGACAACGCCGTTTGTTGTTACCATGACAAGATGAAGGGTGCGTTTGTCTTTCGACAGTTCGCGGTATGCGTCAAGTTTGTTTTGCAGGTCCTTTGCGTAATCATTGTTAATGGTGAAGGTGTTTACGGAATGTTTCATCTCGCAGATGTTCGTAAAACCGTCGGCCCGTTGCATGACTAAGTCTATCTGTGCTCCTTGCCGTTCCTTTGTGCCGCGGACAAACCATGAACACACGTTTGTCTGTACGCCAGAAATTCCGAGTGCTGCCTTCATCTGCGGAACATGCTGGAGGCAGACACGCTCAAAAGCATGGCCCTTCCAGGTGTTATGGGCTGCTGACGTGCAGGTGTTCAGCCAATAATGCTCATCGCTGAAGGCATTTTTCTTGATACAGAGATAATAGAATAGTGTATAATTGTCTATTAGCTGATACAGCGCATTTGACTCTGCAGTATCGGCGGATGCGAAGCGACGGATGAATCCGCTCTCTTCCAATTCCTCCAATATGGTAGAGAATGTGCCTCCGTCCGAAAGTTTACTCTCTTTTAGTATTTCATCCCTTGTCATGCCGGAACGTCTGCCATCGCTCAGACATTCTATGACCTTGAGATAGTTCTCAGGACGTTTGAACAGCGTGGCATAAAGCGCTTCAAACTCGTCTCGCAGTTGGGCAGTCTCCGTGAAGAACAGTTGGTCGACATTCTGCGCTACACTCAGTCCTTTCTTCAGGAAACTCCAGTAGTAGGGTATGCCACCGAGAATCATGTATAGTTCCAGCACATCCTTGCGACCCAAGGCAAGGTTGGCTCCTTGGGCAAAGAGTTCGCACTCGCGGAGTGTGAACGGAACGAGTTTTACGCGTAGAGTCAGTCTTCCGCGAAGCCCTCCCTTGTCCTTCAGGAGTTTTTTGCTGATCCATGAAGTGGCACTTCCGCAAACTATCAGCACGATGTCCTTCTCTCGGCGTGCTGTAGCCCAACCGTTCCAGAAACTTTCCAAAGCACCAATCAGATTCCCTTTGGGGGTATCCATCCATGGGAGTTCGTCGATAAAGAGCACCTTTTTGCCTGCTGGAGCATTATTAATGAGTTGTTTCAGCAGTTCGAATGCTTCAATCCAACTTTTAGGTATGGCGCACTTGGCCATACCTGCCGCCATCAGGGAGTTGCGGAAAGCCGTCAATTGCTGACGAAGCGTTCCTTTGGCCACACCTGTGTGCTGGAAGCAGAACTGGTAGTTAAAGGTCTCGCGGATGAGATACGTCTTGCCTACACGTCGGCGGCCATAGACGGCACAAAACTGCGACTCCTCTTTCTCGAGGAGACTCAGCAGTTCACGTTGTTCTTTTTCACGTCCTATGATCATAGTTTTATGAACATTAACCAAAATCCGCTGCAAATATAACAAAAATATCAGTATAACCAGCGAAAACCATATATTTTCTTTGCGTTTCCGCTGAAAATAAGGAATATTTAACAGATAGAGAACTTTTTTGCCTACTTCATTTCATAGGGCCTTTCTGTCGCTTTTTTTAGGTTTTATTTGGTTTTTCGCTTATTAATTTGTACTTTTGTCCCCAAATATAAATAGGTACGCAAGATATGATACAATCGATGACTGGCTACGGCAATGCCGTTGTGGCCTACAAGGACAAAAAGATTCATGTGGAAATCAAGTCGCTGAACTCCAAGCAACTCGACTTGCAGACACGTATTGCTCCGCTCTATCGTGAGAAGGAGATGGAGATGCGACAGATGGTGGCAGAGGCCCTGATCCGTGGTAAGGTAGACATGAGTGTGTGGATAGAAAAGGAGACAGCCGTTGATGCTACCCCTGTGAATGCAGCACTCGTGGAGAACTACTACCACCAGTTGAAGGATATTGCTGCAAAGGTCGGCATCCCTGAGCCTGAGGACTGGATATACACCTTGACACGTATGCCTGATGTGCTGACAAAGACAGACGTGGAAGTGCTCGACGATGAGGAGTGGGTGGTTGTGAAGGCTGCTGTCAGCGAGGCCTTGACTAACCTTGTGAACTTCCGTAAGCAGGAAGGTGCTGCCCTCCAGAAGAAATTCACGGAGAAGATTGACAATATCGCTGCCTTGTTGGCTGCCATTGAACCCTACGAGAAGGGACGTGTGGAAAAGATCAAGGCCCGTATTGAAGGCGGTTTGCAGCAAATTCCCGGGGTGGAGTACGATAAGAACCGTCTGGAGCAGGAACTCATCTACTATATCGAGAAACTTGATATCAGTGAGGAGAAGCAGCGTCTAGCCAACCATCTGAAATATTTCCGTGAGACGATGGAGGAGACTGCCGGACAAGGCAAGAAGTTAGGATTCATCGCCCAGGAGATGGGACGGGAAATCAATACGACGGGTTCGAAGAGTAATCAGGCTGAGATGCAGAACATCGTGGTGAAGATGAAGGACGAACTCGAGCAGATCAAGGAACAAGTGCTGAATGCACTGTAAAAAAGGTAAAAAAGTAAAAAGGTAAAATGAGGGGGAAGTTGATTATTATAAGTGCGCCAAGCGGAACGGGAAAGAGTACGATTATCTCGTGGCTGATGCGAGAGCATCCGGAACTGAACCTGGCATTCTCGATATCCTGTACATCGAGGGCACCAAGAGGAACGGAACAGAATGGCGTGGAGTATTTCTTCCTGACACCCGAGGAGTTCCGTCAGCGGATAGACAACGATGAGTTCCTGGAGTATGAGGAGGTCTATGAGGGTCGTTTCTATGGCACGTTGAAGGCTCAGGTGGAACGACAGTTGGAGGCAGGTCAGAATGTGGTGTTCGATGTCGATGTGAAGGGAGGCGTGAATATCAAGAAGTATTACGGTGATGAGGCTCTGAGTATTTTCATCAAACCACCGTCGATAGCAGAGTTGCGCCGTCGTCTGGAGGGTCGTGGTACGGACGCCCCAGAGGTCATTGACCAACGTATCGCCAGAGCAGAGTTTGAACTGACCTTCATTGATAAGTTCGATACCATCGTGGTGAACGACGACCTCACTCAGGCAGAGGAAGATGCCCTGTCTATCATTGAGGAATTTCTCTCAGAAGGGTAATCATAATTCCTAATTCCTCATTTCTAATTCCTAATTATGCTCAGGACAGGGATCTTCGGAGGCTCATTTAATCCCATCCACAACGGACATATCTCGTTGGCACAACAACTTCGCAAGAAGGCTGGGCTCGACGAGGTGTGGTTGATGGTTTCTCCCCAGAATCCCCTGAAGCAGGCGGCAGACCTGCTCGACGACAACCTCCGTATGGAGATGGTCCGTCTGGCTCTCGAAGGGGTGGAGGGTATCGTCGCCTGCGACTATGAGATGCATCTGCCCAAACCCTCTTATACCTGGAACACCCTTCAGGCTTTGTCGAAGGACTATCCTGACAGAGAGTTCGTGCTCCTGATGGGTGGTGACAACTGGGAACATTTCGACAGGTGGTATCACTATAAGGACATCCAGCGCTGTTATGAAGTCGCTGTTTACACCAGAACCCCAGGAGACCCTGGTTTCATCGACATCAGCAGTACAGATATCCGTCAGCGCATCAAGGCTGGCAAGGGTATTCGTCGACTGGTTCCGAAGGCTGTGGCAGATTTCATCAAGGATCATCATCTCTATGTTTAGGGGACTCAGACATATAAATCCGTTGAAGTGGTTAGGTTGGCTGTTCAGTCCCATCCGAAAGAACGGCGCTTTCTTCGTGTTTATGTTTGTGCTGGGATGGATCTGTACCCAACTCGAGATCATGCCCTATTATCTCAGGAATAGGGGTGCAGAGCCATACGAACTGTCTGCCCCGGAACTGTTCCTCGATATCTACATCGTCTGTGTTCTCCTGATGCTGGTTCCCAAGAAGATTCGTATCTGGGTCAAGGCCCTGCTCTATGTCTTCTTCTATGGCGTGGCTCTGGTGGATATGTTCTGCTACGAACGCTTCGAGTCGACCCTCACACCAACGATGCTGATGCTGGCAATGGAGACGACAGGTCAGGAGGCCAAAGAGTTCCTTTCAGGTTATCTCAATTGGGATATTGTGAAGTCGGGTGTGGGCTGGATCCTGTTGCTGATAGTGGGACATATCTTGTGGACGCTGCTCCGTACGTTGTCTAAGAAGATGCGCCAACGTATCATCCTGCCGAAGGTCAATGACGTCTTTGTGACAGGTCTTCAGGCAGTTTTGGGCTGTGTGGTAGCGTGGCTGCTCTACAGTAGCATCAGTCAGACGTGGGACAATAAGGTGGCAATACACAGGCTCTTCTCTTACGATACCATCGGAGAGGTGGAGCATGAGATGACCAAAAAGGATCAGGCCAAACTCTATATCCCTGTCTATCGCCTCGCCTTTGGTATCTACGCCAACAGCCTTGCTGACACGCAGATAGAACAGTTGAAGGTGGCGAGTGATAAGATTCAGGTGGACAGTTGCAGTTATCGTGTGCCGAATATCGTGCTGGTGATAGGCGAGAGTTATAACAAGCATCACTCGCAACTCTATGGTTATCAGAAGCCTACGACTCCCCGTCAGGTGGCTCTTGAGGCGGAAGGCAGTCTGGTGAAGTTTACGGATGTGGTGTCTACATGGAACCTGACGAGTTTTGTGTTCAAGCACCTATTCTCGCTCTATGCCGTTGGCGACTCCGGTGAGTGGTGCGACCAACCGCTCTTCCCAGAGGTGTTTCGCAAGGCAGGCTATCATGTAACGTTTATCACCAATCAGTTTGAGCCCAAGGCCAAGGAGGCTGTATATGACTTCAGTGGCGGCTTTTTCCTGAACGACCCTGAGTTGAGCAAACGACAGTTTGATTCACGAAACACTAAAACCCACCGTTTTGACGACGGGGTGCTGAAAGAGTATGAGAAGGTGAGAAAGTCAGAAGGTGAGAAGGTGAGAAATAATCTCGTCATTCTGCACCTGATGGGTTCGCATGTCGACTATCGGGCCCGTTATCCGCAAAAAACACAGACCGTCTTTACGCCACAGATGTATGAACGCCCGGAACTCAATGACAAACAGAAACAAATCTTGGCGCACTACGACAACTCGCTGCTGTATAACGATTCTATCTTAGCGGCTGTCACACAGAGGTTTGCGGATCAGGATGCGCTTGTCATCTATGTGCCGGATCATGGTGAGGAGATCTTCGACGGTTCTCCGTATATGTACGGACGGATGCATGGGGCGAATATCGACTACCGTCTGGCTCGTAATGAGATGGAGATTCCTTTCTGGATATGGGGCTCGCCGATATACAGGGAGAACCATCCCTATGGTTGGCTGGCGATTCAGAACGCCAAAAACCGTCCGTTGATGATTGACGCCTTACCCCATCTGCTGCTCTATCTCGGTGGTATCTCCACACCGCTCTATCGCGAGGAACTGAACATCATTGCTCCGAACTATGATATGAAGCGCCCCAGAATACTGAAGGGCGTTACGGACTATAATCAACTGAAACGCCCATGAAAGAGTTACTGACACGGAAGGAATGTACAGCCATGAGGGGAATAGCCATTTTGGCTATCATGCTGCACAACTATTGCCATTTCATCGGTAAGATTGTGAAGGAGAATGAATACCAGTACCTCTCCTTCAACAACGACCGTCTGTGGCAGGTGCTGACGCATCCCGATGCGCTGTTGCCTGTGCATCTGCTGTCGTATTTCGGACATTACGGTGTGCCTGTATTTCTTTTCCTCAGTGGGTTCGGACTGGTGAAGAAGTACGAGGAAACCTCACAAGACTCCTGTCCCCCTGTGAGGTTTGTGCGATACAGTTATCTGAAACTGTTGCGCTTGCTGATAGTAGGTTTTGTGCTGTTCGTCTGTGTCGATATGGTGACACCTGGACGATTCCCCTTCCATTGGGACAATGTACTGGCACAACTGCTTATGTATATCAATGTACTGCCTGAGCCTGACAAGATCATCTGGCCAGGTATCTACTGGTTCTTCGGACTGATGATACAGTTCTATATTGTCTATCGCCTCTTGCTCTATCGTCGCAGCACTTGGTTTGTTGTAGCGCTGATAGTCATCTGCTGGTTGCTGCAGATGTTCTGCGAACCAGACGGCGAGACGCTCAACCGCCTACGCTATAACTGCATCGGAGGAATGCTGCCCTTCGGATTGGGAATAATCGTGGCAAGAATTATTCCCACCTTGGGGAAATATTTTTCCCACACTGGGGAAAAAGTTTTCCCACGTCTGGGAAAATTAATATGGTTATTTCTTGCTATCCTCTCCTGCGTTCTGGTCTTTGCGATGTGCTTTAATTTCCAGACGTGGCTGTGGATTCCTGTGGTGATTATCATTGTATGTATGGCGATGGTGAAACTGATGCCAGAGTGCGTGCAGAAGGTATTCGTCTGGTTTGGCAGCCTCTCTGCTGCGATGTTCGTGGCCCATCCGATAGCCCGGAAACTCTTCATCACCGTTGCCTGGAAACAGGACATCTACGACGGACTGATGCTCTATGTCATTGTAGCGATTGCCCTTTCGTGGGCCGTCAAACAGATTGTTGACCGAATCCCCAAGCCGACATTATGAAAAGGATTGTTGTTTCAGATTTCGACGGGACACTCACCACGAAGGATACCCTGATTGAGTTCATCCGATATGCCTGTGGCACGAAGGCTTTCCTTTGGGGCTTTCTCCTTCATGCACCCTTGCTGGTGCTGATGAAGTTGGGGATCTATCCTAACTGGAAAGCCAAACAACGGGTCTTCTCCCATTTCTTCGGGGGGATGTCGTTAGAAACCTTTGATGGCTTATGTCAGGATTTTGCCCGTGACAGTCGTCATCTGCTGAGGCAACAGGGTGTTCAGGCTTTGCAACAGGCTCAGGCAGATGGAGCAGAAGTGCTTATCGTCAGTGCCTCGATTGATAACTGGGTACAGCCCTTCTTTCCTGAGATGAAGGTGGTGGGTACGCAGATTGAGGTGAAGGACGGACGATTGACGGGCCGTTTCCTGACCAAGAACTGTTATGGACAGGAGAAGGTGAATCGTATCCTTGCGCTTTATCCCAACCGTCAGGACTATCATCTCACGGCATACGGCGACAGTCGGGGTGACAAGGAACTATTGGCTTTTGCCGATGAGTCGTATTATAAACCATTCCGACAGTCATGACCCCGTTCAAGTTATTCAAGGTGAAACCAGAGGAACGTATCCAGGCTGTTGTGGTGCTGGGTGTGATTGTTGTCCTCAATGCCCTGTTCATCTATCGGATGCACGACCTGTTCATGCAACCAGGTTTCGGACCTTACTGGAAAGCCTTCGAACGGGAACTGCATCTCTCAGGTTATGATCCGCTGACCTACTTGGCAGTGACGGATTGGGATGTGCTTTATCAGGTCTATCGCCACCCGTTGCTGTCGTTTTTGATTTGGCCCTTCTGGTTGTTGAACCAAGGGTTGACGGCTCTCTTTGGCGTCAACTGCGTACAGTATATCGTGGCTCTGCCGTTGATGGCGTGCTCCTTTTATTCCTATATCTTCCTCTACCGTATCCATCGTGAGGTAATCGAGTTGGAGAGATGGGATGCTACCTTGCTCACAGCCTATTGTTTCTCTTTCGCCTATATTCTGTTGTCTGTCATTGTGCCAGACCACTTTACCATCTCCATGTTCCTGTTGCTGATTACCCTCTATATCTCTGGGGTGTGTATCAAGAAGGGTAGGGAGTTCCGTTGGTGGCAGTCAGCGATATTTTTCTATATTACAGCAGGTGTCACCCTGAGCAATGGCATCAAGGTGTTTCTTTCAGGTTTCTTTGTGAATCTCAGGGATTTCTTCCGTCCCAAGTACCTATTGTTGGCTGTCATCCTGCCAGCAGGACTATTGTGGGGCACAGCCACTTGGGAATATCAGCAGTATGTGTTGCCCAAGGAGAAAGCCCGTGCTGAGTTGAAGGTGAAGAAAGCCGAAGAACTGAAGGCCCGTGTGGCGCAGATGACAGACAAGGAGAAGGAGCAGTTTGAAAAACGGAAGGCGAAACGTCAGGAAGTGCTGCGCCGTCAGGCTGCTAAGACGGGTAAGCCGATGGAGGATCACGGTTTCCTGAAGTGGACGGACATCTCGACCTCTCGTTGGCAGACAGCGTATGAGAATCTCTTTGGCGAGTCGGTACAGTTTCATCAGGCACATTTCTTAGAAGACACGCTGGTGCATCGGCCTGTGTTCGTGACCTACGACTGGGTGTGGAGTTATGTGGTGGAGGCGTTAGTGGTGTTGCTTTTCATTATCGGCATCTGGTGTGGACGGAGAAGCCGTTTCCTATGGCTCTGTCTCTCTTGTTTTGGCTTCGACATGTTCATCCATCTGGTTTTGGGCTTTGGCATCAACGAAGTGTTTATCATGGCGCCTCACTTTATGTTTGTGCTTCCCATCGCCTCAGCCTTCCTGTTGAAGAATCATGGGGACGTGATTCTTCGCCTTACTATTCTGCTATTGACACTATACCTATTGATATATAACGGCTATCTCCTGACTTCCTTCCTCCTGACCCCCATCCACGCTATCATTTAGACGTGCCTGTCTGTGCCCAACCACTTTCGGATGCGTCGTGAGAGCGATTTCCCGATATGTGAGAAATTGCCATAGCGTAGGTTCAGCCAGAGTTCTTCAAGGGAGTTCTGGACTTTGATCCAAGGGTGGTTCCAGGCATTGGCTTTATAGAGACGTTCCAGATAATCCTTATTTTCCGTCATCTCCTCTGGATGTTTTAGGGGGAACGATAGTTCATGGCGTTGCATAGTGAACATCTTGCGGATACGGTGAGGGGTGGTCTTCAGTTCTGCAGAGAAATGGGTGGAGTCAGCCATTAGTCCGATGTTACTCACCTGATTCTGTGCAGGCATGATGGCGAGACAGTCGTGCAACAGCATATCAGCCCAGTAGATGGTCTCGAAGTATTCCTTGCCACTCTGACTGTGGTCACGGAACATCTGCATCATATCACCTCGCAGGTGCCGTTCTTGGGCTATGGACTCTAAGCGCTGCAAGGTCTCAGGATTACGCATAAAACTGTAGGTGGGGTCCCAGCGCTGAGCCACTCTTCGCCATGAGGCCCAGCCCCAGATGCTGAAGGCAGAGGTAAAGAAATAACTATCGCTGCAATCTGGGCTCACCTCGTCGATATTGAAACCTGCAATCATGTTGATTCTCTCGTCGTTCTCGTATCTGTCGAGCATCTCCTTGCAGAAAGGGAAGAACGACTGCGCCGGCACCACGTCATCCTCCAGCACGATCACCTTGTCAGCAATAGAAAAGGCCCACTGGTGGGAGAGGAATCCCGACGGGTCGCAGCCCTGATTCTTTTCTAAGTAGTTACGATGAACTTCACATTCCCAGTCGATATGTTCGTCTGCTACAATCTCGCGACAGGCTTCAATACCCGCCATATCCTGCGCTCCCCGAGGACCGTCCTGATATAGCAACAGTTTTGAGGGACGGGCCTGACGCACAGCCTCAAACACCTGTTTGAAAGTGTCGCTACGCGTAAAGAACAGCAACAACACGGCAATATCGGTCTTTGCAGGATACTTCATATCAAAACTATTCCGCTGCAAAGATAATAAAATAACCGCAGATTACATAGATTCTACAGATTATTTTGTAATTTTGCACCATGACTCACGAAGAATTGCGAGAAAGGTATAATCCTGAGGGCTCGATGCTGCGTCGCCAGCAGATGAGGATGCTGGAGATTTTGTTGGAGGTGGATAAGATCTGCAAGAAGCATAATATCTCCTATTGGCTCAGTAGTGGTACGCTGATTGGAGCCATGCGCCACAATGGATTCATCCCCTGGGACGATGATCTCGATATTGAGATGATGCGCAGCGACTATCTGCGACTGATGCAGATACTTCCCTCAGAACTGCCTGACTGGCTGGCTTTGCAGAATGACGAGACAGACCCCAACTACTTCTATTTCTATGCGAAGGTGCGTGATAAGCGTTCGAGGATGCTGGAACAGAACGGCTATGACCGTCTGTGGAAGGAACAGGGCATCTATATCGACATCTTCCCTATGGAGCAACATCCTATCTGGCTCCATAAACTGACGGAGAAAAGTGTGGGGCACATGTATAAGATCTGGCGTACGAGCACGGATGATGCCAAAGCCATCAAGTCGGTACGTCGTATCTTCAACTTCAACAACCGTTATTTCTTCCCATTCCTTCGAAAACTATTCACTTCCGAAGTGATTACCAGTGGTATGGGCATCCCCTTCCATAATCCCCGTTATGCTGAAGAGATTTTCCCACTGACGACACATGAGTTTGAAGGACACCAACTACCTGTTCCGAAGGATGCCGACGTCCACCTACGCCATATCTTCGGCAACTATATGCAGTTGCCTGACTTAGAGAAACTGGCGCCGCATGTAGGAGCCTTAGAGTTTTTTGAGGAAGGTGAGGCACTCCTTCAGGATGACGGTACCCGCTAACCGCATGACGGCATAATAGAGAATGGCGGCAATCACCACTCGGCTAATAAGCAAAAGCCAAAGGTTTTCGATGCTTTGTGTGACGAAGCCTGTCACCACCATAACACCTGCTGCTGCTAAAGCGAAGGGTATGATATCCTTCAGGAAATCCAACAGACGGTAAGCCATTATCCGCTTTACGAAGAACTGCCACACAAACACCCATATTATATTTAATAAGGTATAGGCGATGACCATCGTATAGATGCCCTGTCGCCAGAGACCTACCATCAACCCTATCTGAAGGACACCCAACACGAGCGTGTTCCACAGGTAGATATCGCTGCGTTTGTGACTGATGATGGCATCCGTGAGCAGCGTAGACAGTGGCATGAAGGCTCCGCAGAGACATAGATAAGGCAACAGCGAGGCGGCAAAAGCCCACTTCGCCTTGATGGCCAGTACGATAAACTCGTGCGAGACCAGTCCTAAACCGAAGAGCAACGGGAAAGAGATAAATGCGGTGAAACGCATCATCTTACGGAGTACAGCCAGTTGACGTTCCTTCTCATCATGAAGTCCCACCAGCACCGTCTGGTCAACCTGTTTCACCATATTACCCACCAACAGATAACCTTTCGAACTCCACTGGTAGGCCTGATTATAATGGCCCGTATTCGTCTCACCGTAGTATCGACCCAGCAACAGGTTCATGATGTTGGCATTCACCTGTGTGAAGATAGCCGACAGCATAATCCTGAAACTGAAGGGGAAAAGGCGACGGATGGGTTCAAAGTTAAAGGTGAATGTGGGTCGCCAGGGACTGAAATACCAGAGCAACAGCGTGTTGACGGCGATATAGAGCAGATACTGCGTAGCCAAGGCCCAATAGCCGAAACCTAACGCTGCCAGTATCACACTGACGATACTCGATGTCAGGGTCGCCGTCATCCCGCATTTCGCAATCTGCTTGATCTGCATCTGTTTGGTGAGATAGGCAGACTGTGCCATACCGAAACTGGAGAACACGAAGCCGAGGAACACATATCGGCTCAAAGGAATCAGTTTGGGTTGGTGGTAGTAGTTGGCTATCAAAGGCGCACAGAACCAGAGTACCAGATAGATAAAAGCGCCTGCTAAGATGTTGAACCAGAATACGGCATTGTAGTCTTCATGCTTTGGCTCTTTCAGGTTGATGAGGCCTGTCTTGAAACCGCTTGACTGCAACTCGTTGGCAATAACGGAAAAGACGGCGAGCATCGCCGTCATTCCGTAGTCTGAAGGGTCGAGCAGACGACCAAGGATGATGCCAAAGGCCAGTCCGAGCAACTGCTGTACGCCATTGTTCATCCCGCCCCAGAAGAGGCCCTTTGCTGTTTTCTCCTTCAGCGACTCACTCTTCACCTTCTCACTTTCTCACTATCCCACCTGACTGCCAGGTTTCACGTCCTTCGTGGTTGTCACCACACTGAGACTCTCGTCGGCATCAACGGCAGAGAGAATCATACCCTGACTCTCGATACCCATCATCTGACGAGGCGCAAAGTTGGCTACGAAGAGGATGCGCTTGCCAATCAGTTCCTCTGGATTCTCATAGAAGGCAGCGATACCAGAACAGATGGTGCGGTCTGTGCCAGAACCGTCGTCGATGGTGAACTGCAGGAGTTTCTTGCTCTTCTTCACCTTCTGACAGTCCTTCACCAGACCCACACGGATGTCGAGTTTCTCAAAGTCCTCGAAACTGACAGTATCCTTAATCGGAGCGGCCTTGTAGTTAGCAGCCTCATTAGCCTTCTTCGTTGCCTCCAGTTTGTCGAGTTGCTTCTGGATGACCTCATCCTCAATCTTCTCGAAGAGCAGAGCAGGCTCGCCCAACTGGTGACCAGCCTTTAACAAATCAGTACTTCCGAGTTGCTCCCACTCGAAAGAATCGATATTTAGCATCTCACGCAGTTTCTTGCTGCTGAACGGCAGGAATGGCTCGAAGGCGATGGCGAGGTTGGCAGTGAGTTGCAGGCAGATGTTCAGAATCGTCTCGCAACGCTTGGGATCCTGCTTCCAAACCTTCCAAGGCTCGCAGTCGGTGATGTACTTGTTACCGATACGGGCGAGGTTCATCGCCTCGAACTGCGCATCGCGGAACTTGAACTTCTCCAGCAGTTCCTCCACCTTCTCCTTCACATCCTTGAACTCTGTCAGAGCCTGCTTATCGGTATCCGTCAGTTCGCCACAGGCAGGAACCACACCGTTCCAGTATTTCTTGGTGAGTTGCAGGGCACGGTTCACGAAGTTGCCGTAGACAGCCACCAACTCGTTGTTATTACGATCCTGGAAGTCCTTCCAAGTGAAGTTATTGTCTTTGGTCTCTGGGGCATTGGCTGTCAGCACATAGCGCAGCACATCCTGTTTGCCTGGCATATCCACCAGATACTCGTGGAGCCATACGGCCCAGTTGCGAGAGGTGGAAATCTTATCGTTTTCCAGGTTCAGGAACTCGTTGGCAGGCACGTTGTCAGGCATGATATACTTGCCGTGTGCCTTCATCATCACAGGGAAGATGATGCAGTGGAACACGATGTTGTCCTTGCCGATGAAGTGTACCAGACGGGTATCCTCATCCTGCCACCATTTTTCCCAGTTGCCCCATTTCTCTGGCTCCTTGGCACAGAGTTCAACGGTGTTCGACACATAACCGATAGGTGCGTCGAACCAGACATACAGCACCTTACCGTCGGCACCCTCTACGGGCACGGGGATACCCCAGTCCAAGTCACGGGTCATCGCACGGGGCTGGAGGTCCATATCGAGCCAAGACTTGCACTGTCCATACACATTCGGACGCCATTCCTTGTGCTCCTCGAGAATCCATTTCTTCAACCAGTCCTGATACTCGTTCAAGGGCAGATACCAGTTCTTGGTTTCCTTCAGCACAGGCGTGGAACCGCTGATAGTCGACTTCGGATTAATCAACTCCGTGGGAGAAAGGTCGCGTCCGCACTTCTCACACTGGTCACCGTAGGCTCCCTCATTGTGGCAGTGAGGACATTCACCCGTCACGTAACGGTCTGCCAGGAACTGCTTGGCCTCCTCGTCATAGAGTTGCGCGGTGGTCTCTTCCGTCAACTTACCCTCATCGTAGAGTTTCTTGAACCACTCGGCAGCAAACTTATGATGCGTCTCTGAGGTGGTACGACTATAGATATCAAACGAGATACCAAACTCCTCGAAAGAGTCCTTGATCATCTTATGATAGCGGTCCACCACATCCTGCGGCGTGATACCCTCCTTGCGGGCACGCACCGTGATGGGCACACCGTGTTCGTCAGATCCTCCGATAAACAGCACCTCGCGCTTTTTCAGTCTCAGATAGCGCACATAGATATCAGCAGGCACATACACACCGGCCAGATGACCGATATGCACCCCGCCATTAGCGTATGGCAGCGCCGACGTCACCGTCGTCCGCTTAAAAGTCTTGTTTTCCATTCCTTAAATACGTATTTTTTGAATTTGGCTGCAAAGATAGTGCAAATTGAGCGAAATACCAAATATATTTGGATATTTCCGAGATGCAGCCTATCTTCGGCGAAGTCAAAGATACAACTTTTTCCTCAAATATATTTGAGAATTTCGCTAAAATGCTCAATTTTAATCAATCGTTCGTGGTCGATGTCGTCGAAATGTTCCAGTTGCCAGGTGACGTGGAAGGGGATGTGGATGGCCCATGCACCGATGGCGAGGGCAGGGGCGATGTCGCTCTTCAGCGAGTTGCCGATCATCAGGAGTTCCGAGGGGTGTATCTGCTGGTGTTCGCAGAGGGCGAGGAACTCACGCTGCGACTTGTCGGAAGTGATCTCCACGTCATCGAAGTATCTCAATAAGCCAGAACGTTTCAGTTTGTTCTCCTGATCCTGCAGTTCTCCCTTGGTGAAGACCACCATTTTGCTATCGCCCTCCAAACGGGTGCGGAGGGTTTCTAATGTCTCGACGACTTCCGGCAGGGGTGTGGCAGGCAGATGGAGCAGTTGTTTGCAGTGGACAAGGAGTTCTTTCAGTTGGGTGGCAGAGACATCGTTGCCGGCAATACGCAGGGCGGTCTCGATGATGCTGATGGTGAAGGCCTTGCATCCGTATCCGAGGTCGGCCATATTACCGCTCTCCGTCAGGAAGAGTTCGTGCTTGGGGTCTTCGCAGTAGGGTGCAATGAGACTGTAGAGATGGTTCTCCACCTCCTCGAAGTGCGACTGACAGTCCCACAGGGTGTCGTCAGCGTCGAAGGCGATTATTTTGACTGGCAGTCCGGACATATTCCTTTGATCATCAGGTTAGACGATTTCTGTTCGAAGCCCTTGGGCAGTTGTACCTCTGGCACCTCGGTATAGTCGAGGCAGTAGGTCTTCTGGCACGCTTCGCAGTAGAAATGGGGATGGATGTCCTCATCGTGGTCGTGGTCATGACTATGGCAGAGTTCATAGCGCACCCCCTCGCTACCCCCCTCGATGACATGCACGAGATGGTGCTCCCGGAAGAGGGTCAGGGCGCGGAAGATGTTCGACTTGTCGATGCTCAGGATCTTATATTCCAGTTCCGACAAGGTGATGGGATGCAGGGCCTTCACCAGTTCCTTCAGCACGACAATACGGTTCGCCGTCGGCTTGATGCCGTGCTCCTCGAGCAATTCACTACATTGAGATTCGTTCATGGGTGCAAAGATACGAATAAGTGAGTGAAAAACCAAATAAAAAGCACTTTTTTCATCCTCCTCGCTCTGCCCAGTCACCACGGTCCAGACTCCGGTAGCCTATAGCCTCAGCGATATGATGACTTTGCACTTTCTCGCTACCCTCAAGGTCGGCGATGGTACGAGCCACCTTGAGAATACGACTATAGGCACGGGCAGAAAGTGAGAGCCGTTCCATCGCCATACGGAGCATGTCGAGACTCTGTTCGTTGGGCTCGGCAAACTGGTGGATCATCTTTTCGCTCATCTGGGCGTTGCAGTAGGTACCTTTACAGTTCTTAAACCGTTCTTCCTGAATCTGACGTGCCTTGATGACCCGTTCGCGGATGACGGCACTCGGCTCACCAGGCTGCATCTGCGAGAGTTGCTTGAAGGGTACGACGACCACCTCACAATGGATATCTATCCGATCCAATAGCGGACCACTGATCTTGTTCATGTAACGCTGTATCTGGCCTGGGGTACAGACACAATGGTGCGTCGGATCGCCGTAGTAGCCACAAGGGCAAGGGTTCATTGAGGCCACGAACATAAACGAGCAGGGATATTCCACCGTATATTTTGCACGACTGATGGTTATCTTGCGGTCTTCGAGAGGCTGGCGAAGCACTTCGAGGGTGCTCTTATTGAATTCAGGTAATTCATCGAGAAAGAGTACCCCATTGTGGGCCATACTGACTTCGCCAGGCAATGCCCTGTTGCCGCCACCCGTCATTGCCACTTGCGACACCGTATGATGCGGACTACGGAAAGGACGCTGCGAGATAAGCGATGTGCCTGTGGGCAGTTTGCCTGCCACAGAATGGATCTGCGTGGTCTCCAGACTCTCAGCCAGTGACAAGGGAGGCAGGATGCTTGG
>JAFZUS010000129.1 GCA_017618275.1 Prevotella sp.
CATCGCTGAAGCCCAACAGAGGCACCATGCCCTCCAGATAGATGTTGCCGGGAGAGTCAAAGAGATAAATGCCGTTGGCGTTCTTCACTGATTTCAGCAGCTGTGCCGACTGCTGCAGACTGTCTATCTCAATCTGCTTTACCTCGTAAGGCGGTTTTTCCGTCTGGAGACTCTGGCTGTCGAACCTGCGCTTGTCAACAATGGAATGCTGACGGTCACAGTCCAAAACGCAGACATCAGACACCTTCTTTTCAGACAGATAGTTGGCGAAGAGTGTACAGAGAGTGGTCTTACCTACGCCACCTTTCTCATTCGCCCATGTAATGGTAATGTTCTTTCTCATTGCTGTATGTTTTTAAAATGTTACTTTCTTGATAATAATTCCCGGTTAAGACCTGCGGATCATTGCCTTCTCATCATCCACCTCGCCATAGCTGTTGCGGTTGGCATCGGGATTGTAGTTGATGCGGTCACTGCTGCCGATGTCGTTTAATATTGGCCTTGTCTTGCCCTGGCCAGTGTTATGTTTATGCTCCGAAGTCTCGATGTCAGCAGAACGGGATGGCTTGAACTTACTCATGTCAACACCTGCAGCTTCCAAGTCAACGATTTCCCTCTTTGACGGATTCACGCAGAAGAACTTGTCTTCAAAGCGATATGTCCAGATACCCTCGTCGTTCAGCCGGTCAAAGACATTCTCATGGTCACTGCAATCCTTCAGATACTCATTGATGGTATCGATGGTAGCCTGACAGTTGCCGCTATTCTCAGATACATGCAGATGGTCTGGCGATACATGGAACATCTTCGAGAGCAAACGAACCTGCTGGTCGTTGGCAGGAGAAAAGCCCTGTACCCAAGAAACCTTGTCATTGTACTTGATTTTCTGAACAAGATAGTCGGCCAGTTCCACTTTCTCCTTTCCCATGATAATACTGCCGTGCCTGATATGACAGCCGTAGAAACGGTGCAGGTCGTGGTTGAGGTCGAAGGTTGTTACCAAAGGATTCTCCCTTAGCTTGTCCTCGATGAAGAAGTCCACCTTCTGCAGCTTTTCTTCACGGCTCTGGAACTGGAGCAGATCCTTGATGCCGAGGACATCGCTTCCCTTGAATACCGTCCTGGTCGTATTATCCACTACCATATAGCCATACGGAGAAAACTCCTTGCCCAGGAACTTGATGCAGATGCCGAACTTCTTCTTTAGCATCGACTCCAACTCCTCACGGCTTGAACTCTGGTCGCGGTACTTCTGGAGAATAGCACGAAGCTGACGGATGCGTTTCTTTTCTGCTTCACCATTCTTGCGACATAACTTCTCCACATTCTTCACTGCAATCTTATCCTGTACCTGACCACCTCTCTTGATGCAGATGTCATCATCCTGAATGAAAGTCTCGTAGCCCGAAGTCTCGAAGATGGCCATGAACTGAGACACCGATTCGAAGTGATAGGACTTGGCCAGTTTCATCATTTCAGAGTTCTGGTACTTCTTATCCACGTTCATCACCTCCTCGATGGCCTTCAAAGAACGGATGTTCTCCATACTATCTGGAATCTTCTTGCCGTCTGGACTGATACGACTTGTTACTATATGCAGGTGGTTGTTGTCCGTGTCATGGTGAAAGTACATCAGCACCGGCTGCCCCTCGTTGTTGTAGCCCATTTTATCCAGGTATTTCCAAGCAATATCGATAAGCTCTTCCTTGGAATACTCGTTACCCTTACAGGAGATAGCCGCATGGAACTGCGTCATCCGGGTACGGTCATTCTTGGCTGAGTAGTCCATGAGATAGTTGCGAAGCGAGGTGATGCCACGCATTTCAGGCGCATTTTCGAGATACCCGAAGTTACGGATGGCCACCAGCTCAGCCACACCATGCTCCACCTTCCGCTCGTTGTAGCGGACGGCAGAAAAGGTGCTGCTTGACTTCAGAATCGTTGCTATC
>JAFZUS010000130.1 GCA_017618275.1 Prevotella sp.
CATGCAACTGATTCTGAACGAGCCAAAAGCCTTTCAGGGGACGCTGGCCAAATATGGTAAGTTCCGTGGAGTTAACAACTATATCGTAGTGGCTGGCAAAAAGGCTGATGACTTGGATGAGCGCGTCGGCTATTATGGCGAGCATCTGGTACTGTTTGCCCAGACACTGAGCTTGAACACCTGCTGGGTAGGACTCAGCTACTCAAAGGTGCCTGGAACGTATGTTCTTGAAGATGGAGAGAAGATTGCCTGCTATATCGCCATCGGCTATGGTGAAACGCAAGGTGTTGGTCACAAGATCAAGACTGTAGAACAAGTAAGCCGCTCGGCTTTGCCGCTTGGCTCGTCCAAGAATGCGAGTGACACCACTCCCTCATGGTTCAAGAAAGGTGTTGAAGCCGCTTTGCTGGCTCCAACTGCCGTGAACCAGCAAAAGTTCTCCTTTGAGTACGTTGGCGTGAAAGATGATCACCATCAAGTACGAGCCAAGAAAGGCTTTTCCATGATTGGCTATTCAAAGATGGATTTAGGCATCGCCAAATGTCATTTCGAGGTCGGTGCAGGAAAGGAGTATTTCAAGTGGATTTAGAATAATGGACGTAAGCGAGTTACACGACGAGGAGAATCTGCTGGTACAGATGCAGGACAGATGGGGGAACAACCTGCTTCGCCAGACTCTCGGCATGGGATGCGAACAACGGTCTATAAAGGATCTTGCCCAGCAGATGGGAACAAACCAGAAAGCCGTCCAAAAGCAGCTCGTAGATATCGTTGAGAAACTGCGTCAACATGACTATTCCATACAACTTTGGAAATATTTGAATCAATAAAAATATGAAAGAGATTAACTATAAGGAAATGAAGTTCAATCCATTCAACCTGATTGGTGGTGAATGGATGCTGGTGACTGCAGGAAACGAGCAGTCGGGTTGTAACACGATGACGGCCTCTTGGGGAAAATCTGATAGAAGCAAGAACAGATAAAAACTAAAATAATATATAACGATACAATGAGAAAGATTCTAACTGTGAGTTTGCTAATGCTGGTCATGACAATGAGTGTGATGGCACAAAGTAAAACATTCTGTATTGCCAAGGACAGGAAGACTGCGGCAATCGTGGTGGATGAACATGATTGGAAGGGCGTGGTTCGTGCTGCCAACGACCTGAGCGATGATGTGCGGAAAGTGACGGGCGTTGCTTCGCCAATAGCTAATAGCCAATTGCCAATAGCCAACAGCATCCTCATAGGCACCATCGGCAATAGCCGTCTTGTTGATAAACTCATCAAGCAGAAAAAACTTGATGTGAGCAAGATAAAAGGCCAGTGGGAGTCGTTCGTTATCGACATTGTTGATGGAAACCTTGTGGTAGCTGGTAGCGATAAGCGTGGCACCATTTATGGTATTTATGAGATTTCGCAGCGAATCGGTGTGTCGCCCTGGTACTGGTGGGCAGATGTACCTGTAAGGCATCAGGACGAACTTTACTGGACTGATGGCAGATTTGTGCAGCCGTCGCCGAAGGTGAAGTATCGCGGAATCTTTATCAATGACGAATGGCCGTCATTTGGGGAATGGGCAACGGAACACTTTGGCGGTGTCAATTCGAAGATGTATGCTCACATGTTCGAGCTGCTGCTGCGTCTGAAAGCAAACTACCTGTGGCCAGCCATGTGGGCAACGGCCTTCAACGAGGATGATCCGGAGAGCCCTCGCCTGGCTGATGAATATGGCATTGTGATGGGAACCTCGCACCATGAACCAATGATGAGGGCGCACCAGGAGTACTTGCACCGCAAGGAGCAGGTGGGCCCTTGGGACTATGCCACGAACAAAGAGCGTGTTGACAAGTTCTTCCTCGAAGGCATGCAGCGCAACAAGGCATACGACAACCTTGTGACCATTGGAATGCGTGGCGACGGCGACGTGGCTATGGGCAAGGGTGACGACGAGGACAACATGAAGACGTTGCGTGAGGTAATAAAGGGTCAGCGCTCTATTATCAAGAAGGTATATGGACGTGAGGATGCCGTGCCCCAGCTTTGGGCCATCTTTACGGAAGTGCAACGCTACTACGATGCCGGCTTCACCGTTCCAGATGATGTGACCTTGCTGCTCTGCGACAACAACTGGGGCTATATCCGACGCATCGGACGCGATTTCGAGCGCAAACGCAAGGGCGGACTTGGTCTCTACTACCATATCGACATGAACGGCGGCCCATGGAATGACCGTTGGGTGAACACTACCACTATCCCCAAGTTGCGTGAACAGCTGAATCTGGCTTATCAGACGGGCATCGACCGCATCTGGATTATCAATGTGGGCGACCTGAAGCCAAAAGAAGTGCCCATCGACTTCATCATGCATTATGCTTGGAATCCTGAGGCTGTAAAGGCAGGTGATGAGCAGGCTTGGTTGGAAGGCTATACGTCTTCTGTCTTTGGTGAAGACTATGCCAAAGAAACTGCCGACCTTATTGCCAAATACTCGAAATACAACCTCTGGCGCAAAGCCGAGGCAGAGGTGCCGGGCATCTTCAATCAAGAGGAGATGAAGCAGACAGATAGCCTGTGGCTTTCGTTGGCAGCACGTGCAGAGGCACTATGCACAAAGATTCCTGCCCAAGCGCAGGACGCCTACTATCAGTTGGTCTATTATCCCGTAGTAGCCAGTGCTGGCGTTCATCTCATCTACAATGCAGCAACCCGTGGCAATTCCAAACTCATTGAGCAGCTGATGGCTCGTGACCAACAATTGAGCGACTATTACCATCAGATTGCTGGTGGTAAGTGGAACAAAATGATGCAGGACAAGCACATCGGTTATACCATGTGGTCGATGCCCGATAAGAATATCAATCCTACGACGTTGAAGTTCAATGTTGGCCATGCTTTACAAAACCAGCCTGCCACCAAAGAATATAGCATTCTCGCCTACCAATTCTCCCGAAAGACAGACGGAAAGGATGCTGCTTGGATTTTCCTTCCAGACCTTGGACGCGGCAAAGGTTGCATGGGAAGCAACAATGTTCTCGCCCAAAACAGCGGTGCTACGCTAGAGTACGACATCAACATAACCACTGAGGGCAAGGTAGCAATAGGTATATTGCCTACGCAGGACATCTTGCCTGCACGCGGTCTTCGTATCGGCATACAGATCGACGACCAGCCCATGCAGACCATCGATGCCCGTCGTGGCATCGTAGATACCTTCTTGGAGTACACTCCTCAGAACCTTGCCCGTTCCAAAGTCCTGAAACCACTGCCACAGCGCAGTCGTCTGGCTCTAAGTGGTTTCTGGCAGGGACGACAGCTGCCCCGACGCGATGAGGTATTCGATAACCTCCGTTGGCTCGATGCCACCTTCGAGAGCGTCACCCCTGGTAAGCACACGCTGAAGGTCATCATGATTGACCCGGAGATTGTGGTCGAACAGATTGTGGTCAATCCTGACAATAACCATTACAGCTATTTCGGAAGATAAAAGACGCTCGATGCCATGAGGGATTGTGAGGGCCAGACGGGGCAATCTCTGCCAAGCGATTGGTAATCTCTTTTGGCGGGTCAAAGTCAGGGAATCCCTGTGAGAGATTGAAGACTCCGTACTTATTGGATATGCGGGTCATCCGTCGGATTATCTCATGGGGGATTTCCCCTAATACGATTTAGGAAAAACCACCCCTCAGATTAGGCAAAATCCTTTTGAAATACCGTGAAAAGTACCGATCTTTGCACTGTGATTAAGAAACATTTAGAGCCCCTTGATAAGGGGCGGCTATAATGCAGGGATTAATAACAATTAAAGAAAAAGGAGAAAACAATATGAAGAAGATGATGATCCTGGCAGTGATGATGGTCATGACTATCTCGGCCAACGCTATGAGCTATAACGCAGCAAAGAACGAGGCTTTGTTCCTCTCGGACAAGATGGCTTACGAGCTGAACCTCACCGCTGCACAGTATGAAGCAGTCTACGAGATCAACCTCGACTACCTGATGAGCCTGAACGGTCATGGCGACGTGTTTGGCATCTGGTGGGATCGTCGTAACGCAGACCTCCGCTTCGTGCTCACTCCGTGGCAGTATGACAAGTATGTAGCACTGAACCACTTCTATCGCCCTGTAGCATGGAAGGCTGGCGGATGGACATTCGCAGTGTACGCTCACTATGGCAGAGACCGTTTCTACAATGCACATCCAAAGGTGTTCGTAACCTACAAGGGTGGTCACAACAAGGTTCATGGCTCACACTATGCACACATGGGCAAGCCCGCCCCTGCTCCCGTTGCAAAGCACAATCCTGCTCCAATGCCGGACAGAGGTGCAAGAGTGATGAACGACAAGGGCCACATGGGCAACCATAACATGGGTAACCACAATGCTCATAAGGCTCCGAATCGCGAAATTGCAATGAACACTCGTACCAATCGCAGTGGTTCCGGCCACTTTGGAGGTCGCCGCTAAGGTTGTTTACTTGCCTCTATCATATGCCTCGAAAGAGGACTCCGGGGAATCTCAGCAATGGGGTTCCCTTTTTAGTTTATACTCTCAGTTGTCTGCGATAATCCTGCGGGGTGATTCCTGCCGTCTTGCGGAAGAGACGGATGAAATAGCTATGATCGCTGATGCCTAGCATATAGGCAATCTCTTTTACCGATTTGTCGGTGGTGAAGAGCAACAATTGTGCCCGTTCCACCTTTTTCCTGTTGATATACTGAACAGGGGATATGCCGAACTCCTGCTTGAAAAGACGAATGAAGTAGGTCTTAGTTACACAAGCAACATTGGCCAGGTCTTCTATTGCTACTTCATCGGTAATATGCTCATGAATATGCTTCAGCACTCGCTTCATGCGTTCATCGGATGTCCAGATGCGGGGTTGGGCCTCACGAATGAAGTGCGACATAATCATCAGCATGGCTCCCCTCAGTTCCATTTTCTCCCATAAAGCCATATTCTGGTAACGTTCCACGTAGTCTGATGTCTGCGAAGAATTATCATAACTCTCAGGATCAGGTTCTGGCAATCTGGCGTCAGGCTGCTGGCTACATATATACTCAAACAGTTGCTCAACACCATTTCCTGCCGACACCTCGGTAGGCAGTTCATAGGTTTCTTGAAGATTCATCTCGTTCTTAAAGCCCTCATACGTATGAAGATAATACAGTTTGAACAACCCATGACATTCATAAGAATGAGTGGTATATGCCGGTATGATATACATGTGATTGGGCTTTAACCTCACGTCTTCTTCAGGCAGATGTAGCATGGCCTCCCCCTCTACAACATAGAAGATGCGGATAAAGGGAGAACTCACTTTCTGCCAGTTCCAATCTGCATGATGCATCGCAAAGCCTACGTTAAGCATCATCAGATTCATCGACTCAATAGGTATCTGTATCATTGCCTTATATGATTGCCATCCGGCTGCAAAAATACGAATTATTTCTGATTTGCCCATCATTGTAATAGGACAAAATTGCGATTTTTTCTCCAACATCATAATATTGTCCTATTCTTGCATAATATTTTGAACCATAATTTCCTAACTTCTGCATAACTTTGCACCCAGAAACTAAAGTATTAAATATGAAGAAAAGTGTAATTACGATGATGCTAGCTTGCGTAGTTTGTAGCAGCCAGGCACAAAAAACATTGCAGGACGGACAGATGCCACAAATGCCGCCCTTCCCTGAGATTCCAGCAAAGATGCCTATTGGCTCAGTGCCGACGGGCGACAGCAAGTCGTTTGCCGAAGTGCAACTCGACATCCCCATCACCTACGGCCCATACAAAGCCAACTGGGAATCGATAGAGAAGAACTATCCTGGCACACCTGAGTGGCTGCGCGATGCTAAGCTTGGTATCTGGGTACACTTCGGTCCGCAGGCCGCTGGCGAGAGCGGCGATTGGTATGCACGCAATCTGTACAAGGAGCGCGAGGATCATAAGGCGTATAAGAACCATCTGAAGCGCTATGGCCATCCGTCGGAGGTAGGTTATAAAGAGGTGCTGCGCGACTGGAACCCCACGAAGCTTGATCCTGAATATCTTACCAAACTTTACCAGAAAGCAGGTGCACGATTCCTGATGATTCAGGGCGTACACCACGACAACTACGACCTGTGGAACTCGCAGTATCATCCCTGGAACTCGGTAAACATCGGACCGAAGCGCGACATCCTGCGCGAATGGGTAGATGCCTGTCATAAATACAACATGCGCTACGGCGTTACCTTCCACCACGAATACACCTGGTGGTGGTGGCAGACGGCCTTCGCCTCCGATTCTAAAGGCGATAAAGCAGGTGTTCCCTACGATGGCAACCTGACATTGGAAGACGGCAAGGGCAAATGGTGGGAAGGCTACGACCCACGATTGCTCTACGGCATCGACCTGCGCGAATACGAGACGGTAGACGCAATGGCCCATACAGGATGGTCGCCTCCAAAGGCCGGTATCTTCAGCCGCCATCTTGATTACTGTAAGTGGTACGCCACGCAGTGGGCACTCCGCATGATGGACGTGACAGCCCACTACGATCCCGATTTCATCTATACCGACGGCACCGTGCAGGGACCCTTCACTGGCGACGGTACGGGTACAGGCTATAAGAGCAACGCTATGCAGACGGTGATGGCTGACTACTACAACCGCCTGCTGAAGACGCGTGGAAAGGTTGACGCCTTCAGTATCATCAAGTTCCGCAATCCGACAAACGGTGCTGTAAACACCGCCGAGTTCGACTTTCCCGACAGCATCAACGCCTCGCAGCCTTGGATTCGTGAGGCTCCTGTAGGCGACTGGTTCTATGCCCCCGGCTTCACCTACGATTCAGACTCTATGATACGCTTCATCATCGAGGCCATCTGTCGCGACGGCAATGCCGCACTCAACATCCCCATGCGTCCTGACGGCAGCATTGAGGATGCGTGTGTTACCATGCTCGAAGAGGTAGGACAATGGATGCAGATCAATGGTGAGGCCGTGTATGGCAGCAAGGCATGGCGCACGCTGGGTGAAGGAGAGATTGTGAATGGCAAACTGAAGAAACTGCCTGGCGGTGGATTGGGTAAGCAACACGCTGACTTTAAGTTTACACCACAGGACATCCGTTTCACCGTGGGCAAGAATGGTGCTCTCTATGCCTTCACATTGGCCGTACCCGAGGCTGGCAGTCAGGTGACCATCCATAACCTGAAGAAAGGTCAGGAGAAAGTGAAGAGCGTATCACTGTTAGGGTGCGACAACAAATTGAAATGGCGACAGACCTCAGAAGGCCTCGTCATCAGTTGCCCTGACAAATTGGATTTTGCCACCTCATTAGTGTTCAAAATCGCGATAAAATGACAGAAGGTATTTACTTATATGAAGAAGATTAATTCTATTCTACTACTGTGCTATATGGCTCTGGCGATAAATGCCCAGACCCACACACCTTGTGACCCTGTGCCAACCGAGAACCAACTGCGATGGCAGAAGATGGAGATGTATGCATTCATCCACTACTCGCTGAACACCTATACTGATCAGGAATGGGGCTTCGGCAATGAAGACCCGAAGTTGTTCAACCCTAGCAACCTTGATTGTCGCCAATGGGCGCGTGTCTGCAAACAGGCAGGCATGAAGGGCATCATCTTCACCGCCAAGCACCACTGCGGTTTCTGCATGTGGCCCTCGAAATATACAGAATACTCTGTGAAAAACTCGCCTTGGAAGAACGGCAAAGGCGACGTGGTGCGCGAACTAGCCGAGGCCTGCAAGGAAGAGGGATTGGAATATGCCGTCTATCTCTCTCCTTGGGACAGAAATCATCCGGAATACGGCAAGCCTGCCTACGTGACTTACTTCCGCAACCAGTTGCGTGAGTTGCTGACGGAGTATGGTGATATGTTCGAAGTGTGGTTTGATGGTGCCAATGGCGGTGACGGATGGTATGGCGGAGCCAACGAGGTGCGCAAGATAGACCGTACAACCTATTATCAGTGGCCTGAGACCTACCGCATGATTCGCGAACTGCAGCCCAAATGCCTGATATGGAACGACGGCAGCGACCGTGGTGACCTGCGCTGGGTGGGTACTGAGGCCGGCTTTATCGGTGAGACGAACTGGAGTCTGCTGAACGACAAGGGCGACGTGCCTTACGAGCAGTTGCACTACGGTCTGGAGAACGGTAATGTGTGGTGTCCAGGCGAGACGAACACGAGCATCCGTCCGGGATGGTTCTACCACGAGACGGAGAACGAAAACGTGAAGAGTCTCTCGAAACTGATGGACACCTATTATAAATCAGTAGGGCGCAACTCGTGCCTGCTGCTCAATTTCCCCATCGCTCCCAACGGTCGTATTCATCCGACAGACTCACTGCGAGGCATCGCCTTCAACAAGATGATTCACGAGGTGTTCAAGACCGACTTGGCGAAGAAGGCCAAGAAAAAGACGCAGGGAAACGAAACCATCATCACCTTTAAGGAACCCTCAACCTTCAACCGCTTCGTGGCTGAGGAGGACATCCGCTACGGACAGCGGGTGAAGAAGTTCTCACTGGAGGCTGAAGTCGATGGAAAATGGGTGTCTTTGAAGGATGAACTCGTCGATAAGGGAGACGGGCTGACCACCATTGGCCATCGTCGCATCATCTGCTTCCCCAAGGTGACGGCTACCCGTCTGCGCTTTACCATCACTGACGCGAAGTGCGAACCTATCATCAAGCGCACGTCGGTCTATTTGGCTCCAGACATCACCCAGGACACACCCGATGCTGGCGAGAAGCATGCTTCGGATTACTATATCTTCTTCGGAGCAGACAAGACGATGTTCGTGACCCTCAACGACGAGGCGACCGTCACAGGATTCCGCTATCTGCCCCCACAGGATTCGCGTGAGGGTCTCGTCACCCACTACCGTATTTCGGCAACTACCGACTGGAAAACGTGGGAGACTCTGGGCGAAGGTGAGTTCTCGAACATTGTCAATAATCCCATCTGGCAGACCGTCCGTTGCAAGCCCACCCGTGCCAAGGTTATCCGTGTGGAAGGTCTGCGTCTGGCACAAGGCGACCGCATGGGATATAGCGATGTGGAAGTGTTGACATTGCCAATGAGCATCCCGGCACAAAGAAAGACAAGTTTTGAAACAGGATGGAAATTCCATCGCAACGGCGTGATCAACGCAGAGATGCCAGATTGTGACGATTCCTCTTGGCGCACGGTGACACTTCCGCACGATTTCAGCATCGAACCTTCGATGACTATCAGAGACTCCCGAGCTACTCTTGAGGAATGGGACAATGTACAGGTAGGACCATTCACGCG
>JAFZUS010000131.1 GCA_017618275.1 Prevotella sp.
AAGTTCTGGCGTGTAGGCAAAGGCATAGCAGAGAAACTGGCTGTTTATGGCATCGACACGATGGGTAAGTTAGCCAGGATGTCAGTACAGAACGAAGGGCTGCTATATCGGCTGTTTGGTGTGAATGCCGAACTGCTGATAGACCATGCCTGGGGTTGGGAACCAAGTACAATGGAGGCCGTGAAAGCCTATCGTCCTGAGACGAACAGCTTCAGTAGCGGACAAGTATTGCAGGAACCATACACCTTCAAGAAAGCCCGTGTAGTCATACAGGAAATGGCTGAGGGTATGGCACTCGACTTGGTATCGAAGCGATTGGTGACAGACCAGTTGGTGCTGACTGTAGGCTATGATGCCGAGAGTCTGACGAACCCAGAGATTCGTGCCAAGTATCATGGAGAGATAACTGCCAACTACTACGGCAAACAGGTGCCGAAACATGCTCACGGTTCCTTCAATTTCAAGAAGCCGACATCATCCTCACGGCTTATCATGGATGGAACAACAGAGTTGTTTGACCGCCATGTGAATCCAGACTTGCTGATTCGCAGACTGAACCTGACAACGAACCATGTGGTATCAGAGGCATCTGTGGTGGCACAGAACAATGCACCCCAGCAGCTTGACCTCTTCACCGACTACGAGGCTCTGGAAAAGCAGCGTCAGGAGGAACAGGCCAAGCTTGACAAAGAACGCCGAATGCAGGAGGCACAGTTGAAAATCAAGAAGCGTTTCGGCAAGAACGCCATCCTCAGAGGCTTGAACTTCGAGGAAGGTGCCACAGCCAAGGAGCGCAATGAACAAATAGGAGGACACAAGGCATGACTCACGATTACGACGATATTATCAATCTGCCTCATTACGAGCCAAAGCATCATCCGAGGATGTCGATGTGGAACCGTGCAGCCCAGTTTGCACCCTTTGCCGCATTGACAGGCTATGATGCTGCCATTCAGGAGTCAGGCCGTTTGACGGATGACTGGATTGACCTGGGAGAATCTGGTAATGAAGAGCTGAACCGTAAGATGGAACTGCTATTATCCAAGCTTTCGGAGCAGCCAAATGTAACAATCGAGTATTTCGTGCCAGACGAACACAAGGAAGGAGGCTCGTATCAGTCCTATACAGGCAACGTAAAGCGCATTGATGAGTATGAGCAGACAATGGTGATGACTGACGGTAAGAAGATACAGCTTAGGATGATTAGAAATATAACAGGTATTTAATAATGATACAACAATACAAGATAGTCACGCTCTGCGGAAGCACGCGATTTAAGGAGCAGTTCATTGAAGCCCAAAAGCGGCTGACGCTGGATGGCTGTATTGTCATCAGCGTTGGCTTATTCGGTCATTCATGTGACGAAGAGGTATGGAAACCTGGTACAAAGGAAATGCTTGACGATATGCATTATTCCGATAAAATTATTATTCCGAATTTTAGCATAAATTATTCATTTTCAATTACAAAACTATATTTCTCGGATTAAATTTTCGTATCTTTGCCACTCATTATTTATTAATTTGTGGCTTATGGATTTGAAAAT